>CAYOOD010000015.1:48640-76466 GCA_964405435.1 uncultured bacterium
GTGCCGGGGCTGGCGTTGGGATTGGTGCCGGGACTGGTGCCGGGATTGGTGCCGGGATTGGTGCCGGGGCTGGCGTCGGTGTGGCTGTCTCATTCCACCAAGAAGGCTCTCCAGCACCCATGTAGGGCCATTCCAGTTTAATCGTTTTCCCTTGGATAGCACCCAGATGACCTGGACGGCAGGGATCGCCTTTATCGGTGTACAAACCACCACGGGGATCGGCCAACTCCATATTAAAAATACTTCTTACCGGGTCCGGGTTATTTCGCGGACTCCCGATTACAAAGTGAAAAGTTCCCCTTGCGCCCCCTTTATTTTTATCAATCTCCGTTTCAGGGTCTTTGTAGAAGAACTCTGTTAAGTCAGTGTGGTAAATAATTTCCTGATCGTTAACAGTTTGAGAATTGTTGTAGGCAAAATAACCTTTGCCATACGTCTCGTTACCTAACAAGGTTCTGAAATAGATCCTCGGCATAATTTAACTTCTCCAGTTTCCTATCGATTATCTTCCGCTTTTTCAGTGTGACGTGGGAAACTTTTCCCACTGGCTCTGCCTAAAAATCTGACACAGTTTTTAGGTTGATATGGGACTCAATTTCGCGCCCTTTCAATTTTGTCAATAGCCGATCGCTATTGACAGAACTCTGACTTTATAATTGATGCGCTTCTGAGGATCGCATCAATTATATCTACCTGTGACTGTCACAGGTTCCATTCGATTTGAGCAATAGCATCATATCCTATTTTTCTGAAGATTAGAGCAAATTTTGACAAGCGTTCGACATCGAAAAGCACAAAATTTTGTTACGAGCTTTTCTTAAGAAAAGCTAATTAAATTTTGTTTACATACGACAAAAGTAAAGGTTACTAAAGTTTTAGGCAATAAGTCTCTACTTATGTAATGGGTAAGAGGTAATTGATAATCGGGCAAATTGAGGAGATATTCCCGGTCATTCTCGGCATGAAGAGACGGAAATTACCATCAGGGCGTTCCCCACGGTCAGTTTTTCTGGTTGTTAGTAGCGAATCGGGTGCTGTTGGGTTTAAGTGCCCTGAGAGGAGATTTGTTATCGGGAAATTCTGGAGCTGCGGTGGGTGCGTAGAGAAAGCCACCCGATCGCGGCGAATTGCCTGCGCAAGAGAGCGCGATCGCCTGCCTTTCTTGCAAATATAGCGTTGTGAAGCGTGAAACGTCAGAAACCCGGTTCCGCAGAAGTTACCGGGTTTCTCACTCAGTACAGCCGTTTACCAATCAAATAGAAACGCTATAGATGAGAATATTCAATCAACAATTTATCAAAATTCTATTGGTTTTCGTTGGGTTTTATGCAGCAGTCAAAGGGAAATTCTATCAGACAAAAGGTTTTTAAAATTTGAATTCATATCGGCTGAGAGCATTCTCGGTAATGAAGGTGACGCCCCGGCATCCCCAGCTCCTTTCCTCACTTGGAACAAAGCAAGAGACGGAGGTCGCCCACTGTAGGACAATGGACAGACTATTCAAATTGCGGCCCTGCCTCAAGTCCCCACTGATGCTTTAACAGGTGCTGGTAGGTTGCTTCGCGTACCATCATCTGCTCGTAGAGTTTCACTAAAAAGTCCTGCGCCTGCTCGAGGCTCATGTTTTCGACTTGAGTTTGAAAGGCGCGGATGCTGAATTGTTGTTCTAAAGACAGTTCGATAGGGTTCATAACGCAACGACCTCCAATCTTAGAGAGTTTAGGATGGTGCGAGAGTCACAAGCTGGTTGAGCCCAGAATTACAACTCCCTTTCAGCGATCGCCTTTGGGTTTCAGGATTCCGCGAACCCCTCCTCCTCGGGCTATATGTTACGAAGTATAACAAAGGATTGACAAAAAGCACATCCTTCTTTGTGAAGAAGTTAGGGGTATAGATGCCCGCCGCACCCGCAAGGTTCCCTAGCTCCTACACCAGTTGTAGCAACCTGTCAATAGGAAAACTGCTCGTATTGAACGAAATCGTTGTATCAATTGCATCATGAGGTTTTCCGAGTTGCAACGCGCTTGAGCGATGGCAGCCCTGGGGGGAGGGGGCGATCGGGCAATTAAAAGAGTATTGCTAACGCCAAGCATTAGCGAGAAAATTTGTCTTTAAAAAAATTCAGGGCTTGATTAATTTTTAACTTGCAAAGAAAAGCTGCCAAAAAACGCTACAACCCGGTCATGTAAGGGCTATAGCGTTCCTTTATGGGAAAAATTTAAAAATTAAAATAAAAGATCGCATTGCGGGCGGCGGCAGGGGAGAGAAGCAGATTGTCGGCAGCTTGTCGCCCCTCGGCTGGGGGGTCACTCGTCTGCCCGTTCGCGCCCTTCTATGGCCACAATCACCACCGTAATGTTGTCGCGTCCCCCTTTATCCTTGGCGGCATTCACCAGAACTTTCGCGGCTTGTTCGCAGGCGCGGATGCCTTTGAGGTGGTTGGCGATCGCGCCGTCAGGGAGTTCTTCCGTCAAGCCGTCGCTGCACAGCAGCAGGCGATCCCCTGGCTGTACCTCAAGGGGTTGAACGTCTACCTCGTCCATATCCTGACGCCCCAGACATTGAGAGAGAACGTGCCGCCAGGGGTGGTTGCGGGCTTGTTCGGCATTGATGTGACCGGATTTCATCGCCCGCGCCACCCAAGTATGATCTTCTGTAATTTGCTCCAACTTAGAGCCCCGCAGTCGGTAGAGGCGAGAGTCGCCGATGTGAGCCACCCAGATGCCTGCGGGCTTTGATCCTTCCGGGTTTGGCTCTTCGTCTCGAAACAGAACCACGACTGCAGTAGTGCCCATATCCGATCGCTCGGGATGCTCTCGCTGATCCTGAACGATCGCCTGATTAGCCTTTAAAAATGCCGCCTCCAACAGATCCACCGAGGAATGCTGAGAATCCCACTGCTCTGTCAGATAACGCTGCATCACCTCAGTAGCGATTTGGCTGGCTTCCTGACCGCCCGCGTGTCCTCCCATACCATCCGCCACGATGAAAAATCGCCCGTTTGGCTCTATATAGTAGGCATCTTGATTGACAGAGCGAACGATTCCCCGATCGGTAAGACCTGCAAAGTAGCGTTTCATAAGAGGAGTGCTTCAGAAGAGAGTTGAGTTGCAACTGTATGAGAACTCAGGAGCGGTCGAATCGGTCAAGCCGGACGATCAGCCGGATCAGTGTCACGGCGATCGCGCCCGCCACTAATGCCACTATCAGCGCCAAACCTAATTGACCGTTCACAAATAAGATCGTAGCGGACAGGGTGAAAGCACTGATGAGTAAAGCATAGTTGCTGCCCATCTGAATACTGCTCATGCGCCGGAGAACCCGATCCGTTTCCGTGGAGCGAACGCGGATGCGGATGTCTCCGCGCTCCAATTTTTCGATCGCGTCCTCGATGCGGCGCGGCAGACCGAACGCCGTGGTGCCGACTTGGGCGGCTTGGCGGCCCAGCTCGTCGATAAAGCTATTCCTCTCAAAGGAATTGCCATTCGTCATAATCTGCATTGCAAAAGGCTTTGCAACCTCCATAAAGTTAAAATCGGGATCGAGCCCTTTCCCGACCCCCTCCAAAGTAGAAAACGCCCGCATGACAAAAGTAAAGGTAGCGGGAAACCGAAAGGGCTGGTCGTAGGCAATCTCGTACAAGTCATCTGCGATCGCCGTAACCGACTGGTTTTCAAACGGCTGATCCATAATATTATCCAAGATGTACTGGATCGACCGCCGCACTGGCCCCAAATCCTCTGCAGGCGCGAGGGCTCCGAGTTCGATCAGAGAATCCACCACGCGATCGGCGCTTTTTTGAGCAATCCCAAAAAACAACTGCATGAGTTTTTCGCGGACGTCATTGCGGACGCGCCCCATCATGCCGAAGTCGTAAAAGATCAGCGCTCCGTCGGGGCTGACTGCAATATTGCCCGGGTGGGGATCGGCGTGGAAAAAGCCATTTTCCAGCAACTGGTGCAGGTAAGCCTGCGCGCCCAGATGTGCCAGCACCTTGCGATCGAGACCGGCAGCCTCCAAGGCTTCGTAGTGGCTGATTTTAATCCCCGGGATGTATTCGAGAGTCAGAACCCTAGGAGAGGCATAGCGCCAGTAGACGCGGGGGACGCGCACCCAATCGACATTGCGGAAGTTGCGGCGAAACGTATCGGCGTTGCGCCCTTCGTTGAGATAGTCGATTTCCTCGTGGAGAATCTTGCAGCACTCGTCGTAGATTCCCATCCAATCGCGGCCACGGCCCCATTCTGGATGATTTTGAAAGTAGCGGGCAATTCCCTTAGCGATGCCCAAATCGATTTCAAACAGCCGCCGCAATCCCGCGCGCTGCACCTTCACCACCACCTCTTCGCCGGAGTGGAGCTGAGCTTTGTGAACCTGCCCCAAACTGGCGGCTGCCAGGGGAACGGGATCGAAACTGCGGAACAGGGTAGAAATTTCTTTGCCCAGGTCTTGTTTGACAATTTGTTCTACCTGCTCGTAACTGAAGGCAGGCACTTTATCTTGCAGTTTCGAGAGTTCCTCGACGTATTCGGTGGGGATGATGTCGGCGCGGGTGGAAAATAGCTGGCCCACTTTGATAAAAGTCGGCCCCAGTTCCAGCAGGCTTTCGCGAATCCAGATCGCTTGCTGCCGGCGTCTGGCGAGCCGCTTGGCTTCAGTCATGCCGCCGATATAGGTCCAAGGTTTGCCGTCGCGCCACAGCCAAGCCATCAAGATTAAAACGAACGACCAAATTTCGACAAAGCGCTGCCGGCGGGAATAGTTTTCGCGACTCCAGCGGTAAGCTTTGTCTTTTCTGGTTTTTTTGAAAATCCGATTCCAGCCCTTCCCGCCGCGATCGGGGGCGACGGGCTTTTCGCGGCCAGCCGGTTTGAGTTGGTGCGATTCCCTTCGGGATAGCTTCGCTTCACGCGCGGTTTCGAGCAATTCTATCCCATCGGAAATCGCACCGCTGGCGGAGACATTTTCAGAGCCTTCGGTGTAGTGCTCGCGGGTGGCAGAGTCATCAGGGAAAGCAGACACTCGGGTTCCTAACTTATTTTCTCAACTGATTGACGCGATTGGAAAATTTAGTGAGCCTTGAAAGTGAGAATTAAAAGTGAATTGAACTTTTCTCTTTTTCCTTTTCACTTTCTCCCGATCGGGACGGGCTCGAACAGGTTCAGAGCGAACGACTGCGATAGCGCTGCAACTGGACGCGCAGTTGAGCAATTTCGGCGCGCAAGTCGTCTATCGTCGCTTGCAAGTCGCCGACAGGCACGTCCGATCGCCCTGCTGTTGGGGCTGCCGTCCGGTTGGCAGTGGCAATTTCTTCTTCTCGGCTGGCTCGCTCCATGACTTGCTCGGTGAAAGTCCGAAACCGCTCCCGCTGCTCGGCATCAAATTTGCCGAGTTCGCTGAGGGCGTTGGTTAGGGCTTTCTCTAGCTGTTCGTTGAGCGCTTCAGCTAGGGCTCTGCCCACAAAAAAAGCATGGACTAAAGGATTACTCATAAACTCAGATTTGTGCCTGTCCGTAACAAATTATAACAGCCTATCTTATCTGATGCCCGATCCGGGAACAAAACTAGACTCTGGAAGTGAAACCCAGTCGTCGGGTTTGGGATCTGGCGGGGAATTATACGGGGCGGATTCCGAGGGAGTCTCTGGCGTCTGTGCTGCCCCTAACTCTGGCTGCGGCAGGGTTTCCGATTCGGGGGCGGCATCACCCGCATCAGTTTGGGAAGAATCGGGCGCTGCGGGTTCGCTTTGCGGCTCGATCGCGCTGTCGGTCGAGGCGGGTGGCTCTGGTTGAGCGTTGAGATTGCTCTCGACGGGCAGGTTCTGTGCTTCTGGCAGGGGATGGGAAAGCCATTCCGGCAATTGCAGTGATGGGGAGTCGGAGTCGGTTTCGCTGACATTGGAAAATCCCTGGAAGGGAACTGTCCCGGGCCAGTTTTTGCTGGGGGGAAATGACTGTTCTGCGTGAAACAAGGAGGAGCCGGATTTGCCCGCAATGACAAAGCGAACGGCAAAGCCGAAACCGGCACCGATGAAAGCGCCGAATGCGGCAGTGAGCAGGAAGGCTCGCGTCAGCCATTGTCTCGTCGGCACCCACTGCAGGAAATGGGCGATCGCTCGCTCTTTTGCGATCTTTTCTGGCTCGGTTGGTTGCTCTGGCGGCTCCTCCTGCTCCACCTTGCTGTCTTCTGCGGCGGGCAGGGAGGGATTTTCTGGAGCGCTTGCGGCTGCCAACTGCTGCGCGGGCGGTGCTTTTTGCAGCGGCGTTTTGCTACTCTCCAGGGGGGGTTGGGCTTTGAGAAGCTCGATGTTAAAGGGCTGTACGGGTTGGGAGTTCTGGCGATCGCGCCCTTGCCGCTCTGGTGGCGTTTCCGTGGGGCTGGATTCAAGCGCTTGAGGTTGCGCCGTTTTCCGCTCTCGGGCTTTTTTGGGCAGTGGAGTTTTGGCACTGAGCAGGGGGAGTGGCGCTAGCTCTCCCGATTGGGGGTTGGCTGCAGAAAGTCCTCGTGCTTCCACCTGTCGCGTTTCGGCGGCAGGTGCGGGTTTTTCCGCGATCGCCTCTTCTTTAAATTGACTGGCTGGCTGTGCTGAAGCAACCGCCCGGACTTGACGACTTGCAGGCTTTTTTTTCTTTGACTGTTGCGTTTTTTTCGCCAAAGCCGGTTTGCTGGCTGCTGGCTGTTCAGTTCTGACTCGCTGCGATGGTTGGGCAAGTCCGGTTTCTGCCCCTGTAGCTGGGGCAGCCTCCTGCGATCGCGCGGCAGGGGCGGGTTGTTCGATCGCCTTTGCCGCATCCGCATGGGATGTTTCCGCCTGCGGGGATTTTTCCTGACTTGCAGGTTTTAAACGGCTGTCTGGCTCTTGTTTTTTGACGGCTTGTTTGTCGCTGAGCATCACAGACAGCCACGCTCTGACGCTTTGGGGACGCCGCTGCGCTTCCACCTGCAACCCTTCGCAAATGGCGCGGGCAACGCCGGGGCTGAGTTTGGGTTGGATTTTTCGCCACTCTGCCAGGGGGAGGCGATCGCGCAGGGGTGCGGCTACGGGGGGAATGCCCGTGAGAAGGTAGTAGAAGGTAGCGGCGAGGGAATATATATCGGTGGCTGGGGTTCGCGGTGCTTCGGCGATGTACTGTTCGACGGCTGCAAAACCCGCTGAGAGCAAGCTGGCATAGGTTTGCGCGATTCCGGGCGTCAATTCCCAGGCGATTCCCATATCGGTGAGGACGATGGAATCGCTTTCTTTTCGGCGGATGATGTTTTGGGGTTTGATGTCTCGGTGCAGGATGCCCGCCTGGTGGAGCGCGTGCAGAGCGGCGCTCACTTGGCGGATGTATTTGACTGCTTTAGTTTCTGGCAGCGCTTCCCCGGACTGCACGATCTCGGCTAGGGTTTGGCCGGGGACGTATTCCATGACGATATAATAGATGCCGTCATCGTGGAAACAGTCGAACACTCGGACGATGTGAGGGTGCTGGCACTGTCGCAGGACGAGGGCGCTGGCGATGAATTGTTTTTGAAATTTTTCAAAATCTGGATGATGGCGCAGGGTCTGGTTGAGGGTTTTGATGGCCACTGATAGGCTCAATTCGGTATCGGTGGCGCGATAGGTGATGCCAAAGGCTCCCTCGCCCAATATCTCTTCTATGACGTATTGACCTTCGCGCAGGACTGTGCCAGCTTTCAAATCCATAGGTATCACTCCCCACTGCTCGTACCTATGTTAACCGTTCGCTACTATATCGCAGGATTGGGTTTTTCGGGAAACGCGGCGAGTGGCTCGGCAAGGCGATCGCGCTTGTATGGCCTTGGCCTCACTTATCTGCCTCCGTGGCGATCGCTTCTCGAAAAGCGCGACCGTTTAAAGCATTTTAGAGAGATGGGTTTTTGTAAAGGTTTGAGATTTTTTTGCCTATCACTTATGTTATCCCTTCGCTGGTCGCAATCCACCTGCTGCCAACCCAGATCTAAAAATGGTCAGCTCGGCGGGGATAAGAGGGCGGGCAGAAAATCTTTTCAAGTGAGTTAGAAAGATATTCCTGGGGATAGATGTGCGTGTTCAACTTCTCCCAACGCGCCTCACCGAGTGCGGGGCTGCGGTACGGGAAGGACATGTATCTAGTTTTACCTCAAAGAACGACAAAGTGAGACTATCTCTGAGAGCTTATATTTTGATGCAGAGATAGAAAATCTAGCGAATTTATATCTTTGGGGCAATTTCTAGAGGGGCAATCACGGGGAGATTGCCCCTCTAGCGGGGATGGGAAGCAAGCGAAACTTATCTGTCATCTATCGAAAGTGCGATCGCCCGAAATATTACTCGGCTATTTTGAGATTCTTGCGGACTATTTCAGCCTGGTTTATCTCTGCATTGAGCAAATTGGCATTGGCTAGATTGACATTCGTCAAATCGGCACCGAGGAGCTTGGCAAAAACGAGATTCGCATAGCTGAAGTTAGCATCCTTCAGGTTGGCGTTCTCAAAAAAGGCGCTATTGAGAAAAGCATGGCTGAGATTGGCACCTTCCAGATTCGCCCCGGTGAGATTGGCACCTTCTAGATTGGCATGTTCTAGATTTGCGCCGGCGAGATTGGCATTGTTCAGCTCGGCTCCAATCAGGTGAGCCCCTTTTAAGTTGGCACCGCCCAGATCGCACTCAGAACACATATTGGTTTCTAGCAATTGTCTGACGTGGGCGGGATTGAATGCTCGCGCTGGTGCTGCGACGAAGAGGGCAACTAAGAGTGCCGTGGCATTGAAAATCGCTGTAGATTTCATTTGCCGCACCTCTAATAACTGTATATCTTCACTGTGAAGCAAATCTCGCGTTTGCCTGTTGATGTAAATCTCAGGCAACCCGTGATAAGCGTCACCTATCTTAGTGATAGCGCAAATTGATAATCGATGTGAGGCGAGTGGGCGATTTGCGGCGGCGATCGCACAATTTGTAATATTGATTTACAAAACTTTGAAAAAAAGTTTGTAGTGAGGGCTTGAGTCTGGGGAAAGGGGCGATCGAGCGCTCACTACGAACGAGAAAAAGTTTGTCCGGGGAAAGGGGCGCTAAAGCGCCCACTACGAACGGCGCGCCAATTCCATGAGGGTTTTTTGGCTGCACTGTTCGCCGAACTCGTCGAGGGGGCGGCGCTGGATGTAGGAACCATCGGGCTGCAATTCCCAGGCTTGGCGGTTGTCGGCGAGGAGGATGCCGAGGATTTCTTGCAAATCTTTGGAAAGTTCGGGATCTTCAACTGGCGCGATCGCTTCAACGCGGCGGTTGAGATTGCGCGTCATCCAATCGGCACTGCCGATATAAACCTCCTCCTGCCCGCGATTGTGAAAGTAAAATATCCGCGAGTGTTCCAAAAAGCGACCGACGATACTGATGACTTTGATATTCTCGCTGACGCCGGGGACGCCCGGGCGCAAGCAGCACATGCCGCGCACGATTAAATCGATGCGCACGCCGGCGATGGAGGCTTCGTAGAGCGCGGCAATAATCGCCGGATCGACGAGAGAGTTCATTTTGGCGACAATGCGGGCGCTGTAGCCGTTGTTGCAGTGTTCGATTTCGCGGCGGATGAGGGCGAGGGTGCGATCGCGCATGTTCACCGGCGCAACCAACAACTTTCGATAAGAACGCTGCCGCGAATACCCCGTCAAATAATTAAACAAATCCGTCAAATCCGCTCCCAAATCGTCCCGCGAACTGAGCAATCCCAAATCCGTATAAATCCGCGCCGTTTTGGGATTGTAATTGCCCGTGCCGATGTGAACGTAGCGGCGGATGCGGTCTTCTTCCCGGCGCACCACCATTGCAATTTTGGTGTGCGTCTTCAATCCGACCAAACCGTAGACGACGTGAACCCCTGCCTTTTCTAACTTCCGCGCCCAAATAATATTATTCTCCTCGTCAAATCGGGCCTTCAATTCCACCAAAACCGCCACTTGCTTGCCATTTTCAGCGGCAGCAATCAGGGCATTCAGAATCGGCGAATCTCCAGAGGTGCGGTAGAGAGTCATTTTAATCGCCAGTACGGCAGGATCGTGAGCGGCTATAGTCAGAAAGCGCTGCACGGTTGCAGAAAACGAGTGATAGGGATGGTGCAATAGGAAATCGCGCTGGCGGAGCAAGGCAAATAAATCTTGCCCTTCGTCGCCCTCTAGCTCCTCCTCGCCGACTGTCGGATCGCTGAGGCGGCGGAAACAGGCAGGCACCACCGACTTCCAGGGCGGATCTTTGAGTTCCGGCAGGGGCAATTCCATGAACGACATCAAATCACCCAGACACAGCAACCCCTCGACTTCGTAGACATCGCTGGGCGCGAGGGAAAGTTCTTCCACGAGCATGTCTCTAACGGGAGCGGGCATGGTTTCTTGAATTTCCATGCGCACGACTTCGCCGCTGAGTCGCCGCTTTCGCAGCTCTTGTTCGATCGCCTGCATCAGGTCGTCTGCTTCGTCTTCCTCGACTTCCAAGTCAGCATTCCGGGTAATGCGGAACGGGTAATATTCCTGAATGTTCATTCCCGGAAACAAAAACTCTAGATTGTGGGCAATGACCTGCTCTAAGGGAACGCCCGTCCAGATAGCGGCGTTCCCCTGATGGTGGATGCGCAATTCTTCCGGCAAGGGGACGAAACGCGGTAGCAGCCGGGGCACTTTGACGCGGGCGAAAAGTTCTTCTTCGGTTTCCGGATCTTTGACGACAACGGCGAGGTTGAGGCTGCGGTTGGAGATGTAGGGAAATGGATGACCCGGATCGACTGCTAGGGGCGTCAGGACGGGGAAAATTTGCTCCTCGAAATAGGTTTGCAGGTAGAGGCGCTGTTCTTGGCTCAAATCTACATACTCGAGGATGTGAATGCCGCAGGCAACCAGTTGGGGGCGCAAGACTTCTTCAAAGTGCTGGTGCTGCAGTTTTACCATCGGGTGCAGCTTTTCGCTGATTAAATCGAGCTGTTCTTTGGGCGATCGCCCGTCGGCGGACAACTGGCTGACTTTGGCTTCGAGCTGCTGCTTGAGGGCGGCTACGCGCACCATGAAGTATTCGTCGAGGTTAGAGCTGAAGATTGCCAAAAACTTCAGGCGCTCGAGCAGCGGCGTCCTCTCGTCCAGGGCTTCGTGCAACACCCGGTAATTGAATTCTACCCAACTGAACTCGCGGTTGAAGTAGTATTGGGGGTCTTGCAGGTTGATTTCGGAGATAGTTTCTGTGGGATTTTGGGTGGCGGTCATGGTTTGAGTCGCTGCAGTCGTGAACGATAGCCGGGAGCTTGGAGCGACGGGCTTTATCGTCGAGAGGACGAGGTTAGGATATTGTGCCGATCGCCTTTTTTTAAATTTGGAATCTAAAAATCGCTCTGGCTCCCTTCTTTATTGTGCAACGCTTTCACGACCGTCCGGAGATTTCTTCACAATTAAAAAACTTCGCTTTCTATTCCTTGCCACCACTCTCCCAGGTTCATTAAGTCTTTGTGAATATCGGCCAGCTCTCGGGCATATTCCTCGGCAGAGAGTGTTTCTCTGCGCTCTTGCAACTTCTGCAAGCGCATTTGTACTAACAGCCACGGCTTGGAAATGCCGTTAGTTGCTTCGACGTATTGGGCCAAATCTTTGCTGTTCATGTTCTCACAGGCGTTTCAGAAAAAGTGTTAATTTTTGTAAAAATATAGCATGTTGGGGCAATTGGGCATGTTGGCAGCGCCCGCAAGCACCCAAAGCCAGCGAAGAATTAAAAAAAATTAAATGTAAAAATGGCCGACTGGACTGAGCCAGCCGGCCACGGGCGATCGCGTGTATCAGCTATTTTTCATTTAATTTGCCTATTTACATCGCGTGTCTTTAAGAAGACATGAGCCCTAGGCTCACATTTACTGCATTTCCATGCAGAAGCCTGGAAACGAGGTAGAGACGGTATTGCAAATTAGCTGCCTCGATAGGGACAAGGATGGGAGCATCCCGTTTTTGTCAAAACACCTTTTTTCAGAAGTGGGAGCGTCTCGCTCCCGATCGATCCAAGAGCGAACGAGACGTGGGTGCTAGCTCATAAAAGAGCCGCAACGCTTACGCACCCGCTTCGCGAACGCACTCCAAAAATGGGATGCTCCCGACAAGGATTCGCGCTGGCGCTAAGAAGACAGCTTCACGCGCCTCTAGGCGGCGTTTGCCAGATTTTCAGCGGCAAAGTCCCAGTTAGCGAGATTGTCGAGGAAGTTCTGGATGTAGTCGGGGCGGCGATTTTGGAAGTCGAGGTAATAGGCGTGTTCCCAAACATCCAGGGTGAGCAGGGGGGTTTGCCCGTGAACGACGGGAAGTTCGGCGTTGGGAGTCTTGGTAACTTTCAGGGTGCCGTTGTCCAAAACCAGCCAAGCCCAACCGCTGCCGAATTGGGTGGCGGCGGCGTTCTTGAACTCTTCCTTGAATTTGTCGAAGCTTCCAAAGTCGGCTTTGATTTTGTCAGCCAGCGCGCCGGTGGGTTCGCCGCCGCCGCCCGGTTTCAAGGAATTCCAGAAAAAGGTGTGGTTCCAAACCTGAGCAGCGTTGTTGAAGATCCCGGTTTTGGACGGATCTTTAAAGCTGATTTGGACGATTTCTTCCAGGGACTTGTCGGCGAGATCCGTTCCCTCAATCA
Organism: uncultured bacterium; assembly: GCA_964405435.1. Taxonomy (GTDB): domain Bacteria; phylum Cyanobacteriota; class Cyanobacteriia; order Cyanobacteriales; family Oscillatoriaceae; genus DVEG01. The sequence goes on from CAYOOD010000015.1 coordinate 61,272, forward strand.
GTTTGTTGAGGTTGGTGACGTAAGCCGCGTGGTGCTTGTCGTGGTGGAAGGAGAAGGTTTGGGCCGACATCTGGCCCGATTCCAGGGCGTCGGAGGCAAACGGTAAGTCGGGAAGGGTAAATGCCATCGTGTTCTATCCTCTCTAACTGCTTTGACATACAGAATCGGCAGGCTCTGGGATTGGGAGAGCCTCCGGTGGCCCGCGTCTGGTTTCCCAAACGGTGGGCTGTCGAGCTTAACGATAGAATTTTATATCAAAAGTCCAGCCGAGCCAAGTAGGTTGCCTCTTCCTTAAGGAAGAATTGGCTGGAGAGTGGGGGCTGCGGCAGCGCGTATCGGTGCATTTAAACTTATTTTCCGGGTTTTTTCAGAAGTGGCGGCTCAACTTCGACTGATTAGAAACCCTGAGTTCTCGGCGATCGCGGCATCCCTAAACTCTTTGCTGTCACCGGGAAGCGCGATCGCCCGTCTAGACATTTACGGCATCTGCGCGTCTATTCACTGGTTGTCGCCCAATTAGACGGGCAGTAGTTGAGATATTCTGCCGCGACAAAGCCTTGCACTGGCTCAGAAATGGGCACCCAGCCATTTTGCCCCGCCCCCTGAATCGTGACCGCGCGATTGTCGGGCAAAGTCGTTATCACGTCGCTGCCAATTGACGGATTTTCTCTGACATTCAAACCGCCATAAGCGTCAATTTGCCGGCAGCTATCGCTGGCAACCGGAGTCGCAGGCGTCTGCCAAGCTCCCCTACAGTAGTTGAGGTACTCTGCCGCGACGAATCCTTGTACGGGTTCGGTAATTGGCACCCAGCCATTTGCGCCGCGATTCTCAATGATGACAGCCTGACCGTCGGGTAAAGTCGCTGTCACATCGCTGCCAATTGACGGATTTTGTCGGACATTCAAGCCGCCATAAGCGTCTATTTCGCGGCAGAGGGACTCTTGGGCTATTTGCCAGTCATTTTCACCCCCTTTCGGCCCCGCAGGCGTTACTTCTCTGGCTGAAGCTAAGGGGCTAGAAAGAACAGTCACAGCCATTGAAATCAATGCCGTTACTCCCAGTGATTGTTTCCACTCCTTTGCATTAATTCTCATATGACAAACCTCTCTATGAGTAAACTTTACAAGTTCATAATAAAATTTAATTTATCTCTTTTTCTCTATCAAAAGTTGTAAAAACTGCCAAAATTTATCAGGATTATCGACCTGCGGGCGCTGTTTTGCCTGGAGAAACAGGAGATTGCAGAGTTTCGGCATCCCAGAACCACGCAGACAGGATGGGCGGTAAGCGCAGCTATCTATTATGCCGCAAGCAATTGCGATCGCCTGTAGGGAACGGGATGCGCGCATCACGCAAAATCAGTTTCAACAGCAGAAGCGATCGCGCTTAACAAAATGGCGACTTTTCCCCTTAATTTCTACCTTTTGTCAGAGGAAACACTCGCTCTGCTTTATTATGATAAGGAAGTTGATGAGATTAGAAGCCGAGAGAGCGCGCCAAGACCCCGCGAAGAAAAAGCGGAAAAATTGACGCGCGATCGCAGGGTCTGAGCCGTCAGTAATTTTTATCCCTGTCAGCGCTCTACTCGTTAATCTTATGGCGCGATCGCCATTGAAAATTAAGGGATGAATTCAGAATTCAGCATTCAGGATTTAGGATCTTGGGGAGGGATGCACAAGAGGGAGGCAAAAATTGATTGGGGTTTTTGTATTCTATTTACAGCTCTTAGCTACTGAATGATTGCACGTCTAATCTTTTTTATGGAAAAAAAACCAAGTAACGTTCTGCTAAATGCTCTGATTGCTGTCGGACTACTATTCGCCATCTATGTCGTCGGCGCTTACCTCTCTACGGCTGGCAATAAAACAGAGCTAAACGAGCCAATAGAATCGCTTAACGGTGATTCGGCTTCTTAGATTCTATTTATAGCTCCCTAACCCAGGGATTCTGATTTTGCTTTGTTTGTGTCCTATATTTTTTCGCAACTTGTGAAATTTTATGAGTGTTGTTGGTTCCCTAAAATAAGGTCGTGAGGGGAGGTTATTTCAACAATTATAATTTTTATATAATTTAAGTATTTTTTAGTTTTTTTGAACCGAAGCCGCTAGAGAAAATTTTTCCAGCACGGCGATTTTTCAAAAATTAGAGAGAGCTGCTGCGGGAAGGAGGAAATCAAAAATACTCTTTGATTGTAGACTCATAAAAAATTTAAATATAGCGTTCCTAATTGAGTTGTGAAAACTCAGAAACCCGGCTTCTTCAAGAAGCCGGGTTTTCACCCCGTACAGTCGTTCACGATTCAGATAGAAACACTATAATTTGATTTTATTAGACTTATCAGATTTTTTGTACCCCGTTACCGCAAAGCCCGATCGGTGTATTGCAGATCACAAAAATGATGAGATCCCAATCACTGGAAGCAATTGTAATGTTTTGTAAAGTAATATTAAGCATTTATTCTGTAGCCCTCATCTGGTTGAGCAAGCGTTATGAATCAAGAGCAAATTGAGAAGCACCTACAGAGATTGAAGGAGGAGCAAGAGCTCATCCTCAACCATGTGGATAATGCGATCGCGCTGTTTGACCGAGACAATCGTTTAGTATTATTCAACCGGAAACTCGCTGAAATTTGGGAAATGTCGCCGGATTGGTTCAAAGACTTTCCGCACAGCGATGTTGTCTTTGCCAGCGTAGTAGAACGGGGCTACTGGTCGTCCGAGCAAGGGGAACAACTGCGGCAAGTGCTTCAAGACGCAAATAATGAAAGTGTTTCCGTTTGTATAGAGCAAAAAAATGGCATTTGCCTGGAAGTCTACGCCACGATGACTTCAGACGGCGGACGGCTGTTTACCTTTCGGGATGTCACGGGCTATCGCCAGTCGCAAGATAGCTTAAATGCTGAGGTGAGGCGTCTGAGATTTTTGCTGGGTTTGACGGAGCGGCTGCAGGCTTCGGTGGACGTGCGGGAAATTGGCCAATTTGCGCTCTCGTACTTGGTACAGGCGATGAATGCGGCTTTTGGCGACGTGAAAACGATCGGCGGGGAGGGGGCGGAACGCTATGCGGGCGTCCTGACGAATAAGATTTCTTCTCAGTTTATTGCGACTTACGGCGCGCCGGCTGTGATTGAGATGGCGGGGCTGTTGAGTCAGGGGATTCCTTACGGGCAAGGGCTGCTGTGGGAAGTGGTAGAAACGGGTAAGCCTTTGTTTGTGGAGGATTATTACAACCACCCCAAGGCGGTGCCGGGATTTCGCCACCCGGCGATCGGGCAGTTGGGTATTTTTCCGATTCCTTCGGCGACGGGGGCGATTATTGGGGTGCTGACGCTGGAGTCGCGGACGCTGGAGAAATTGCAGGAGGCACCGCAGCAGGACATGCTGCTGGCGGCATGTCGGACGCTGGGGGTGGCGATCGAACGCGCCCGATCGGAAGAACGCTTGCGCCAAATCAATAAAGATTTGGAGCGGGCGTCGCAGTTGAAGTCGGAGTTTTTGGCGTCGATGTCTCACGAGTTGCGGACGCCGCTGAACAGTATTTTGGGGTTTTCGGATTTGCTGCAGCGGCAAACGGGGGGCAAGCTGACGGAGCGGCAGGTGAATCACGTCAAGGCGATCGAAAAAAGCGGGCAGCACTTGTTGCAATTGATTAATGACATTCTGGATTTGTCGAAAATTGAAGCGGGGAAAGTCGAGCTGGATTTAGAACCGGTGTCGGTTCACGAGCTGTGCAGTCAGTGCTTGAAAATGATTCAGCCCCGCGCTGAAACGAAAAGACTGGCTCTGTCGCTGGAATTGGACTACCAGATCGGGCAGGTGCTGCTCGACGAGCGGCGGGTGCGGCAGATGCTGATTAATTTGCTCTCGAATGCGGTGAAGTTTACGCCGGAGGGCGGGAAAGTCAAGCTGGCGGGGCGGTTGGCTTACGGCAATCAGTTGGCGGAGGACGCCCGCCCCGATCGCTCTCCGGTGAATTCAAGTACGCCCTATTTGTGTCTGGAGGCGATCGATTCTGGGATTGGGGTGCCGCAGGATAAGTGGCACTTGCTGTTCCGTCCTTTTCAGCAGGTGGATTCGTCTCTGACGCGCCGCCACGAGGGGACGGGGCTGGGGCTGGCGCTGACGAAGCGGCTGGCGGAGTTGCACGGGGGGACGGTTTCGTTCCAGTCGGCGGTGGGCGAGGGGAGTACGTTTCGGATTTGGCTGCCGCTGCGGGAGCCGCCCCGGCTGTTTCCGAAGGAAAGCGATCGCCCTGCCGTGACGCTAGGGGCGATCGCCGATATCGGCAATGAGAGAGCTGCCAGCGATGTCAAGCGGATTTTGGTGGTGGAAGATCAGCCGCTCAATCAAATTCTGATCGCCGAGCTGCTGGAATCGGAGGGATACACGGTTGAGCTGATTTGCGAGGGGGGTGCTATGCTGGAAGCGATTTATTCGCCGCTGGTGAAGTCAGACTCGCTGCCGGACTTGATTTTAATGGACATTCAGTTGCCGGAGGTGGACGGATTGGAGCTGATCCGCCAACTGAAGGCGCATCCGATGTGGCAGAAGGTTCCGGCGATCGCGGTGACGGCGATGGCGATGCCGGGGGATCGCGATCGCTGTCTGCAAGCAGGTGCTGACGGTTATTTGAGCAAGCCGATCGACGTCAACCAAGTGCTCTCTACTGTGGAATCTTTTATCGGCTCGAAGTAAAATCGAATTAAGATAGAGCCATCTGTTGCGGGTAAATCCGCTGCGGGTCGTTTATCTGGCCGCGCGATCGGGGGCATCGGGTTGAATAGTTTTTTTGCGCTTAGCTTTCAGCTAAGAGTTCTCAGGGTTCTCTGGCAGCTCTGTTGTAGTCGCCGATTTTACTGTCACATCCATGTCAAACAAGCAGCCCTGCATTCTGATCGTTGACGACGAGCCCGGGAATTTGTACTTCCTCGAAGAGCTATTGCAATCGGAAGGCTACGCGACGCTTTCGGCGGCATCGGGCACGGAAGCCCTCGCGATCGTCAAGGCATCTACCCCGACAATGATTTTGCTAGACGTGATGATGCCGGATATGGACGGTTTTGAGGTATGCCGGCGGCTGCGGGAAGATGCAGAATTGATGGCGGTGCCGGTGATTTTTTTGACGGCGCTGGATGATGACGAGTCCCGTTTGAAGGGACTGGAAATGATGGGGGATGACTACCTCACGAAGCCGATTAAAAGCAATTTGCTGCTGACGAAAATTGCCAGTACGCTGCGCTTGCAGCAGGTGAGAGAACAGCAAGCGCGATCGCAATTCAGCCAGCAGGTGAAGGAACAAACGCGCAGAAATCTGTCGGCAGCTTGGCAAATCAATCAAGCGCTGACGGAAAAGTTTCGGCTGTTCGTGCCGGAGCAATTCCTGCAGCGAATTGCCCCGGAGGGGGTGGAGTCGATTCAGCTCGGCAATGTGAAGGAAGAAGAAGTGAGTATTTTATTCTGCGATATTCGCGGGTTTACTGCGATCGCGGAATCTCAGCAGGCGGCGGATACGTTTCGCTGGTTGAATGCGTTTTTTACGCAGATGAATCAGGCTATCGCTTCTCAAGGCGGATTTATCGATAAGTTTCTCGGAGACGCGCTCGTGGCGGTTTTCGATCGCAAGGGGCAGCACGCGCAAGATGCCCTGACGGCAGCGGTGATGATGCGACAAAGTTTGCGCGAGTTTAATGATAACAGGGCGCTGTTTAAATTGCCAGCGCCGGTGAATATTGGGATTGGCATTCACGCGGGGAAAGTCGCGATCGGAACGTTGGGAACGGATTCTCGCATGGATTCTACGGTGATTGGGGATGTGGTGAATGCGGCGTCTCGATTGCAAGAGTTAACGAAGGTTTACGGGTGTCAGGCGATCGCGTCTTCTGCAGCGATCGCTTTGGCTCAGGAGCCAGAGCGGTTTTGCTGGCGCTGTATTGACAGCGTGGTTCCTCGCGGCAAGCAGGAGGCGATCGAAATTTACGAGGTGCTGGGGACGAACGCTTGTATTGTAGATGAGGAGAAAGCGCGATCGCTGCAAGTTTTCAACCAAGGAATGCAGGCGTGGCAGCGGGGAGATTTTGCCGCTGCTTTGTTATATTTTCAGGAAGTTGCGAAGCAACATGCTGCAGATAAAGTGGCGGCGCTTTATGTCGAGCGGTGTCAGGAGCGCTTGGCGGCAGGGGATGAGATGGCGGTAGGGTAAGGAGCGATTCGACGCAGACAACCTCAAACGAATGCGAGCGTACTTTACTTTTTAACTTTCGACAAGAATACGGTAGATAAACGCACCTGCTTTTTAGCGATCGCTCGTTCTCTGCAATTGTTGCATAATAGCTTAAAATTGTATAATAAGATAACAAAGTTTCACAAATTATCTCGGCTTGTCGTGCATCCAAAGGGGGAAGTATGGCTCACCTGAATCTGCGCCGCGCTGAAAATGTCGCTGGCGATTTTTACGTCGATCGCACCTGCATCGATTGCGATACCTGCCGCTGGATGGCTCCAGACGTATTTCACAGTGCGGGCGAACAGTCGGCAGTTTACCACCAGCCCGCAAACGATACGGAGAGGCTCCCAGCCATGCAGGCGCTTTTATCGTGTCCGACTGCTTCTATCGGCACGGTGGAGAAGCCGAAAGATATCAAAGAAGCTCAGCAGAGTTTTCCGATTTTAGTCGCGGAAAATGTTTATCACTGCGGCTACCACTCGGAAAGTTCCTATGCGGCTGCCAGTTATTTGATTGTGCGCCCTGAAGGAAATGTCTTGGTGGATTCTCCCCGATTCGCGCCTCCGCTCGTGAAGCAATTGGAAGAAATGGGCGGGATTCGCTACATGTATCTCACGCATCGGGATGACGTGGCGGATCATCGGAAATATCGCGATCGTTTTGAGTGCGATCGCGTCCTTCACGAGGACGAAATTACCCGCGACACGCGCGATGTCGAAATTCAACTGTCTGGCTCGGATGTGGTGCAGTTGGCTCCCGATTTAGAGATTATTCCGGTTCCCGGCCATACGAAAGGGCACACGGTTTTATTATACCGCAATCAATTCCTTTTCAGCGGCGACCATCTCGCTTGGTCTGACGAACGCGGGCATCTGGTTGCGTTCCGGGATGTTTGCTGGTATTCTTGGTCAGAACAGCTTAAATCGATGCGGCGGTTGGCGAACTATTCGTTTGAGTGGGTATTGCCGGGTCACGGTCGTCGATATCACGCGAATCGGGAAGCGACGCGCGCTCAGATGCAGCAGTGCATTGATTGGATGGCAGCCAATTGAACGTTAAATGCTGCGTAGGGTGCGCCGCAGCGCACCCGATTGATTATTTTTCTCGGACGATATCCACGGTAATTTTACCGCCGAAGTCGGGAATCGGGGCGGCGGGTTTTGTCAAGCGGACTTGCACTTTTTGCACGAGCGGCTGCTGCAAGATAGCGGAGGCGATCGCTTCTGCCAAGCGTTCAACGAGCGCAAATTTAGAGGTTTTCACCAAATCCTTGACCGTGGCGATCGCGCTGCGGTAGTCGAGGGTATCTGCGATCGCGTCGCTTTTTCCCGCTGGTGCCAAATCCAGCCACAGGGTCAAATCCACTTCAAACCACTGACCTAGCACCTGCTCCTCTGGCAGGTATCCCGTGTAACCATAGCATCGAATGCCGCTGAGTTGAATCGAATCCATTTTTTCCTCCAGTCAATGCGATCGCGGCATTTCATTATAATATGCAATCTCCGAGCAGTTCTATTTTATTTTCGCGCTGTCGGCAGGCTCAGAAACCCGGGTTTTTTCAAACCCCGGGTTTCTCTGGTGCTATAATCAAAGAAACCGCAAGAAAAAATTTATGTATCCCCGCCCCTCCACCGGAAGCATTCGCCCCAAACTCAGCACGATGCCGCGTCAAAAAACTGAGGCGTCGGCTTACTTGGATATGTACAAGCTGGCGCTCGAAAAAAAGCGCTTGCAGCAGGAATTGCAAAATATCGAACAGCGCCGCCAGCAGATTCTTCAGCGCCTTGCCCTTCTTGACGTCCAAATGGCGGAGCAAGAAAAGAACGCCAAACAGTTGCGGGAGGCTCCCCCAGCAGACGCTCAGTTGCCCGTTCAGCCTGCTTTTTCTCAGTCAGGTAATTTTGACACGATGTTTCTGGAATATTGAGAAGATTTCGGATTCACAGAGGCTCTGCCTCTGTGAACGAGGGAAAGCTACTCTTGATTTTTCATTTGGTCTTCTAGCTCTTGAATCGCGAGCAAGAGTTCTTCTTCTTGGATTTCAAAATCTTCTTCGGAGATTTCGCCCATGTCGAAGGCGAGCTGCAGCGCCAAAAGCCGCTTGCTTAAATTTTCTTTGTCGTCGATTTCGGCACTGGCACGCTCTAGAAGTTGTTCTCCCATCCAGATGATGCCTTCAATGGGGCCGGTAATGGGCAGGGTTAGCAGGCGCAGAATCATATTTCGCTGTTGTTTGTACGGATGTGGTTGACGTAGCTGAGGTTTAGAGGTTGGTGAGTTGAGCGAAGTTGTAGGGGGCGGTGAAGTTGTTGTAGCGGATGCGCAGGCGAGATTCAAATTGTCGGTCTAGGGCTTCGACGCGATCGCCAAACGTTTCTTCTTCCTCCCACGCTATCAAATAAGAGGCATTGTAAATCATCGCCTCTGTCAGCCCTTCATTCTCCACCACTTCCACCGCCAGGGGGTTGAGCGTTTCCTGAAATACTTCAATAATTCCCTGCTGGCGCTGTTGCATCCCCCGCTCGATTTCTTGCCCGATGCCTATCACTTGATCCATGCCCAGCGCTTTTCCTTGCAGGCTGTCTCGTTTCGCTCTCAATTCCTCATTTTCTGCCATCAGTTGGTTTAGCTCGGCAGTGGCATCCCAAAAAACCTTCACGCCCACTTCTCGCCGCCCCTCTAATTTCACAAATAGCTGCTGCAATTTATCCCCATAAGGCAGCGTCAACTGTTGCGTCACCGTTTCCCATTCATCTACAATCAACCCGAATTGCAAAGGCAGGAGCGTGCGGTAGCCGTGCTGCATCGCTTCTTCTAAAACCTTTTCGTGTCCGAGCAGGTTGCGGCGGCTGGCTAAATACCGCTCCTGTTGCGCCTCCGAATGCAAAAACGCAAAACCATCCCACAGTTTTACTTCCACGGGCTGACTGTCCAAGCCTTTTACCTGCAAGCCTTCAGGCCCGGGTTCGGGAAAAATTCCGTATAAATAAATGCCGCATCCCATTTTTAATAATCTCCAAATCCCCTAATCCCGGCACTCCAAAAAACATCCCATTTTGTAAATTCCCTTGAAAGGGCGAAGCATTTGGATTGTAAATTTTCGGGCTTGACCGAAAGAGGATTCGCCCCAATGCTTCGCCCCTACAAAAAGGTTACGATTGCGGCGCTCCCTCCCACAAAATTCATACCTCTTTAGAAGTCAATACTAATTTTAACTTGGCGTGAATGAGATTGAGCTGTGCGAGTCCTAAATCTACACTTCCTTCTACTACGACGCCCGTATTTAACAAGCGATCGAGCAGTTCTAAAACGGACGGGTTGCTGGAGGTTTCCCCCGGATAGTAGCCGCCGTTTTTGGGCATGAGGGTGCCGATTTCTCCGAGGTCAATATTTAAATCAGCGGGGTCAATTTCAAAGATTTCACACAGTTTGACGATTTGTTCTTCGAGCTGGCGCAGGCTCTCGCCGGCGCGATCGAGCTGTTCGTCTGTGAGAGCGCCGTCGTCCATTCGCCGAATCACTTGTGCTTCCATGAGCTGGCGCACGAGTTCGACGACTGTGAGCAGCAGGGGTGCCAAGCCAGCATTTTTGCCGGCGGGCTGTAGCTGCACGATCGCGTTGTCGGACGAGTCGGATGATGGCATGTCTCTATCGTAACCGCGTCCGTCTCGGAGCGCGCGGCAGCACGAGCGCACCTATGTTAATTTTTCTGCTCCGGCTGGCTGCGCGGCGGCGATCGCGCGCAAGGAGCGCACTTCTTCCTGCAATTGCTTCACCTGCTCCATCAGTTGTTGATTGGATTCTATCAGGTTGCGCGTCTGGGAGTTCAGATAGGGATCGCTCTCCCACCAGTTAATCCCGATTTCTTTGGCTTTGTCTACTGAGGAAATCAGCAAGCGGATGCGAATGTTGAGCAGTTCCGTCGAGCCGACGGATACGGAAATATCGCCGGCGATGACGATACCTTTGTCGAGGACTCTTTCGAGGATGTCGGCGAGGGTAGAGCCGGCGGTGGCGCTGGGGATTCCCCGGCTGGCGGCAGAGTTCGGGCGCGGTTGCGAGATGGCTGTCACGGTTGGTTGTCTCCCCGAGCGACAAAGAGGCGATCGTCGCGCTGCTTGAGGACGCCTTTTTTGAGGAGCGATCGCAGCGCGTCGATGGTTTGAATGCGGTTGATTTGCAAGGCGGCTTCTATTTCGGAAACTTTGGCTCCCCCAGATTGGAGCAGGTAGGTGTAGATTTCCGACTCGTAGGGAATATTTTGGGGTGTCGGGGAAGCGGGGGCTTCCGGGGCTGCGCTCTCGCTGTCATTTTCTGGCTGATTTCCCCCGACAATCAGTTCTAGAATGGAGTGCCCCCGTTCGCGGGCGATCGAGTCGATCGCCTCATCGAGCAATTTCATCGCTTGTTCCGGTTCTACAGAGGTGCGAGACAGCAGCACGTCGGCACAAATGTCTCGAAATTCTTCAGAACTGGCTGCAGCCGGGATGCCGTATTCTTTGCAGACTTTGCCGATTATCAAACCCGATCGCAAGCCGGAGGATTTTTTCGAGCCGATTCGCTCTCGAAAACTTCTCACCACTTGCACGATTTTCTCGGCAGTTTTGCGATCGAGCCCGGTTTTTTGCACGAGCAGTTCGGTTTGGGTGCTTTCGTCCGGTTCCGGCATGTCGAGCGTCACCAACCGATCCATCAACGCATCTTGCGTGCCGTGAACGCCGCAGTATTCTTCTGGATTCGAGGTAAAAATGGCGCGAAAGTGGGGGTGAACGCGGATGTATTCCGAGCGGTTGCCGTTGGGGGGCAGCACCAAAAGTTTTTCTTCTAGAGCCGAGAGGAGGATATTGTTAACTTCGGGGCGCGATCGGTTGAATTCGTCGTAAACGAGGGTGAATCCTTCTCGACAGGCGAGAGTCAGTCGGGAATCTATCCAATTTTGCCGCAGTTCGTCCTCGACTTTGACGACGCTGTGGATGTAGTTATCGACGACTTTTTTGCGGGTGTAACCCGAACTGTTGCCGATCAAATCGGAGCTTTTCAGGTCGTCGTCGCCAAAAATCAGCATAATCGGACGCCCCAAAAGGTCTGCTAAATGCAGCGCTAAAGTGGTTTTGCCTGTGCCTGCCGGTCCCCGCAGGTGAACGGCAAAGCCGGTTTGCAGGTAGCGCAGCGCCCGCTCTGCGGTTCGCGCGGTGGCTGGCGTTTGAACAAATCCTTTGGGACGAGCTTGAAGCACTGTTACCATATTATTAATTGAGATTTTAAATGGGGCGCGATCGCTGAGTTACTTTTTCTTCGGCGGTGTAGGTGCGATCGCGCTCGGAAATTAATCCTTTTTGAAGGAGAGCGCGCAAGATATCGACTGCTTGAATGCGCTTGAGTTTCAGAGCGGTTTCGATTTCTGCCAGACGCGCGCCCTGATGTTGGCAGATGTAGTTGTAGACTGTTTCTTCCCAGTCGATGCTGACTGATTTTTCGCCCTTGTCTTTGGCGGAAATTTCCGGCTCTGGTGGGGTTGACGTCTCGGCTTTTTTGACTTCTAAAGCGCCGAGTTGCGGTTGTTCTGCCGCGCTGCCCCAGACTTCTAGGGAGAGTTTGGCGCGATCGAGCCAGAGTTGGGAGCGCAGGGCGATCGCTCCTCCTTCCCGATTTTCTTGGCAAACTTGCAGGTATTCCGAGATTTCAAGTTGCAAGTTTTTTCTGAATTCTCCTAAGTCTCGATTCAGCTTGGTTTTTAAAAAGGCTTGTTGCGCTTGATTGAGCTGTCGCTGTTTGGCAACGGTGATTCTCAGTTTTGTGTAAAACTCGCGCAAATCTTCGGCTTGATTTTTGGCCATTTCCAGGCGGGCGGAGCGGGCGTCTGCGAGAAACTGAGCGGTTTGCTCGGCGAGCGATCGCGCGAATTCGTCGAGGTTTTTGGCCATTTTTTGGGCGCGTTCCTGACGGCGATCGCGAGTATTTTTCAGAAACGTTTGGGTTTCCGATTGCAGGTTGAGAATCAGTCTTTTCCGAACGGCAGAGCGCTGCTGCTCGGCGCGATCGCGCGTTTCCTCTGCCTGCGCTAATTTTTCCCGAAACTCGCTGAGCTCCCTCTTGTTCTTTTGCCCTTTTGCCTGACGTTCTTTTTGCAACTGCGTCAATTGCGAATTGATTTGAGAGGAGCGTTGTCTCACTTCTTGCAGGCGCTGCGCTCCCGCTCGACGCCACTTGTCTAATAGAGCCATCTCCCAATCCTCCTCCTGTACTATCAAGCCTGAAGTCTTGCAATCCAATTCGAGCGGCACTTAAGCGATGTTATTTTGTAGGTTGGGTAGAGCGCGATCGCTCTCCAACCTAAACCGCTACAGCTCTCAAATCAAATCGGATTCCTAGACGAAGTGTGAAGTATAAAATTTCATACTTCACACTTCACCCTTCACCGCGAAAGCTCGATTTCCCTAAGCCACGGGGATCGCCGGAACAGCAGCTTGAGCCGTCAGCCCGACAGCTTCCGCATACTTGAGGTAGGTTTCCACCGAAGCAATCACCACCCTAGCTTCGATCGCGATCAGTTCGATGCCCACCAGAGAAACCCGCGCCCACGCATCAATGACGACGCCTTTGTCCAAAATGCGATCGATCACTTCAGCCAAGCTAGAGGAGGAATTCACTTTTTCAACAGCCATAATAAAATAATATCTCCTGACATTAATTGTTCGGTCTGGGGAGCGCTTGCCTTTCCAGATCCCGATAAACTGGTACGCTGCTCAACAAAACCGTGCCACCCTGACGATACGCACTGCCCGATCCCGCACTCCCTTCGATCCACAGCCTGTCAACATCCGTGAATTTACGGAAATGTCAATTTGGGTTAACCTCACCCTCAATTCGGCTTTGTTTTATAGCCAAGCACTTGTATTCTGCATCATCTGCTCGTGCTTTGTCTAGCAGAAAGCGAAAAAAACTTTTTTGCGGGCCATTTTTCTTTTTTATTAAAATTTAATACTATTTTTTGCAAAAATTTACAAATAGGGGGTAGAAATGGGGAGGCAAAAATAGTAGAATGATACGAATGCGTTTTAGTATTGTTGAGTGCGATCGCTCCTGCGGGCTAGCTGAGCGGAAAAAAAGGGAGTTGGGGGCGATCGCGTGTAGGCGCGCGGGGCGGGCACGGGCGCACCGCCCCGACTCCACACTCCACACTCACCACGGGCTGCCGATCGTCGTAAAAGCAGACCAATAATAAGGATGGGAAAGTGGGATGTCGCCCCGTTCGGCGAGTTCCGGCGGCAATTTTATTATCCCGTTAGAGCCGATTAACTGACCGTTTTTGACGCGCAGGGTGCCGCGTATCATGGCGATTTGTGCAAGACGTAGCGCTTCCGCTTTGATAGGGGCTTCTCGCAAGTTTTGGTAAAATTCGCTCATCAGTCCGAGGGTGCCTAAATCGCTGACGTACCACAGACTCGCTACGGCGGATTTAGCACCGGAGATGACAGCTAATCCAGCAAAACCCATTTCCGATTGTTCGTCACCGAGCGCGGTGCGGCAAGCACTCAGTACCAAAAGATCGACTTGGGGATTGTTCCAGTTCAACTGGGGCAGTTCATCCAGGCGCAGTCTTCGATCCCACAACTGAATATAAGAGTTGCTGGGCGCTCCCGGTAAGAAATCAGCGTGAGTAGCGAGATGCACGATGCGAAACGGCGTGGTAGCGCGTTGATTTTTGAGATTGTTGAGGGTAAATTCGCGGTTGAGGAAAGATTTGCTGTCCTGTGAGGGAGAATAAACCGATTGGGGCGCTCGCGAGGAAACTACCTGCTGCAACTCCACCGGCACGGCAGGCAGGGGCGTTTGATCGGAAAATTCAGAAGCCCCAAAAGCCAGAATCGGCTCGTTTTGAAGAGATTGGTAGTCCCAATCGGTGAGGGTGAAACTGGGAGTCAGACTGAAGCTGTACTTTTCCACGAGAAACTGCTGCCCGTCATACAAAGCCGCGATCGGCATGGTTCGCAATCCCGCATCCAGTGAAAACAGCAGCGTGTCAACCTGCATGTCTTGCAAGTCTTTTTCGACTGGGGAAATTATCCACTGATAGAGTTGCCGCGCTGGCTGCAAATATTGAAGCGTGTGTTGCAGCCTGCGATCGGTGATGTTTTGGCGAAATTGTTTCGCCACGGCGAGGAGAGTTTCTCTGGGAGCCTCTGGAACAGTGCGGTGAATCGGAGAGCCTTTAGGGGGCACCACAATCAGCTCTAATTGATCGGGGTTAGCCACGACATAGATGAGAGCATAAGCCCTGCCGGTTTGCTGTTTGATAGCTCCTAAATTTCCTTGAAACTTGGGAATATCTGACTCGGCGCTATCGGTTGTTACTCCGAGGTACTGCTCGAATTCTTGAATTCTCAATAGCTCGGTTTTAAAAACCGTTTTCAAGATATTATTTGCGCCGCTACTTTCTTCGAGGGAGGTGCTGGCTTCATTAGAGCTAGAACTACTGTCAGCAGATTGTGATTGACGATTTCCAGTTGTGGGCGATTGACTGGCATCTGCTGTTGCGCTGTTCGATAACTCGCTTTCTAGAACGCTAGCGCTCGATTGAATCTTCAAAATTTGCTCTGTGGAAGCCAAGTTAGGAAGTTCGCGCTCTGCAGGCGATTGCGTTTCGCTTACAAAATTGAGCAATGGGGATGGAGAGGGTAAACGCTCGGCAACAGGTGGCACCGCTGCGGGTGGCTCGGCAGCAGGTGGCGCAGGTGGCTCGAATGTTTGTGCGGGTGGCTCGGCAACAGGTGGCTCGGCTGCCTGTATGGGTGCTGGCACGGGCTGTGGTGTGGGTGCTGGCACGGGCTGTGGTGTGGGTGCTGGCACGGGCTGTGGTGCGGGCTCTGGCACGGGCTCTGGTGCGGGCTCTGGCACGGGCTCTGGTGCGGGTGCTGGCACGGGCTCTGGTGCGGGTGCTGGCACGGGCTCTGGTGCGGGTGCTGGCAC
>CAYOOD010000015.1:76566-104274 GCA_964405435.1 uncultured bacterium
GGGCTCTGGTGCGGATACGATCGCAATATTGCCCTGATTAAAGGTGTATAAATACTCGCCAAAAGCGATCGCATTATTTAAAGAAACAATAGCCCCTGCCGTGCCGTTTGTTGTCGCATCTCCGACGATAAAGGGGATAATTCCCTTGCCGCCGTGCCCAATCGTAATGCTGCCGCCGCTATTTCCTCCGATCGCAGAAATACTCGCCGCCGAGCCATTTGCTGCCGTGAAAGTACCCGTTGCTTTGACATTGCCGTCAATACTTTGAATGAAAATATTGCCGCCTGTTGTGGCACCTTCGGCATTAATCCAAGTAAAGATAACGTCATTTAACGGATCGAGGGTGACGTTACCGCCCGCACCCGAACTGCCGGAAGCGTTAATTTTTTCGGCGGTAATGGCACTCTCAGCTTGAAAGATGATATTTCCACCGGAAGCACCGGAAGAATTGAGATTTTCAGTTTGAATTGCTCCAGTGGTGCTGGTGAGGTTAATTGCGCCGCCACTGCCGCTAATCGAGCTAGCATCGAGGTTGCCGGTGGTGATGTTATTGGGGGTTGAAATCGAGAGAACACCGCCACCCAAAGTGCCAGACGAATTGATATCGCCTGTTGCGATCGCACCAAAGTTGCTTGCCAGGGCAATCGTGCCGCCAATGCCTCCACTAGAAGCCGTGCTGATATCGCCTACAGTGATATCGCCTTGTGCGGTAAGATTCACCGTGCCATTTAAAACCGAGAGAGCGTCATTGAGCTTAATCGTACCGCTCGCATTCATGCGAATTCCTGACGTGCCGGCGGCGATTGTCGAGGCGGCGTCAATATTTTGCGCGTCGATTGCTAATCCGAGAAGCGGCGTTAAGTTTCCAATTGCTCCGCCGAAACTGACGTTCCCGCTGCCTGCATTTAACGTCAGAATGCGCGAGCCATCTACCGTGCTGCCAAATGCGATCGCATTTCCGGTAATTGTCGCGTCATTTGTCAGAGTGACGGCATCCTGAAGGTTTACCGCTCCTGCTGTCGAAATATTGCCGTTGATGACAGTATTGCCGGCTGCATCCGTTGCCAGACTGGCAGCATTAATGGCAGCATTGAAGCGCGTAGTGCCGCTGCTATTGAGGGCGAGGTTGCCGAGAGCTATCCGACTGCCTACCGCCCCATTCAAAGTAATATTGCCCGTTCCCGCATTCAGGGTGAGATTTTCCGTGCCGTTCGTTCCATCAATACTCCCCCCCAAGATTATATTACCATTTTCTGCGCTCGTGTCAAGCGTTAAATTACCCCCTAGAGAAATATTGCTTGCCTGTTGTAAATCAACGATTGACGCTTTGATGTCGCCGCCGAGAGTGGTTTGCCCGGTGGTTTTGACAGTCAGGGAAGATAAAGGAGCGATATCGCCGACTGTGGCGAGAGAAATATTGCCGCTTCCGGCATCGAGTGTGAGAGTAAAGCCAGCGCCATTGACGGCACTGCCATCTAAAAGAATAGTGCCGTTATTGCCCGATGTTGCGATCGCAACATTGCCTCCTAAAGTGATGCCGCCAGTTGCCTGAGAGAAGTTGACACCGTTGCTGGCGGTGAGGTTATTATTGAGGGTTATCAACCCTGGAGTAATAGCCGTTAGAGAAGCAAGAGGAGTCAGATTGCCGACTGCACCATTAAAGATAATATTGCCGCCGGCAGTAACAGTAAGATTGCTTGCACCATCGACAGTGCTGCCGAAAGTGATATTGCCTGCGGTGCTGCTGACAGATATATCGTTGCCGAGAGTGAGGGCGTTAGAAAAATTGAGCGAACTCGTGGCGCTGATATCGCCGCCAAGAAAGGTAGTGCCGCTAGCGCTAGTCGTTAAACTGGCAGCGCTTACAGTGCTGTTAAACTGCGTCGTGCCCGTGCTATTGGCAGTGAGATTGCCGAGGGCGGCGGTGCTGCCGACTGCGCCGTTAAAAGTAATGTTGCCCGTACCCGCATTGAGAGTTAAGTTTTCACCGCCGATAGTGCCGTCGAGGGTATTGTTAAAAGTGAAGTTGCCGTTGTTGCTAGAAAAAGTGCGATCGCCTGTAATTTGTACGGCATCGTTAAATAGTTGAATGCCGCTCGTGGTTACATCGCCTGCAATAACAGTCGTGCCGCCTGCATCGGTTGTCAAACTGGCAGCGTTGACAGTGCTGTTGAGTTGCGTGGTGCCCGTGCTATTGAGAAGAATCCCTCCTAGCGGAATATTGCCGACTGCGGAATTGAAAGTAATGTTGCCCGTGCCCGCATTGAGGGTTAAGTTTTCGCCGCCGCTCGTGCCGTCGAGAGGATTGTTAAAAGTGAGGTTGCCGTTGTTGCTAGAAAAAGTGCGATCGCCTGTTATTTGTACGGCATCGTTAAATAGTTGAATGCCACTCGTGGTTACATCGCCTGCAATCACAGTCGTGCCGCCTGCATCGGTTGTTAAACTGGCAGCATTGACAGTGCTGTTGAGTTGCGTAGTGCCCGCACTATTGAGCAGAATTCCTGCTAGCGGAGTCGTGCCGACTGCTCCGTTGAAAGTGATATTGCCCGTACCCGCGTTGAGGGTTAAATTTTCGCCGCCAATAGTGCCGTCGAGGGTATTATTAAAAGTGAGGTTGCCGTTGTTGCTAGAAAAAGTGCGATCGCCTGTTATTTGTACGGCATCGTTAAATAGTTGAATGCCACTCGTGGTTACATCGCCTGTGATAACAGTCGTGCCGCCTGTATCAGTCGTTAAACTAGCAGCGTTGAAAGAGCTGTTAATTTGAGTGGTGCCCGCGCTATTGAGAAGAATCCCTCCTAGGGGAGTCGTGCCGACTGCGGCATTAAAAGTAATGTTGCCCGTACCCGCGTTGAGGGTTAAGTTTTCGCCGCCAATAGTGCCGTCGAGAGGATTGTTAAAGGTAATGTTGCCGTTATTAGTAGTAAAAGTGCGATCGCCTGTTATTTGTACCGCATCGTTAAATAGTTGAATGCCGCTCGTGGTTACATCGCCTGCAATAACAGTCGTGCCGCCTGCATCGGTTGTCAAACTGGCAGCGTTGACAGTGCTGTTGAGTTGCGTGGTGCCCGTGCTATTGAGAAGAATCCCTCCTAGCGGAATATTGCCGACTGCACCATTGAAAGTAATGTTGCCCGTACCCGCGTTGAGGGTTAAGTTTTCGCCGCCGATAGTGCCGTCGAGGGTATTGTTAAAAGTGAGGTTGCCGTTGTTGCTAGAGAAAGTGCGATCGCCTGTGATTTGTACCGCATCGTTAAATAGTTGAATGCCGCTCGTGGTAACGTCGCCTGCAATAACAGTCGTGCCGCCTGCATCGGTTGTTAAACTGGCAGCAGTGACAGGGCTGTTAAACTGCGTCGTGCCCGTGCTATTGGCAGTGAGATTGCCGAGGGCGGCGGTGCTGCCAACTGCGCCGTTAAACGTAATATTGCCGCTGCCGCTGTTGAGAGTGAGGTCAAAATTTCCGTCAACGGAATTATTAAAAATGATGTCAGCCGCCCCAGCACCCGTACTCAGAGAGGCGCTGCCAGTCAGAGTGACAGCCCCCTTCAATTGAATAGGAGTGCCCCTTGTAGTTAGGCTGCCTCCTAGCACCACTGGGCTAGGAGCATTTTGCAGGAAATTTCCTGTTAAGTTGATAATTCCCGTGGCTGGAATATTCACCGTTCCGCCGCTAGTACCGCTATTTTCAACCGTGAGATTGTTAGCATTGATAGTGCCTGCAAGGGTAATAGCGCCGCTGGCATTGTTGGTTAAACCCGCGCCGGTATCCAGCCGGATAGTGGTATTGCCGGTGCCGGAATCGAGCGTCACCCCAGGCGCGATGGAGATAACCGCATTGCCC
The DNA here is from genome assembly GCA_964405435.1 of uncultured bacterium. GTDB lineage: Bacteria > Cyanobacteriota > Cyanobacteriia > Cyanobacteriales > Oscillatoriaceae > DVEG01. Next base: position 80,411 of record CAYOOD010000015.1, read on the forward strand.
GCATCTCGAAAGGCATCCACGACACCGGAAGCGAGCGGATTGTTGCCAGTGAGCGTCAGGTTGCCGCTGTCGGTGATAATATTGGCATTAACGAGGAGACTGCGCCCAGCTTGCAAAGTTAAATCGCCGCCACTGCCGCCGGGATTGTTGGCAATAATCGGGCTGTTGACAGTAATGTCATTGTTGGCTTGCAGCACCACCGCCGTGCCCGCATTCAAGGTGCGCGTTAAAAAGTCGCTGGTAATCGTCACCGTCGCACCCTGCCCGCGCGCGAATGTCAGCAAGTTGGGATTGGGATCGACAAAACCGACTGATACCTGATTTGCGCCGGAGAAGCCAGCCAAAAAAGTACCATTGACGGGATCTTCCACGACTGCATTTAACCCGGCGTTGGCAGCTTTACCGACAATGCTATTTTGCAGGCTGATAATATTGGAGCCATTTACAGCTTGTCCGGTTGCGCCGTTTACCCAAGTAGCCGCTGCTGCATTTGCTACTACCCCATTATTCCACTCAGGGCTGCGGACGACATAATTGCCGTTGAGAAGGGCTGTGACGCCGCTAGAGCCCACATTGTCATTGGCTGTGGTGCCGACGAGACTGTTGGCTACCGATACCGCTCCGGTGATGCCGGTGCTGCCATTCCCCCACGTCACTGCTCCCGCATCCGTGGCTGCTCCATTATTCCAGTTATAGCTGCTGACAACGTAATTGCCGTTGCTCAGGGCTGTGATGCCGCCTATGCCCACATTGTCATTGGCTGTGGTGCCGACGAGACTGTTGGCTACCGATACCGCTCCGGTGATGCCGGTGCTGCCATTCCCCCACGTCACTGCTCCCGCATCCGTGGCTGCTCCATTATTCCAGTAATAGCTGCTGACGACGTAATTGCCGTTGAGAAGGGCGGTGACGCCGCCATAGCCCACATTATCACTGGCTGTGGTGCCGACGAGACTGTTTGCTGCCGAGACGGCTCCGGTGATGCCGGTGCTGCCATTCCCCCACGTCACTGCTCCCGCATCCGTGGCTGCTCCATTATTCCAGTAATAGCTGCTGACGACGTAATTGCCGTTGAGAAGGGCGGTGACGCCGCCATAGCCCACATTATCACTGGCTGTGGTGCCGACGAGACTGTTTGCTGCCGAGACGGCTCCGGTGATGCCGGTGCTGCCATTCCCCCACGTCACTGCTCCCGCATTTGTGGCTGCCCAATTATTCCAGTATGGGCTGCTGATGACGTAATTGCCGTTGAAAAGGGCGGTGACGCCGCCTTCACCAAACTCAAAGCCGCCAGAGCCCACATTGTCACCGACTCTCGTGCCGACGAGACTGTTTGCCTGCGAGACGGCTCCGGTGATGCCGGTGCTGCCATTCCCCCACGTCACGGCTCCTGCACTATAGGCTGCCCCATTATTCCATGTATAGCTGCTGACGACGTAATTGCCGTTACTCAGGGCTGTGACGCCGCCCATGCCCACATTGTCATAGGCTGTGGTGCCGACGAGACTGTTTGCTACCGAGACGGCTCCGGTGATGTCGGTGCTGCCATTCCCCCACGTCACCGCTCCCGCATCCGTGACTGCCCCATTATCCCAGTTAGGGCTGCTGACGACGTAATTGCCGTTACTCAGGGCTGTGACGCCGTAATTGCCCACATTGTCATAGGCTGTGGTGCCGACGAGACTGTTGGCTGCCGAGACGGCTCCGGTGATGCCAGTGGTGCCATTCCCCCACGTTACTGCTCCGGCTTGAGTGGCTGCCCCATTATTCCAGTTAGAGCTGCTGACGACGTAATTGCCATTGGAAAGGGCTGTGACGCCGTAATTGCCCACATTGTCATTGGCTGTGGTGCCGACGAGACTGTTTGCTACCGAGACGGCTCCGGTGATGCCGGTGCTGCCATTCCCCCACGTCACCGCTCCCACTGCCGTGACTGCCCCATTATTCCAGTTAGGGCTGCTGACAACGTAATTGCCGTTGCTCAAAGCTGTGACGCCGCCAGAGCCCACATTGTCATTGGCTGTGGTGCCTGTCAGGGTGCTGATGAGCGCCCCCGTCGCGCCGTTGAACAGATAAACCGCTCCCGCGTTTGTCTCGGCAAAGTTATCATTGGGGTCGGTGACGGCGACGTTTCCCGTGCTCAAGGGCACGATACTCGTGCCAAACCCGGTGCCGTTCGGGTTGGGATCGGTTAGCTCGAATGAGGGGAAGGTGCCTGTAGTGTCGTCGATGACGATATTTTTGGGATCTAATAACAAAGTACCGGGCATTCCGCTGGCGGCTGTGACATCGACGCTGCCTGACATGAAGAGGGTGTCTTTGCCGGAGACTTCTACAAAGCCGCCATTGCCGCCTATCGTGCCGCCCCGGGCGCTGATGCTGCCGGCGAAGGTGGTTTGTTTGTCTGACCATACTATAATCCGCCCGCCACTGCCTGACGTGATGGCGTCTGCACTCAGGGTGCTGGCAGGGTTGACGAAGGTATTTTGGGCGTTAATCGCTCCTAGAGTTTGCCCTTGAAAGTCGCCGCCGATGAGGATTTCGCCGCCGCCATAAGTGCCGGAAGCGTTGGCAGAAGCCGCGAGCAGTCGCAAGTCTTGCCCGAATAAGCGAATGCTGCCGCCTTTTTCTCCCGTTGCTGAAAACCTGCCGGAGGTTGTCAGTACGCTTCCCGCACCGCCATTAAAGAGGATGCTGCCTCCCTGTTTCGCGCCGCTGGCGTTGGTGGTGGCGCTGGCGGTTTGAATGACTGTGCCGCTGTAATTGAGGGTGATTTCGCCGCCATTGTCGGCTGCAGCGATCGCACTTATCTTACCCGCATCGAGCAAATTTCTCGTATCAATGCGAATCCTGCCGCCTGCGCTGCCGTCGGCGCTGATTTCACCGAGATTGTACGTCAAGTGCCCCATGAGGTTAATTTCGCCGCCCGTCGCGCCTGTGGCTGATATTTGCCCCTGATTGAGCAGGTAGCCGCTGCTTGCCGTTAGCTGAATCGTGCCGTCTGGATTGGTGACAATACTATTAGCGTGGCTGACATTCCCGCCCGTCAGCATTGCCGGCAAGGATTGGGGCGCTATCGCTCCTCCATCCCCCATGCCATAAGCCCCATGCCCGATTTCCAAACTCAGCAGATGTCCTTCTTGCGAAATGCGCACGAGGTTCGATTCCGGTACGGCAGCTAAGGTGATTTTGCCTCCCGGCGATGACAGGGTGCCGTAGTTCTGAACGCTGCCGCCGAGCAAGGTAAGATTATTTCCGCCAGTAACGGCTAAATTGCCGAAATTGGCAATAATTCCCGGCTGAGACGCCCCAAACGCAAATTCACTCGGCGTCCCCACCAAGGCTGCCCAGTTATTATTACCTATCGCGCTAAACCAATTTCTCCCAAATCCTATCCCCGTCGCGGTTGTCGCCGCAAACGACGCGGGTACGTTTAACTGGGCATTGGGGCCAAAAATTATCCCGGCGGGATTCATTAAGAATAAATTAGAATTTCCGCCGCTGACTTGAATTAACCCGTTAATATAAGAAGCCTCGCCGCCCGTGACTCGCCCCAAAATGTTGCGGATATTTGGGTTCGAGAGAAAATTGGCGATTTGCCCTTCACTGAGCCCAAACCGCTGAAAGCTGTGGAACAGATTCGCGCCATCTTGGGAAGTTCTCCCCCCCGTGATGTCGTAGCGAGTTCCATTAATAATGACATTCGTGCCCGTGCCGTCTGCTGCAGGCGCGATCGCTTGGGCGCATAGCGGCTCGGATTTTAATGCTTCGACACCTGCGATTAACCCGACTACCCCTAGCAACAGGTAGGATTTTTTAGCGCGGTTGTTGGCTTTCAGCAACCTTGGTAGTAAATGCCCCATTTTCTTTAGGCTGGTGCTTTTGTCTTGTCACAAGTCTAATAAGAAAAATTCTCGACTGTCAAGTTAATTTGAATAAAAAAATACTCCTGTCTGCTTTCGATTTTTTAACAAAAATACACGGCTCAGCGCTTTTAATTTATAAGAAAAATGAACCGGACAGAAGCTCGGCTTTAACATCGGCTATTTCTCGCGCTGAACTATTGCAGCTTTTTCAACAAGCGGGAGCTTCTGCCTCCCTGCGCTCATCCTGTAACGAGAATACGCGCTGGCGCTGATGAAGACAGCTTCACGCGCCTGGATTGCCCCTACGTCTGGTAGCCAAATGAAGAGCGCTAATTTTTGTTACAGTACATAAGTTAGCCAACCTAAATAAAGGTAATATTACCCCTATCCGAAACGCGCGTTTTTCGAGGAATCGGGTTTCCCATAGCGGTTTTCAGTTGGATGAACTACAGAGCAGAAACCCGGCAACTTCGACGAAGCCGGGTTTCTCAGTCCCTCAAAAGGGATGAAAACCGCTATAAGCTACCAAGGGCTGCCAATAGCAGTAAAACCCGACCAAAAATAAGGATGAGATAAATTCAAATTCCCGTTTCCTGCCAATTCCGGCGGCAGCGTCAGTGGAGAGCCTGAACCGAGCAACTGCCCGCCTTCGACGCGCACTTGTTTGCGCAGCATGGCGAGCTGTGCCTGTCGCAGCGCCTCTGCTTTAATCGGTGCAGAGCGCAAGTTGCGGTAAAACTCCGTCATCAGCGCCAAAGTTCCTACATCGCTAACGTACCACAGACTTGCCAGCACCGTTTTTACCCCCGACTGCACCGCCAAACCGGCAAAGCCCAATTCTGACGAGCGATCGCCCACTGCCGTGCGACACGCCGAAAGCACCAGCAACTCTACAGTCGGATCGTTCAACCGCAACTGCCCGATCTGATTTAAGCGCAGTTTTTCATCCCACAATTGAATATAGGAATTTTTTACTTCTCCTGACAAAAATTCTGCATGAGTGGCCATGTGAATAATTTTGTAAGGAGTGTTTTGGCGTTGCAGCTTGATATTATCTAGGGTAAAATCTTGATTGAGAAAAGCTTTTCCCGGCCACAGTGAAGAGGTAATCGTATCAACTTCGAGGGATACAGCAGGCAAAGGATCTAAATCGGTAAATTCCGAGGCTCCCATTGCCAGAACGCGCTCGTTCTGAATCTTCGCGTAGCGAGTATCGACTAAGCTAATGCAGGGAATCAAACCGATGCTGTATTTTTCAATGAGAAACTGTTTGCCGTCGTGCAAGGCGGCGATGGGAAAACTGCGCAATCCTTCATCCATTGAAAACAGCAGTGTCTCGATACCTTGGGCTTGCAGCTCTGCATCAAATGGCGCAATTAACCACTGATAAAGTTGCTGCGACGGCGCTAGATAGCTGTTCGTTATTCGTCGGGCTGGTGCGACTATTTCATTTCTATATTTTTTTACAAAATCAAGCAATTCTGATTTTTTTACATTCCCGATCGTGTGGCGAATCGGCTCATTACCTGGCGAATAGACCACAACTTCCAAGCGATCGGGGAAAGCAAATACATAGAAAGCAGCGGCTTTTTTCCCCGTTTGAAGCGCGAGGTCTTGCAGCAGCACTTTAAAGCTTTCATTCGTGACTAACTTTTGAGGAAGCTTGTTGGTAAAATAGCCCTCAAATTCTTTTCTCCTCATTTGCTGGATTTGCCCGGTCGCTTTGTCCATGAATCCTCGATTCATGCTATCCTCTAGCATGGCGGGAGTAGTTGCCTCTTCCGGGCTGTCGGCTTGAGCTGTGAGATTTGCTGCAGATAAAGAGACTGGGGCGGGCGTTGCAGAGTGCGATTGCACTGCTGCAAAATTCAACACTGCCAGCAGGGAGAGGGCTGCGATGAGGCAGTGCTTTAGCAGAACTGAGAGTTTGTCAAACTCCATAAAATTTACACCTCTGATTGACTTGCAAAACTTCTAAAATGCCTGTACCGAGCTACCAGTTGGCTCGTTTGGGAGTTCTGTCACTATAGCAAATTTAAAGGGTTTGTCAGGTGTTGCGCGTTTAATTTTCGCTATACTTCTCTCTTCTCTGGTTCCCTGGCGGGAGGAAAGGGAAACCGTTGTTTATCAAATAAGCTGATTAAAAGCGCAACCTGTCGCGGATATCGGTTGTGAAAAACAGGCGAATTTTCCCTTCAAAAAACTGCGATCGCGCCTTTCTTCAATCCCCCAATCCCCCAATCCCCCAATCCCGGCGATTCCTCTCGATAATGGAAATGCCGACAAAACAAAACCGGGCAGCCCATCAGCCACCCGGAGAGGAAGTTTAGATTTTAGATTTTAGATTTTAGATTGTCCCGAAGCTGTAAAGACGCGACTTTTCGCGCGTCTTTACTGTCGATTGTTAGACAGATACAGCTTTCTTCACTGCGGCATTCAGCTCGCCCTTGGCATACTTGGCGGCATACTCATCCAGAGACACTTGCTTGATCTTGGTGGCATTGCCGGCGGTGCCAAACTGCTGGTAGCGATCGGCGCACACCTTTTGCATGTACTTGATAGAGGGCTTCAGGAAGTGACGGGGGTCAAATTCCTTGGCATCTTTGGCCAGGGCTTCCCGCACTGCAGCGGTGATCGCCAGACGGTTGTCGGTGTCGATATTCACCTTGCGCACGCCGCTCTTGATGCCTTTTTGGATTTCTTCGACCGGCACGCCGTAGGTTTCGGGGATAGCGCCGCCGTACTGGTTAATCAGAGCGATCAGATCTTCCGGCACGGAGGAGGAACCGTGCATCACCAAGTGGGTGTTGGGCAAGCGGCGGTGAATTTCTTCAATGCGGCTGATGGCCAGGATTTCGCCGGTCGGCTTGCGGGTGAATTTGTACGCGCCGTGGCTGGTGCCGATCGCGACTGCCAGAGCGTCTACTTGGGTTTGCTCCACGAAGTCAACGGCTTGGTCAGGATCGGTGAGCAGTTGAGAGTGATCCAGCTTGCCTTCAAAACCGTGACCGTCTTCTGCTTCACCCATGCCGGTTTCCAGAGAACCCAGGCAACCCAGCTCGCCTTCAACGCTAGCGCCGACTGCGTGGGCGACTTTCACCACTTCGCTGGTGACTCTGACGTTGTACTCGTAGCTGGCGGGAGACTTGGCGTCCGCTTCCAGGGAGCCGTCCATCATCACGCTGGTGAAACCGTTGCGAATGGCAGAGTAGCAGGTTGCCGGTTCATTGCCATGATCTTGGTGCATGACAATGGGGATGTGGGGGTAGGTTTCCACGGCAGCCAGAATCAGGTGGCGCAGGAAGTTTTCGCCCGCATACTTGCGAGCGCCACGGGAAGCTTGCAGGATAACGGGGCTGTTGGTTTCATGGGCAGCCTGCATGATGGCTTGGATCTGCTCCATGTTGTTGACGTTGTAAGCAGGGATGCCGTAGCCGTTCTCAGCCGCGTGATCCAGCAGCAGCCGCATAGGTACAAGCGCCATAGAAGATCCTCCTAATTGTGTCTTGTCAGCTAGTTGAGTTTGAACAAGCTTAATTCTTAGGATAATCTTAAGCTACTTTGTCACTTATGGCGCATTCGCCGAGATATTTCTGGAGTGGGGGAATGGGGAGTGGGAGAGTGGGAGAGGGGGAGAAAGGAAGAACTTCTTCTTACTCAGCACCACGCAACAGGCACTCTTCCCATGCCCTATGCCCCATGCCCCATGCCCATTTCCGTTTTTATGGGTCGCCCGGGATTCGAACCCGGAACTAATCGGTTAAAAGCCGAGTACTCTACCTTTGAGTTAGCGACCCAGACTGCTCGTGCCTTTCGACACCTTTATAACAATATCACGGATTGCTCGAATGCGATCGGCTGTTACGCAAATTTTTGAAAATTATTTGACTCATTTGCATAAGCAGAGCTTATATAAATGTCACCCCCTCGGCCCGCCTCTGAGTATCCAGTGCCCAGTGCCCCATTCCCCATTGCCAGCACGCCTAAAAATACTTCACGCTCATGCGAACGAAAGTTTCGCAACTGGCTCCGGGCTGCAAGTGAATCAGGGGCTTGCCGATATTGAGGGCATTGCGAGGAGCCGTCCACGGTTCCAGACAGTAGAACTCCTTGCCCTTGAGGGTCCAAAAAACAACGGTAGAATAAGCCGAGTTGTAGCTGAGGGTCAGGCGCAGGCGACGGCTAAAGTCGGTGACGGCGGCGGAGAGCCCGGTTATCTGGGTGAAGGCGGCGTCAATTTCATCGCGATCGAAATCAAAGGTGCCATTGTAGGCATGGCTCGTCTGGCTCTTTTGATCCGTGTATTTGACGGCTGGGATCTGAAAGCGGAGGTGGGACTTGTCGGGAGTCGCGAAATAAGGATGCAGCCCGGTAGAAAAGGGCATCGGCTCGTTGGAGTGATTGGTATAGCGCTGGCTGATGTCCAAATGTTCGCCTTTCAGCGTGTAGGTGAAGGCGAGTTGAAAGTCAAAGGGATAAACAGAGCGGGTGAAATCGTTGCTTTTGAGGACGAGGGTGATGCTGGCTTTGTCTTGGGTGACTTGCTCGGCGACTTCCCAGGGCAAGTCGCGGGCAAAGCCGTGTTGTTTGAGGGTGTAGTTGCGGTCTTTGTGAGTGTAGGTGTTGTCGGGGAGGTTGCCGCAGATGGGAAAGAGGATGGGAACCCCGCCCCGCACGCTCAGCTCTGGATTGGCAAAGCGCTCTCGATCCAGATAGAGGATGTCCTGCCCTTTGACTTGCCAGGCGGTAATGATGCCGCCCCGTTCGGGAACGACCTCCAGGCAGGAGGAGGAGGCGGAGTCAGTCAGGATGTAGGTTTTGTATTGGTACTTTTTGACGGCGATCGCGAACACAGTTGTCAGGTGATGAAGGTCAGTGGTCATTTGCCCTGGAGTCATTTGTCAGAAGTCCGGCGGTCAAAAGTCGCGCGCTGGCGGACTCTAGACTGTGGACTCTGGACAAACGACAACTCAAAACTCGTTACTCAAAACGCAAAATTTCAAACTATACCGTCTAGGCTATCACCGGCAGTTGAATCGCTTTATCGCGATTTTGCCGACCGACCAGTTGCGCGATCTTGTCTGCGTGCTGGCAAGCAGACACCCTAGCAGAGACATTAAAAGACACAGAAGGTCTGGCGGGCAGAAAACTATGGGGAGTCAGTACGGGTTTGGTATTGTCGGGAGCGTTGATAAACGGCTGCTTGCTAAACGGATCGTCGTCGCTGCCCTTGGACTCCGAGGGTGGCATTGTGCCTTCTGTTGGCTGCAAACCGGGCAGAACGCCGTCGTTTAGGTAGTTGCGGCGAATGATATCGCCGGGAAACACGGGGGTGACGATCGCGGAGTTTGAGGGAGCGACTGGCGAGGCAGAAGGTTTGGGCAGGTTGGGCAGAGCCGGTTGCGGCAATGGGGTTTCCGTGGCCCGATCGGACCGCCGGCGAGCGGTCAGCACCGTGGGAGAGCGCATGGGGCGATCGAAAATGTGGGAAATCTCCTGAATGTAGTTGAGGATTTCACTGGCGCGATCGCCGCTGATGACCTTTGGCTGATATTTCCTCACCTCCACCGGCAGAAATTCCACTTTCATCTTTTTCCCTTTCAGCGACACCTTCAAAACCGCCGTATCGTAATCGCTGCGATAATTCCCGCCGAAGATAAAATTCCCCAGCGAGTAGGCAATAGGCCGTCCCTTGTAAATTTCTGCACCCTGCAAAACGTGGGGATGGTGCCCTACAACCACATCCGCTCCTTGGTCAATTGTAAAGCGAGCCAAGTCACGCTGCCAATCGGCAGGATACTCCGCCAGTTCCTCTCCCCAGTGATAATTCACGACGATCCAATCTACTTGGTCGCGAATCGCTTTGATATCCTCAGCGATCTGCGCTTCGATCAAGGGATTGGTGCCGGCGACTCCTGGCGCTGCGGCGTGAAATTCGGGATTGTAATAACCCAGATAGGCGATCCGCTGTCCTTTGACCTCGATAATTTCCGGTCGCCGCGCTTCTTTGATGTCCTGACCGGCTCCGACGTAGCGAATCCCGGCTTTCTCTAAGGTGGCGGTGGTTTCTTTCAGACCGGGGGCCTCGTAGTCCATCGCGTGGTTGTTGGCCAGGTTGACGATATCGATGCCGCCCTCGGTCAATACTTGCACGGATTCCGGATCGGCTTTGAAATTGAATTGCTTGCCCTCTCGCAGGGTATCGGCTCGCGTCAGGGGATTTTCCAGATTCACCATCGCGACGTCGGCTTGGCGGTATTCGTCCATCTCCGCGAAAGCCCACTTGTAATCACTGCCCACCACATCGGCAAAGGCATCCGAGAGGGTGACGTCGCCGCCAAACATCAGCGTCACGACGGGATCGTTGGGATTGACGACTCGATCGTGATATCTGACCGGCACCATTTCCAAGGCTGCCTGCACTTGTTTGGGGCGCGCCGGCGTCTGAATGGCGGTGACGGCTGCGGTGGGTAAGGGGTTGGGCGCTATTCGGGAAGTCAGGATGGTTTGGTAGCTGAACCAGCAGCCGACGACAAAGGACGTGACGGCTGTCCCCACCATCAGCAGGGCGCGCAGGGCTTTGAAGCTTATCCCCTCGGTCGATCGCTCGGCGCGGGCGCGGGCGGGATATGGCCCGTATTCTTGCCGCCGTCGATTGGCTGGGGTGACGATGCGGACGGATTGCTTCCAGAGAATATCGGATTGTCCGGCGAGGCGAGCCACGATCCGCACGCCGTCGATCGCCTCTGAGTTCAGCCTCCAGATCTGGTGGCAGATGAATTGAACGAGGCGATCGCGTTCCGGTATCTGTCTGAATTCGACTAGGATTTGCAGGCATCCCGCCCGCACGTCTTCTACGCTGGCACGCATCCCTTGCGGCAGCAGGAACGTATTCATCCAGTAAGCGATCGCCCGAAAGTTTCCAGAGCGCGCTAAATCCACTACAGATGGTTGCAATATGCTTTCCATACTCGTCCTCTTCGTTCACTCCTCCCGACGCGAAGCGCTCGTCCACCGAGCGTGCGAAACTTTTTGAAGTCTATCGCAAGTTATTGTTTTCAGCCGTTTATACAGCTCGAAAACCCGTTCTCTGGTTGGGATGGCGGGTTTCTCTGACTTCCTACACTCGCAGGCGTTGCCTGTCAGGGCATTCGGGATCTCGCGCGTCCCCGGCTTATTTAGGCCACGGCTCGGCTAGCCCTCGCTCCCCAGTCCGGGCGCTCTGAGAAGCCTGCCCGTCGCGGCGAGCGAAAACACGCGCTGCCCCATCTATATTAATGGAGAGAGGCGCTCGCTCTGAAAGCGGCTCCTGCTGTCAGGAACCGAACTCAACAGTTTTCAGACTTTATATTATCTCTGTCGTTTGTCAGTGATTTCGATCGCTGTTGCAGGGTCTTTAAAATCATAAGGCTGTCCGATCGCGATCGATGCCGCCGTGCTGAAAATGCCCGAAAGTAGAGAGCAGGCAATTAATCGGCTAAATCTGTAAGGGCTATTATGATTCGCACCCTGGTAGAATCTGCCTTTCAAACTGGTTGCCTCAGTGTCGAATCTGAGGGACTCATCCGCCAGGTACTTGCCTTCAGGGGGTATCGCTCAGAAGATATAGATGCACTGGCCAACCTTTTCGAGGCTCTGAAAACGGGTCACATCCAGCGAGAAGGACGCGGAGAACTGACTTTACCGTCAAAGGTTCCCCGCCACTGGCTCTCGCCGTCGCTTTTCGCGATCGCGCGATGAATGACTGTAGCGGTGGCCGTTCCGGCAGCAGGCGCTCTTGCTTCTGGCTTGTTTCCATTCCTGGCAGGGATTCTGACCGCTCTCCTCGGAGCAGAGCGCGGCGACTTCGCTTTGTCCACTCACCTCGTCAACCCGCCTGCCATCGGCCCCATCCTGCTTTCGGCGCAGTAACCTTAAAAATATATTAACACTTAATAAAATATAAAGGTAAAAAACATTCACATTTTCCCATCGGGACGAGAAACGGCCCCGATCGGGGACTCAAAATGGTAGGATAAGCGCAGTAGTTGATGCTGAGCTAAAAAAATTTTGATGGCAACTGCGACCTCACTTTCTACTGCGCCTGACTTGTCTGGGGATGATTACCTAGTAGTCGGCTTGGCCACTTGCTTTGTCAAAGAAGATGGCGAAGTCCGAGAAGTCCAAATAGTCGAGCCCGTGCCTTCGGCAGCGCTGGAAGCGATCGTAAAAGGAATTCCCACTTCATACAAAATGGCGATCGGCACCACCTTGGGTGCCGTGTTCGACGGCGACACGCCCCAGATGCCAGCCCAATTCCCAGCCGAGGCACAGTTTTGCGATGAGTTTGCATTCCGCGCGATCGCTGCAACGCGCACCTACAAAAGCCGCCCCGTCGCCCGCGAACACATCCCACTCGGCACCGCCCGCCAGGATTTCAAATATTCCGTAGAACGCAAGCGCGTACTCAATTCTCAGCGCCTAGTCAGAACTGAAGATAACGTCAAACAGCACGAATACACCCACAAAGTGCTGTAGTTCTAGTCAAGAAACCCGGCTTTTCCAAAAAACCGGGTTTCTGAATGTTCGCCATCGGTTGCGGTGCAATCTGCAAGTCGGTTATCTAAAAGAAATTCCCCAATTACCCATTACCCAAACTAATTTTTCCCGCCCGCACGCCGGGGATTTTCAACCGAATCCGGTAGAGGCTTTTGCTGGCGGTAATGTAGAGGGTTTGATAATCGGCATCGCCCCACGCTAAATTCGTCGTATTTTCCGGCACTTCAATTCTGAAAAGCAAGTTGACGTCTGGGGAAAAACCCACACTCCCCCTGCTCCGGTGCTGTAAACATTTCCCTGCACGTCTACTTTCATGCCGTCGGGGACGCCATTTTTACTGGCGTCTTTCAGTTCGGCAAAAATTCGCCCTGTTCCTAAAGTGCCGTCTGGCTTCACGTCAAAAACGCGAATGTGGCTTTTTTCCGAATCATTGACGTAGAGTTTTGTTTCATCCGGCGAAAAGGCGATGCCATTCGGACGGGCAAAGTCTTTCACGAGCAGCGTCACCGTGCCATCGGGGGCTAATCGATAAACGCCGTAAAAACCCAATTCTTCCTGTTGTTTTTTAATGCCGTAGGGGGGATCGGTGAAGTAAATGCTGCCGTCGGATTTGACAGCGAGATCGTTGGGGCTGTTGAGCCGCTTTCCGTCGTAGCGATCGCCCAGGGTGATAATTTTGCCGTCTTTCTCAGTCCTGGAAATGCGGCGATTCTCGTGCTCGGCACTGATTAGACGCCCCTGGCGATCGAAGGTGTTGCCGTTGGCGCGACCGGATGGGCGGCGGAATATTTCGGGTTTTTCAGTGGCTTTTTCATTCGGTTTCCATTGATAGATTGTATTGGCGGGGATGTCGCTGAACAGTAAGAAACCGTCCGGGTGCCAAACCGGCCCCTCTACAAACTCGAAACCTGTGGCGATTTTTTCTAACTGAGCGCTTTCATCTTTTATGGCTTGCAGGTTTTTATCGGCGATCGCAACCTCTCGATCGCCCCTTGCGTTGCTGCATCCGCTTACCACGGCAGTGCAGAGGGACAGCAACAAACTGCACGCTGCAATTCTCAGGCTAATTTTTGCTATCTTCATTAAATAACTTGTCGGAAAAATTGAACTTGATTGTATTTCCAGCAGTTCTGGCGTGGCTGAAATTGCCGCCCGCTGCCTCGATATTTATTGAATTGTATTTCTTCCTTATCAATTTTAGCATAACACGCGATTCGCAAGGATGTCAATAGGAATTTTTTAAAAAAGAGGGGATATTTGTGTTCTGTGTCTGCGCGATTGTAGCGGGAGTGGGTTGTAGTGGCAAATCTCATAACTGGAGCGTTTAGAATAGAAGCAAAAGCGTAATTGGGAGATTGGGGAGTTGAGTTCGCAAAAAAGCTGGATCTGCGATGGCGTCCCTAAAAATAACAATCAAGCGTACAATGGCGGTGGCCAGCACGCAGAGCAAGAGAATCACGGGCCAGATTGTATCATCTGCGGGTTGCCGCGAGAGGCAATGGATCTGAGCCCAACGGTTATCTCGCCGCCCAAGCGCCCTGGCAATATGGCGATCGCGATCGCGGCGGCGCTAGTCATTGTCGGGGCGGCGGGTATTGGTTTGTTTGCGTTGAGGGGGCGCGAAACGCCGACGTCGGTCGTTGAAAATGGCACGCCAAGTCCGACAAACACGGCGTCTGCACCTTTGAACCCGCAAGCGATCGTCAGCGAAACCGCCAATCCCGCGAATGCCGCCTTCATCAGTCAGGGGGAAAAAATCTTGCTGCCCTCTGGAGCGTTAGCGCAGAAACAAAATGCGGCGGCGGCATTCGCTCAGAAAAATTGGCAAGAGGCGATCGCGCTCTACCAGCAAGCAGCCAGCGCCGATGCCAACGATCCGGAAACGAAAATTTACCTGAATAATGCCAAAGCCAAAAACAGCGGCAATCCCCTGACAATGGCGGTGGTGGTGCCGATCGCGCCGAGCCCGAACGAAGCAAAAGAAGTGCTCAGGGGCGTCGCGCAAGCGCAGGAAGAGTTCAACCAATCTGCGAGTCGGTTGCTAGAAATTGCGATCGTCAACGACGATCAAACCGGCAAAACGGCATCGCTAGCAGACGATTTGACAAACTCGCCGAATGTATTGGGAGTGCTGGGGCACGGCGTGGATAGCAGCAGCCGCCAAGCCGTGGCGCGATACGAAAAAGCGGGATTGGCAGCGCTGACGCCGACGAGCAGCAACGTCAGCTCCGGCGATGCTTCTCAGTCAATTTTGAGAACAATTTCGCCGACGCAACAAGCGACTGAATTGCTGGAAACCTACTTGCAACAGGTGAGCGAAACTTTGGCAAATTACGCCGCCAAAACCGCCGCCCCGGCATCGGTTGCCGTTTTCTACAATTCTGACAGCCCGTACAGCCAGCAGTTGAAAGATAAATTTATTGCCGCAGTCAATGCGACAGGCAAAGTTGTCAAAGAAGTAGACGTCAGCGCGAATCCCAGTTTTGATGCGGCAGCAGAAGTGAATAGCGCCAAACAAGCGGGGGCTAATATTGGTTTTTTGGCTCTGAGCAAAAACAAAGTCGATACAGCGATCGCGATCGCCAAAGCCAATCAATCGGAAAACCCCTTGCAGCTCTTGGGCGGAGACGAACTGTACAACCCCACAATTTTAACGCAAGGAGATGATGCAGTTGACGGGATAGTGCTGGCGGTTCCCTGGAGCTGGCAGCCGAACGATCCGTTTGCAGCGCAAGCGGCGGGGGTTTGGAAAGGGCGGATTAGCTGGCGCACGACAACGGCTTACGACGCGACAAAAGCGCTAGCCAATGCCTTCAGCCAGCAACCCAGCCGCTCTGAAATTGCCACTCGTTTGAAAAGTGGAATTCCTCTGTCGGGAACGGCGGGTAATTTCAGTTTTTTCAACGAAGTACCGCTCGTCAAAGCAGTTCCGGGTGCGGGTGGGCCACCCGGTTCTAAATATCGATTTGACCCGATTTAGTCACCTCTCCCCCGCCGGGGGTTTAAACCCCCGGCTAATAGCGAAAGTCCTCTAAAGAGGACTAAAAAGCTGTTGTCTGGTTGTCTGGTTGTCTGGTTCCCAGGCTCAGCCTGGGAACCCAAAGCGGGAGGCTCTGCCTCCCAATCGCTGACAAAGGTGCAAGATATCGGGGAGTTTTTTTAATATTATATTTTGAATTTACAGGCTATCTACGCTTTAAAATTTAAAATCAAAAGTCAAAACTCTAAAATATGCGTTCTCGTCGCAGTCTGTGGCTGTATCCACTGTTTCAAGTTCCGTTAATGTGTCTGGCGGGCTGTTTGATAGCAGCAGCGCTGTTTTGGCTGTTAGGATTGGGAAGACCGAGTGTTGCCGTCGCGATCGCCCTCGATCTGAGCAACAGCACCTACGCCCCGCAGCCCTTCAACGCTCCGGGCACGGTTTTATATCAGGAAGTCCGAGCCGTCGAGTCGTATCTCGACAAAAACGCCGACTTGCTGAAAGTTCCCAACCAGATTCAGGTATTTGGATTTGCGGGAATCGTGCTGCCGCTGACGAATTCTTTCCAAACTGACAGCCAGCAGATAAAAATCGAGCTAAACCAGGCATTGAAAAATCCCAACATCCCCCAGCGCATAGCTCCGGGTTCGACGGATATTAACTTAGCGATTCAGGAAAGCACCAACGCCCTCATCGGCATTCAGGATCGCTGCCGCGAGTTGCTGCTGGTGACGGATGGCGCGGCTCCGGTTGACGCCAGAATTATCGCCGAGGCGGCAGAGCGAAAAGTGCGGATTAATGCGGTGGTGGTAGGAAATGAAGCGCCTGCCTTGCAAGCGGCTGCGATCGCCACGCGCGGCATTTACCTCGGACAGGTGAACAATCTCGAAGAGTTATTTTCGCAAAGATTTTTCACCCGTTTTAATAGTAACATCAAATGGATTATTTTCTGGTTGGGGGCTGCCTGGGTTTCGCTGATGTGGATGCTTACCCTGCCCCTCGATCGCTGGATTTTTCAGGGTTTGATGAAACAGGAGATGCCCGTAGCCGGTCGCCTCGCCCTGGGAAATGCTTTTTTTTGGAGCGTGCTGATTCCTATCTTGGTTTGGAAATTGTTTGGGTTGCCGTTTGGTTCGTCGTGTTGAGAAGTCGAGCGGGGCGATCGCTCTCGGCAACGGCCCCGGAGCAGTCGTGCTAAAATGTGAAATCAAAAGGAGAATTTTATGGCACCAGTCGAAGAAAAAAGCATGGTGCCCACCGTATTAGTGGGCGTCGGCGGAACCGGACACGAAGTTCTCTCGCGGGTGCGGCGATTGGTTGAGGAAACTTACGGGAGTTTGAAGAATTTCCCGATTATAAGTTTCTTAATCATCGACACCGATAAGGAATATAAAGTGAGCAACCCGGGGGCGGCGGGTTCTCTCTTTAAAGACCACGAAAAATACTGGGCAAGTGTCAGCGGGCGGCAAGTCCGGGACATGATGGCCAATATGCAGAATTATCCCTGGATTGAGAGCTGGTTTCCGCGAGAGTTGGAACGAAATATCAGCGCGATCGAGGCAGGAGCGGGACAGATTCGCGGTTGCGGTCGCTTTGCCTTTTTCTGCAATTATCATAACATCCAGAGAGCGTTCGAGCAAGCCAGCGATCGCGTCAAAGGGCACGAAAATTTAATGCTCGGCAAATACGGCATTAAGGCGAGCAGCACGAGCTTGAATGTCTTTGTCGTCGGTTCGCTGTCGGGGGGAACTGGCAGCGGAATGCTGATAGATATCGGCTATTGCGTGCGGCACTGGCTGAAAGGGCAAGCGAGTCCGCTGGTAACGGCAATTGTGCCGATGCCGAACGCTTTCGCGGGGATAAATGTCGGCGATCGCGTCTTGGCAAACGGCTACGCGGCGATGATGGAATTGAGCTATTTTTCCGATTACCGCACCGAATACGTCGCCCAATACAGCAGCAGCTTGACTGACGAAGTGCGGGAAAAGCGCCCTCCCTTTGATTTTACCTATTTAGTCGGCACGAAAAACGGCGAGAGTGAATTTAACCTCGACCAAATGCGGGAGATGATGGCGCAAAACATCTTTCTGGATTTGACTTCAGATTTTGCCCCCCACAAGCGCTCTATTCGGGATAATATAAAAGCAGCCTGGGCGTCTCAAGACCCCGGCGGGCGCGGATTTCCCAAGAATTTTATGAGCTTCGGGCTGTCGGCGATAGAAATTCCCATTGCCCAGATTCGCGCCTCGTTGAGCGATCGCCTCGCCGCTGATTTTATCGGCTGGTGGATGAACGATCGCGTGCAGCTTCCGCCGCAGATGCTGGAATTAGTGCAGAATGACATGCTCAAGCGGATGCGCCTGACAGAGAGCGAACTAATCGCCGATTTATCGGCAGCAGGCGACAAGTCGTATTTAACAGAAATTGCCAACTGGGTGAATGGCATCCGCAACGAAATCTCTAAAGACAACTTGCTGGAATGCACCCAACAAGGCGTCAACGTCATCGGCGCAGAACGCGGCAAAATTCTGAAATTTACAGACGAGTATTTGCAGCCCAAAGTACAGGAATACCGCGACAGCCACCTGCGGGAACTGAGCCCAGACGAGCGATTGCACGGCGATTTCTTGCAAAAGATGTACGACAACCGCAATCGCATCGTGCAGCAAGGGCGGCGCTCCCTAGAAGAGGAATTTTACAGGATTCTGGAAGACCGCAATCGCGGGCCAAAATTTGCCGATGCCTTCGTCACAACCGTGCGGCAAATTTTCACGTCAGCAGCAGAAAAATTTCGCCGCGATTCCGAGAAAGTCTGGCAGCCGAACGAAACGAACCGACAGAAGCAGTACGAACAAGCGCTGCAAGATATCGTCCACTTTAAAGACAAGTTTGGCATCTCGAAACAGGCGCAGATGGAGGAGTATTCCGACAAAGCGCTCGTCGGGTTAGAGGGAAGTTTAATCGCTACAATTCAGCGCAAGGCGCGATTTTTGGGCTTAGAAGTGATTGCCCGACTGCAAGAACACCTGAGCGAATTGGAGCGGCGATTAGCGCGGTTGAATCAGAAATTGCGGCAAGCGCGGGATTATTTCCAAGAACAAGCAGACAGGCAGGCTGAGAGTGCGGATGCTTTAATTATTAACGGGATTAAACTGTACGATCGCCAAGAATTGAACGGGCTGTATCAGGATTTGCTGGAACAGCAGGCAGGCGCGACCGAGGGAAGCAAGAGCCGATACGAGTTAGGATTGGACGGGTTGTGCAGCAATTTGTCAGTACAAGTGCTGGCAGACGCGAGCCCGCTGTGGAAGCAAAATCGCGCGGTAGACGAAGTGATGCGGTTGTTTGACGTGACGCAACTCGCAGACGTGCAGGATGACGATTTTCTGGGGATTGTGGCAGAAAAGGCGGGTTACGCGATCGCAACGGCACCGGAAAGCAGCCGCTTGAAGCGAGAATTAGCAGCGTGCGATCGCATTTTCAAAGTGTTCAACAATGACGAAACCGTCATCCGCGATCGCATTCGCATTGCTCACAGCAAGTCAAAACCGCTGATTTTACTGTCTCAAGCCGTAATGACGGGTAAAGATGCCGGATTTACTCCTGCTCTAAATAGCAAAGTTGCCGTCGTAGGCGGGCGCAACGCCACCGATCCCGCTGCCATCAAACTATTACCTTTATTGCAAGAACGGGTGGGCAGCAGCGACGCAATTACGCCCCTGGGAGAAGCCGAACGCCACCGGGTTGTCTTCGTGCAAGAGACGGGCGGATTTTCCCTGCGCTCCATCGACGGGATGCCGGAATTGCGACACTCCTACCAAGATTGGAAGGGGCAAACCATTGAGGCAAAACGGGCGCAATTGCGGGGAGAAAGCAAAGATCCGCCGATTCCGGTACACATTCAGAAAGAGCCGCCATTTTGGGATATTTTCCCAGAAAACGCGGAAATTTTCAAGCTGGTAGTGCTGGCGCGATCGCTGAAAGTTTTGCGAATCGAGGAGAACCGCCAAACCAAAGAGAACGTCATCCGCTACACCCGAAAAACTGCGATCGGCACCGAGAATGTCGATATTGCCGCCAGTTGGGAAGAAGCGGTGCAAGTGCTGGAAGTGCTCGCCTGCCGCCCCGACAAAGAAGAAGTTCAGCGTCAGGTAACGGCGAAATTCACGGCTGCCGAAACTGCCGAGCAAAAACACTCGCTCTACAGTCAGTTTATCGCGTACTTGCAGCAGCGACAAGTAGAATTAGAGAAAGAAGGAGGAACGGATAGTTTGAATTACAAGCGCGAGGCGAAAATCCTACAAGATACCATTGAGGCGTATAAATTGCACGTCGCCGGTTCGCCCGTTCCCGCTGCGGATGCACCGACGAAGTTAGTTTCGCCGCCTGCGAGTGCCGCAGCGCCTCAAGCGCACATTTTCTGCACCCATTGCGGCACGAAGAATCCGGCGAATTCTAAGTTTTGCTTCAAGTGCGGCACGAAATTGGCGCAGTTGAGTTAACCGTTTTAATTTCACAAGCAACCTGTAGGGGCGGTGCCCCCCGTGCCCGCCCCTCGCTCCTCTATCGCCCTCTTATTCGCCTTTTTGTCTGAGTGAAATTGTGGAATTTGCTCTGCAGTTAAAATAAAAACTTTTCTATCCTATCAGATGGCAATAGATTCACCTAACTTGCGATGACGCTCTATCGCTTCTGCCAAAGATTTTGCCTGGTAAGATGCGATCGCACTTCAGCGTATATCCCATCAAGCGATCGCGCTACGCCTCAATACCAGGTACTTTTCGATAAATGTCTGCGATCGCGCACCTGAAATCCACACTGGCAAAGTACACCTCATCCCCTACCCCGTAAGTTTGCGAACTCCAAACCCCTTCCTCATTGAGGCGGAAACACTCCACGCTCATCTGAGTTTGGCTGACTAGAACGTATTCTCGCAAGCTTTGCGAGGTTTGGTAGTCGGCAAATTTGTCGCCCCTGTCAAAAGCCCCTGTAGAAGGAGATAGCACCTCAATAATCAAGGAAGGATAGAGAATGAAATCAGCAGTCGAATTGGTATCCCGTTCGTCACAAGTGACTGCCACGTCGGGATAGTAATAGCAATCAGCTTCCTCCAGCCGGACTTTCGTATCGGACATGAAAACGCTACAGGGACTCTCTAGAAGGTGGGCAGTCAGTAGCCCAGCTAATTTCAGAGAGATGAGAACGTGAGGGTTCTTGGCTCCTACCATTGCATAGACGTGCCCGCGCCTGTACTCGTGCTTGATGGGGCTTTGCCGCTCACCTTCTAGGTAATCTTCTGGGGAAATGTAGAATTTTTTGGGGGTGACACTCATTGAGGTAAAGCTCCGTTGACTTTCTCTTTCTATATTATACTTGAAAGGAGCGATGGTGGAGGCGGCAGTGCAGCCTGCGTTAAAAAGGTGGCCAGCCCGCCCCTCTGAATTGCCAAAAATTGTAAAGATTATCTTTAACTTTTGCCGCCACTAAATATGCGAAAACAAGAGTATAATTGAGAAAGTTTTCCTGTAAAAATATGGTTCAATACACGCTCGCTCAATCTCCTGATGTTATCTTGACTGTCCCTGGGAAAGATTCCCCCAAAGCCCGCGAGAAAGCGATGGATCAGCTCGTCGAGTTGATGGATGAGGGGAAGCTCAAAACTGACCTTTCCGAAGGATTCGGCCCCAACCAGTTTATAGAAGTGAAAGAACCGGAATTAATTGCAGACGGCGAAGATCCCGTTACTCAGGCGGTGCAAATTCTCAGCAGTTTGGTGACGCTCAAACTGAAGCTCGAACAAGCCCGCGCTGAAGCGCTGAAAGTCCGCGATCAAATCGACGTTCTGTTTACAGACAAACCCGTCAGCGAGGAGGAACTCTCGAACATCAAAGAGGGGTTTAAGGTATTCAAAACTTTCGCGCAGGCAAACCAGCGCTATCAGGAAGCCAGAGCCCAAGCTGAGGACGCTCGCGCGGTTCTCGACAAAGCCCTGCAATCTCCCATCACTTGACGCCCGAAGAGCGATCGCGCCTGGAGTTCGGAGGGCGAAGCATTCGGATTATAAATTATCGGTTTTAACCGCTACATTCTTCGCCCGAATGCTTCGCCCCTACATAATTGCCCCTTACTTCTCCAAATCTCTCAATGCCGGCTCACCATCCCTAAATCGATGACCAATAAAACTGGCAAAACTACCGTTGTCGGAACGGAACCCTACATCGTCCTCAACAAGCAAGGTCAACTGCTTCGGTTCAAACTCAGCCGAGATAATTATAAATTAGGGCGCGATCGCGACTGGTCAGATCTCGACATTCCCCCCGACTGGGAAGTCATCTCCCGCCACCACGCCATCCTGCGCAAAGAAGGCGAAGACTACCGCATCTTCGACGGCGACGGGCAGCATCCGAGTACCAACGGAATTTTTCTCAACCACGCCCGCATCAACGCCGCGCGGGGGTATCTCCTGCAAAATGGCGCTCAGTTGGAAATCGGACAAGACCCCCAAAATCACATTCTCCTCACCTATTTTAATCCTCTCTATGGCGTGCCAACTGCAGCACCGAGCAAGCAGCGACTTTCTTTAAAACAACTCCAAGAATGGCCGATCGAACTCGGACGCGAACCCACTCCCGATCGCTATTCTTCTATAAAACTCGACGCTCCAACTGTTTCTCGCATTCACGCCACTATTTCCCCGACACAAAACGGTTACGTTCTTACAGATCGAAGCACCCCCGGCACCTTCGTCAACGGGCAGCGCATTTCTGCACCTGCTCTATTGCGCGACGGCGATACGATTCGCATTGGGCCATTTACTTTACTGTTCCGCAACGAAACCCTAGAAGTCTTCGATCGCGGCAATCAAATTCGCTTGGATGCCGAAAATTTGCTGCGCGTCGTCAAAGACGAAAAAGGCCAAGATAAAATCATCCTGAATCGTGTCTCTCTCGCTATAGAACCCGGTCAATTTGTCGCCTTAGTCGGTGGCAGCGGCACGGGCAAGTCTACCCTGCTAAAAACGCTTTTGGGCATTCTCCCCACTACCAGCGGCAGTGTCTTTCTCAATGGAGAAGATTTGCGGCAGCACTTCGACAGCTACCGGGCTCAAATTGGCTATGTTCCGCAAGATGACATCGTGCATCCCGATTTAACGGTTGAGGAAGTGCTCAGTTATGCCTGCAAGTTGCGATTGCCGCCCGATACTGACGCGAATCAAGTAGTGCAGAAAACCTTGCAGCAAGTCAAGCTGGATTCTGTAAGAAATAACTTCGTCCACAAACTCAGTGGGGGGCAGCGCAAGCGCGTCAGCATCGGCGTGGAATTGCTCGCCGATCCGAAATTATTCTTTCTAGACGAGCCGACTTCGGGTTTAGATCCGGGGCTGGATAAAGAGATAATGCTGTTGCTGCGGGAACTGGCAAATCAGGGGCGCACGATCGTGCTGGTGACGCACGCAACTGCGAATATAGAGGCGTGCGATCGCGTGGCTTTTATGGGCAGGGGCGGCTATCTCTGCTATTATGGCCCTCCTAAAGAAGCGATGGACTTCTTCGAGATGCCCTCCCAAGATTTAAAATATTTCGCTGATATCTATATTAAACTAGAAAGCGGCAAGAATCAAGCTACATACTGGAGCGAAAAATATCTCAACTCAGCCGCCTGTCAATCTTACATCAAAGCGTCGCTTTCTCCTGGCAAAAGCAACAAAGTGGGTTCTGTTCCCGCCAAGGGAGCGGGAATTTCTCCCCTACAGCAATTATGGATACTCTCCGATCGCTACTGGCGGTTAGTGAAGCGCGATCGCCGCTCTCTCGCCCTCGCATTGCTCACCGCTCCCCTTGGCATCGCGCTGATTACTTTAACCTTGCAGGGCAAAAATCCCCTTGCCAAACTCGATCCTCTGGAAGTCACCCAAGCGCCCTTAGCACTGCGGGTGCTATTTGTTTTTACTTGCGCCGCGATTTGGGTAGGGCTTTCCAGTTCCGTGCAAGAAATTGTCAAAGAATCGAGCATTTATGCCAGAGAGCGACTGGTGAATTTAGGCTTGTTTCCCTACCTCGGCTCTAAATTCCTCATCCGTGCGGGCTTGGCGCTTGTCCAAACTCTTTTAATGGTTCTGGTCATTTTAATAGGCTTTAAATCCCCGATTCCAGATTTAATCTCTTGGCCGATTGGATTGTATATTACCACATTTTTAACCCTGCTGTCAACCCTGTGCATGGGATTAATGATATCAAGTTTTGTCAAAAATGAAAGTGAAGCGAATAATACTTTGCCGCTGATATTGCTGCCGCAAATTATATTCTCTGGCGTATTATTTAAATTAGAAGGATTGGCGGGCAAACTGTCTTGGCTGATGCTGAGTCGGTGGTCGGTTGGCGCTTATGGCGCTCTGGTGAATGTCAACGCAATGGTGCCGGAAGTTGCTGTTATACCAATTCTCTAAAATCCGGCTACAGATAAAGCTGATAAAATATCAT
>CAYOOD010000016.1:0-102402 GCA_964405435.1 uncultured bacterium
CTGATGTTTTTCTCTAATAGTATAATACTATCTTAGCCAACTTAGTATAATTACTCAAGCCCTAAGAATTCACGAGCCTTTTGTCGCAGCTCTTGGTAGGTAAAGTCCCCTCGCTCATTGTCAGTCCCCCTGTAGCCGTCGGCTTTTTCAAATTCCAAAAATTCGCCAAATCCTTCTCTTTGCTCTCTCGTCATTTTGAATTCCCTGGCAATAGCATTGATTTGCTTAATGTCTCTTTTTGGAGCCATCTGCTTCTATTTTTTACTTTCATGCCTGCAAAGTCGGTTTAGCCCCCATCGGTACATCCGATCGCGTATAAGTCCAAATTCCCCCCGGTTCTAGCGTCAGCAGCATGTTATGAGGCGTGAACAATTCCCAATAGGATAAATCAAAATCATCCGCCAAATCTGGGAATACTAATAATTTACACCCATTGCTGAATCCGACTGTCAGCACTAAATCCGGGTAGCTGGTTTCAAACGCTGTTATTGTAGTGCCTTCCACCGCCTTAACCTTTTGCTTGAAAATTTCTGGCTCTTCCGCCGAAGTCGTTATAATTCCGCTGGGAGATTCCAGCCGCCATTCCGTACCGCGCGTGCCGAACATCCACGAGCCTGTGTAGAAACCTACCATTTTTTTATGCGAATAAGGAATTTTTTCGCCGACATCAAGGCACAATTCATCTCCATAACTCAAACTGGCTTGCCAACAGGGCTCTCCCAGCATTTCACGAGTTATTTCTATGAGTTTATCCAAGTCAGACTCTTGATTGATTTTTTGGACTATCTCTTCTGGCATGATAACTATCCCTCGAAAGCATGTTTCTACTTGCAAAGATACCTGAAGGCTCTGTAGGGGCGAAGCATTCGCGCAGATAATCTATCGGTTTGTCGCAAATATTTATCCGCGTTAGCGCAGCCATGCCCGACGAGGCTTAGTGCTTCGCCCCTACTTCAAGCCTACCCTGTGATTCACGACTTCAGCGGCAAACTGCAAGGCAGCTTTCATGCTAGAGGCATCGGCAATTCCTTTTCCGGCAATATCAAAAGCGGTGCCGTGATCGGGTGAAGTGCGGATAAATGGCAAGCCGATGGTTGTATTGACGGCGCGATCGAACGCCATGAGTTTTACTGGTATTAATCCCTGATCGTGGTACATTGCTAAATAACCATCGTGCGCGCGATCGCCTGCGCCTGAACCGTACCACGCTTGCCCCGGTTTCACCCACATAGTATCCGGTGGAATAAATCCGTCGAGTGTTAGTTGCGGGCGTTTTTTTCGCTCCGCTTCCAACCACGGAATCATCCAATCTATCTCTTCTCGCCCCAATTGTCCGTTTTCGCCGCTGTGGGGATTCAAACCGGCGATCGCAATCCTCGGTTTCTCTATCCCGAAATCCTGCTGCAAGCACTCCACTAACAAATCGAGCTTTGCAGATAATAATTCCGGCGTCAGCGCTGCCGATACTTGACTGAGGGGAATGTGTGTGGTAGCGAGAAGCGATCGCAGGGAAAAGCCGCTGTGAGGCGATCGCGCGACAAACAGCATCCCGAATCTTTTCACTCCCGATCGCTCCGCCAGCAATTCTGTTTGACCGGGATATTCGCGCCCCGCCGCTTTCCAGCACGCTTTAGAAATTGGCCCCGTGACAATCCCGTGAAACTCTCCCGCCAGAGCGCGCGCGATCGCCTCTTCCATATAGGCAAAACTCGCCGCTCCAGAAACCGCATCTCCCCTACCGAGGGTAATTTCGCCCTCTAGGGGCACCTCTAAAATCTCCAACTGTTCTAAATTCTTCTCCCCTTCTCTGAAGCTGGGGGAGAGGTTCTTGCAAGTCTGCTCCAGTACGGAGCGAGAGCCCACCACTGTCACGTCGCAACAACCCGCCACAGCCGGATCGGCGATCGCCTTTAAAATCACTTCTGGCCCAATTCCGGCGGGGTCGCCCAGAGTCACCGCTAAACGAGGACGCATGTTGAAATCCTATATCTGTAAATTTCTATATGAAGATTAAATATCAATGGCAAGTTGCGCGATCGAAGCGGCGACCGAACTGATTTACAATCCTTTATGAACTTCTCAGACATGTACTGCCTGTCCCACTTGCGGGGACAAGCACCACCGTGGCAAGTCCAGCAAACCTTAAACTGATTGCAAAGGAGAGTTAACTAAATGGGCGGCGAAATTTTCAGCACGGCATTCATGGCGTTTAGCATTGTTTTCGTCGGTTTGGCCGCAGGCTACCTGTTGCTCAAGCTGCAGGGTGGCGAAGAATAGCGAGATTCGTTGGGGTTTCTCCCGACAGTCACTCGCTCGGTCGCTCAGTCTTCCGTCTCATCCAAGTGCTCAGCCACCTCCCGGTAGAGGTTGAGCACGTGATTGTCTTTTAAGTGGTAGAAAACATTCCGCCCCTGCTTGCGATAGCCGACGAGGCGCATCGCCCGCAGCGATCGCAGTTGGTGGGAAACCGCTGATTCGCTCATCTTCACCGCCGCTGCCAAATCGCAAACGCACAGTTCCTGCATCGCCAGCGCCGACACGATCCGCAAGCGGCTCGCATCTCCCAGCAAGCTAAAAAATTCTGCCATCCGCTGCGCTTTCTCGTAGCTGAGAATATTTTGGTGTACCTGGCGAACGCTACTCAGGTCAACCGGATGCGCCGCAGTGCAGCTCAAATCGTCTGCGATCGGCGGCGGCGTACTTTCGCATTGAGCGTGAAGCTGATTGTACATATAACCCAACAGGATTGCAGCAAGTCTTTAACTTAACACTAGCTTCAATGCTGCCTGCTTGCCACAAACTTTCCTGCAACTGCGACTCTTGACGACTGGGCATCGCATCGGGCACGGTCTTATTAGAAGGCTATTGCCGGAAATCGTACCACTTCTTCTCCGGTATTGTCCTTCCGGTGGCAGCTCGGCGGCCATTGGCAGAGTTTTGTTAAGTTTTGTGTTAAAATGAGAATAATCTGATACCATCTTAGAGAAAGTTTTAAGATTCATAATTATCCTGCATGACTATATTGGTTGTCGGTGCCACCGGTACCTTAGGCAGACAGGTAGTTCGTCGGGCCTTAGATGAAGGGCACGAGGTGCGCTGTCTAGTGCGCAGTTTTAAGAGGGCTGCCTTTTTGAAAGAATGGGGTGCTGAACTGGTACGGGGCGACCTGTGCGATCCCCAGACCCTGCCACCTGCTCTCGAAGGCGTGAGTGCTGTCATCGACGCGGCAACGGCTAGACCGACAGATTCCCTGAGCATCAAACAGGTAGACTGGGAGGGCAAGGTCGCACTGATTCAGGCAACCAAAGCCGCCGGCGTCAACCGCTATATCTTCTTTTCAATTCTGGATGCCGAGAAATATCCCCATGTGCCGCTGATGGAAATCAAGCACTGTACCGAGGGGTTTCTGGCAGAATCTGGGTTGAATTACACCATCCTGCAGTTGAGCGGGTTCATGCAAGGATTGATTGGCCAGTACGCGATCCCGATTTTGGAGAATCAAGCCGTTTGGGTGACGGGCGAAACCGCACCAGTAGCGTTTATGGATACGCAAGACGTGGCCAAGTTTGGCGTCCGCGCCCTCTCCGTTCCCGAAACCGAAAAGAAAACATTTCCGGTGGTGGGAACTCGCGCTTGGGACGCCGATGAAATCATCCGCCTGTGCGAAAGACTCTCCGGGCAAGAAGCGAAGGTAACGCGCCTGCCTCTCGGGTTGCTGCGTGCGGTTCGCAAAATCGCTCTATTCTTTCAGTGGGGCTGGAATCTCGCCGATCGCTTGGCGTTTGCCGAAGTACAAGCCTCTGGCAGACCGGTAACGGCTCCGATGGAGGAAGTCTATCAAGTCTTTGGGCTAAACGCTCAAGAGACGACCACCTTAGAATCCTACCTGCAAGAATACTTCAGTCGCATTTTGAAGAAGCTGAAGGAATTGGATTACGAACAAGCGAAACTCAAAAAGCAGTCGAAAAGAAAGATACCCTTTTAAAAGTGAAGGCGCTCCTAACTGGCGAGCGTGCCCCAGTCCCAAAGAAAAATGCGATCGCTCGCTTGTAGGGCGATCGCGTCTCATCCAAAGGCCAAAAGCACCGTCGCCTTCAGCATCACACCCGAGAGCGACAGACTCCGTGTCGATCGCCTCCCATACCTCAAAAAAAAGCAACACCTTACCCCTTAACCGGACTCCGATCGTGCCGAAAGCTGGGATTATCTACAACGAAATAAAGCCCGTCGCTTGTCGCGTGGCTGAAGAACTCAAAGACAAGCTAATTTCTCGTGGTTGGGATGTGTGTCTGGCAAGCGGTGCCGGCGGCATTCTCGGCTATTCCAGCCCTGAAAAGCCTGTTTGTCACACGCCGATCGATCAATTGGTGCCTGCTGGCTTCGATCGCGACATGACATTTGCTATCGTCCTCGGAGGAGACGGTACGGTACTCGCGGCTGCTCGCCAAGTTGCTCCCTGCGGCATCCCGCTGCTCACCGTCAATACCGGGCACATGGGTTTCCTGACAGAAACCTACCTCAACCATTTGCCGCAAGCGATCGAACAGGTACTCTCGGGCACTTACGAAATCGAAGAACGGACGATGCTGTCGGTGCAACTGCTTCGAGACGATGTTGCCATTTGGGAAGCCCTGTGTCTGAATGAAATGGTACTGCACCGAGAACCGCTGACGTGCATGTGCCACTTTGAAATAGAAGTAGGCCGACACTCCCCCGTAGATATCGCGGCTGACGGCATCATTATTTCTACTCCCACCGGTTCGACCGCCTACGCCCTCTCCGCCGGAGGGCCAGTTATCGCCCCCGGGGTGCCCGTCATGCAGCTCGTGCCGATTTGTCCTCATTCTCTGGCATCCCGCGCGCTGGTATTTGCCAACACCGAGCCGGTAACTATCTTCCCGGCAAATCCCGATCGCCTGGTGATGGTGGTCGATGGAAATGCCGGCTGCTATGTTTTGCCCTCCGATCGCGTCCGCATGAAGCGATCGCCCTACTTTGCACGCTTCATCCGCCTGCAACCTCCCGAGTTTTTCCACATCCTGCGCGAAAAATTGGGCTGGGGCTTGCCCCACATTGCCAAACCCTCTTCTGTGGAAATCCCCTGAAAAAAGCAAATATTTTGCGATTTTAGATTTAAAATTTTAGTAAAAAAAAGGGGGTAGCTGCTACAAATTACGATAAAGTATATTTACAAATTTTCCAAAAAACCTATTTTCATACAGGTTTAATACAATCTGTCAGACCGCCAAGTCCCCCGACTTTCTCCCAGGCAAACAACAGGCCCAGTTTCTCCAAAAAGCTCGGCCTGTTGCCAGCAAGCCGCTTGACTAAATAGCTCGTATATGCTAGACAAAAGAGGGAAGATGCCTTTTTTGTAAAAGGGAAAAAAATTCTCTCTTCCATTTCATTCTCCCCCCCTCTCCCCCCATGCCCGATCGGATGCTTTTAGATAGCTGCTTGTCAGTAGCAGGGCTAACGGTTTACGTCAAAGAACTGCTAGAAACCGATCGCCAGCTACAGTATGTCTGGGTAACCGGGGAAGTTGGCGAAGCCAATCAAGCTCGCAGCGGGCACCTGTACTTTACCCTCAAAGATCCGAAGTTTGAGGCAACCGTCAAGTGCGCCGTCTGGAACAGCCAGCGGGATAAATTGGCGGCAGCCGTGGCTCGCGGCAAGCAACTGCTCGTCCGGGGCAGCATTAGCCTGTATCCCCCGCAGGGAGAATACAAACTCATTGTCGATCGCGCCATCGATGCGGGAGAAGGGCTGTTGGCGCTGCGCCTGCGACAAATGCGATCGCGCCTAGAAGCCGAAGGGCTCTTCGATTCAGAACGAAAGCGCGCTCTCCCCCCTCATCCCCAAACCGTCGCCGTCGTCACCTCCCCGAACGCCGCCGCTTGGGGGGACATTCAGCGCACCCTCAAACAGCGCTATCCCGGCTTGCACGTTTTGCTCTCCCCCGCAACTGTGCAGGGTGAGGAAGCGCCTGACTCGATCGCTGCGGCAATCGATCGCGTCGATCGCGACGGGCGCGCCGAGGTACTGATTTTGGCCCGGGGCGGTGGGGCGGTTGATGACTTGGGATGTTTTAATGACGAGCGAGTCGTCAGAGCGATCGCTAATTGTTCGATACCAGTCATCACCGGCATCGGGCACCAGCGCGACGAATCTCTCGCCGATCTCGCTGCCGATTTTTGCGCCCACACTCCCACCGCTGCTGCCGAAAGAGCCGTGCCAGAACTCGCCAGTCTCTATGCCGAACACCGGCAGCGCGTCTTGGCTGTGCGCGAAGCGGCGATCGAACAATATAAAATAGCGGCTAGCGCCCTGCTTTCCCTGCGCAAACAATTGGTGCAGCAAGTGGAAGATCGCTTGCTACAGGAAACGTTTCGCTGTCAGCAGTTGCGGCAAAAACTCGACGCCCTCCACCCGGAAGCCTTACTCAAGCGCGGCTATGCGCTTGTACAGCGCGCGGACGGGGCGATCGCCCGTTCCACCGATGGATTGACACCCGGGCAGGAGCTATTTATTCATCTCGGTCAGGGTAAAATAAAAGTTAAAATCACAGAAATTGTAGGGCGCGATGTTCCCTAATTTTTGCGTGATTTACCCCAATTTTTCTCTTTTTTTCATTGAAAATTACAGGTTTATCTCTAAACTTTTGAATCTAAACGCTCAAATGAAAGTCACTCCCAACCAGCAAAGCTGGAACTATGAATCGGCGGTTGCCAGAGTAGAAGCAATTCTCGAACAAATCGAATCTGGAGAACTAGAAATTCATGCAGTTTTTGAAAAATTTGATGCGGCTGTAAAAGATTTATCTGAGTGCGAAAAATTCCTGGCCGAGCGGCAGCGAACAATGGATTTATTAATAGAAAATTTGACAGCCGAGGTCGAATTTTAGGGATGATGCGGGCCGATGCGCGGGGAGGGAAAGAATGCAAGTGTTGGCAAAAACGCGCTACAGCCAGCTTGTCTTGCCCAATGGAGGGTGACGTCTCGATTGAAGCAGGCGATCGAGTCGTGCTACAAATATTGAGTATTTGCCTACTTCCCAATCCGAGCGAGTTAGAATTTCTATGAACGCCGTTACGGTTGAGCGCAGCCCGAGCGTCTTAGTGATTGAAGCGGACCTAACGCTGGCTGAGCATGTGAGCTTAGATTTAAAAGAAGCAGGCTATGACCCCGTTGTAGCTGGCGACGCGATCGCGGGGCTCCATCAAGCCCATCAATTGCACCCGTCTTTGATAGTCGTGGATCGGATGCTGGCGGGAGAGTCCGGGCTGGAACTGTGTACCCAGTTGCGAAAAGCCGGCAATCGCGTTCCCTTGCTGGTATTGATGGCCCGAGATACCGTTGAGGATCGGGTAGCTTGCTTGGAAGCGGGAGCGGACGATTACTTTCTCAAGCCCTATCGCAGCGAAGAATTTTTGCGGCTCGTCCGCCTGTACCTGCAGCCCGATCGCAGCGGTGCCGAGCATTTGCGGTTCTCTGACTTGGTACTCGACTTGTCCGCGCGCAGGGCTTCCCGCAGCGGACGGGCGATCGACCTGACGATGAAGGAATTTGAATTGCTCAAGTATTTAATGGAGCATCCCAGAGAAGTCCTCTCGCGCGACCAGATTCTGGAAAATGTTTGGGGGTATGACTTCATGGGAGAGTCGAACGTCATAGAAGTTTACATCCGTTACTTGCGCCTGAAAATAGAAGATGAGGGCCAAAAGCGCCTGATTCAGACGGTGCGGGGTGTCGGCTACGTTTTGCGGGAAGCGTAGGGGCGAGAAAGTGGGAGCGGGTCAGGAACAAGTTCTCCGCACATAAGTCTCAGTTCTCACTTCACGCTTGAGTGTGGCAGGGAGCGATCGCCGTCTCCTGGATCGGGCCAGCAGTTGCACGTTAGCTTTCAGAGAGCCTTTGAATGTTACAATCATACAGACAGTACAATCGGCCCCCTCAAAGGCTGAAATTGAATCCCTCTCAGGGATGGAAGTTTGCCTTGGTTTTCAGTGTCTGGTTGATGGGATGTTCTGGGCCTTTAAAAGCAGTCCAATCTTCCGCAACGCCCTCGCAGTCAGCGCCGCCACCAGTGCAGGCTAGCCTGGGGCAAAACCTGCCCATCTCAGCGCGGGCGACGATCGGCGGTCAGGTTATCCAATTGGAAGTGGCCAGGACGGTAGAACAGCAGGCGATGGGGCTGATGTATCGAAAATCTCTGGCTGACGACCGGGGAATGCTGTTTCCGTTTAACCCCCCCAGACCGGTAAATTTCTGGATGAAAAATGTCGCCATCAATCTGGACATGATTTTTCTGCGGGACGGACAAGTGCAAGCGATCGCCGCCAATGTACCTCCCTGTAGGGAAATCCCGTGTCCAACCTACGGCCCCGGCGCAACGGCGATCGACCAAGTGATCGAACTGCGGGGGGGGCGGGCCAGCGAACTGGGCCTGAAAGTGGGCGATCGCATTGCCGTCGAGTTTTTAGATCCCGATCCAGCAGGTGGCCCATAAATCCCGTTCGCAACCCTTATAGCAATCATTAAATTTGTGTAAAGTACCGACCTCGACAGTAATGTAAAGATTTGATAAGCTGTCTGTGTGAGGAAAAGCCAATTCCCAAAAGGCCGATCCGAACTTTCACAAAATTTACAGAGAATTTTCATCCTTTTGCTGTAACAATAGGTTACGGCTCGGCTGCGCGATTCACGCGCTTGCCCTGCAGACCTGCAGGACGGTGGAGGCAAGACCAGTAGGAACCCCTCTACTTCCGCTAGCGATTCCAGTTAAACGCCTGACTTTGGTGGAACAAACGCTCAGCGGCAAGATTTTTTGGTGTAGGAGTGAAAGTCGAGTAAAAGCGAACTGCAGCCACCCGGCGAGGTGACTGCATTGTGACAAACCGCAATCCGGTACAGTATCGGGAAACTGCTCAGTTCCCTCGTGCCGAAGATCTCGAACGTGCGGCAGTCCCTAGGGGCCACTAGCCGAGCGGGCACAACCCACCTAGTCGCCTGTACTGCTCTTCAGGATAGGTTCCAGCCAGTTCCCGAAGAGGCTGGAGGTTTGGCGTCTTTATATCTGAGGAGGTTCAACGATCGAGTTAGCTTCGGGCTGTCCTAAGCAGGAGCTGCGAAACCGTAAAAATTAAAAGCTATAATTTTTAGTTTTTACGCGCATCTTTTAGTCTCGATATCCGCCCCCAGCCATAGTCTGGCGCTCGCCTTGGAATGAGCAATTCTACTTCCACCGACAGAGCAAACTGCTTGAAAGAAGTAAACCATTGAGGGATTTTCCCTGAAATTTTCTATCTAGCAGTCGGGCGATATTCAACAGCCCAGTCATCCTTGAAGCTGTAGTTTTCTGAGCGCGGAAATTAGTTTCCAGCCCATAAGGGGCAATAGTTTGACTGGCAATTCGCCTGACGGCGACAGACAAGCGCCTCACGCGCCATCCATAAGGCACGAGGGCAGGCAACCGACTAGCCCTCAAGCGAGTAGAAGCTTGCAAGTGTCAGTAAAAAAGCTGGGGGAGTACGGATTGGGGGCTGAAAAATCTGTAAATTTGCGGATGACGTTCTTGGCTGCCGCCTGATGCAGTAGAAATTAGTAGAAAAGTCTCACTC
This sequence comes from uncultured bacterium, assembly GCA_964405435.1. Lineage (GTDB taxonomy): Bacteria > Cyanobacteriota > Cyanobacteriia > Cyanobacteriales > Oscillatoriaceae > DVEG01. The sequence continues at coordinate 9,621 of CAYOOD010000016.1, forward strand.
CCGCTCGGACGGCGATCGAAACAACCCCCCCACTGATTGACGCCACCTTCCCGGCGTGCAGACAGATCGAATACTGGCTACTTGCAGCTCGTGAAAGCCGAGTTGATGTTACAAAATCAGGTTTAATAGAGGAGGTGAAAGGACAAATGGCACCTACAACCTACGCGCGATTCATCCGCTTTCTCCAAGAAGATTTGGCCATCTCGGCGTCTTCTCTCAAAATAGCTCTGCGCCATCGGGAGCAAGATCCCGGCCCGTTGCCGATGATCCTCTGGCAGTACGGCTTGGTGACAATCGAACAGTTAGAGCGGATTTACGATTGGCTGGAAACAGCCTGAGAGTGTTTTAATACTCGCCAACAGTAAAATGCATTGGTTCTTACCTGTGAAGAAGCTGCCAACCCTCAACCCCCCGTCGTTTATGCACTGGGCAGCGCCGCCCTACCGAACGGGCAGCGCCGCTTTGGGGTGTCGGGGATCGGATAGGGAAAAGGCTTCGTCCTGCAGGAAAAAAGTGCTATCCGGCGAACTAGGCACAACGATACTTGCCAGCGTCCGTGCCGCTAAAAATCTCGCTCTCTACTCAGCAAATAAGTGAAGCTGGACGCGCTGTTTAATTGAAAAAAACAATTTACTACGGCATTTTTGGAAAGCTTTTGTGAATTTATGGACGCCTATCAGGCAATAAAAGAGCGGGTCTGACACTCAGCCCGCTCTTTTATATATCAACCCGATACTTGACCTTTTTAAACATATAAATTTCATAAAATTTGACTTTTTGATTTTTTGCTTATTGTTTGCAAGTCCTTCAAAAAGGGAAAATGCAAAGAATAAAGGACAAAACCCCAAAAATTCAGAAAGCAATTTAATTGTTTTGGACAGGCTGCAAAAGCCGGGACAAATCAGCACGCAGGAGGTCGTGGTAGAGGACAAGTGTCTCATATCCAGTCTGGCAGGTCATGGGTAATCGGGAAGAACAATCCCACCCATTACCCATGACCCATTACCAATGCCCCATTGTTTAGCCGGGGGACGATTGGGCGAACGCCTTGGCTGCGGCTGCTACGCCGGCACCAGGGGTAAAGTTATTGCTGCCCAATTCCAGCAAGACGGCTTCCAGAGCGGCGATCGCGCCGAGGATGTCGCGATCGCTCACAAACCCCAAGTGGCCAATCCGAAACACTTTCCCCTTCAAGTGGTCTTGCCCGTCAGCGAGGACGATATCAAACCGCTTCTTAATCAGAGAGCGGATTTTGTCCACTTCCACCTGTACCGGAGCCACCGCCGTAATCGCCGGAGAAGCCACCTCATCCGCCGCAAACAGCGGCATTCCCAACGCCGCCACCGCCGCGCGCGTCCCCTTCATCAAACGCTGGTGGCGGGCAAACAAGTTGTCTAACCCCTCCTTCTTCATCATCCGCAGCGTTTCTTGCAGGGCGAAATACATATTCACCGGAGGCGTAAACGGCGTGCTATTTTTTGCCGCATCTTTGCGGTACTTGCCCAAATCCAGATAATAGCGGGGCAATTTTGCAGTTTTATAAGCTTCCCAAGCTTTGGGGCTGACTGCCACAAAACCCAAACCGGGCGGAATCATGTAAGCTTTTTGAGAACCCGAAGCGATGACGTCAAGGCCCCAAGCGTCCATCGGCACGTTAGCCGCTCCCAAACTGGTCACTGCATCAACCATTATCAGCGCTTCGCCGTGATTCTTGACGTGGCGGTTGATCGCTTCGAGATCGTTGAGGACGCCCGTAGAAGTTTCGCTGTGGGTGACGATAACCGCTTTAATTTGTTTTTCTTTGTCCGCTTCCAGTTTTTCGCGAAACTGTTCGGGATCGAGCGCTTTTCCCCACTCGGCAGCGATCTGCTCGACATTGAGGCCGTAAGCTTCGCAAACTTCGGCCCAGCGTTCGCCAAATTTGCCGTTACACCCCACCAAAACGCGATCGCCCGGGCTGAGAAAATTAATAATTCCCGCTTCCATCGCCCCCGTGCCGCTGGCGGTCAGCACCAGCACGTCACTTTGCGTCTGGTGCAGCCATTTTAGGTTTTCCGTCACCTCTGCCACGATGGGGATAAAATCGCTGCTGCGGTGGCCAATCGGGTGTTTAGCCAGTGCCCGCAGTGCCGATTCCGGCACTGGCGTCGGCCCTGGAATCATCAGCATCAGTTTGTCGTCCATGAATTCTTCCTACTCTTTCAAAACTTTTTTTAGAGGCGTTCAACCTCTGAGCTATTCCCACTCCCAAAGAAAGAATGAAGGGCGAACTTCTAATGTGAAGTATTAAATTTATTGCACCTAGAAGTTTTTTTTCTCTTCTTCCATCTTCCGATTTCCTTCTCCTACAACCTTGTCCCTACGCGGGGGGTTGCCGACCTGCTTTCAAACAATTTGCGGCAGAAACCTGCTCTGTGTCGCCTTCATTGAGGGACCAGCGGTACTCAATGGGCACGTTCGCTCTCTCGCACCTGTCTTCCAGTTGCTTCTGTTGGGCAAGGGCTTTGCGGAGCGTCACGATGATTTGTTGTACCTGTTCGCGCTGAGAAGGGACGTGTCCCACAGCCAACATTGTTTGACGTTCTAACAGTTGCAGTAGAAGCTCGTAGTGAATGTGAGAAGGAAGGGGGATGGGCTCCATGAAATCCGATCTACCTCAAGTTAATCGAGACCCAATCAAATAGAATGAGGCGTTGCAGAACCAAAAACTAATTCGGGCTCTCGAGTGTCGCCGCCACTAAAACCTCTCTGGGTATATCTTTATACCCAGAGCCATTCTCGCATCATACTGCAAAGTTGGCTGTTTTTGCTAGGCCCTTTTGGGATTCCCGTCACTTGCCCTGCACGAGAGCCGCGATCGCGCTCTTGGTGTCGGGTTGTTTCACCAGCGACTCTCCGATCAGAACTGCGTCGGCTCCGGCATCGGCAACCAGACTCAGATCTGCTGGCGCGTTCAGTCCCGATTCACTCACCACTAGGATACCCCGATCCTGCAACTGACTGCCTCGTTCTTTCAGAAGTCCGACAGTTGTTTGCAAGTCAACTGAAAAATCTTCTAGATTGCGATTGTTAATCCCTACCAAGGTAACGCCTTCGATCGCCAATACCCGATCCAATTCTTCTAAGGTATGCACTTCTACTAGCGGTGTCATCCCCAGCGACTTGACAATTTTTACAAAATACTCTACGTCTTTGTCAGACAAAATTGCTGCAATCAACAGCACCGCATCCGCGCCGTGCAGGCGGGCGAGATAAATTTGGTAGGGATAAATGACAAAATCTTTGCACAGAAGCGGCAACTCTACAGCTTGTCTGATTTCGGTTAGGTATTTAAAGCTACCTTGAAAAAACTTTTCGTCAGTCAACACTGATATGCAGGCAGCACCGCCTTTCTGGTAAGATCGGGCGATCGCCACCGGGTTAAAATCCTCCCGGATCACGCCCTTAGAAGGAGACGCCTTCTTCACCTCAGCAATAATTGCCGAGGGCGCTGCCGCCCGCAGGGCAGCTAAAAAGTCCCGGGGGCTGGGAGCGGCGCTCACTTGTTGCTGCAACTCCTGTAGGGGCAACCTTTCGCGCATTTGCGCCACTTCGGTTTCTTTGTGCCAGACGATTTTCTCTAGGATATTGCGCGGTTCGGCATCGGGGTGGCGGACCTCGTAGCGCAAGCTGGCAACGTTAACGGGGGGATTTGGGGGACGGCGACGAATGTGCATAGTTGAAAACCGGGTTTGGCGAATAGGGCATGGGGCAGTGAGAATGGGGGGAGTGTGGAGTAGAAAGTGCGTCAGTGCGTCAGTGCTGAGAAAGACAATTCTTGTAACTCCTGACTCCTGACTCCTGACTCCTGACTCGTAACCCTTCCTTGCCCCCTTTGGCTGGGAACAGCTTTTTATTTTAATGAGTTGCGATCGCCCGCTTGTAGGCTTCGTCAAGAACTTCTGAGAGCGTGGGGTGGGTGTGGACTTGAAATGCCAGATCCCGCACTGACTGCCGCTGGGCGATGGCGTTGGCGGCTTCCTGAATCAAGTCGGCGGCGTGGATGCCCAGGATGTGGACGCCGAGCACTTCCCCACTATCTTGGCGGTAGATCACTTTCGCCAGCCCTTCCGTTTCTCCCTCGGCGATCGCCTTAGAATTGCCTTTAAAATACGTCCTGACTGCCCCCACTTCAAACCCTTCTGCTTTTCCGAGTTCCTTCGCTGCCGGTTCCGTCAGTCCCACAAAGCTGATTTCCGGGTGCGTAAAAGCAGCCGCCGGGACGCTGCGATAGTCCACAGTCCGGGTACGCCCGCAGATCGTTTCGACGGCAGCGATCCCCTGAGCCGACGCCGCGTGCGCCAGCATCATTTTGCCGGTCGCGTCGCCGATCGCCCACAGGTGCGGCACCGCTTCGCCTCCGGAGAGTACCGCCATGCGATCGTCTGTGGGAATGAATCCGCGCCGGTCGAGATCGACGCCCACAGATTCCAATCCCAAATCTTTCGTGTAGGGAACCCGCCCCGTGGCCACCAAGCAGGCGTCTACTTCCAGCACTTCGACCACTTCTTTCGTTTTCGCATCGGCGAGTTCGATCGCCACAGGCGAGCCGGGGGTAACTTTTTTCGCCAACAATCCGACGCGCGTGTCGATGTCGCGGGGGGCAATCAGCACCCGCTGGGCTTGCTTGGCGATGTCCGGGTCAAACGTGGGCATCAACTGGTCTAGGGCTTCAATCATGGTGATTTCGCAGCCCAGCGCTGTATAGATGTCGGCAAATTCCAAGCCGATATAGCCGCTGCCGATAATGGCCACCCACGGCGGCAGGGATTCCAGCTTCAGGGCGTCGTCGCTGGTAAAGACGGTTTTGCCGTCGATTTCGATCCCCGGTGGCACCCAAGGAACGGAACCGGGAGCTAGGATGATGTCGCGGGCGGTAATGGTTTTGTCACCTGTAGAGATTTTTTGCGGCCCGACAATTTTGCCCCATCCTTTGATAACGTCTACGCCCAGACGCTTGAGGCTGTTGGTCATGTCGCCGCGAATTTTGCTGACGATATTGACAGCGTGGTCGGCGATCGCTTGTCGGTCGAATCTTACATTTTCTAATTGAATGCCCAGGGCCTTCAGGTGGTGGGCGTCTCGCAATTCCCGCACCCGCCCGGAGGCAGCTAAGAGGGCTTTCGAGGGGATGCAGCCGCGATTGATACAGGTGCCGCCCATTTCGCCAGCTTCGACAATGGCCACTTTCAGGCCGCAGCTCACCGCGTGCAGGGCTGCCCCGTGTCCGCCGACGCCCGCTCCAATTATTACTAAATCGAAGTCAAATCCTTGTACCATAGCAAGTTTAGAGTTTAGAGTTTAGCGTTTAGTTCGACCAAAGCCGAGCAGCATTTCCGTGCTTGCGGTTGTCGAGTTCTCCGCGATCGCAGAGGCGATCGCATAAGACGAGTGTTGGTAGCAGCCTATCTATTTTCAACTGGACTGGGGCGCTTAGGCAATATCCGTAGAAATATCAGTATTGAGGGGGATTTGTAAAAGCGTCGGTTGCAGTCTGCTTGGCTGTCGAGCCGGGAAAACCTCAAGAAGAGTTTACAATTGCGGGCGAAAGTCGAGAAGATTCGCTACCGTGTCCGTAAAATCCTAGTGGCTAAACCGGATAAAAGTCGGTACACTCAGCATAATGATTGTTGTGCGCGGCACTTTGGAAAAAGTGGCCTTCAGTCGCCAGGGCAAGTAGCCGAGACGAGCAGTCTTTGTTTTTTAGTCCCAAAGTTTGGAGTCAAGCATTATGAGTCACGATGGGCAACATCTGCGTCGCGCCGCCGTCAAATCTTTTTTCGAGTCGCTGGACAAATTGCAGACAGAGCTGGATGATACGAGCGTCCAGCCCGATCCGAGCCAGCCAGTGGCAAGCAAGACCGAAAAAAATAAGCGTGCGGGTTTTAACTTGCACGAGTTAGAAGAAGCGGTGGCGGATATCGAGCAATTTTTTCAGCAGCAGAATCAACAATCGACCGCCTCTATGGAGTGAAGCCCCGCTGGCGTCGAGCCTCGTAGAGGATGAGAGCAGCGGCGATCGCGACATTCAACGATTCCACCCCAGCACTGAGGGGAATCCTCGCGTATCGATCGCACAGCGCCAACAAATCCGCCGACAGTCCTGCGCCTTCATTGCCCAGCAAAATCAACGTGGGCGTCTGATAGTCTATGTCCCAGTAGGTTTCTTTGGCAGCCGCCAGAGTTGCCACTACTTGCACTCCTTGTTGCCGGCAGTATAAGACCTCGCGCTTCAAATCCGGACTGACGGCTACCGGCAATCGAAACCACGCTCCTGCTGATGCTCTGAGTACCTTGGGATGATCCGCATCGGCACAGTCAGCACTGAGCCACAAACCCGACGCGCCGACGGCAGCGGCTGTGCGGATGATGGTGCCCAAGTTGCCCGGATCTTGTATCGTTTCCAAGGCCAGAGTTAAATCGATATTGGCCAATTGTTGCCGAGCGGGCGATCGCCTCGCCGTCGCCACTACTCCGTCGGGGTGAACTGTCGTCGCCAGTGATTCCAATACTTGAGAACTGACGAGTTCCGATCTCCCTGCCTGCTGGGAGGCTCTCTCCCACAGTTCCGGGTGACGCTCCTGCCATTGCGGCGTACAGCAAACCGTTTCCAGCGGGTAAGATACCGCACAGGCTTCTTGCAGCAAGTGCGTTCCTTCTAATAAAAACAGCTCTTGCTCCCGCCGCCCTTTGGAGGCGTGCAGCTTTCGGATTTGTTTTACCAGAGGATTCTGCAGGCTTGTCAGCATTAAAGGTTAAAAATGATGAGAGGCGGGTACGGGGGAACCCCCCCTTACCCACCCCACACTCTGTTCGATGCGGAACCCGGGACTTGAACCCGGAAGGCTTGCACCACATGAACCTGAATCATGCGCGTCTACCAATTCCGCCAGTTCCGCTTGGTGTGTTGATTCACATTGCAATATCCTATGGTAGTGATGTTATCTGCGCTTGTCAACCCCTTTTAAAAAATTTTTTTTGCCAGAAGGGGGAAATGTCAGGAACTGACAACGCGATCGACCGGAAACCTTGACATTTGGAATCTTTCCGGTAGGATCGGAACCAACTCAGAACAGAAAAATTATTCATCGATTCTGGAGGGTAGACCCATTACTTCCTCTCTAAGCTTGACAAATAATCACGCTTCCCCTGAAGAAGCAGACAAATCCATCCTGCACATTTGGGGTCGGTCTCCTCTGCAAGGCCACGTCAGGATTAGCGGGGCCAAAAACGCCGCCTTGGTCGTGATGGCCGGTGCCTTGCTCTGTCCCGAAGATTGCCGGATTCGCAACGTTCCGATCTTGGCAGACGTGACTCGCATGGGTCAAATTCTCGCGGCTCTAGGGGTGAAAATAGAGCAGCGGGGAGATATTTTAGATGTCAATGCCAGCGACATCAGCAAATCTCAGGCTCCTTACGAATTGGTGAGCCAGTTGCGGGCCAGTTTCTTCGCGATCGGCCCATTGCTGGCCCGCCAGGGAGAAGCCCGCGTCCCGCTCCCCGGGGGCTGCGCGATCGGCGCTCGACCAGTTGACTTGCACGTCCGAGGGCTGCAGGCAATGGGTGCCGACGTTCAGATCGAACACGGAATGGTCAATGCCTACGTCACTGGAGCCAGCCGACGGTTGAAGGGAGCAAAAATTTACCTGGATTACCCGAGCGTGGGCGCAACCGAAACGCTGATGATGGCAGCAACGTTGGCGGAAGGGGAAACGACGATAGAAAATGCTGCCCAAGAGCCCGAGGTAGTGGATCTGGCGAATTTCTGCCGCTCGATGGGGGCGCGCATCGCTGGTGCGGGCACGAAGACGATCGTCGTATCTGGGGTGCCGCGCTTGCACTCGACGGATTATTCTATAGTCCCCGATCGCATCGAAGCGGGGACGTTTTTAGTGGCGGGGGCGCTGCCCGGGTCGGATATCAGCTTGTTTCCGGTGGTGCCGGATCACCTGACTGCCGTGCTGTCTAAGTTGCAGGCGATCGGGGCAAGCATCGTCTCGGAGGAGCCCGATCGCCTGCGCATCGTGGCAGGAGACGCGATTAAGGCAACGGATATCGAAACACTTCCCTATCCCGGTTTCCCCACGGACATGCAGGCGCAGTTTATGGCACTGTTGACCCTCGGTGACGGGGACAGCGTGATTACGGAAACGGTTTTCGAGAATCGGATGCGTCACGTCCCTGAATTGAATCGCATGGGGGCAGACATTCGCGTTAAAGGCAACCACGCGATCGTCCGAGGGGTGCCCCTGCTTTCGGGAGCGCCAGTCGTGGCCACAGACCTGCGGGCTTCGGCAGCTTTGGTGATTGCGGGGTTGGCAGCACAGGGCAAAACCACCATCCAGCAATTGCAGCACCTCGATCGCGGTTACGAAAAGCTGGACTTGAAACTGCAGCAAATCGGGGCACGCCTGCAGCGGGTGCCGGCTGAAGCCGAAGGGGACGTTTTACCTGCGACAGACGATTCACGCGCCGAATCCACACTAAAATAAGACACTGGGACCCTTTACCTGGATGTTTGCACCGGCATGGACTTTTTGAAGACACCGCTGATTGGTTTGAGAGCAGACCATTTTCGCCATCCTCTAGATTTAGAAGCGACTAACTCCCTCAAGCAGTTGTCTGGCTTAGACGTGCTGGTGCGGAATCTATTAGGGCCACTCGGCGAGCAGTTCTTTTATCTAGACAATATTGCGTCTAGCGTTCTGGTGGGCGATCGGCAATTGCCCCACCTCCACGAGCTGCTCCTCGAAGCCTGTCAGATTCTCGATCTCGAACCGCCGCAGATGTACGTTCGGCAGCATCCGGTTCCCAATGCCTATACTTTTGCAATGCGGGGGCGGCAGCCTTTTATTGTCGTTCACACCTCTTTGATTGACTTGCTGAGCCCAGTAGAAATTCAGGCGGTGATTGCTCACGAGCTGGGACACCTCAAGTGCGATCACGGCGTTTACTTGACGCTGGCGAACTTGATGGTACTAGCCGCTGGGCAGTTGCCCTCGTTCGGGCAATTTATTGCCCAGAGCTTGCAGGCACAGTTGATGGAGTGGCTGCGGTGTGCGGAGTTCACCTGCGATCGCGCTGCTCTTCTGGCCACGCAAGACCCCTCAGTTGTGATGTCACTGCTGATGAAGCTGGCTGGCGGTTCGCCGACTCTGGCTTCGCAGTTGAATGTAGACGCTTTTCTGGCGCAAGCCCGCGCCTACGACGACATCAGTAACAGCCAGTTGGGGGAAATCCTCAAGCAGGCGCAGACTGCCCAACTGACTCACCCGGTGCCGGTACTGAGAGCCAGAGAAATCGATCGCTGGGCAACCAGTAAAGAATACGAAGACCTGTTGCAAAAAAGAAAAAGTGTGTATAATAAGGGAAGCGACCCCAAGGGCGGGTGGCGAAACTGGTAGACGCATTAGACTCAAAATCTAACACCGAAAGGTATGAGAGTTCGATTCTCTCCCCGCCCACTACCTAGAGAAACCAGTCAATTCAAGGGTTCCAGGTTCTTGACCTGGAACCTTTAATTTTTTTAGGGGCGTGCCGGGATTGGGGGATTGCGGGCTTGATGTCAATAAGCGCTTATAGATAGCATCACCGCTATACTTGACACCCAAATGAGCAAACAGATATACTGTATAAGTAACGAAAAGTAAAGATATATGGCTCAGCGATTGAAGAATTGGGAGTCCCCTCGCCGGGAGGGGCGCAACTCCAAAGGAAAAGGCGGCTCGGCACGGGCGCGACAACTCAGGAAGCAGCAGCAAATGTTGCGGAAGAAATTAAAGGGGGAAACCCCCAGCAACGAGAGAGGGAAGAGAACCGATGTTCTCTTCCCTTTTTGTTTGGGGTGGTGGGTGGGGGAGCGATCGCCTATTTCTTTCCGATCCCTATTTCAGAAGCCGAATCAACTTGCCAAATTTTAACCAATCTGTCAAACCCGCCAGTCGCGAGCAATTGCCCGTCAGGGCTGAACGCCACTGCTCTCACCCAGTCTGAATGTCCGGGAAACTGACTCAGAAGCTGCCCAGTTTTTAAATCCCACAGGCTGATGCCATCCTGCCCCGCGCTGGCGAGAACGGGCGATCGCGGATTGACGGCTAGAGAATACACCGCACTGGCTGAGTGAGACAGTGTATACCTCACTTCCCCGGTTTCCAGATTCCATATTTTGATGCTGGAGTCATAGCTCGCTGTCACCAGTGTGCGACTGTCGGGCGCGAAAGTTAAGGCGTTGACTGGTTTTTTATGTCCCTGGAGGATGCCGATATAGGAGCCCGTGGCGAGATTCCACACTTTCACGGTGCCGTCTTTGCTGCCAGAGGCGAGCAGGCGTCCGTCGGGACTAATCGCAACTGCATAAAAGATCTCGAAGCCTGCCAAGGTTTGCAGGGGGCGCTGTTTGCTCAGATCCCAAAGTTTCAATCCGTCCAAACCCCCACTCACTAGGGTTTCGCCGTCCGGGCTAATCGCTAGGGAGGTGACGTTGCTAAAGAGCTGCGAGAAAGTATGGGTTAACTTGCCAGTTTCGAGATTCCAGAAGTTGAGCATGGAATCGTCGCTGCCGCTGACGAGGGTTTGAGCGTCGGGAGCGATCGCTACGGTTAATACTCTCGTCTTATGTCCTCGCAGGGTGCGGATTTTTTTTCCCGTTTCCAGGTTCCACAATCGAATTCTCGGATCGAGATTGCCGCCACCGCTGGCGAGTATTTGCCCGTCTGGGCTGAATGCCAGGGTTTCTACTGTCCCTTTGTGGTCATCCAGGGTGCGGAGCAGTCGCGGAGCGCGCCAATCTCGAACAGTTGCGGCATCCTTTGCCCGGGCGATCGCTCGGTTGCAGATATCGGGAATACCCCAGTTGTGCAGGTATTGGGGTGAGGGGGAAGCATTCGGATTGTCAATTCTCGGTTTTGACTCAGAGCTTTGTCGCTCGAATGCTTCCCCCCTACAAAAATGGGATGCTCCCGAAATATCTGTCGGCGAATGCTTCGCGGCGGCGATCGCCACCATTCCCCAAAGCACGGCAAAAGCTAAAAATCCAAATCCTATGTATAAGTGAGGTAGGGAAGTTTTACCCTTCTTTTTTCTCACTTTTTGTGTTTGCCAACATCCTTCATCCTTCATCGCGGCCAGATTGCAGGTTCGGGCAAATGGTCTGCGCCGCCAGCTCTGCTGGGGGTTGCTCTTGCCATCCAGAGAGCAATCCTTGCAATTCAGATTTAAGGGTTTCCAGGGCTTGAATCTGTTCGGCGATCGCGTCTACTTTCGCTTGTAGGCGCGCTTTGACTTCCCCGCAGGGCAACTCTCCCTTATCGTGGACGTTGAGAATGTCGTGAATTTCGCTCAGGCTCAGCCCTAATGATTGAGCCCGCTTGATAAAAGCCAGTCGATTCAGTACGTTGTCCTGAAAGAGGCGGTAGCCTGAAGAGGAGCGCTCTACATCGGGCGTCAGCAGCCCGATCTCTTCGTAGTAGCGAATCGTTTTTACAGGCAAGCCGCTTTTTGCGGATACTTCGCCAATTTTGAGCAGCGTACAGCTACTCTTCGTGCCCGGAAGTGCGGAGGTTTTAGATAAGGGGCTCTGAGAAAGGGTCAACGGTTGCGATCGCAATTCTTTCACAATTAAAAACTCAGTACAGGCGGGTTTGAGTGGCTCAGTCGATGCTCGCGATCGAAAAATATCTACCAACCCGCCCCTACCATGTCAAACCGCTAAGGGCGCGGAGGATGTTTCTTTGACGCCATGAGTACGGGCAGTTGAGGTCTTGAGGAGCTGGGCGGCAGATAGTGCTGTGCGACTCTTTCCGGTTGTTCGACGCGGCTGCGCTGGATTTGCCACCACCGCAGGGCGATCGCCGCACTGGCTACCATCAGTCCGAAAGCGAGCAGAGAGCCCCGACCTCCCATACCTCCGATCGCAGCATCCACGGCCCCAACCGTAATTATAAAGCTGGAAATGGGTTCTCTACGATAGACTGACTTCAAAATTCGAGGCCATGCAACATTCATCACTGTTTGCTCTGTTCCTATGGAGTTTCAATATTAAAACTACAGCCTACACCACGCTTTGACAGGTCTACCTATACCGCTACTTTAACTCAAACTTTCGCCCTTGTTGGGGGAGCGAGCTTGAGAAAACGGCCCTGTCCCGGCTAGCGGGCTGCCAGCAACCTACTTTTGCGATAGTAAAGCTTGTTTTCTTTTTTTTGTTTATTCTAAATTTTCTTGACTCGTCGCATTTTACCAGAATATACGCCATACTTACTTTAGAAAATCTAATGTAAAATATAGGGCGATTGCCAGCGCAGCATCGCGGCCAGCCTTTCCCGGAGGAGGCGTTCAGTACAAAGAGCGATCGCCACCGCTGAGCGTGTCTCGCGGGAAAGGGCCTGTAAATTAACTTAATTGAGGCCGAGCCATGTCAGCAGCCCTTGACCGGTGACGTACTCGATCATCAAAGTCAGCGCGAAGCCAATCATCGCGGCGCGACCGTTTAAGCGCTCTGCGTAGTCGTTGAAGCCAAACTTCGGTTCCTCGAGTCTGGGGGTGGTGGTGGGTTGCGGTTGGGTCATGGTTCAGCCTCTCAGTTACAATTCTTTACGTTTCCTGTGTTCTTCCATTGTAGGGATACTTGGCCTGCCGTCAACTGAAATTGTCGCACCAGCAGACGTCAAGCGAATCTATCGCCATAGCGAATCGCTCTCTACCGCTACGAGAAGCGCTCAGGAGGCGGTGCTGTCGGTGTAAAAAAACTCGCAGAAGCTGAGAATTAAGTTATAAGCAAGGTTAATAAGAGGTAAAAAATGGAAATCGGCGTCCCCAAAGAAACGAAAGATCGGGAGTTTCGAGTCGGGTTGAGTCCCAGCAGCGTGCGGGTACTGCGGGAAAACGGCCATGCGGTGTATGTAGAAACCAACGCAGGGGCTGAGGCTGGGTTTACAGATGAAGATTACATTCAGGCGGGGGCAGCGATCGTCCCGAGTGCGAAAGAGGCGTGGAACCGGGAACTGGTGGTTAAGGTCAAAGAACCGCTGCAGCCGGAGTATCAGTTTTTGCAGAAAGGGCAAATACTCTTTACTTACCTGCACTTGGCAGCCGATCGCACTTTGACCGAGCACCTGATTGACTGCGGGGTTTGCGCGATCGCCTACGAAACCGTAGAACTGCCAGACAAGCGACTGCCGCTGCTCACCCCCATGAGCATCATTGCCGGACGGCTCGCCGTGCAGTTCGGTGCCCGCTACCTAGAGCGGCAGCAGGGAGGGCGGGGCGTCCTCCTGGGCGGCGTTCCCGGGGTAATGCCCGGGAAAGTCGTCATTCTGGGCGGGGGGGTTGTGGGCACGGAAGCGGCCAAAATAGCCGTGGGCATGGGTGCCCAAGTGCATATTTTCGATATCAGCGTCGATCGCTTGGCGTATTTGGAAACCCTCTTCGGCTCCAGAGTGCAACTGCTCTACAGCGAATCCCTGCATATTGAAGAAATCGTTCCCCAAGCAGACTTGCTGATCGGCGCTGTCCTCGTGCCCGGTCGTCGAGCCCCCATCCTGGTGCCCCGCCGGTTGGTACAGCGGATGCACCCCGGCTCGGTGATTGTGGACGTGGCCGTAGATCAGGGGGGTTGCGTGGAAACCTTGCGGCCCACCTCTCACACCAATCCCACCTATATTGAGGAAGGGGTGGTTCACTACGGCGTGCCCAACATGCCGGGAGCGGTGCCCTGGACGGCGACGCAGGCCCTCAATAACAGTACGTTGCCTTACGTTCTGAAATTGGCCGATCGCGGTTTGGGCGCTCTGAAACTCGACTCGGCGCTGGCGGGTGGGCTGAACGTAAAGGATCGGCGACTGGTTCATCCGGCAGTGCAGGAAGTTTTTCCCGATTTGGCGGCGTGAAGCCCCGGCTGACTTGCGCTGTAAATGCAAAGGGGCGCGATCGCGCCCCTATTTTTTTGCGGTTTGTCTGAATCTGTTGATACCTGCTATCGCTCGGCTGCGTCAGCCTTAGCCGTTTTTTTCGATTGGCGAGACGTTTTTTTGGCAGACGCCTTGGCGATTAATAGTTGCACGGCTTTTTCCATCGTCAGCCCCTCCACCGTTTCTCCTTCCGGCAGGGAGGCGTTGGTTTTGCCGTGCTTGACATACGGCCCGTAAGGCCCGTTATAAATGTTCACCGGTTCCCCGTCTGCCGGGTGCTGGCCCATTTCTCGCACGGGAGTCTTGGACTTGCTGCCGCCTCTGCCGCCTTTTTTGGGTTCTGCCAGCAATTCCAGCGCCCGATCGAGGGAAACGGTCAATACATCGTCACCGGCTTTGAGCGATCGGTATTCTTTCCCTTGTTTGCCCATGTCGTGGACGACGTAAGGGCCAAATCTACCCAAGCCGGCTTGGATTCTGCCCTCGGTGGCGGGATGGGTGCCCAAGGTACGCGGCAGGGAAAGCAAGCCGACGGCTATTTCCAGCGTGACGTTTTCGGGGGTGACACCTTTGGGAAGAGAGGCTCGCTTGGGTTTTTTGTTTTCCTCGGACGCTTCGCCCAGTTGGATGTAGGGGCCATAGCTGCCGATTTTTAGGTAAATCGGCTCACCGGTATCGGGATGGCGGCCCAGTTGGTCGGGGCCTTCGGTTTTCTGGCGCAGCAGCACTTCAACTCGTTCGGGATCGAGGTCGGCTGGGGTCAGGTCTTTGGGAATGGAGGCGGTGACTGGGCCATTGCCGTTTTGGGCTTCCAGGTAGGGACCAAAGCGACCGATTCGGACTTTGGCTTCGAGGTTTTCCAGCTCGACGGTGCGGGCTTGGGTGGGGTCAATTTGGCTTTCCCGTTCTTTAACTTGGGTTTCTAGACCGGTTTCGCCCAGGTAAAATTTCTGCAAGTAGGGCAGCCAAGCGACTTCGCCGGTGGAAATGTCGTCGAGAGTTTGCTCCATGCGGGAGGTGAAGCCGGTGTCTACCAAGTCGGGGAAGTGTTGCTCTAGAAGGCCGGTGACGGCGAAGGCGGTGAAGGTGGGGATGAGGGTATTGTTGACGAGCTGGGCGTAGCCCCGGTCGATGATGGTGCCGATGATGCTGGCGTAGGTGCTGGGACGCCCGATGCCTTCGCTTTCTAGGGTTTTGACGAGGGAGGCTTCGGTGTAGCGGGCGGGGGGCTGGGTGTCGTGGCCGATCGCTTCGACTTTGGTGCAAGTGGGGCGATCGCCGACTTTCAACAGCGGCAGGACGACTTCTTTGTCTTCCAGCGCCGATTCCGGATCGTCGGAGCCTTCTACATAGGCGCGCAAAAATCCGGGGAAGTCGATGCGCTTGCCGCTGGATCGAAATTCGGCATTTTCGACCCGCAGCTCGACGGTAATGAAAGTCTGCCGCGAGTCGGCCATTTGGCTGGCTACGGTACGCTTCCAGATTAAATCGTACAGGTCGAGTTCTCGACCGCTGAGTCCAGTTTCTCTAGGAGTGCGGAAGCTGCTGCCCGCTGGGCGGATGGCTTCGTGGGCTTCTTGCGCGCCTTTGCTCTTGGTGGCGTACTGGCGGGGGGCAGGGCTGAGGTATTGCTTGCCGTACATTTGCTCGACGCAGCTACGGGCTGCAGCGATCGCTTGGTCGGACAGGTGTACCGAGTCCGTCCGCATGTAGGTAATGTAACCCTGCTCGTAGAGATTTTGAGCAATCCGCATCGTATCCCGCGCCGACAGTCGCAGTTTGCGGTTGGCTTCCTGCTGCAGCGTCGAGGTCGTAAAGGGCGGCGACGGCTTGCGCGTCACCGGTCGCTCTTCCAGGTTGGTAACTGTCCAAGGTTTGTCGGCGATGCGCTCCTGCAGGGCTCTCGCTTCGGCTTCATTGAGCAAAACGACATTCCGACCCGCCGCTATTTGACCCGTGGCCTCGTCGAAATCGCTGCCGTTGGCAACTCGGGTGCCCGATACGGCGACCAGTTTGGCATCAAAGACGCCCTTGTTCTGCTGCAGGGTTGCCTTCAGATCCCAATAGCTGCCGGAGCGGAAAGCTCGGCGCTGCCGCTCTCGTTTCACCAACACTCGCACGGCAACGGACTGGACGCGACCGGCAGACAATCCCCAAGCGATTTTTTTCCACAGCAAGGGAGAGAGGGTATAGCCCACCAGCCGGTCTAGAATCCGGCGGGTTTCCTGAGCGCGCACGAGCTGCTCGTCGATGGTTCGACAGTTTTTCAGCGCGTCTTGGATGGCTTCTTTGGTGATTTCGTGGAAGACCATCCGCTTGATGGGGACTTTGGGCTGCAAGAGTTGCTGCAGGTGCCAACTGATGCTTTCACCTTCGCGGTCTTCGTCTGTAGCCAGGATCAGTTCGTCGGCTTCCTTGAGGGCGTCTTTGAGGGCTTTGACGACCTTTTTTTTGTCCTTGGGAACGACGTACAGCGGCTCGAAGTCAGCCTCTACGTTGACCCCTAGCTGCGCCCACTTTTCCCCCTTGACTTTTTCTGGGATTTCCTCGGCAGAGGAGGGCAAATCGCGCACATGGCCCATCGAAGCTTCCACGCGATAGCCCGGAGGCAGGTAATTGCGAATTGTGCGTGCTTTGGTGGGAGATTCGACGATGACGAGGGTTGACATGGCACCTTTTGGGATAGCAGCTTGGCTAGAAAGGTACGGGCTATCGCATTCGGGCGATCGCTCGCTGGTTTGACTCGAGGACGGTTCCCCGGACGCGATAGCACCTGATTACAGTTTGGGGGGAGATTTCTCGGGGGTGTTTGTAGAAATGGGGCCTTGACGATGGCCGCACTTTGGCCCGCGCGCGCTCTTTTCGAGCGATCGCGCTTCCTTTATCGTAAAAGTCCCCCAATCCCTTTATATCGAATATTAATAACAACAAATGTTTAGAAAGGGTCGCTCCACCCGAGTTTAACTCGGCTTTTGGCAATTTTTGGGGGATGTAGCGGGAGCGTCGCTCCCGTCGGGGAGTCGAGAGAAAGCGCTGCAGGCTAGGTAGCGCGATCGCTTCTCGGCAGGTACACCCTGGAAAGGCACGGCTTGCAGTGGTTTGACATCAGCTATCTTGCCAAAAATATCAGCGGGCTGTCGCCTGTCAGTTCGCGTGCCTCTCACAATCGTTTTCTGACCGCACGGGCACTGCGGCTGTTCCTAGGCCAGATCTATCTTCCAATCCTCTGCTCCCACGGCCCCATCTTGTTACAAAAATTTGCAATTGAAAGGCGCGTTCTCTGCCACTCCTGACGTTGCTTGGTTGAGGCTGGCGCTTCTGAGCCAGCCTCAAATTCTCTTCCTCGACTCAACAGGCTTCTTTTGGAAAGCTAGCGGGCGTCATCACTTAAATCTAGGAATATGTGCTGTTAGAAAAGCGGGCCTTCCTAAAGTGAAGGTTTGCAGGAGTGTTACAAGTGCGAAACGTTTGCACTCTTACAAAGAGTAACACATTGTTTAGTATCTGCGAGGCTGTCTATTTTCTTTTTTAGAAAAAATTTTCCAGTAGTGTCAGGGGCGGTCATCTTATTATAACATATATTGAAAGGTGGGTAATGCTTGTTTTCTAAACTGCAAAGGCGCAGAGAACGCAGAGGGAGAGAAAGAAAAGAGCTTTTTAGGGTTGGCTGTCAATACTTATTTGTGAGTGCCCGTAATTTTTTGAGGGAGTTGGGGAGGTGGTGAGGAAGGATTTTCGCCATTGCGGAATTCTTTGAGCAGCCTGAAAAAATTTTCAAATGCCGCTCGCTCATCGACCGAATAAAAAAGAATAATGCTATCCCAACCGTGATTAGATGTAATGTTAAATTTTTCCTGTATCCAATTTTGAAATTTTTCAAATTCTCCTTCTTCTTCTGTTGGTTCCAAGCCAAGCTCAGACCGAGCCAAGCTATATCCCGTCAAAACCATACTGAGACGGGTAATCGACTTTTTTCCCAAATACATGCCGGGTCTTTCCTCGATTCTTCGCAGCAGATCGTAGAAATATTCAGATTTACTTGTTCCTTTGCTTTGCGGAAACTCTTGTTGCATGGAACCTGCCTTTAAAAGTATTCTTCCGTTACCTGAAAATTACGGCCTGAAAATATTTTAGCATGAAATTGTAAATTTGCCATCCATTCATCTCTGGGCAGTCCCTGATGGTGGTGGTTGTCAAAAACTACTTCTACGCCATTAATGATAATGGCGATTCCTTGATGTCGGCCATTTTCAGAAATCGCCTCTCCTGGGATAGTATCGTCATAAATGTAGTTGTTCGGCTTGACTGTCGAGCCAGTGTAAAGCTTGATGCGCTTACCATGAATTCCTTGATTTGTCAAGTATTCCTGGATGGCGTCAGCGCATTCTACACAGTAATAGTTTTCAAATCCTCTGGCAATTTCACCGAGCTGCCGAATTTGTTCCGTCCGAATCTCGATAATGTCCACCCCTTTTTACAAATGCTATGAATCAATTTAACATCAACCTCAGTCCCGAACAACAGGCTTTAATCCCGCTGTATGGAGAAAAGTGGCGGCAAATCGCTATACAACTGGGGCCAATAGATTCCCAAAAAGCTTCTTTATCTGTAAAAAAACTTTATAGGTTAATGGGATGGAAAGAACCGGAGGTTATTTTTGTGGAAAGCCCTCGTGCGGCTTGTGACTATTTTTTTATTAGCCTGATGGGCGACCGACTAAATAGCCTCACAGTCAGGCAGATAAAAAAACAACTGGAGAGCCTTTTAGGAAGAGCGCTGGTGAGCCAAATAAGAGGACAATTTATCGGCTCACTTAAACAAAACTTCATCTGGCTGTCCTACTACTCGCGATACAGAGAATGGATTATATTGCAGAACCAAATGGAAAGCTGGGTATCTAGGCGCACGCGAAGTCCATCTCAGTTTTTACAGCCCGAATTAGAAACTTACCTGCAAAGTAAATTAAAAAATTTCCACTGGCGGCAAGTAAAAAGTAAGCTGCGGAACTTTATATATCAAGGTATCATACCCGAATATGTGGCGACCGATTGCTGTTGGGGAGATTATTATTTTTCTGTAATAAATGGAACGGGCGATCGCTTTGCCTGGGAAGCGTTCAAGGCGCTGGTTTCTTCTTGCGGCTGGGTTGACCCATTTGAAAAGGTTTGCGTGGTGTGCGTGAAGCGAAGCTATCGCGATAGCGAATCGCCCCCACCACCTCTCTTTTGACGAGCAACACCGCCTGCACGCCGAAGGCTCCCCCGCGATACAATTTGCTGACGGATTCAGCGTCTACGCTTATCACGGCGTCAGATTGCCGGAAGAATACGGAAAACTCCACCCGAACCAGTGGCGCTCTGAATGGCTCTTGTCAGAAACCAACGCCGAACTCAAGCGCGTGCTGATTCAGGGAATCGGTTACGCCCGCCTTTGCCAGGAATTGCAAGCAATTGAGTTAGATGCTTGGCGAGAGTATGCCCTGTTAAAAATAGAGGCGCGCGTAGATATCGAGCCAATTTACCTGTTAAAAATGACTTGTCCCAGCACCGGTTACATTCACGCGCTCCGGGTGCCGCCGACTGTGATATCGGCTCGCGAGGCGATTCGCTGGGTAAATTGGGGCGTCGATCCAGAGGAATTCTCTATGGAAACCTGAAATTTATTTCATGGGTAACTTAGGGCAAATTGTGCGGGGAAAAGGGGCGATCGCTCCCTGTTGCCTGGGGCAGCCCGACTGAGACGCGAATCGAGGAGGCAAAGGAGCGCAAATCGCCGCTCGCCTGGAGAAAGGGGCAGGTAAGGGGGTAAAATGCAATATTGTAAAAAAATTTTAACGAGCTAACCTCACGCCCGTTGTTGCCGAGCAACACCCTACAACCTGCCTAAACTGTATGAATTTTGCCAATCTTGTAGCCCAGCTAAATGCCGGGACGATCTGGCCCGAGGGGATTGTTATTATCACCCTAGTTGTGGTAATGGTGTACGACCTGATTGTGGGGCGTGCTTCCTCCCGCTGGACGCCCTATATCGCGATCGCCGGTCTTCTCGCCTCTACTGTCGCCCTCTACTATCAGTGGGATAATACCAACCCGATCGCGTTCCTGGGCGGGTTTAACGGCGACGCCCTGAGTATCGTTTTTCGCGGCATTGTCGCCCTCTCCGCCGCCGTGACGATTATGATGTCCATCACCTACGTCGAGCAAAGCGGTACGGCTCTGGCGGAATTCATTACGATTCTGCTTACCGCCACCACGGGGGCAATGTTCCTCTGCGGCGCAGACGAGCTGGTGATGATTTTCATCTCCCTGGAAACGCTCAGTATCGCCTCTTACCTGCTCACCGGCTACATGAAGCGCGATCCGCGCTCCAATGAAGCAGCGCTGAAATACCTGCTGATTGGGGCTTCCAGCTCGGCAGTGTTTCTCTACGGCGTTTCGCTGCTGTACGGCATGTCTGGCGGCGAAACCCGCCTGAGCGCGATCGCAACCGGCATCGCCAGTGCCAACGCCGGACAGTCTCTAGCAGTCGTTATCGCCCTTGTATTCGCGATCGCGGGCATCTCCTTCAAAATCTCCGCCGTCCCCTTCCACCAGTGGACGCCTGACGTTTACGAAGGTTCTCCCACCCCCGTTGTCGCCTTCCTTTCCGTCGGTTCCAAAGCCGCCGGTTTCGCCCTCGCCATCCGCCTGCTCACAACCGCCTTTCCCTTGGTACAAGAGCAGTGGCAGTTCGTCTTTACCGCCCTCGCCATCCTCAGCATGGTGCTCGGTAACGTCGTCGCCCTCGCCCAAACCAGCATGAAGCGGATGCTCGCCTACTCCTCCATCGCGCAGGCGGGCTTTGTCATGCTCGGCTTGATTGCCGGAACAGAAGCCGGTTACGCCAGCATGGTTTTTTACCTGCTGATTTACCTGTTTATGAACCTGGGGGGTTTCACCTGCGTGATTCTCTTCTCCCTGCGTACCGGCACCGATCAAATTGCCGAATACTCCGGCTTGCATCAAAAAGACCCCCTCCTCACCTTAGCCTTGAGCATTTGCTTGCTCTCCCTGGGCGGCATTCCGCCCCTCGCCGGTTTCTTCGGCAAACTTTACCTGTTCTGGGCAGGTTGGCAAGCCGGACTTTATGGCTTGGTGCTGCTGGGGTTGGTGACGAGCGTTGTCTCGATTTACTATTACATTCGCGTCGTCAAGATGATGGTGGTGAAAGAACCCCAGGAAATGTCCGACGCCGTGAAAAATTATCCGCCCATCCGCTGGAATTTGATCGGACTGCGCCCCTTGCAAGTGGGTTTGGTGCTGACGTTAATCGCGACTTCTCTGGCTGGGATTTTGTCGAATCCCCTGTTTAGTCTGGCGAATGATTCCGTCACCCGCACTCCCATGTTGCAAGCGGCGATCGTTCACAAGCCGTCTGTGGCATCTGCGGCGAAGCTGGATTAATTTCTCACTTGGGTAAATTTGTGAAAACGCCTGACTGGAAAGAGTCGGGCGTTTTTTTATGAAAAGCCGGGATTGGGGGATTACGGGGATTTTTGGGGGTTGTGAGGGGAGGCAGGTTGGCGGGAGAGCATCCCAATTTTGTAAATATGTATGTAGCTGGTAGGGGCGAAGCATTCGCGCATAAATCTCTAGAGTAAACCGACAGATTATCTACGCGAATGCTTCGCCCCTACACAAGTGGGCTGCTCCTGGTTTGCGGGATGTGGGATAATAAGAAGAAAACCATGATGAGTCAGGCTGATACTCCCCTAACTCCTGAAGAAGAAGCCGTCAGTGAAACTACGTCGCAGCAGCGGCTTGCAGAGCTGGCTGAGGAAAGTAGCGATTTGGCGCGACTGGTGGCTGGAAATGCGATCGCAGCTCCAGAATTGCTGCTGCGATTGAGTACCAGCGGCGACGCGATCGTCCGTCAGAATGTAGCGGCGAATCCCAATACCCCCACACAGGTTTTGCTAGAAATAGCGGATGAGTTTCCGGCGGAAGTTTTGCAAAATCCCATCTTTTCTCTATTATTTCTGGAAAATCCCGAGTTCCTGAACAAAATGCCCGGGCGCTCCGTTGCGAGTGTACTGAGGCAGGATGGGGTGCCCGTTTTTTTTCTGGAGTGGGCAGGGAATCGCGGCGATACGGGCTTGCGATTGGTGGTAGCGATGAATGCCAATACGCCAAAGACAGTATTAGAAAAACTGAGAAATAATCATAATGCTCAGGTGAGAGAAGCAGTAGAAATGCACGTCAATATAGCCGGCGAAATGAGTAGCGGTTGGGATGAGGAAGCTTCAACCGTATTAGCTACGACTAGCGGCTTGCGGCTCAAAGGATCTTATCTGTTAGAGATAGCTGAGATAGGGTTAATTTCGGAAAAAGCGCTCGCGTTTTTACCGAAGGACGAATATTATTATAGCGAAGTGCTAGAATTGGTTTTAAAGCCTGCAAATATACCGGTGCCGTTGAAATTCAATCTCATTATGCAGGGGAGTATGGCAGTTGGGGCGAATCCTCAAACCCCGAAAGAAATTCTGGAAGAGTTGGCGCAGGATAGCGATTGGGAGGTGCGGCAGGCGATCGCTTGCAATCCCAACGCGCCAGAAACTATACTGAAAATGTTAGCTACAGATAGAGTGTTTACAGTTCGCCAAGAGGTGGCGGCTAATCCCAGTACGCCTGTGGAGCTATTAGAGCTGCTAATTGGCGATAAGGATTGGTGCGTGCGACGTGAAGCGATCGCGCATTACTTGCAGGGCAATTCATCCAGGTTGCAGAAGGTACTCGAATGCTATCTCGAAAAATTTACCCCTGCATACAACCATTTTATCCTGCTGTTGCACCCCCAAATTCCTGAAATGTTGCTGAAACATTACAGCAAATCGTCTGTATGGCTGGATCGATACGCGATCGCGTCTAATCCGAATACCCCACTCGATACCCTGCGAGTTTTAACTGGAGATGCTAACCGCATCGTCCGCGCTGCGGCGAGAGCAAATTGGCAAAATAGCCCTTTACATCTATAATAGCATGTACGCTCCTTAAAAGCCAGTTAAAATACTTTAAAAAAATAAAATCATTTTTATGACAAATCCGCCCAGCGAACAACCAACCCCCGCTCAACTAGCTGCCGACGCAAAGACGCCACCAGAGATACTTGCGGGGCTGGCAAAAATCAGTACCGAATTAGCGCGAACTGTTGCCGCCAACCCTGGCGCACCGCCCGACTTGCTGCGAGAACTGGCTGAGAGCGCAGACGAGGCTACCTGCCAGAATCTAACGGCAAATCCCAATACTCCCACTGATGTTTTACTGGAATTAGGCAGCGATTTTCCCGGAGAACTACTCAATAATGTAGTTTTTTCTTTATTGCTGCTAGAAACGCCCGATTTAGTGGAAAAAATCCCCTTTCAAACCATCTATAAACTTCTCGCCTATGAAGAGGTGCCCGATTCTTTTCTGGAGTGGGCAGGGAATGAATCAAATGAGAGTATAATTTTAGCAGTAGCAGCGAATCCCAAAACTCCAAAAGCCGTATTGGAAAAGTTGGAGCGGCGGGAACACAATAGTCAGGAAACAGTACAAGCACTGCGGCTGCACGTCAATTTAGCTGGAGAAATGACGGAAAGCTGGGATGAGATAGTGCAGCAAGCGATCGCGTCTGTTTCTCTCATATACAAGGAGGAGGAATATTGGCCAGAATTAGCGCGGATGGATTTAATCCCAGATTGGGTTTTTCAGACCGTGCTAAAAGCTAAAGAGAATCTCGCGTTTGTTCGAGCGATCGCCCCACATATCCGCGATTCTTCACTCTTGCTAAAGCATTTAGGAAAAGATAGCATTGCCTCTGTTCAGGATTCCCTAGTTCGCAATGAAAACACGCCGCCAACCCTGCTAAAAATTTTTGCAGAAGATGCAGATAATAAAATCCGTGTCTTGGCTGCCCGCCATCCTAAAGCTACCTTGAAAATGCTGAGAAAGTTAGCGGAAGATGAAAGCGCTGATGTGCGCGCTGCTGTAGCTGAAAATCTCAATACGCCCGTAAAAATTATAGAACAACTGGCGAAAGATCGCTACCCTGGTATGTCTCTATCCGTGGCGCAAAATCCCCGCACGCCCGTGAAAATCCTGGACGATCTAGCTAGGCATAAAAATGCTGATGTCCGCGTTAAAGTAGCCTTTAATCCCAAAACCCCTGAAAAAATTTTGATTCAGTTAGCCAGGGATAAAGAAGAAAAAGTTCGCTACGCAGTTGCCGAGAATCCGCACCTGCCAAGGCGAATATTAGAAGCCTTTTATAAAGAAACTAATCAAGTTTTACATGAGGCACTTGCTCTCAATCCCAGTACGCCCAAGAGAATTCTGGAAATCCTGGCTGCAAATACCGAATTTGTGCTTCGCTACAATGTAGCTGACAACCCCAGCACCCCCGAAAGGATTCTGGAGCAGTTGGCGAGGGATGAAGAAAGTTATGTTTGCGCCAGGGTTGCCTCTAATCCGAATACTCCCGAAAGGATTCTGGAGCTGCTAGCAAACAATGAAGAGTTTGTAGTTAGCGAAAATTTGGCAAAAAATCCCAACACTCCTGTCAGAGTTTTCGAGCGGATACTTTCAAGAAGCAAGTGGCAAATAGAGAGCGCGCTTTATGTAAGCAAACACCCTGAAGTTTTGCCAGCGGTGCTGGAACACTTAGCCAAACATTTTATCCCTTCTTTTAGCCGTTTCATCGTTTTCTCTCACCCGCAGACGCCTGCAACTACACTGGCAAAAAATTGCCGCTCGGTTGTTTGGCTGGAGAGATACGCGATCGCTTCTCACGCCAATACCCCACGCGATACCCTCCGTATTTTAACCAGAGACGGCAACCGAGTTGTCCGCGCTGCAGCCCAAGCCAATTTGCAAAATCGCCAAACCGAGGGATAATAGTATTTTGGCAAAAATTTACCCAGTTCTTAGCTGGATACTTTTCTAACCCTAAAATCGCATGACTCCTGCTGCGTTAAAAGCCTACCTTGACAGCCTAGTCAGCAAAAACCTGCAAATCAGCACGATGATTTGGGGAGCCCCCGGCATCGGCAAATCTAGCATCGTCGCCCAAGTTGCCAGCAAGCACAAAATCGACTTCGTAGACGTGCGCCTCTCTCAACTCGCTCCGACGGATTTGCGCGGCTTGCCGGTTCCTGAAGGGGGCGTCTCCAAATGGTATCCGCCGGAATTCCTGCCCCGCGCCGGCAGCGGCATCTTATTTCTCGACGAACTGAATATGGCTCCCCCGGCAATGCAGGGGATGGCGCAGCAGTTGATTTTAGATCGGCGCGTGGGTTCCTACACCGTACCGGAAAACTGGTTTGTGTGGGCAGCGGGCAACCGAAAAGAAGACCGCGCTGCTGTTTTTGACATGCCTTCTCCCCTCGCCAATCGCTTTTTACACCTGCAAGTCGAGCCGGATTTCGAGAGTTTTAAAGCTTACGCGATCGCAGCGAAAGTACACGAACAGGCGATCGCCTTTCTGTCTTTCCGCCCTTCTTTGCTGCACAAAATAGACCCCCAGCAACCCGCTTGGCCC
This sequence comes from uncultured bacterium, assembly GCA_964405435.1. Lineage (GTDB taxonomy): Bacteria > Cyanobacteriota > Cyanobacteriia > Cyanobacteriales > Oscillatoriaceae > DVEG01. The sequence continues at coordinate 35,120 of CAYOOD010000016.1, forward strand.
TCTCCTCGCTCTTGGGTGATGGCCAGCCACTTGCACGAAGCCGGACTGGATATTGCCCCCGCCGTCGGCAGCGCCGCCGCAGCCGAATTTGATGCGTTTGTCAATCTCTACCAAAATTTGCCCGACTTGAATCGAATTTTCAGCGGCGAGGGAGATAGCATTCCTTTTCCATTCGAGCCTTCCATTTGCTACGCCACTACGATCGGTTTGGCGGTGCGCGCCGCCGATGCTGCGCAAGGTTACAACGCTTTCACTTGGTTGAGTCAGGTGGCAACTCCTGAGTGGGTGCAGTTATTTGCCACAGATTTGTTCCGCCAGATGCGAGCCAAAGGTAAAATGGGAGTATTGGCTCAGCTCGTGCAAAAAGACGAAAACTTAAAAGCTTTTCTGAAAGATTTTCAGGGGTTGGTAGGGTTGTGAAACTGTCATCAGAGATTGAAAGACTCGTCAGCGCCTCGGTGTTGCGGCTGCGAATTAAGTCGCCTTTTTTCGCGACACTGGCGCTATTTGCAAAGTTTCGACCCACTCAGGCTGTACCGACTGCAGCCACGAATGGGAAGGATATTTTTATTAATGAAGATTGCGCGCGATCGCTCCCTTCTCCCCAACTTGACGGGTTGCTGCTGCACGAAGTTTTGCACGCGGCGCTGCTGCACGTCGTCAGGCGAGGCGCGCGCGAACCGCTACTGTGGAATATTGCCGCTGACATTGTTGTCAATGGTATGATAATGCAGCAGAAGGGCTTTGAATTGCCCGCCGGCGGCATTCGCGACACCGAACTAGAACACCTGAGCGTTGAGGAAATTTACGAACTTTTGCTGAAAAATGCCAGATGTTATTCTTTCAGCGAATTGGACTTGTTAGATGAGGCTCCTGCCGATGCTTTAGAAGGCGGGCAACGGGGCGCATTCGGCAGTTTGAGTGCCGCCAAACGAGCCGAGTTAGAAAGTCACTGGCGAAATGCCCTGCAGCAAGCAATGGTTATCGCGCGATCGAGCAATTCTCAGGGCAGCATCCCTGCCGGAATGCAGCGCGAATTGGGAATGCTGACAGAAGCACAGCTCGACTGGCGATCGCATCTCTGGCGCTATTTAGTGAAAACACCCGCTGACTTCGCCGGATTCGATCGCCGCTTTATCGGGCGCGGGCTTTATCTAGAAGCGCTAGAAGGCGAATCCGTGCAAGTATTCGTAGCCGTCGATACCAGCGGCTCGATCGACGACGGACAAATGCGTTTATTTCTCAGCGAAGTCGCCGGAATTCTCAGCGCTTACCCCCACTTGACTTGCGAACTGTATTATGCTGATGCCGAAGTTTACGGCCCCTATTTTCTCGACCCCAAGGGCGAAATCCCGCGCCCCGTGGGCGGCGGCGGCACTTCCTTTATTCCCTTTTTTGAAAAAGTCAGCGAAAAACTCGACTGGAATACAACCGGTTTGTGCGTCTACCTCACCGATGGTTGGGGCGACTTTCCAGAAGAACCGCCTGCTTTCCCCGTGCTGTGGGTGGTAACTCCCGGCGGTTTGGATTTGGAGCAATTCCCCTTCGGAGAAACCGCACGCCTGCTGTCTGAATCTTAAATTGTACCGATCGCCCCTCAAGTGATAAAATCAAATTTTGAGTATTTGTAAATCACCTTCCTAACTGCGATCTCGGAGCGATCGCCCCCCACTAGCGCTTGAGAGGATATCACCGTGCCGCGCTCTAAACCCTACCTGCCCCTACTCCTGCGGATATTCCACAATCTCGCTGCCGGTCTTGCTCTATTGGCAATTGTCACGTCATTTTTAGTTTACAACACCTATGACGGACGCTTTGGCAAGCTGCCCCTGCCTCGCATTCGAGGAATTATCGACCTCCACGGCACTGTCGGCTTGTTTTTCCTGCTAATCTTGCCGATTTTTTCGATTTACAGTTTCCACGCCGGCGAAAAACGCTTGGTACAGTCTGACTCCTTTCAAAAACTCAGCCAATTTGGCAAGCCGATTTGGTGGCTCAGCCTCCAACGCATCGTCAATACTGCTATGTTGCTAGCGGCTACCTTTGCCGTTATCACGGGCAGGATGATGCAGGAAAAATGGCTTCCTAACGGAGAATTTAACCATCTGTGGTATACAATGCACCTGACAGCATGGGCAGTCCTCGTCTTATGTTTAGCCTTCCACCTGCTGGCAACGGCAAAAGTCGGCGGCGTGCCCCTTTTTCTTGCCATGTTTGACCCGACATTCCGGCGGGAAGATTCCCCGGATACCTGGCCAGAAAAAATTCGCTCTTGGCTGCGCAACCCTCATCTATAATAGAGGCAATTAACCGTGAGAGTACCTGGAAAAAGAAATATTTTTCTTCTGATTGCTGAAATTCTAGTAATGGGAGGAATTCTAACAGCCTTTGTGGCTCCTCTCTTCGTTTCTTCTAATGAAACGTCCCAGCTAAGCAATTAAAATTAAACCCGACGCTGACGTGCCGGGTATAAAAATTTTTCAGAAAAGAACGTTGAATTTTGTTTCGTGAATTTGTCAATGGGATTAATTTTTGCCGAGTTTCAGCCTATAGCCGCGATCGCCACTACGAACGCCGGAGCTAAACGCCTTCAGTTTCTCTGTCAAACTGCAAATGCAACGCTCTGGGTGCCGGAATCCCTCAAAAACGCAGAAGGCAGTCAAGTTTATGCGGGTTCTCTCAAAGACCACTTAGCCGAAATATGGCCGCACCATCGGGCATTTGTTTTCAGTTTGGCAGCGGGCGCGGTAGTTCGCCTCATCGCCCCCTTACTAAAGCACAAATCCAGCGATCCGGCGGTAATTGTTGTGGATGAAGCTGGCAAATTCGCCATCAGTCTTTGCAGCGGGCACCAGGGAGGCGCTGAACAATTGGCGCGATTAATTGCCTTGCAAATAGGCGCGACGCCCGTACTAACCGCTGCCTCAGCGGCGTTGGAATTGCCCGGAATAGACGTGCTGGGAATCCCCTTCGGCTGGCAGCGCGGTGGGGGGGATTGGACGGGTGCAAGTGCCGCCGTGGCGCGCGGCGAATCCGTGCAAGTGATTCAGGAAGACGGCTCGACTTTGTGGCAGCAGCACTTACCTGAAAAACACCCGTTTTATTTTGACGCGACAGAAACGCCCGCTGCTCAAATCTGGATTAGCTGCAAAGAACGCATTTCTACCCCTAACTCAGCACTCAGCACTCAGCACTTTTCACTCCCTGAAATACACTGGCACCCGAGAGTTTTGTGGGTAGGTATCGGGTGCGAACGGGGAACCTCCAGAGAATTGATTGAAACGGCGATTCAGAAGGTTTGCCGGGAGAATCAGCTAGCAGAAAAGGCGATCGCGGGGATTGCCACCATCGATATCAAAGCCGATGAAGCGGGATTGGTGGAACTGTGCCGCGATCGCGCGTGGCCACTGCGAACGTTTCCCCCAGACTTGCTGCGATCGCTCGCGGTTCCCAATCCCTCCGCGATCGTAGAAGCCGAAGTCGGCACCCCCAGCGTCGCCGAAGCTGCAGCGATCGCCGCCGCCAACTCCCCACATCCCGAATCTCTACTAATTCCCAAACAAATCTACCGCGCAGACGGGCAACCCGGAGCCGTCACAGTGGCGATCGCCCGCGCCGAACTAGAATACACCGGACGCACCGGCAAGCTCTTGCTCGTCGGCACCGGCCCGGGAAACCTCGAACAGATGACACCCGCTGCTCAGAGCGCGATCGCCGCTGCTGATGCGGTCATTGGTTATACAATGTATATCGACCTGATCGCTCCCCTGCTGCGCCCGGGGCAAATCGTCGAATCGCTGCCGATTACCCAAGAACGACAGCGCGCGCAGCGGGCGATCGCCCTGGCGAATTGGGGTTTGAGCGTGGCGGTGATTTCCTCTGGAGATGCCGGGATTTACGGCATGGCGGGGTTAGTGCTGGAAGAACTGAGCGCCACGGGCTGGGACGGCAAAACCCCTGCCGTGCAAGTATTTCCGGGGATTACAGCCCTGCAAGCTGCTGCCAGCCGCGTGGGAGCGCCACTCATGCACGATTTCTGCGCAATTAGCTTGAGCGATTTGCTCACGCCCTGGGAAGTCATTGAAAAGCGCCTCACCGCTGCTGCGATGGCAGACTTCGTGACAGCGCTTTACAATCCGCGATCGCGCAGCCGAATCGAGCAGCTCGCGATCGCGCAGGAGATTTTTTTAAAATACCGACATCCCGACACCCCAGTCGCGATCGTGCGTTCAGCCTATCGAAAAGACGAACAAATTCTCCTCACAACCCTTGAAAAATTCCTCGAAATTCCCATCGACATGCTCACAACCGTGTTGATTGGCAATCAAAGCACGCGCGCCCACGCAGAGTGGATGATTACGCCGCGAGGCTATCTGGGATTTGACGGCGAATCCGGCAGAGAATCCACGCGGTGCGATTCGATGTAAAGCGTCGGCACGGGTTGGACAAATTTGTTAACCGCACTGGCAACCAGCGACAGCACGACGGAACCCAACAACGCGGGGAATATCCCGTTAATTGTAAAACCGGGAGTTAAAGCGGCTACTAGCTGAAGCGTCAGAGCGTTAACAACAAAGAGAAACAAACCAAGGGTGACAATTGTGATAGGAAATGTCAGAATGACTAAAATAGGTCTGACAATGGCATTGGCTAACCCCAATGCGATCGCTGCCACGGCAGCAGCGGCAAAACTATCAATTCTCATCCCCGGTACGAGATAGGCAGTCAACACCAGGGAACAAGCTGAAAGCAGCCAAGTTATTAAAAAGTTTGGCATGACAGCACCTTTGTTAAATCTGATTTACTTGCATCATAGCCTTCTCGACCGTCGAACTTGTATACCGATAGGAGTAAACTAAAAGGCAGATTTCCACTGCAAAGGGCGATCGCTCTAAAAAGTACCATCACCTTCATTCCCAGTAGGGGCGCTTCGCCCAGTGCCCCGACGGAAAGCCTTTAACGAGGCAGTCGCGCCAGAATCCAAGTACCCAGCTACCGATGAAAATCTTTATCCTTTCTTTACGCCCCATTTCCTAACTTTTCTTTTACTCAACGTTCCGGGGCGGAGACGGGGGCAACGCTCCTACTATTTTTAGAATAGCCATAGAAGCCTTACAGGAGGTCATTATGTCAGTTACAGTAGGCGAACCCGCGATCGCCTGGAAAAAGTTACCCGATGATTTTGTATTAGATGACGAACCCGTGGATAATATCAACCAACCCTTAGTCGCTGGTGCCTTAACCGAAGCTTTAGAACTATCAGGGCGTCTGCAAGAAACAATGCTGGTAGGCACTAATTTTGGAATTTGTGCCAATGTCGATGAAAAAGTGGTCGTTAAAGCCCCGGATTGGTTTTACATCCGCTCCGTATTGCCGACGAACCCGCCAAACCAAAACCGTCGCAGCTACACGCCTCATCTCGAAGGAGAAGTCCCCGCGATAGTCATGGAATTTTTATCAGACACCGAGGGCGGCGAATACTCCATCAAAAGTAAATACCCGCCGGGTAAGTGGTATTACTACGAGCGAATTTTGAAAGTTCCCAACTACGTCATCTTCGAGCCCAATGAAGGATGGCTGGAGCTGTACAAACTAGATGCAGCCGGACGGTATCAGCAGCGACAGCCCGACGAGAGCGATCGCTACTGGATTGAAGAAATCGGGCTATTTTTGGGAGTTTGGCAGGGAACCAAAACCAATCGTACCAGCTACTGGTTGCGCTGGTGGGACTCCACAGGACAAATGTTGCTTTGGGGAATAGAATTGGTGGAGCAAGAGCGACAAATGAAAGAGCAAGAGCGACAAATGAAAGAGCAAGAGCGACAAATGAAAGAGCGCCTTGCCGCCAAGTTGCGCGAATTGGGAGTTAATCCCGACGAAGTTTCATAGAGATGGCTTATTTCCGGGTTCGCATTTGAAAACGGCTGTGAGTAATCTTCGTCTGGTTGATGAGCTGTATCTCTTTGGGAAGCCAAAGCTTCCCAAAGTACGTTTTCCAGTGATAGCCAGGGAACCAAGTAAGTTGGCTTTATAGAAATTTAAGAAATTGCTGCGTTAGATGGCTTATACTAAAAGGTGGCACTCAACGAGGGAGTAAAATGATCGATCTGACCAGCTTCCATGCGTGTCTGGCCCAACCTACCGCCCGTGGCTACGACCTAGATGACAAACAGAAAGAAGCTGTAGAGTATGATGGGGGAGCCTTGTGGCTTCTAGCTGGCCCTGGCTCTGGAAAAAGCGAGGTACTGGTTACACGCACCCTGAAGCTGATCTGTGTAGATGGAATAAAACCCCGATCCATCCTTTTAACCACCTTCACAACTAAGGCGGCGCGCAATCTTGAAGATCGTCTGGCTACCTATCTAACGGCACTACAGAAAGATGATTCTAGTCTTCCTGGCGTAGATATAGCCGATATGAGAATAGGAACGCTGCACAGCCTGTGCAATGACATTCTCCAAGAATACCGTTTCCCAGCCTACCAAAATGTTCGTCTTCTTGACCCGGTAGAGCAGGAACTTTTCGTCTACCGTTATGCCAAAATTGCCGAGTATAAAGACTTAGCTTTTTGGAAAAATTTTGAACATGCAGTGTCGGATTGGCGAAATACAAATTACTGCCCTAATAAGTGGAAGCGAGTAAAGGCAGCAGTCATACTCTTCAACCATATTGTAGAAGACTGCGTTGATGTTCAAAAGATGACTTCGGCTGGAGGGTACTGGGCAATATTAGCAGAATTTTATCAGCAATATGAGAAAATATTACAGGAAAACTACCGTTGCGACTTCGCTCACCTTCAAGCTCGATTTTTTGATTTCCTTACATCCCCGGCGGGTCAGCGATTTCTCGATGGAGATGGCAAGAATCAACCGCCATTGCTGTATGTACTGGTTGACGAATACCAGGATACTAATCCTATTCAAGAACGGATATATCTGGCCCTTGTTAAGCGGAAACCACATAACATTACGGTGGTAGGTGACGACGATCAAGCTTTGTACCGTTTCCGAGGTGGAAATGTCGCTTGCATGGTTAATTTTGACAAAGCTTGTATGGCCGAATTTCAACAAACTCCAAAAAAAATTCAACTTGACAAGAACTATCGTTCTCACTCTAATATCGTTCAATTTTTCAACGAATATATCACTTCTTTTAAAGAAATGACAGCGTCAGGAGTACGCGCTCATGGGAAAAATCCAGTCAAAGCCGCCTCTTCAATCACTGGTTTCTACCCATCATTCCCGGCTGTTTTTTGGCTCAATCGCAAGAAAGTAGCAGACTTACCAGACGCAGTTGCTCAGTTAATCAAAAATCACTTAATCGGCGATAAAATTATATCCGATCTTAGCCAATGTGTTTTGCTGCTGCGTAGCGCGAAGGACTCGCCAGGAAATGCAGGTAAGTATTTGGAAGCATTCCAGAAACAGAATATTCCTGTCTATAATCCTCGCTCAAAGTCTTTTATGGAAAGCTCAGAAGTCCAGTGTTTGCTGGCAGCTCTGGTAGAGGTTATCGACAGAAACCATTCTTTTCAATCTTACAAAGACCAACAGGGCAAACTTTTACCGTGGGTTGAGATTGTCCGAAAATGGCTTGCGACATTAAATAATTTTTCTACCAGCCATCTCAATTATTACTTAGCACAAAGTCAGGCAAAAATCCCCCAATTATGTGCAGAGAATAAAGGTGGATTTATCAGCCTGAATCTTTTAGAGCTTCTCTATCATATTCTAGCACTTGAACCATTTAAAACATGGCAAAGAGACCCGGTTAAAAACTTGCGTCTTTCCAAGGTGACTCGTCTTTTTGATGGCTATCACAGTTTTAAATTAGACGGTCTGCGCTCAGACGAATCTGGCCTTGATATCGATCCGAGTTTTCTCAATCGGTTTTACACGATGTTTATTAGCTATCTCATTGAGGCAGGAATTGATGATGACGAAGATGATGAGGTAATTGTCCCTCAAGGATGTCTGCCAATTATGACCATTCACCAAGCCAAGGGATTAGAGTTTCCCTTCGTATTCGTCGCGCAACTGGGTGACAAGGGAAGAATTGGAGCAGCCCAAATTCTCGAACACGATTTAGCACCATTTCGGCACGATATCTATGCTAGGAATACTCGCAGCCCAGAAAACCTGGTTGTAGAAGATGACATTCGCTTGCTATACGTGGCTTACTCGCGCGCCCAGTATGGATTAATTTTAGTGGGCACGCAAGAGCATATCAAAAAACATGTAGCCGCTCCCGCAGGCGACGCAGTTGAATTTCGACGGAAAATACAAGTTATCTAAATGGGCATTCTATGACACAACCGTTCAAAGGAATTGCAGTACCTTTGCCTAATAATACACTGCTAAAACGCCGATACAGCGTTACGCAAGATGTCGTTGCTTTTCGACGCTGCGCTCGCCAATACGGAGCGTTTAACGTTCACAAATATGCTCCGGCACATCAAACACAGACTTACTTCGGTACTGTACTTCACCAAGTTTTAGATCGCTGCCATGCTCATTTTCATGGAATCATCGATCCGTCAACTAAGGGATTGCTTCCAGATGATGGGCAGATTCTTAGTGAAGAAGAAATTCGCCACTACTTTGGTGAGACTAAAGAGGCCCAAAAGTCTGGAGCAACAGCTCCTAAGCCACCCAGCGAGATTGTGAGATATTTTATCCAGGTAGAGAATGGTTTGAATAGTAAAGGAATTCTAGCTATTAGATCGGATCTGCGAGTGCAAGCTGTAAGAATTCTTCAATATTTTAATGCGCTTGAAGGCCCGGAACTTTACCCGAAAGTCAGGGATACAGAACATAGATTACAGGCCGATCGTACTGACCACATTCTTCATGGGGTTGTCGATCTTCTAGTAGACTCATCAGCGGAAACGGTCAACCCTGCTGAATGTGAGATGTGGGATTACAAAGGCAGTAGTCGCGTTGGTCTAAACCCCAAAGACCTAGAGACGTATGAGTTTCAAATGAGAGTTTATGCCTATCTCTACCAACGCAAACATGGTGTTTTGCCAAAGAAAGCTGTTTTGTATTTCCTTAACGAACTAGATGGCCCTATGTGCCCATCTAAACGCCCAGTCAATGCTCTCATCGAGGTCAGCATCCTTCCTGATGAGATTGAAGTGGCGATAGAGGAGTTCACAAAGACGGTTGACCAGATTGAAAATTCACGTGTTCAAGACAAATGGGAGCCTGCCTTACCTGGTTATATTAGCGAACAAGATTGTAAGAATTGTGACCTTCGTTGGGATTGTAAGACTCCTAACGGTGGGAAGGGTGTTCAACCCGTGTATCCCTAGCGCTAGCGCTTTTTTATGATTCTAGGATCGTTCTGATTGGGTTTAGGGGCGGGTTTATAGATACGCTCTATAAGACGGAGATATTTTTTACGAACCCGCTCTGTAACTCTTTATATTTTTTCAATTTCAGAAAAAAGGAAGAGTTAACTTAGTGGTGATAGGGGCAACCTTAAACATCCTCATCAGTTATTGACGAAACTATTTGATAGTATAATACGCTCGTGTAACCAGGCCGTGAGTAAGGAAACTTTCTTGCATAAATAACTAGCCATATCTCTTTTTTTCTAGAAGTATTCATTTTTTACATAGGTTACGTTTCTCCCTTTAATGGTAGAATATAAAATCCGTTCTACAAAAAATATTCTGTTTCAGCGATGCAATTCTTCAACAAGTTCTTTGAAGTAGAAACCGACTCAGGCATTGGCATTTACAACATTACGCCACAAGTCCTGCACCTTCTGGAATCGACCTCTATCAAAAATGGCCAAGTTATCGTATTTTCCCGCCACACGACAACGGCTTTAGCCATTAATGAATATGAAGTTAGGTTATTAGACGACCTCAAAACCTATCTAAAAAAGTTAGCCCCACCGGATGAAAAATATTTGCACAATGACCTGCATTTGAGAGTGGTGCCGCCCGACGAACCGATGAATGCTCACTCGCACTTGATGGCGATGATGCTCAATAACAGCGAAGTGATTCCCGTTGCTGAGGGGAAATTGGCGTTAGGAACGTGGCAATCTATCTTATTTTTCGATTTGGATGGCCCTCGGAAGCGGACGATCTTTGTCCAAATTAGCGGGGTGTAAAAATTATGGCTGCGCGGTAAGCGCAGCTATGCCGCAGGCGATCGCTCCTGATGTGACGGAAAGAGCGATCGCAGCCCAATGACGGCGATCGCTCCTGTGACTCTCTCAGAAATTCACTGCCTCAACTTATCACCTGTTGCTCGGGACAAATTTAGTCAGCAACCCAGAAACCAGAGACAGAACGATAGCGCCAAATAATGCCGGCCAGAAACCCGCAACAGTCACCCCTGGCGTCAGATAAGCAACCAGCGACAGCGAAATCGCATTCACCACAAACAGAAATAACCCCAAGGTCAAAACCGTCAGAGGCAGCGTTAGAAGCGTCAAAATCGGTTTGACAATTGCATTGACTAACCCCATCATCACGACGGCAATCATAGCTGCTGTAAAATTTTCAATCAGAATTCCGGGTACAATCTTAGCGGTAATCACCAGCGAGACTGCCGTCAGCAGCCAAGTCAAAAAGAAATTGAGCATAAGTTGTTTTGAACGTGAGTAACTAGGATTTTAGCGCTCTTCTCAGGCGATTGCACTCTCAAAATGCAGTAAACTAGAAAACAGCTATCCCGATCCGCGTTCCTGCTTTCGGGCCAGTTGCGGCAGCACGAGCCAACCTCATTATCATTAAACTCTCCAATGCTTGCAATTTTACAGCAATTCGCTGCCTTCCTAGTGGCAGTGGTTCTCATCAGTTGGGCTTCCCCAGCCCTAGCATCAGATTATCCCCCTCCCCTCTCGTTTAGCAATGCCCAGCTCTCCGGGCGCGATTTCTCCGGGCAAACCCTACGGGTGGCCGAATTTTCCAATGCTAATTTGCATTCGACAAACTTTTCGGGTGCCGACTTGCACGGGGCGATTTTCAGCACCTCCGTGATGACGCAGGCAAATCTGCACGGCGCTGATTTGAGCAATGCAATGGCGGATGGGGTGAACTTCACTGGAGCCAACCTCAGCGATGCAGTTTTTCAAGAAACCATCTTCTTGCGCTCCGTCTTTAAAGATGCAAATATTACCAGCGCGGATTTTACCGATGCCATGTTGGATGGTGCCCAAGTTAAAGAACTCTGCGCTAAAGCGTCGGGCGTCAACTCCAAAACTGGCGTCGCCACCCGCGATTCTCTGGGATGTCGTTAATCTCTGCTTTAACCTATTTTTCACAGGTGGTTTGAGCGTTTGAAGCTTCTGGAGTTCGGGCGAGCGCCTTTCTTAACGGGCGTGAAGCGCAGCTATCGCGCAGCGAATCGCTCGAACTCATCCCACCATCCTGCCCTCTTAAAATTTCTCTCAGCCCCTGAGAAAAGCAGACTTTTTGTTACGATTTATGTCCGAATTGCCTCGCAGCCAAGTCGAACGTGCCATGATAAAAAATTGTAGAATTAAATGCCGTGCAAGCAAAGCAAGTGAAGCGAGTTGGAGTTATAGGCGGCGGGCAGTTGGCTTGGATGATGGCAGCCGCCGCAGAAAAATTGGGGATTGAGCTAGCAGTACAAACCCCTCACGCGAGCGATCCGGCAGCAGCGATCGCCTCTCAAACCGTTTTTGCAGCGATCGACGACGCCGCAGCCACAGCCAAATTAGCCACCTTCTGCGATGTCATCACCTTTGAAAATGAATTCGTCAATCTAGAAGCCTTAATCCCTCTAGCCCAACAGGGCATCTGCTTTCGTCCAAAACTACAAGTATTAGCCCCCATCCTTGACAAATATCACCAGCGATGCTACCTGCGGGATTTAGGCTTGCCCGTACCGAAGTTTATCGCGTGGGAAAAAGAAACTCCCGAATCCCCAAATCCCCAAATCCCGGCATCCGAGCAACCTTTGGGCTTTCCAGTCGTGATGAAAGCTCGACGCCACGGTTACGACGGGCAAGGCACGGTTATTCTCAAACAAGCCGCCGATTTAGAATCCAACTGGCAGCGCTGGGGATATCCGTCCGTTTTACTAGAAGAATTTGTCCCCTTCGACCGCGAATTAGCGGTTATTGCCGCCCGTTCTACTTCTGGGGAAATCGTTATTTACCCGATAGTCGAAACCCAGCAGGAAAATCAAGTTTGCCGCCGGGTATTGGTGCCGGCTTTTCTGGAACCGCAGGTAGCGGCAGAAATAGAAGCGATCGCCCGTACCCTCTTAGAAAGTTTACAAGCAGTCGGATTATTTGCCATTGAGTTATTTTTAACCAGCGACGGCAAAGTTCTCGTCAATGAAATTGCCCCCCGCACTCACAATTCGGGGCATTTCTCCATCGACGCTTGTTTCACCTCTCAATTTGAGATGCACCTGCGAGCGGTTTGCGAACACCCGCTCGGCAATCCCTCCCTCAATTGTGCGGGTGCGGTGATGGTGAATCTGTTGGGTTTCGAGCATTCTCACAATGATTACCCGGAAAAACGGCAGCAACTTGCTGAAATTCCCGGCGCTCGCGTTCACTGGTACGGCAAGGCAGAATCCCGCCCGGGGCGGAAATTGGGGCACGTTACGGTTCTGGTTTCCGCTAATGGTGAAAATTTATACCGAGAAGAAGAAGCGATCGCCCGCAGGTGCGAGGAAATCTGGTATCGGTGATTTTTTTCTCTTTCAGAAACCGGGGGCATCCCGATGCTTGTAAATCCGGGTGTAGGGGCTGTAGGGGCTTTCGCATTCGCGCATAAAGTTTTCGGGGCAAGCAATCAAGATTTATCCGCGTTAGCGACAGCCATGCCCGAAGGGCTCTATGCTTCGCCCTTACAGGCGCAGATAATCTGTCGGTTTACAGTCAAAATTTATTCGCTTGTCTCTAGCCCCTACTTTAGGGGGATGCTCCCATTCTGCTGCTTCATTACCTGCGATATTTACCCGACTGTTCGCTCAAGCCCACAAGCGGCGTGCATTCTTTTTATCTCTATTATAACACAACTTCTCAGCACTTTCAACAGAGTTGAAGAATTGGCCTGCTTCGGACAAATTTTCTTTTACCCCTTGTCAGCTTCAAGGAGATTGATTAGAATGAGAGTGGTTGCACTGAGACGTTGGTGACTGCCAATAATGTTTTGTGATCTATGTCTTGTTAAATAAGGGAGTCTGAGAGAGCTAGCGGCAGTAGACCGGCCTAGTAGCCGGAAACTTTAAGCTGGACAAGTGATTCCCCCCTGGCTCGTCCAGGTCAAAAACTGAGGTAAGACGGCGTCCCGGTGAACCTCAAAGAATTTTTTCTCCTCTGTCATTGAGACAGGGGAGCTTTTGTATTTAGGAGATGACAGGGGCCATCGCTTGGATGTCAGCAGCCGGCCCCGCGAAGTCTCAAACGGCGACGGGCTCCGGCTTGGGTTCTGGGACTTCTTGCTTGACCGTCAGATAGCGAATCACGTCATCGCTCAGGCGCATTGCCCGCTCCACGATCGCCACGACGTGGCCTTCGGCTTTGTAGTTCATCTGGATGTAGATGCCTTCCCGGTACTTGCCCAGTTCGTAAGCGAGGCGGCGCTTGCCGCGATGCTGCGTGTCGATTTGCTCGGCATTGTTGTCGCGCAGGATCTTTTGATATTTGGCGATCGCTGCTTCCGTCAGTTCTTCGCCCAGATCCGGGCGCAAAATGTACATGGTTTCGTAAATGTAGCTCATCACTTTCCTCTTGTTTTGACCTTCTCTCTCCCTCAAGCAGTCCGGATCGGACAGGCAAGGCTTTCAGACTCTTGACGAGTCCGACCGCTTCGGAATCCCTCGATCTCGGCAGGTGGGTTGCCTGCCACAAACCGCGAAATCTGCCGCCGGCAAGTTCAGCACCCGTGTTGGTCGCTTTTTACTTGCAAATCTTATATGTTAGCAGTTCGCGCATCCGATCCGCAAGACTTTTGACGCTTTTCTAGGATTTGCTTATAAACTTGCATTAAATAATCGCTCTGCAAGTTTTGTTTTATCTATAACTTTGCCTTTCTTCGTCGGGTGAGTCTGAGATAGGAAACCTAAAATCTAACAATGGCAGCCTCAGCCAGAAACGAAGTCAGCGCTGAGTCGTGCAGGCCAAGCACCCACGGCACAGGAGGGGCAGGCAGCAGATCGGGGAGCTGCAAAACACGGGCTGGCCAAACCGCACGGTTGCTCAACCGCCACGCTGGCGAGCGAGACATTACAATATGGTGGATTTCGATAAGATACCAATTGACGTTCTTTCCTGATGGGTGTTTCTAGGCTGCAAACCCGGAAAATCCAGATTTCAGCCGGCCACAGATAACCTCATCAACCCATATTAAGGCATAAGTTACAGTCATGGCACAGCGCTATGTCCGCATCCAAACAGCAGAAAAACGCATTTACTACGGTTTATTGCAGCTAAGCCGAGGCGTTCAGGTTCTCGACGCCCCTCCTTGGCTGAAAGGACAACCCACCGAACTCGTGTTAGAGCCGGATAGTTACCAGCTTTTGGCTCCGTGCGCTCCCTCGAAAATTGTTGCCGTCGGCAAAAATTATGCCGATCACGCCGCTGAAATGGGAACGCCCGTTCCGGCAGAACCCCTGCTATTCCTGAAACCGCCCACCGCGATCGTTCCCATAGGGGCAGAAATCTGGTATCCCCCTCAGTCACAGCGGGTAGATTATGAAGGAGAACTGGCCCTCGTCATCGGAGAGCCTTGCACGGACTGCACCCCGGAGCAGGCGCAAGCCAAAATATGGGGCTATACTATTGCCAATGACGTGACGGCTAGGGACTTGCAACAGCGAGACGGTCAGTGGACGCGAGCCAAAGGTTTTGATACCTTCTGTCCTCTCGGGCCGTGGATTGTCCGAGAACTCAGCCCGAGCGCGCGCTTGCAGACGTTCGTGAATGAAAATTCCCAACCGGTGCAATCTGCTCTGATCGAGCAGATGGTATTTCCACCCGACGTGCTGGTGTCTTATATCTCGCAGGTGATGACACTCCTACCCGGAGATGTGGTGCTGACGGGAACCCCACAAGGGATAGGGCCTCTGTTCGCGGGCGATCGCGTCCGCGTCGAAATCGAAGGCATTGGCAGCTTAGAAAATACCGTGGTGGCAAGGCGAACTCCCCGGGTGCAATAGCAGGTCGAACGTGCTATCAGGGTGTTATCGCTCCTCACCACACCTAGCGCACTTGCATGTGAACCGCATCCGAAATCGTGGGAATTTCTGCATAGCGCCCTAATGCCGACTGAACCACAGCATAGCCAAAGGCTGCCACGATCCCTAAAAATATCATGTTCGACAGAGTTTCTATGATAAATCCCACCGGCATACTCGGCGTCAAAAGCCGCAAAATCAGACCGGCCAAAATCAAAACGATGTCTAGAAGAATGGCCTGCATCGCATTAAAGCGAATAAAGTGACTGATATTTTCATTTCTAACTACCCCTAAATAGAGGGCAAAGAAAATAATCAGCCCTGCAAAAGGAATGCCGTAGTAAGCCGCTAGCAACGGCTGCAGTGGCCCGATCAAAATTTGTGCTAAAATTGGAAACTGCCTGAACAAATAGGTGCCAAATCCCAGTCCTTCAATCAAAGGAAGCAGATAGGGCAGGCAAGCAAAAATCCGATCTGAAACGGTCGTCGATCCGCGCCA
This sequence comes from uncultured bacterium, assembly GCA_964405435.1. GTDB lineage: Bacteria > Cyanobacteriota > Cyanobacteriia > Cyanobacteriales > Oscillatoriaceae > DVEG01. The sequence continues at coordinate 50,795 of CAYOOD010000016.1, forward strand.
AGACATCACCGATCCTCCTTTCACCCGAGTGTCATTCGTCAGTCTTTCCTGAACTCAGGATAGCGCAGTTGCCGCACGACTATCGCCGCGATCGCCACTTCTGCGTCCGGAGTTTTCGCCAGCGAAGCAGCAGTCCCCGCCGAACCGCCCCGATCCTCATTCGATATTGGCGATGCGAAAGCCCATCTGACACTCGTACATATTTTGTTGGCTTTCGGCGAGTTTGCCAACTGGAGAGCCGCAGCAGAGTTGACCGCGACGCCAGCGGGGTTGGCCACTTCGATCGGCCATCAAGCAGGTTTGGCAAACTTGCTGAGGAGCCACGATCCGGTCGTCCATCAAAATCACCAACATTCCACACCTCTCCTAGCCCAGCAGCCCCTAAATCCATTCTATGTCAGACTTTCAGGGATTTTCGACAAATTAATACACAGCTTAATGTGCCAGTCAGAACGGCGAAGTATCGCTTGCATCATTTCTCACAAAAATATACAAATGCTAAACGGCCTCTCGCTCCGGGGAACCCCAGCCAGCGCCGAACCACTGGCGGCTGTTCTTCCCAAGCACCGACTTCCTTTCTTGGAACCAAGCAGGTTATAATGACAAGTCTGGGGAAAATTGGCAGGTGAAAATAAAAACCGCCTTCTGGGCGATAAAAAGCGCCCCAGCCCTGAAATTAAAAAGAATTTGAACATTTTTCCTGGGGGAAAGCCCTGTGACTCAGACAAACTTAGACTTCCTGGCCAAAACCGATCCAGTCGTTGCCGGTTTCATCGAACAGGAACTCAAGCGCCAGCGGGATCACCTCGAACTGATTGCTAGCGAAAACTTTACCTCAGCAGCAGTCCTGGCTGCCCAAGGTTCAGTGCTGACTAACAAGTATGCAGAGGGATTGCCCGGTAAGCGCTATTACGGCGGTTGCGAGTTTATCGACTCCATCGAGCAATTGGCAATCGATCGCGCTAAGCAGCTATTTGGCGCTGCTCATGCCAACGTCCAACCCCACTCCGGCGCGCAGGCAAATTTTGCGGTTTTCCTGGCCCTGTTAGAGCCCGGGGACACGATTATGGGCATGGACCTGTCCCACGGCGGCCACTTGACCCACGGTTCGCCCGTTAACGTCTCCGGCAAGTGGTTTCAAGTCCGCCATTACGGCGTCAGTCGGGAAACAGAACAGCTCGACTACGACCAAATTCGGGAACAGGCTCTACAGCACAAGCCTAAGTTGATCGTCTGCGGCTATTCGGCTTATCCCCGAGTCATTGAGTTTGAAAAGTTTCGCGCGATCGCCGACGAAGTAGGTGCCTACCTGCTCGCCGATATTGCCCACATCGCCGGATTGGTGGCCACGGGACATCACCCCAGCCCCATGCCCCACTGCCACGTCGTCACCACCACCACTCACAAAACCCTGCGCGGACCGAGAGGCGGGCTGATCTTGACCAACGACCCCGAACTGGGCAAAAAGTTGGACAAAGCCGTTTTCCCGGGGACTCAGGGCGGGCCATTGGAACACGTCATCGCCGGAAAAGCCGTGGCTTTTGGCGAAGCCCTCCAGCCAGAATTTAAAACCTACTCGGGACGAGTGATAGAAAATGCCCGCGCTCTGGCGGCACAGTTGCAGAAACGGGGCCTCAAAATCGTCTCCGGCGGCACCGACAACCACCTGATGCTCGTCGATCTCAGAAATATCGGCATGACCGGCAAGCAGGCAGACCAGTTAGTCGGCGAAATCAACATTACCGCCAACAAAAATACGGTTCCCTTCGATCCCGAGTCGCCCTTCGTAACGAGCGGGCTGCGGCTGGGTTCGCCCGCTGTCACCACGCGGGGCATGGGCACCGCCGAATTTACAGAAATCGCTGACATTATTGCCGATCGCCTGCTCAATCCAGAAGATGCAGCAGTGGCCCGTTCTTGCCGGCAGCGGGTGGCAGCCCTGTGCGATCGCTTCCCCCTCTACCCCCACCTGACTATCCCCGTCCCAGCTCTGGCATAAAACAGCCTCTCTGCGGGCCTGCCGATCGAGTCAGCGCAGGCCCGTAAAACTATTTAGCGCTAAAATTGCAAAAATATGCCTCGTCACTCATAACTAAGCGATACTAAGCGATCGAAACGCACTTGCATTTACAATCTAAAAATAAAGTATAAATTAGCGCCGCCTGCTTTACCTCGACTGGCTGCCCGCAAGGAGGGAAGGCAACCACCTATGTGAAAGAACCGTGGAGACTTTCCCGCCCGCCTTCGGCATAGCAAACCGCGAAAAAAGCAACCTGTATCTTCCCCGTCCAATAGGTAAATATTCCAGGTAATTTGCCAGCGGAGTTCCTATAACGTCCAATGCCCGAGCCCCAGCCTTGAGAAAGGGCGGGCATTGAGAAAAAACAGTGCTTCGGTCTGCACGCTTTGCAAGCAACCTGCCGCGAATACCTGCAATTCCAGAGCCGATGCCCCCTCGCAAGCGATCGCCCGAAACATAAATCTCCGCAGTTAAATATTCTTCATAATATTTCCTGTAGACTGCACCGAACAGTGAATGTCTCAAATGTAGTAGACTCTGCCTGAAACCCTAGTCGTATCGCACCCTATTTATTTCAGATGCCCCCCCATCTGTATCACCTCCTCGCATTTCTGGTTTCTACTGGCGTTGTCCTATTAAGTACGCCAGTGGTCAAAAAAATCGGCCTCAAAACTGGCCGCTTCGACCCCCCAGGTGGACGCAAAATCCACCAGCGCCCGATGGTGCGATTGGGAGGCGTCTCTATTTTTGCCGGCACTCTAGTGGCCCTCCTCACGGTCTGGTGGCTGGGAGGTTTTGTAGACGCCAGTGGCGCAATTCTCACAGCCGATAAAGAATACGAAATCTGGGGCGTCACCCTCGGAGGTCTGGCTTTTTTCCTAATCGGGTTAGCCGATGACCTGTGGGGCTTGTCACCCTTCATCCGACTGCTCATGCAAGCAGGCGTGGCCAGCCTTGCCTGGTATGTCGGCGTCAGCATTGATTTTCTGACAATTCCCTTTCACGGGCTGACACAGATCGGCATTCTCAGTCTGCCGATCACGGTCATTTGGCTCGTGGGTATGGCCAATGCCATTAACTGGATTGACGGACTTGATGGCTTAGCCGCCGGCGTGTCCGGCATTGCCGCACTGGTAATGCTGTTCGTGAGCCTGTTTATGAAACAGCCGGCAGCCGCTTTGATTGCAGCCGCTCTAGCCGGCGGGGCGCTCGGGTTCCTGCGCTACAACTTCAACCCCGCTCAAATTTTTATGGGAGATGGGGGGGCATATTTCATGGGCTTCACCCTCGCCGGCGTCGGGGTGATCGGTTTGGTGAAAACTACAGCCGTGACGGCTGTTTTGCTGCCCTACCTGATCCTCGCCGTCCCGATTTTGGATATGTCGGCGGTGATTCTCTCTCGCCTGCGTCACGGCAAGTCGCCGTTTATTGGCGACAAGCGCCACCTGCACCACCGCCTTTTGCAAGCCGGTCTTTCTCACCGGCGGGCTGTTTTGTTTATTTACGCCCTGACGCTGTGGGTGGGCAGTTTGGCACTGGCTTTCTCTGGCATCCCGAGCGGATTGGCTTACGCTCTAGCGGCAACGGCTCTGCTGAGTTACACGAGTTGGCGCGTCTGGAAGCAAGCTCGACAACCCCAGCCAGAACGCGATTAATTGACAACAGGCGATCGCCTCTGACACCTCGTTGCTGACAGCTAGAAAGTCCCGCCCTGACAGTCCCCCGCCCGCGAAGGCGCGAATTTGCGATGTCAGTGTCAATCTCAACTCTAAAATATAAAATTTAAAATCCAATGGGTGCTGAAATTATCTGTGTCGGCACGGAATTGCTCCTGGGCGACATTCTCAATAGTAATGCTCAATATCTGGCTTCTCAGCTAGCTGCACTGGGAATTCCTCACTACTATCAAACGGCAGTCGGCGACAATCCCGATCGCATCAAGCAGGTTTTGGCGATCGCCGCCGAGCGATCGCGGGTTCTGATTTTCACCGGCGGTTTGGGACCAACCCCCGACGACCTCACCCACGAAACCATCGCCGACTTTTTTGGCTCTCCCCTCGTCGAGCGCAAAGACATTCTCGAAGACATCGAGCGCAAACATGCCGCTAGGGGCCGGCAAATGAGCCCCAGCAACCGCAAGCAAGCTTTGATTCCGCAGGGAGCCGAGATTTTACCCAACCCCGCCGGCACCGCTCCCGGCATCATCTGGCAGCCCCGCCCCGGCTTGACGCTTCTCACCTTTCCCGGCGTTCCCAGCGAAATGCAGCGCATGTGGCGGGAAACAGCCGTGCCCTATCTCTACAGCCAAGGCTGGGGCAGAGAAATTATTTACAGCCGGACGTTAAAGTTTTGGGGCATTGCTGAGTCAGCTTTGGCAGAAAAAGCAGGCGATTTGCTCTATTTGTCCAATCCCACCGTCGCTCCCTACGCTAGCAAGGGCGAAGTGAAGTTGCGGATTTCAGCCCGCGCCAGTAGCGAAGCGGCGGCTAAAGAAGCGATCGCCCCCGTCGAGGAACGGCTGCGGCAGATCGCTGGATTGGATTATTTCGGAGCCGATGACGATACCCTCGCCTCTGTCTGCGGTCGCTGGCTGCAAAATAGCGGCCAAACTCTGGCCGTGGCGGAATCCTGCACTGGAGGCGGACTGGGCAAAATGCTCACCGATATCGGCGGCAGTTCTAATTATTTTTTGGGCGGCGCAATCGCCTACCACAATCAAGTAAAAATTGCACTACTCGGCGTCAGAGAAGGAGATTTAGCCCGCGAGGGGGCTGTCAGTGCTGCTGTGGCCGAGCAAATGGCGGCTGGCGTTCGCGATCGCCTCGGTGCCACCTGGGGGCTGAGCATCACCGGCATTGCAGGGCCAGCAGGCGGGACGGAATCCAAGCCCGTGGGCCTGGTTTATATCGGCTTAGCAGGGCCAACTGGCGAGGTGGAAAGTTTTGAACATCGATTTGGGCCACTTCGCGATCGCGCCCTGATTCGCCACGTCAGCGCTTGCTCCGCCCTCGATCGCCTGCGCCGAAAGTTATTGAATACATAGCGATCGCAAGAATTATCGCGATTTTCACAAGGGGTAAATTCTCTCGAGTTCATTTCTCCCTGGCCCCTACTCCCCCTCTCCCTCTCCCCCAATTCCTCGCTCACTTGCTAACATTCGTTATTATGGAGAAAAGAATCTACCTGCAGAAATACCCCCAGTCTGGCTGCGGGGGCCTGTTTCCGCAAAAAGGTAGATCCATGCAGATTGGAAGACTGAAGCAGTCAGTTAAGACGTTCAGGCTGTACAGAAGGAGCTGTCTGTTCAATGGACTACATTGAGAAAGTGCTGGAAAAAATTAAAGACTGGGCTCGGAAGCTGATAGAAGCATTGCTCGGTCCCGACGTTCAGCCTGAACCTGAACCGATTCCGATTCCAGTCCGCGAACCCAAGCAACGCAGGTAGTCTAGATTGTCGCTGGGGAGTAAGAGCGCAGTGTTGAGCATTTTGGTACTGCACGGGCCAAATCTCAACCTTTTGGGCAAGCGGGAACCCGGAATATATGGCTCTGTCACGCTAGATGCCATCAACCAACTCTTAGAACAAGAAGGCCGTTCGCTCGGGGTTGCAGTGTCGGCCCTACAGTCAAATCACGAAGGAGCGCTTGTCGATGCCATTCATGCAGCATCCGATCTGCATGACGGGATTTTGATTAACGCAGGTGCCTATACTCATACCAGTGTGGCCCTGCGAGATGCGATTTCGGCGGTGGCGATTCCCACCGTAGAAGTTCACTTGAGCAATATTTACCGCCGGGAATCCTTCCGACACCACTCGCACATCGCCCCAGTGGCCATCGGGCAAATCAGCGGTTTTGGCGCAGAAAGTTATCGTCTCGGGCTGCAGGCGCTGGTTCATCACCTGCGGGAAGTTGCAGGGACGAACACTCAACCGTGAGAAGTAGGGTTCAATCGAAGGAAGGTTTGGAATACAGATGCGCTATTCACTCCTGAGTCGGTTCCGGGGGGCTGTGCTGGGCGCGGCAGTGGGAGAGGTTTGGGGCAGGCACGAGCGAACAAGTAGTTCGCTGCAATGGCCGAGCTTCCAGACGGGGGCGGGACAAAAGCCGGAAAAAGACTTTGGCCCTCCAGCACCGGAGTGGGGAACGCTGGCAGCATTCGCGGCTGAAAGCTTGATTCAAAAAGGGCAATTGGATTTAGAAGACTGGAAAAAGGCTTGCAGGCAAGCCGTGAATTCTTCCTCGATCGAAGAACGAGAGTGGGCGGGCGCGGCGATCGCAACCCTGCCTGTGGTTCTGTTTTTCCACGAAGATGATGCTAAGTTGCTCTCAATGCTGGAGCAAGCTTTAGGGGAATGGGAACATGCTTCCTTCGTTCGAGACGGGACGATCGGCTTGGCTGTGTCGATCGCGCAGGCGCTCAAAGAAAAACTCAATCCCGCAAGTTTGATTCCTCAAATCGCAGCATATTTTCAGGAGCGCAGTGGGGTTTCGGATACAAGAAATGCGGCTTTCGCAAAGCAATTGTTGCAAGTCCAAACCTGGTTAGAGGAGGGCTTGTGCTTGGAAGCGATCGCGGCTCGGGCGCGACACCCCGAAGAGTCTGCCCAATGTACCCCTATTGCTCTGGCTTTGTATTGTTTTTTGAGAACCCCGGAAGATCTGCGTCTTTCTGTTATGCGTGCGGCGCGTATCGGGATCGAACCGTCCGTGACTGCTGCTCTTACTGGGGCAATCTCTGGAGCGTATAACAGCACTTGCGGCATCCCAGTGGGGTGGCGCTCTCAGTTGCTGTATCCTAATGCCAGTGTCGAGTCGAATCTATCTTTCTCGCCCGTCAAGGCTGTCGCGGAGGTTCTTCAATTGGGCGATCGCTTATTTGCAGCCTGGTGCGGCGCTGGCGATGCGACAGCGGCAAGCCTTGATGCTAGCGGCTTGCGAGCTATTGCAGCCGTGTCAGTTACGCCCCCGCGTTAATCGCCTCTCTGTCTGTAGGTTATTGACAAACTAAAAGCTTTGTGATAAGTGTTTGCGAGTGGAGTTGGAAAAAACCTGCTGGCATTAACCGCCTTTGTCCGCTAGATATCTACCCTAGGGAAGATTTGGCCTGAAAGCAAGACAACCGAGCTACAAAGCAACTTAGTATAGAACTGGGCCACGAAAAGGTGCTGTAGGTGATAGAGCCCGTCGATCTGCCAAGTTTTATAATGAAGGCAACAGTAGATGTTTGCAAGACTCCTACCATCAAGTCGAAATTGCTGCTATCAGTCGGTTGGAAAGCCAAGATAAAAGTCTGTGTCTGTCACAGAAAGGATGAAAATGTCTAGCTCCGTTTGTGCCTGTAGCGGACAGCAAAAACAGGCGCGCCCCAGATATAAGAGCGTGGTCTTGGCTGCCCCTGTTTGCTCCTGTAGCGCGGGCAATGTTTCCGCGTTCGTCGAGCAGAAAGGGGCAGCTATTGCGCCCGGAAGGGGGATGGGGGAGCTAACGGAGAATTTAAATGAATACGCTAGAGTCAATGACGCGGCAGATTGAAAAGCTTCGCGAAGTCTACCGCGCTCAGTTGCGTGCGGATCTTTGGGCAGAGCGAGCGCGAAAAACGTTTGGTTTGGAAAACAGCGGTGGCGCTGTGCCCCCACCGCAGGCGTTTTTAATCCGGCTGTTTGCCGGGAAGTCCTCCCGGAAGTCGGGCTCCAGTGGTGCGGGTAAAAGCCAGAAGCTCCGAGCGGCGAAAAAGAATAAATCTCGCTCTCCCGTTTCGCTGGTACTAGCTTGTACGCTGGTGACTGCAGCGATCGGCCACCGCTTTTATAGCAAGCCAAAACTGGATGTAGGCACCCAGGCACCGTATACCATTACTGCTCCCGAAACGGCTAAGGTCGAAGATATCAAAACCACTGAAGAGAACCGCAAAAAAGCCCAGATTGGTTCTATACCGATATTGCGGATCGATCCGGCGATCAACCAACAGATATACGACAAACTCCAACGTACGCTCGAAGAAGGGAATAAATTGCGCTTGATGGCAGGAGACATGCCCTTCACGCAAACGTCGATTTTGTCTGCTTCAACCCAGCGGTATTTGCGACAAGCCAGAGAAGGTGAGTGGCAAGCCGTACAGTCAGAATTGCAAAAACAAGCAACCACCAAAGGCCCAATAATTGACTCGTGGCCGAAAGAAGTTTCCCAGCCCTTGGAACAGTTAAAAAAAGCGCGCCGGCAGATTTCAGGAGAGAAGCTGTACCGGGGCGCGATCAAGTATTTGCGTCCCAGCTTAAATGCCGCTGGGAATATTGCCTTTGCAGAACTACAAGCCTACCAGCAAAAGGCTTCTGTCGCAGATTTTCTGCAACTGCAACAGACGATAAACGTTTCTCGCCGCCGCTACTTTAACGCGGTTGCAGCTCTTTCGGAGCTATCAGTGGCGCAACTCAACAACGCCTACGATACCGATGTGCTGGACTTGTCGGAAACTGCATGGCAGGAGATGCAAGTGGGCATTTACAAGGCGGCAGATCGGATTCTGGCGCAAGGAATTGCTACTGGGCTGCCCAAAGATATCGTCAGGAATGCTCTCAGCCTTCAAGTAAGGGCAAAGGTGCCTCCTGAAGCTGAGTCCCTGGCAACCCAGGTGTTGTTAGCCGTCGTGCAGCCTAATTTAACACCAGATTTGGAAGCCACTCGACTCAGAGCAGAACAAGCCGTTAAAGCAGTCGAACCGGCTTACGTTACGGTTCAGAAGGGGGAGGCGATCGTCCTCGCAGGCGAACGCATCACCCATGAGGATTTGGTGCTGCTCGATTACTTCGGCAAGAGTCAGCGAGAGCCTAATTGGCTGGGACTGTTGGGATTTGGCGTCCTCGTGGGCGGAGCAGTCGGCATTTTTTGGCTGGTGGAGCGGCAATTTCACCCCGGCTTGCGCCGTCGTGATGCCTGTTTGGTATTGCTGCTCACCTTAAGCACGCCCGTGCTGGTTGCTTTGCAGGTGCCCTCGACTAGCTTGCCCGCTATTGGCTTATTGGCGGGAAGCTTCTACGGTTCAGCCCTGGGGGTGACGGTGGTGAGCCTGCTAGCTGGGCTGCTGCCCCTGGGGCTGGAGATTGACGGGATTTACCTGATCGCCAGTGCCGCAGGCGGGCTGCTGGGTGGCTTGCTGGCTGGGCGGATGCGATCGCGCGAGGAATTAGCCCTTTTGGGCGTCGCCGTCGGCTTGACTCAGGGAGCCGTCTATTTAGTCGCCGCTCTCATTGCCAGCGCCACTGCTGGTTCCGTCTGGTATACCGTCCTCAGCACGGCGGGTTTGCAAAGCCTGATTGGTTTGGCGTGGAGTATCGTCGCCCTGGGGCTGAGCCCTTACCTCGAACATTTGTTTGACTTGGTAACTCCCATCCGCCTTGCCGAACTGGCTAATCCCAACCGACCGATGTTAAAGCGCCTCGCCGCCGAAGCTCCCGGCACGTTTCAACATACCTTATTCGTGGCCACACTAGCTGAAGCCGCTGCCAGAGAACTCGGCTGTAATGTCGAACTCGTCAGAACCGGCACGCTCTATCACGACATTGGAAAAATGCACGACCCGTTGGGGTTTATTGAAAATCAGATGGGTGGCCCCAACAAGCACGACCTCATTAATGACCCCTGGAAGAGCGCGCAGATTATCAAAAAGCACGTCAGCGAAGGGGTGGTAATGGCGCGCAAGATTCGCCTGCCGACGGCGATCGAGCGCTTCATCCCCGAACATCAAGGCACGATGTCGATCGCCTATTTTTACCACCAAGCCCAGCAAATGGCCAAGGAAGACCCCGCCCTCGTCGCCCGCGAGGAAGATTTCCGCTACGACGGGCCAATTCCCCAGTCCCGAGAAACCGGCATTGTCATGCTGGCGGATTCTTGCGAGGCAGCGCTCCGCAGTCTCAAGGACGCCACCCCCGAAGAAGCCCTGAACATGGTTAATAAAATTCTCAGAGCCCGCTGGCAAGACAATCAGCTCGTTGACTCGGGTCTGACTCGCGAGGAAATGTCGAAAATTGCCGAAATTTTCGTGCAAGTCTGGCAGCAGTTCCATCACAAGCGCATTGCCTATCCCAAATCAGTCCCTCCTGCCAGTTAGGCCGCTTTTGGGCAGATATGCACTAACTCTACCCTTTGACGCCGCTGCCTGCGTCTGTGGGAACGATATAGCGCTGTACGAATGAGAAGAAAATCAGTATCGGCGCGATCGAAATCACCGCACCCGCCGCAATCAGACGCCAATCTAAGGAAAAGGCACCCGCCAGCGCTGCCACTCCCAAGGGAAGGGTGTAGTATTCTGGCTTATCCAGAACAATTAATGGCCAGAGAAAGTCGCTCCAAGAGCCGATGAACACAAAAATTGCCAAAGTCACCAGCGCCGGTCGGATAGCGGGCAGCATAACGTGCCACCAAATCCCCAATTCCGTACAGCCGTCCATCCGAGCCGCTTCTTCTAATTCTCTGGGGACGCCCTGAAAGGCTTGCCGCAATAAGAAAATCCCAAAAGCTGAGGCAAGGGAAGGAAAAATAATCCCTAAATAGGTGTTTCTCAGCCCCAACTGGACGGTCAAGATGTAGAGGGGAATCATCACGATTTGAAAGGGAATCATAATCGTGGAGATGACCCCGGCAAAAATCATATCTCTGCCGCGAAAATCCAGTCGCGCCAAGGGATAAGCGGCGAGGGAGCAGAATAATAGATTTAAGCTCACTGTCAAAACGGCAACGACGGTACTGTTAAAAAGGTATTGGCCGAATGGATTGGTCTGCCAAACGGTGACAAAGTTTTGAAAGGTGGGCTGACTCGGCCACAATTGGGGCGGGAACTGGAAGATATTTTCTGCGGGCGATTTCAGGGAGGTACTGACGAGCCAAAGCAGGGGGAGGAGCATCAGCACGGCGATCGCGCCCAATCCTCCATAGATTCCTAAATATTTCCACCCAGAGCGATTTAGATTGGGGCTTTTGTGCTTTGAGCTTTGAGTTTTGGGATGGATCATTGGATTGATAACGAGGAGGAGTTATGGAATTTGAACATTTGAAATCTCAAGGTTAAACTTTCAAGCGATCGCAGTTTTTTTGGCCATCAATCTATCGCGAGTGGTTGGGCTTTGAACGTCAAAATTTATGTAAATTTTTGTAAAACTGCTTGTTTTATGCGAAGCAAGGGCATAATATAGTAATTGTATTTTCTTAACCAAATGCTTGTCAAAAGCAAATGGTTAGGAGCGCAGCGGACAATGGTCCGCTGCGCGGGGTTCAGCAAATAGGGACTGACAAAAGGGAATTTCACCTGGCCATCATTAAGCCCATCTCTGTACAGACGCCGTGCAGGGGTTTATCCCAGGAATCTAGCGGCAGTTGCGGCAAGCAAGCAAATTCAAAGACAATCCCTAGGGTTGGCTTTGACGCCCATTCAGCCGAACTGAGCAGGCGATCGTAAAAGCCGCCGCCGTAACCCAAGCGATATCCCCGCGCGTCACAAGCCACAGCGGGAACGAGAATTAAATCTACCTCATCTGGCTGCAACAAGGGAGAATTTGGGTGAGGTTCGAGAATGCCATAAGCTCCCTTTTGTAGGGGTTCGTTTGTTTTCCAGAGGTGCCAGGAAAGAGATTTTCCGACGCAGCGAGAAAATCCCCATTGGCGAGTATTGGTAAAAAGGGGGCTGAGGTCGGGTTCTTGGCGAAAACTGAAATACGCCAGAATGGTGCGAGCTTGAGTAAATAGAGAGGAGGATTGCAGGTGAGTACAGAGGCGATCGCTCTTTTCCCGCCATTCTTCGGCGAGAAGCGACTGTCGTTTCTTCAGGAGCGATCGGCGCAGTTCCGTCTTTTCCATATTTCAAAAGAATAAATCTGCCACCAGAACGAGAAAAACCCGCAGGCGCGGGTTTTTCTAGAGGGGAGCGACTCGCCCGTCACTGAACTCTATCAGGCAGCGTGCTGGCGATACCAGTCAATGGTATTTTTCAACCCTTGCTTGAATCCCACTTGCGCGGTAAAGCCAAACCGCTCTTTCGCCCGTTCTGTATCCAAACAGCGGCGCGGCTGACCGTTGGGCTTGTCGGTTTCCCAGACAATTTCGCCTTCAAATCCCATCAATTCGCAGATTGTTTCTACTAAATCGCGGATGGTAATCTCGGAATTGGTGCCCAAGTTCACCGGATCGGGGTCGTTGTAGGAAAGGGTGGCCATAACAATGCCCCGCGCCGCATCGTCTACATAGAGAAACTCGCGGCTGGGGCTGCCGTCGCCCCACACCGGCAATTTCTTGTCTCCTTTGACTTGGGCTTCGTGAACTTTGCGGATTAGGGCGGGGATGACGTGGGAGCTGCGGGGGTCGAAGTTATCCTCTGGTCCGTACAAGTTTACCGGCAGCAGGTAGACGCCGTTAAAGTCGTACTGTTGGCGGTAGGATTGCAGTTGGACTAAGAGGGCTTTTTTGGCCACGCCGTAAGGGGCGTTGGTTTCCTCGGGATAGCCATTCCAGAGGTCATCCTCTTTGAAGGGCACGGGAGTGAATTTGGGATAGGCGCAAATAGTGCCGACGCAAACGAATTTTTGGATGCCAGCTTGATAGGCAGCATGAATCAGTTGCGCTCCCATCATCAAGTTGTCGTAAAAGAGTTCGGCTGGTTTTTCCCGATTCAGTCCGATGCCGCCAACGTGAGCGGCTAGGTGGATGACGATATCTTGTTGCTGTACTGCGCGCTGGCAGTTTTCCATGACGCGCAGGTCGTACTCGCGCGATCGCGGTATTGTAATTTTTTGTTCGTCTGCCCCGGCTTGGCACAGGTGAGCAATTACCTGACGGCCCAAAAAGCCAGCCCCACCCGTAACCAAAATCCTTTTATCTTTGATATCTAGCGTTGTCATCTCTCACTTTATCACTGCCTGAGTTTTGGAATTTGAGATTTGAGGTCTGAGGACGATCGCCTCAGTCCTAAGAAAAGCCCTCTCAAAATCCAAAATTAATCAAACCTGCTGCCTGCCTCTTGACGGATAAAAGCCCGATCCTTGAGTACCTTGACGAGTTCTCCATTGGGAGACTCGACGCCTAGGGCATCCAAGTCAGCTTTGACCATCAAAGCCACCAGTTCTGGAAATGTCACGGATGGTTGCCAACCTAATTTCTGCCGTGCTTTAGTAGAATCCCCGATCAGCAGTTCGACCTCAGCAGGGCGGAGGTAGCGCTCGTCAAACTCGACGTAATCGTGCCAGTTTAAATTGACGTACTTAAAGGCTACATCTAGAAACTCGCGCACTGAATAGGTTTCGCCCGTCGCAATGACGTAATCGTCCGGCTGCTCTTGCTGCAGCATCAGCCACATCGCTCTGACATAATCTTTAGCGTAGCCCCAGTCTCTCTTGGCGTCGAGGTTGCCCAGGTAAAGTTTTTTCTGCTTGCCGGCAAGAATGCGGGCGATCGCTCGCGTTATTTTGCGCGTTACAAATGTCTCACCTCTACGAGGGCTTTCGTGATTAAAAAGTATCCCATTACACGCAAATAGTCCGTAAGATTCTCTATAATTTACGGTTTGCCAGTGGCCGTAAACCTTTGCACACGCATAAGGACTTCTCGGATAAAACGGCGTCGTCTCCTTCTGCGGGATTTCCTGCACCAGACCGTACATCTCAGACGAGCCTGCTTGATAGAAGCGCACTTCAATGCCGGTTCGCTGCTGGTAGTCCCGAATCGCTTCTAGCAAGCGCAGGGTGCCCATGCCCACCGCATCTACAGTATACTCCGGCGAGTCAAAACTGACTCGGACGTGAGATTGAGCGCCCAAGTTGTAAATTTCTACAGGCTGGACTTCTTCGAGAATGCGGCGCAGGGTCGTGCCGTCGGTCAAGTCACCGTAGTGAAGAAACAAACGGACTTCTTCATTGTGAGGGTCTATATAGATGTGATCAATCCGATCCGTGTTAAATGTCGAAGTCCGCCGGATAATCCCGTGTACTTCATAGCCCTGCTCTAGCAACAACTCACTCAAGTAGGAGCCGTCTTGACCGGTAATACCAGTAATTAGTGCTCGCTTGCGTTGCGTCATCCTTTATATTCCTTATGGCTCTTTACAAAGAACAATCGAGAAGTAGAGTTCGCGTCCCTGATGGATGGGCCAACTGCGTTTCGCCGCCGAGACGAAAGCCGGGAGTTTCCCCGCGCAGGCGATCGCTCCGCGCTTGGCGAGAAAAAGCGCTGCAAGCGCTGCTCCCCTCGTTCCCGCGCTGTCTGCTCGAAAACCATGCAGCTACACCCTGTGCCGTCACAGACGAAAAGCGATCGACCAAAGTTCAGTCGTTTCAGGCAATTGGCGGGTGGCACGGCAGGAGGATGGGGCATCCTTGTCCCGACCGTCCTCTGGGATGTCTGCCAGAGTCCATGCCAAGTTCGCTGCCTGATGAAAGTAGGAGATAGAAAATTCCCCACTCGGTGGCAGCAGGTAGATCGTATCAATCCCTACGTTAGCTTCAAATTCTCCAAGCGCGCGTACACTAACCCTGAAATATTTGTAAAGAATTGAAAACTTTTTGAATTGGCTTGCCAATCCTCGACCGAGGCTGCGTGAAGCGCAGAGCAACCGCTTTCTAATCGCAGCCTCCCCAGCTTCCAAGGAAGCCAGCGCTTTAGCGGGGGCTTTCCTGGAAGCTAGTGATAGGTGTCTGCCTGTTTGCTGTTGTTTCGTCTTTAATAGGCTCCGTTATTTTTGGGAAAAATTACTACTCCTATTGTTTTCACAATCAGCCACAAATCCATCCAGAAATTCCTGAAGTTCACATAGTAAACGTCCATCTGCACCCGGCGCGGATAGGGGATATCGTTGCGCCCAGAAACTTGCCACAAGCCTGTAATTCCAGGCCGGATGGTCAGTACCTTGTCGATGTAACGCCCGTATTTAGACAGTTCCTCGACTACGATGGGTCGAGGCCCTACCACGCTCATGTCTCCCTTTAAGACATTCCAGAACTGAGGAAATTCGTCGAGGCTAGTTAGCCTTAGAAATCGACCAATCCAAGTAATTCTCGGGTCGTGTTTGAGCTTGAAGTTTGCCTCATATTCTTGACGCAAATTGGGATATCGGTCGATCATGTCCGACAAAACTTCGTCAGCGTTTTTGACCATCGTTCGGAATTTAATGCAGCCAAAGGGTTTTCCGTCTTTCCCTATCCGTTCCTGGACGTAAAAAATTGGCCCCGGTGAGGCCAGAGCGATCGCCAGAGCCAAGAGCAAGTAAACTGGGGAAAACAGGATCAGAACCGATAGCGAAAACGCGACATCGAACAACCGCTTGGAAAACTCTCCGTCTAGACCACTCAATGGGAAGGGCGCAAAGCCCCGTTTGACAAACGCCCGAATGACCTTGCCGGAGATGAGTTGGCTTTCGGCAGTCATCATACTCCTTCAATTCACACCACACACAGTCCCGATCATAAAGCCTTCAGGCACTTGATAGCAGCGCTGCGGCTTCCTGAGCTATGGACAGTAAGATACAGAGTTTTAACGAGAATTTCTAGACTGAAATTCCTCATAGCAGCCCTCCACAAAGCCAAGGTAGCGCTCCGCAAAGATATTTGGGGCAAACTTGGCAGCGCGCGATCGCGCTTTCTGAGGAATCAACCCTGACTGATACCTCTCAAAACTCTCTACTGCCTCACAGAGTGCTGCGGCGCTCTGGACGCCAAACAGCAATCCCGTCCCGTCTTCTGGATGCTGGCGAATGTCCAACACCGTTTCTTTAGCCCCGCCCGCCCCGTAGGCGATCGCGGGTGTCCCGCACGCCATTGCTTCCACTACAGCCATCCCGAAATCTTCGCAAGCTGCATACACAAACGCTTTTGCGTTAGCCATGTACTTCTCGACTACCTCGGCGGGCTGCCAGCCCAGCACTTGCACGTTCCCTTTGGCCATTTGGCGAATCGACGGCAACTCCGGCCCCGAACCAATGACCACCAGCGGACGTCCTAGCTGGTTGAACGCTTCAACTATCAAAGATACTTTTTTATAACTCACCAGCCGCGAAACGGTTAGGTAAAAATTCTCTTTTTCAGTCTGAAACGGAAAGCGATCGACGTCCACCGGCGGGTAGATGACCTCTGCCGGTCGCCGATAGCACCGCCAGATGCGTTCAGCCGTGTGCTGGGAATTGGCAATAAAATAATCAACCCGATTCGCCGATATGACGTCCCACTGCCGCAGCCGGTGCAGCAGATACCGCGTCGCGACTCCCGGCAGCCCTCTCCCGGCTGGCGAACTCCGCAGGTAATCGAACGTCAGCTCCCAGGCATAGCGCATCGGCGTGTGGCAGTAGCAAATATGCAACTGCTGCGGAGAACTCAGCACTCCTTTGGCAACTGCGTGGGACGAAGAAAGCACCACGTCATACTCCCGCAAATCCAACTGCTCGATCGCCAGGGGCAGCAGTGGCAGATATTTTTGCACCCCCTTTCGGGCTTGCGGGAAGTGTTGCAAAAACGTTGTCCCTATCCGCCGCTCGTACAAATAGCTCTGCGGATTGCTCGATTCAAAGTCAATCAGCGCAAACAGGTCGGCATCGACGTGCTTGAGGATTTCTTTAACGACCAGTTCTGAACCACCGGTTGCCTCGGGGGTCAACCATTCGTGGACGAGGGCATATTTTACCGCCACTTTTCCCTCTTCTCGCGGTGCTCTCCGCATCGGGTTCTAAATCTAAAACTTCGCTCAACCTTGCGGTTTGTTCCCTTGTCCGGTCAGCACCGCAATTCGACTTTTCATCCCTACTGCCCGCTTTCGCTCTTGATTGGCTGTCCGCCGGCTGCTCTGAATGCCGATGTGGCCTGCGGCTTTTTTGCCTGCACCCTCAACAGGATATCACTTTTTCTTTCTTTTCCTTAAGAGAATCTTAAAAAATTTTGGACGATCTGCGGGCATGATATAGTAACTATACATGAACAATTGTTCAGATATTTGTCCGAGTAAAAGTAGAATCACGAGAAAGCCATGACTACCGTAACCCAAATGAAATGTGCCTGCGAGTCTTGCCTGTGCATCGTTTCCACTAGCGATAGCGTCCAAAAAGACGGCAAATACTACTGCAGCGATGCCTGTGCCAGTGGCCATCCCGCAGGGCAAAGCTGCGGCCATCAAGGGTGTGGATGCCACTAAACTTTACTTTCTGGCCCCTAGCCCGGAATGAGTCCAGCCGAAAATAGCCAAAAATAAAAGAAATTGCGCTACAACAATGCTGGGGCCAGAAGCAAAGTTGAAAGCGCCAGATAGGAGCATACCGGCGATGCTACTGAATGCGCCCAGCATCACAGAAAAAGCCAGAAAGCGCTCGAAGCGGTGGCTGAGCAGCTTCGCAGTAGAGGCGGGAATCACCAAAAAGGCATTGACGAGGAGAATTCCCACGGCTTTAATGGCCACAGCCACGGCCAGAGAGAGCAGCACTACAAATATATAGCGATGCAGTCGCACCGGAATGCCTTGAACCTTGGCCACAGATGGATTCAGGGTTAACAGAATTTGCTGGCGCAGGGTTGAGAGCAAAAATGCGGCGCTGGCAACTAGCAGCAACAGGATTAAGATTAAATCGGTCTGGTTGACTGCCAGAATATCCCCAAACAGAACTCCCATCAGGTTGCCCCGGTAGTTGGGGATGAATCTAGTTAGGATGACGCCGATAGCCAGTGCGGCTGACAAAGCTATACTAAAAACGCTGTCGCTGGCTAAATCAGTTTTGTCTATTAAATACAGGACGAGCAAGCCAAACGCCAAGGTAAAAGGCAACAACGTCCAAGTAGGATTCAGGTTCAGCAGAACGCCGACCACCACTCCCACCAAAGCGGCATGGCAAACGGCATGGCTGAAAAAAGATAACTGCCGCAACGTCACAAAGCTACCCAGCAATCCCCCCAATAACCCCATGAGGACGCTACCGGCGATCGCTCGCTGCATGAAGGGGAGCTGCAGCAAGTTGAAAAAATCCCCGCTGCCGATAACGGCTGGCCAGTAAGTAAGCGAGATCATTTTAGATTTTAGATTTTACATCTGATATTTTAGATGTCGGTTTGGCTGCCTGCAACTCTTCTAAAAACTAGCTTTTTATTCTCAAACTGCTGAATTTATTAATTGCAGAATTATCGTAAGAAAAGGCAAGATGCCGCTAGTGATGGTGCTGGTAGCGACTGAAAGCAGGGCCGTAAGTGGCCAATAAGTTTTGCGGTGCCAGGGCAATCTCGGGCTGGCCAGTGCAGACAATCGTTTGGTTGAGGCAGACGACGCGATCGCACCGCTGGTTCACCATATCCAAATCGTGGGAAACCTGCAGCACCGTCCAATTTTGCTCGCGCTTCAACTCGTCGAGCAGGGTGTAAAACTCGGATTCTCCTCGGGCGTCCACCCCGGCAAAGGCTTCGTCGAGCACCAATAACTGGCGCGGCATTACCAAGCAATACGCCAGCAAGACCCGCTTTAGCTGTCCTCCACTCAGGGTGCCGATCGCTCGATCTCGCAGGTGATAGGCATCCACCCGCCGCAGCGCCTGGGCGATCGCCGCCGATTTATTCGGGTCGGGTACGAGCGATCGCAGCGAGAACTCAGAAGGCAAAAGCGAGAAGGGAAACTTTTTCCTCCTTTCTCCCAAATCCCCTCGGTCTGGATTTTTCACCCATCCCAGCCCCACTAATTCCCAGACGCAAATCGGAAACGAGCGATCGAAAATAAAATTCTGCGGTACATACCCGATTTGCTGCCGCACTGGCCCCAACCGTTCCACCGATCGACCTGCGATTTCAATCTGCCCAGATGCCCTTGGAATCAACCCCAGAATCGCTTGTACCAGCGTACTCTTCCCCGCGCCATTCGGCCCCACTATCGCCGTATCGGTTCCCGGCAGCAATTCAAATGAAACATCTCTCAGGGCCAGATAGCTGCCCTGGTAAACCGTCAGCCCGTCCACCTTCAGAATCGGGTCCTGGCTGTGGGAGATTGGGCCTTGACTTTTAGCCGCCCCATTGTTAGCGTCTGTTGCGTTCATTATGGTTACTGACACGCAGATTCAAGGGTTTGCAGGTTGGCTTGCATCGCTGCAAAATAATGCTGCGGATCGAGCGGCCCCGCTTCCAGCGAGTCCAGAAAATGCAACTTCATATTCAAATCTTGCGAAAGAGTTTGCAGTAATTTATTCTCCGTGCCTTTTTCTCCTAGTAAAGCTTTTACCTTAAATTGCTTTACAGTTGCAACAGTTTTCTGCATATCGGCTGGGGAGAGATTGTCCTCTGGCACGGCTACGACGGCGACTTGTCGGAGGTTGTAGCGCTGGGCTAGGTAAGGAAAGGCATCGTGGAAGGTTATGAAAGTGCAGTTGGGATATTTGCTCAGTCGCTGTTTAAACTGGGCATCCAACTGCTCCAATTGCTGGATATAAGCTGCCGCATTGGCGCGGTAAATCTCTTTGTTTTCGGGATCGGCTGCGATCGCTCCGTCTCGTATCGTTTCTACCTGTTGTTTGGCCAAAACTGGATCGAGCCAAACGTGGGGGTTGCCGCCAGCGTGGTGGTGCGCGCGATCCTTGTGACCTCCGTCCGCCGTCTTTTCGCCGTCATGTTCGTGCCCGTGTTCTTCTTCCCCGGCACTTTCCTCCGGTTCGCTTAAGGTTTGAATGCCCTTACTGGCATCGATCTGTTTCAGCTTGGGATTCTGGGCATTTTTTATGGTGTCTTCGAGAAATTCCTCCAAGCCCAAGCCGTTTTTTACCAGCACGTCTGATGAAGCGATCGCCTGTACGGTGCTGGGCGTGGCTTGGTAGTCGTGTATTTCCGAGCCCGGAGGAATCAAGACCTCTACCTGTGCCTTCTCTCCAGCCACTGCCTTTGCGAACCAATACATCGGCAAAAATGTGGCCGCAATTTTCAATTGTTTTGTATGAGGAGCGGCGGTTGCGTCTCCCGATCGCGGCGCGGAGGGGGGTTGGCTGCAGCCTGCTGCCGCTGACAGCAGCAGGGCGAGACTCCACCCTTCAAAAAAACGCGCCTTATGGCTGCAGGTTGCGGCTTTTCTCCCAATCCTCATCAGGAGTGATGCAGATGCTGGCAAAAACATTTTTTTGAGAATGAGGTTGATTCTTATTCTATTTTGTCCGGTCTGCGATCGCCCCGCTCTCTTCTCGCCCCGGATCTTAACTAAATTTAATAAAGATTATTATTCTCATAAAAACCGAGAAGAGGAGCGCAGGATTGCCAAAGCGGAACAGGCGATCGCAGAGCGGGGCAGGGCTGTTCCGCCTCAGAGCCGGGGAGAGAGGGCTAAACTGGGCTTGGTGAGGGCGGGCACGATGCGATCGCATGCCATCCTCGCCCCGGAGAGATTCCGCGCCACAGGCCCCACCTGCAAGGCTGCCAGCCCACCCGTGAGAAACAGTTCGCAACCAGGCCACCGCAAGTGTTCGTCTAAAACCGGCAAATTGTTGACAAAAGTTGCAGGATATGAATCGAGAAGATCTGCGAGCAGGGGTTCAGTCGTCACGTCGAGCCGAGTGCCGGTGGAGAGCCAGAGGCGATCGCACTCGTACTCAACGCCCGTATCGCAGGTGACGCGCCAGCAGGTGCCCCGCCACTGAGCCTTGATAATTTGGCAGCCTTCAAAGAGGGTGAGGTCGCCACCGCGACACAGACGCCGCAGTTGAGTCAGCATCGCTGGCGTCACGGAACCGCCGTTCCGCGCTGTCTGGATTAACTCCCAGCGCTTCGCCCAATCGGGTTCTGCCCAAAATCCCTTGAGATACTTGGGTCCGAGCCAACCCGGTTCGGCATCGAATAGTTTTTCCTGCAGGGGACGCCGCGCTATCAGCGTCACTTTGGCTCCACGGGCGATCGCCCCGACGGCTAAATGTCCGCTGGTTAAACCGCCGCCCACAATCCACACTCGTTCGCCATTGACCTGCAAGCCGCACAGGTCGATTTGATGAGAATGGCACAGGCGCTCTTGGGGATACGAAGAAGCCGCGCCGCACTGAATTGGCTCAACCCAGTCCGGTAGGTGGGGCCTGCCGCCGCCAGTGGCCAAAACGACCCGGCGGGCGGCGTGCGATCGCCCGTCTGAGAGCCACAAGCGAAAGCGACTGCCGCTCTGGCGCGACGGGGGTTCTATGCGCGTGACTTTTGCCTTAATGACGCTATGTTGCAGGTGCCACCGACGGATCGCCTCCAAGCAAAAGTCCTGAAATAGTTGAGTTCCCGGTAAATCGTAGGGCGGATAAAGTTCGCAGGGACGTCTTTCGGCAAAGCGACGCAGCGCATAGGGGTCTGGATCGGGATGGTGGACTGCTGGCGATCGCAGGTGCGGGATTTCCAGCGCGGCAAATTGGCGCTTCCACTGGCTCATCCATTCCCCGCTGGGGTCAAACACTGCGAAAGCGCCCCGCATGTTCTTGCGTTTTTGCAAGAGATTGGTAACGAGGGTGAGTGCGTGGGGACCTGCTCCAATAATGGCGATGTCGCTTTGGCTGGGAACTGCTGCTGTCGTGACTTCCATGCGGAACTGTACGATCTTTTATAGAATGATTCTTATTCTCATTCTATAAGTAAAGGGCGATCGCGGCTGTGGTTGGCGCGTCCGAATGAAGATAAAGCGCCAGCGCCTTTTTTAGCCGGAATGTTGGCAGCCGTACCTGAAAGCAGGCTCTTGCATCCTTAAAGTGACAGACATGCCCAAGCACTGTATTTTCGTTTGCCAATCCTGCTCTTTTTCAAAAACTGAGCGGAAATATATGGGACAGACTGGCGGATTTCACTTGCTCGACCGGCTGCGGCGGTTGTCTCAAAAGTGGCCATTGCAGTCTGAGTTCGCGATTCAGCCCGCAGACTGCTTGAGCGCGTGCGATCGCCCGTGTGCGGTGGCGTTTTCCGCAGCTAACAAAACAACCCTCGTGTTTGGGGGCTTATCCCCGCTACAGAGCGCCGAAGCACTCCTCAAGTTTGGCGAACAGTATCACGCCAGCGCGGACGGGCTTTTTCCGCAGTCAGAGCGATCGGCGGCGCTGAAAAAAGCAATTTTAGCCAGAATTCCACCTTTGCCCCAAGATTAGATAACAATCGCTAAAATAGAGCCTGCTTGTCGGCGACGTTCCGCTCCCAAATCGATCGAGCCTTCCCGATCGCGGCGCGGTTGACGTGAAAGGCGATACGCGAATATCCTGTGCTTTTGAAAAGCTCTCAAAGGGGAACCGATGAAAAGACTGGTACTGATTCTGCTTTCCAGCCCTACCCTTTTGGGGTCTGTGCTGTCTGTGATGGTGATGGGCACTCCCGCCAAGGCGGTCGAAACTTCAGCCGAAATGGCACAGTCCCTAGAGTGTCAAGCCAGCTCGCACTCGCAACGGCTAGTCTGCGTGCGGGTGACGCCTCCGCCGACTGTTACGGCGTCGGCTCACCCCAATGGCGAACAGGGCGAACAGGTGGCGCAATCTGCCGACTCTTCCTCCGATCCTGCCGTGCTCCAGTTTACAGAAGAAGAAAGCGATACCGCGATCGCCCTATTTGGCTGCGATTGCCCTGCATGTCTGAACTCTTTGCGGCAGTTGCGCGGGTTGCCTCCGATTTCGTAACGCTAGCGGGCAAACCCCCTTCTTTTTCGCATTTATTTTATAAAGCTTGCTTTAGTTTTGCCAAAAGAATATGCAAGTAAAAACCTGGTTTTCAAAAAACCAGGTTTTTACTTCAAGCGCGCTACTAAAGCAAGAAAGCGCAACGGCGAGAGCGACTTTTCAGGGATGCAGAAAGATACTTTTAACGTCGCTGCTCGGATTTCATTTCATTAGACGTGCATTGTTTCTCCGAGCAGGCAGTCGAGCGAACTCGTGCCTGGGATTCGACCGTGCGTGATAATGGTTATCATCGTGAAAGTGAAGAGGTATCCCCGATGGTACAAACTGCCGCAAACGCTGCTGTGCCCGTGACGGTGCTCACCGGTTACCTGGGCGCGGGCAAAACTACCCTGCTCAATCGCATCCTCACCCACGAACACGGTAAAAAAGTAGCCGTGATTGTCAACGAATTCGGGGAAGTGGGGATTGACAATCAACTGGTTGTCAACACCGACGAAGAAATCTTCGAGATGAACAACGGCTGCATCTGCTGTACGGTGCGGGGGGATTTGATTCGCATCATCGGCAACTTGATGAAGCGGCGGGAAAAATTCGACCACCTAGTCATCGAAACCACGGGACTGGCTGACCCCGCCCCGGTGATTCAGACGTTCTTTGTGGATGAGGACATGAGTTCTCAACTGCTGCTGGATGCAGTGGTGACGGTGGTGGACGCCAAGCACGTCTGGGACCACTGGGATAGCAGTGAAGTGCAGGAGCAGATTGCGTTTGCGGACGTGATTTTGCTCAACAAAACTGATTTAGTGGCTGCCGAGCAGCTCGACGAGTTAGAGAAGCGGATTCGGGGCATGAACGCGATCGCCAAGATTTACCGCACCCACAAAGCCGAGCTGGGAATGGACGCGCTGTTGGGCGTGCAAGCGTTTGATTTACAGCGAGCGCTGGAAATTGACCCAGCATTTTTGAGCGAAGACGCCCACGAACACGATGAATCGGTGTATTCCGTGGCTTTGGTGGAACAGGGGGCGCTGGATGGAGAAAAATTGGAACGCTGGATATCTAACCTGCTGCGCACCCGAGGACCCGATATTTTTCGGATGAAAGGGATTTTGAATCTGGCGGGGGAAGATCGGCGCTTCGTGTTCCAGGGGGTACACATGCTATTTGAGGGGACGCGCGATCGCCCCTGGAAACCCGACGAACCCCGCAAAAACGAGCTGGTGTTTATCGGTCGGAATTTAGACGAATCCAAGCTCAGAGAGGATTTTCTTTTGTGTATGGCTTAGGTTTTGGCCGCGACATCCTGCAAGAATGCGGGCGATCGGCACTTTCGGATTACGTCACCGCGATCGCCTGGTGTCCTAGCGGCAGACTGCTGGCAGCGGCATCGGCGGCGGGCGAGGTGGTGTTGTGGGAGCCCCCGCATCCCCTCTCGACGCTACAGGAAAGTGCCGGTCAGTCGGTGGATTGTCTGGCATTTTCCAGCGACGGAGGGCTGCTGGCGGCTGGGGGGCAAGATGGCTCGGTGAAAATTTGGCGGATGTCTGCGGATGGAAACCTTGACAAATCGCCAGTTTTGTGCATTGAGAATGCTCCGAATTGGGTAGACCGGCTGGCGTGGAGTCCCGCAGGAAATCGGCTGGCTTTCGGAACGGGGCGCTGCGTGCAAGTGTGGGATGCCGAGGGAGGGGAAGTAACGAGGCTGAATTTTGAGGAGTCCTCGGCGTTGGGCTTGGCATGGCACCCCACCGAACCGTATCTGGCGATCGCCGGTCATCGCGGGGTTAAGGTGTGGAATGCCCGAAATTGGGAAGAGGAGCCGTATCGATTGGCGATTCCGTCTGCCAGTGTCGCGATCGCCTGGTCGCCCGATGGCAAATATCTAGCGGCAGGAAATATGGATCGAACCATCGCCGTTTTGGAATGGGGAAACCCGAATCCCTGGGTGATGCGGGGTTTTGCGGGGAAAATTCGCTTTCTCGCGTGGTCCGATAAAACGTCCAGTTCGGGCGCTCCTCTGCTAGCGGCGGCGAGTGCCGAAAATATCTCTGTATGGGAAAAGCAACCGGGCGATGGAGCGGGTTGGGAAGCGTGGGAGTTGGACGCCCACGAGGGCACGGTGCAGGCGATCGCTTTTCAACCGGGCAGTTTCCTCCTGGCTTCAGCGGCAGCGGACGGCTGGGTTTGCTTGTGGTCGGAAGCCCAGCAAATCGGGCAAATCCTAGAAGGAATTGAGGGGGGATTTTCTGGTTTAGTCTGGAATGCGACAGGGGAAAAGCTAGCGGCAGCAACTCAGCGCGGCGACTTATTGGTTTGGTCGAAATCGACACCCGATCTTTAAGTAGCGCGGGGGCAAATTGCCCCGATTCTTTGGACAAATCAGTAAAATGGAAAAAATCCATTGCTGAGTCTGGCAGAATTTTATGAACAAAGCTACGCTGACTTTGCTTGCCGCTTCTGGCATGTTGGGCGTTCTGGTTTTACTAAGCAATCCTGCTCATGCAGCGGGGATTTTAGTGGAGCCGACAACTCCTGGAGTATCTGCGCCGGCTCTCCACGGCGATCGCGTTTTCGACGCTAATTTACGGCGGCGGGAAAGCAATCCCATTCTCGACCAATTGGGCTGCAAGTGCGCGGTTTGCGTCAAAGCGAGCGCTCAATTGCAAGGCAAACTGCCATTTTAACAAATTTTAGCGGGCGGCGATCGCTTTTCCGATCGGGAGGCGATCGCTGCTTTGCTTTTGAAGCGTTTAAGCTGAAAGTTGATGGCCGGGATTGGGAGATGAGGGGATTGTCGCGATCGCAAAAGAATCGACACTGCTACTTTACAATAGATCCGTTGCCAGCGCTCTCTCTATGCCGAGGCTAGAACACAAGTACAAGGGTTATTATATTCGTCTGGTAGGAGACGGTCGGTTTCGAGTGGTCGATCCTTACGGATATGCTACAACCCAGTTTTTTCAGACACTCGCGCAAGCACAGCAGTATATTGACAAGCACGGAAAACCGATTGAAGAGCTAATTTCAGTCGTTTTTAAGCATAAAAAAGTCTGGAAATACGCTTGTCCGAGCCAAGGTTTGTTGCGGGAAATTCAATTAGGCGATCAGTGCGTTTATTACGTTACAAATCGAACCGTGTATGAGAATGGGTTTGATTTTGAAGAGGTTTGGACGGTAGGGGCAAGCCTTCCTATCGACGACGATGCCAGCTTGGACGATTGGCGGGTTTCGATATTTGAGCGAGAGTATCTCCCCGAAAGCAGTCAGCTCGGATGGCTGGAAGTGGAAATATTAAATCGCAGCTTGACGAATAAGAACCAGGCGAGAAAATTTGCCAAAAAGTTTTGTCAAGCTGCGGGAGTGGCGCTCGCTCGCAGTCTGCTGCCCAATATTCTTTTTTTAGATGAATTAGGGGAAAGCGAGGAGGAAGACGAGGGGAATTCTGGCGACTGTCAATATTTCTAAAGATAGATATTTGCGGGACGGAGGCGCAGGTCGAATCGACCGCAGGCGCTTTGTCCGCCGCGCCGCCTTGCCCATCTCGTTCGTCCCCAGCAACCAGCGTCACGGCATTCGATTGTGCCCGTGGGGAAGTTAGCGCTTTTGTCCGATAAAATCCGAGTGAGGGGAAGTGGCCACTAAGGGCAGGAGGGGCACGTCCGTCCGCGAAAAACTGACGATTTGTATGTGATATTTAAATTTTAATTCAGGGCGGTACGAGAATTAACCTGATGTGTCAAGATAAGAATTGCCATTGGTTCGAGAATGACTGGAAGAGGCGGAGCAGATTTCGCTCGCTGCCAGAGCGCTGGAACACGAGCAACTACTTGAATGCCAGCAAGGAAAGCGGTTGAGATGGCCCAGATAGATTGTATTGCGAAAGATTGAGATTCTGAATGACAGGCTGCGGGAAGCAGAAGGGTCAGGCAACAGAAAGGCGATCGCGAACAAATGTCAGGGCGAACAGCGCTGCACGCGCCGTGCAACCCCGAAAAGGGGCTGACGAGAGAGGAGCCAGCAGGAAAAAGCGGCGAACTGCCACGGACGAGTCTACGCGCACAGCACCTACATGACACGGTTATGAACCCAACATCTACTCAGAAAACTGCCATGCAAAAGCTGTTCGAGAGCGGTGTCGAACGAGCAGCTACTATGTTGAATTATCTCACAGAAGCTTCTGTTAGCTTGCAACTGTCGCCGCTTCAAGTCATGTCACAAGAGCAGTTGCAAGTCTACCTGCACCAGCGCTTGGGAGAACAACCGGTGTCTGCGGTGCGGCTCGTCATCAAAGGGGAATTGTCGGCAATCGGGACGCTGCTGTTTCCGCCGGATGCGTCTGAAAAGCTCGTCCACGCGATCGCCCATGAGGAACGGCGAAAAATTGACCTCGATGCCGTCACCAAGCAAACGCTGAGTGAGGTTGGGAATATTTTCTTTAATGGCGTTATGGGTTCGATTAGTTATGCGGTTAGGGGCGGGATTACTTATATGGCTCCCCGATATATCGAGGGGAAAGTAGATTCGCTGGTAGCGAAGAGCAGGGCTGCTAGCCCTTCGCCGATTCTATTTTGGCATACCCCGATTAAAATCGAACCGGCAGCGGGAGCAAATCTCCTGTCTTTTCTGGAAAAATTTACGGGGGGTAAAGAACTTTTGTTTTTTTTCCAGATAGAGCCTTTAGAAATGTTTGTGGACGCGATCGAAAAAGTTTCTCACTAGGGAGGGGTTGTTTTTGAGGAACCGCAGAGTACGCGAAGGGCGCAGACAGCGGAGGGATAAGAGAATGCAAGGGTTGGGGAGGGCTCCAGGTGAATTAAGATCGGGGACGAGCGGAAGGTCTGTCTGCGAGAACGTCTTTTTCTTTTGAAAGGGTTTACGGAGTCTGTCGCTGGCTGATTTCCTGAATTTGCCGGGTAAAATATTCTTCCTGATAGTTGAGCTGTTTGGCGATGTCTAAACCTCTCTGGAAGGCGAAGATTGCTTCGGTATACGCTTGGCGATCGCGATAAATTTGTCCCAGTTGATCGTAGGCATTCATCAAGCCAAAGGTGTTGAAACTCCGCTGTTCGACGAGTAATAAGATTTGGTAGACTTGGATGGCTTCGTCGAGTTGGTTCTGCGATCGCAAGAGTGTTCCTAATTTTTTCAGGGCTTCTGCAGCGCGGGCAAACTGTTCTAGCGACCAAGCTAGAGTATAAGCTTCTTGATAGGTTTGAGCTGCGGTAGCCAACCGCCCCAGCGCTTCATAATCTGCTCCGATCGCGATTTGTAAGGCAGGTACGGGCAGCGGGTTTTGTGCTGTCAGATAGCGACTGATGAGTTTGGTACGCATGTCGATCGCTTTTTGATGTTCTTTTGTTTGCTGGTAAATAAACGCGAGCTGTTCTAGATAGAATCCTTCATCCAAGCTATCCTGCTCGGTGCGATCGCTTTTTTGCAAGTTAAAAGCCATTAATTCTTCATAAGCGGCGGCGGCTTGCGGGTAATTTAAACCGCTGAATTCTAATTGAGCAATGGTTTTTAAGGCAATCTCTTGGGCGGGAAGGTTGCCTTTTGCTTTGGCATTTGCTAAAATTTGCTGGTAGATTTCTACAGCGGGCTCTCGCGCCAGCAGCAGCACGAAAGCATCGCCCAAGGCTTGGAGTAGTTGCGGCTCGATGGGGGGTTTGCTCTGCGCTTGCAGCTTGATGACTTGCAGCCGCTGCGAAATGACTTGTACTTCTAGGGTGCGATTGCGATCGAGGGCGATTTTACCAATTCTGCTCAGGGCTTGCACCTCTGCCAGAGTACCGAGATATCGCCGTAAAAGTAATTCCCGATTCCAAATTTGAAAGGCTTGTGAGGCATTTCCCGCTAGCAGTTGAGCTTCCGCTAGGGCGTTGAGTTCGTCGAGGGCTTTTTCTAAAGTTAGGCTTTCTTCTGGCGTCAGCGATCGCTTTTTGCTGGACGTCGGAGGCAGCAGGGGATCGCGCTTCTGTGGTTCCTGCAAGCTAAATGGGGGGCGTTGCGGCTCTTGGGGTTCTTTTTCGGCGAATACTGGAGCGCTACTGATTCCCAGGCTAAGCAGCCATATTAGAGCGATCGCGCTGTTGATTTTGCTGCGATTCTGGCGAGTAAAAATACGTTGAAACATGGGCGTGAAAATATATTTTTGAGGGGGTTGCTGTTGGCTCGTTAGTGTTTTTTTAGTCTGGAATTGCATTTTGCGTTAAATAAGCTGGAAATTGACAAGCGGAGAAACTGTTAAAATTGACTCTTAGCAAAAAGTTCAGGAGTGGGTTCCCCCTGTCTAAAATCTAAACTCTAAAATCTAAACTTTAAAACAAAAAGGGGCCTAACTGCGTGATAGAGTAAAAGCGAGGTACTTTTGTGGATTGGATAGTGAGCCGAGAACGAGCAAGCGGCAGCGATCGCCGCGCGGACACGGGAAAGAGGACGCCATTGCAGGTGCGTTGGTTCGTAGCAGTGCTGTGGGCGATCGCGTTGGTTTTGTTGAGCGGGCTTTGCGCCTGCGACTCCCCGCAAGTCACCGCACAAGAGCAGGGAGCTGCCAGCGCGGCACAGGAGCGGGTGCAGGCAGCAGCCGAGAAACGGATTTTTTTAGACTTGTCGCTAGAATTTCTGGACGAATACAAGCTGCCAGAGCAGAACTTTGAGGGCACGCCCATCGGAGGGCTCTCGGCGATCGCCTATGACCGGCAGCGCGATCGGTTTTACGCCCTTTCCGACGATCCCAGCGATCGGGCTCCGGCTCGATTTTATACCCTGCGGCTGGCAGTCAATTCACAAACTCCCGGCGGACTGAGCATTCAGAACGTCCAAGTCGAAGGCGTCACCGTTCTGAGGGGCGAAGACGGGCAACCCTACGCCAGAGACACCATCAATCCTGAAGGGATCGCCTTTGCGCCGCCTAACTCGATATTTGTTTCCAGCGAAGGCGTCAGCAGTTTGGGCATCGCGCCGTTTGTCAGCGAGTTCGATTTGGCGACTGGTGAGTGGCGGCGGAACTTACCCGTCCCGAAGCGGTATATTCCCGATGCGGCGGGTTCGCAGCAGCAGCAGGGCGTGCAAAATAATCTGGGATTTGAATCGCTCAGCGTCAATGCCAGCGGTTCGCTGTCGGCGAGGGTGGAACCGATTCGGTTATTTACCGCGACAGAAGCGCCGCTGCTGCAGGATCGGGAGCTGCCTTCGTCAGAGCAAGAAGCCAGGAATCGACTGCTGCACTATCTGGTGGAGGGCGAGCGCTCGACGCTGATTTCCGAACACCTTTACCCGCTGGACATCGGCCCGAGGTGGTCCCTCACCACTGGCTTGACCGAATTAGTGGCCTTAGCGCAGGGGGGCCATTTTTTGAGTTTGGAGCGATCGCTCGGTTTTTTGGGATACGGGGCGCGGATTTTTCAAATCGCGACGGGCGCGGCAACCGATACCTCGAATATTGCCAGCCTCAAGGGCGAACTCAAAGCCGTTGAGCCAGTGCGGAAAAAGTTAGTGCTGGACTTGGGCAACCTCGGCATCATCTTGGACAATTTGGAAGGGATGGCCCTCGGCCCGCGCTTGCCGGACGGGACCCAGAGTTTAGTCCTCGTCAGCGACAACGATTTCGACGAGACGCGAAATACTCAGATTCTCCTGTTTCGCCTCAAACAGGGGCGCTGAGGCTGGCAATAATGGCCAAGTTGGGGACGGGAGTGAAACAATCCCGTCCTTTTTTTGGGGATGCAGAAGCGATCGCCGTCCCTTAAAATAATGGGGATCGCTTGTTTTGCCTCTGGCTCCCGATTCCGATCTGTATTTTTTTGCAGTAGAATCGCATTTAAAAAATTGCCAGCAAACCAGAGTGAGAGAGCATTCAATCTCCAATCTAACTGAAATCAAAAATCTAAAATTTCACCTCAGTATGAGCAATTCTACGGACATCCTCACTCTAGCTCGCTGGATGGCGGCTGATTTCAGCAATCAAGAGCAAGCCTTTGAAAACCCGCCTTTTTTTGCCCACATTCGCGTCTGTATGCGTCCCCTGCCTCTCGATTTGCTGGGTGGAGTGAGTCTGTATGTCGAACAGGCGTATGACTACATGCTCGATCGCCCTTATCGGGTGCGGGTGTTAAAGTTAGTGCCCGCCGGCGATCGCATAGAAATCGAGAACTACGCGATTAACCAGCTCGAAGAAAAATTTCACGGTGCCTCCCGGCAACCCGAACGCCTGCAAGCCCTCAGCGCCGACTTGCTGCAAAAATTACCGGGTTGCACTTTTATGACGTATTGGACGGGCCAGAGCTTCAAAGGCCACGTCGAACCCGGAAAAGGTTGCATCGTCGTGCGCAAGGGCCAAACAACCTATCTGGACAGCGAATTTGAGATAGACGAGAAAAAATTTATCAGCCACGATCGGGGGCGGCATCCGGAAACCAACGAACACATCTGGGGATCGGTGGCTGGCCCCTTTCACTTCGTCCGCTGGGCCAGTTTTGCCGATGAAGTCGCGGTTTAGAGAAGGGGGAGTAAAAAGTGCTCGATGCCTCGGCTGAGTGGTTTACAGAGTGTTGAGTGTTGAGTGAAAGAAGAATTGAAATCATAACTCTCCCACTCTCCCCCTCGCGCTCTCTGTACCCCCTCCCTCTCTCAGCACTCAGCACTCAGCCGAGGCATCGAGCACTCTCTCATTCGCGACTAGCCCAATCTGTCACTCGGTACACAAAACCTGATAAATTGACCGAGTATCGGCAAGCAAATTCATCAAGATAT
Organism: uncultured bacterium; assembly: GCA_964405435.1. Lineage (GTDB taxonomy): Bacteria > Cyanobacteriota > Cyanobacteriia > Cyanobacteriales > Oscillatoriaceae > DVEG01. The sequence continues at coordinate 82,164 of CAYOOD010000016.1, forward strand.
GAGAGTCCTGGTTATTGGCGGCGATGGCTACTGCGGTTGGGCAACCGCCCTGTATCTTTCCAATCGAGGTTACGAAGTCGGTATCTTAGATAACTTGGTGCGGCGGCACTGGGATGCGCAGCTTTGCATAGAAACCCTGACCCCGATCGCGCCGATTCAGCAAAGGATTGCTCGGTGGCGAGAGCTGACGGGCAAATCTATCGACCTGTTTATTGGCGATATTACCAACTACGACTTTCTGATTAAGGCACTGCAGAAATTCGAGCCAGAGGCGATCGTACACTTCGGCGAACAGCGATCGGCTCCTTTCTCGATGATTGACCGCGAACACGCCGTCCTCACCCAGGTCAATAACGTCGTGGGAACCCTCAATCTGCTCTATGCCATCAAGGAGCATTTCCCCGACTGCCACTTGGTGAAGCTGGGGACGATGGGAGAATATGGCACCCCCAATATAGATATTGAAGAGGGTTACATTACCATCGAACACAACGGGCGCGCGGATACCCTCCCCTATCCCAAGCAACCGGGCTCTATGTATCACTTAAGCAAGGTACATGACAGCCACAATATTCATTTTGCTTGTCGGATGTGGGGGCTGCGGGCGACGGACTTAAACCAAGGGGTTGTGTACGGCGTGCTGACGGAAGAAACCGGCATGGACGAGCTGTTAATCAACCGATTGGACTATGACGGCATCTTTGGGACGGCATTGAACCGTTTTTGCATCCAGGCGGCGATCGGACATCCCCTGACGGTTTACGGAAAGGGAGGTCAGACGCGCGGGTTCCTCGACATTCGGGATACAGTGCGCTGCATGGAACTGGCGATCGCCAACCCTGCCCAACCCGGAGAATTCCGCGTTTTCAACCAGTTTACCGAACAATTCAGCGTCGGCGACTTAGCCGTGATGGTCAAAAAAGCCGGCATTGCAATGGGACTCGACGTGGAAATCAATCACCTCGAGAACCCCAGAATCGAAAAAGAAGAACATTATTTCAATGCGAAAAATACCCGTTTGCTAGACCTCGGGTTGCAGCCTCACTATCTCTCAGACTCACTGCTAGATTCCTTGCTACACTTCGCCATCAAATACCAGCACCGCGTCGATAAAAACGAAATCCTGCCTAAAGTGACTTGGCGGCGTTAGGATTCAGCTTGCAATGGCGGGGCAATAGGTTGCACTATTGCCTCTGGCTCCATCCCGCGAAGATGTGAAGTAGACTTCTCCTGATTTTAGGAGTTTTGCCACGTCTGACATTTTCAGCCACAAGTGCATGTTATTTATTTCCTGAATGGGAAGCACTGGAAGCAAGAGACAAACGCTCCCGTCAAATTGCCGATTTTTCATCCTCCAGTATTGAGGAATTGAGAAGTGCTAAAACAGGTCGGGAAATTCACCGCCTTAACGGCTTTTTTGAAGGGGTTGTGGTGCTTTTGGGTGGGGGAATTTTTTCTATAAGGATTCACGGGAGGGGGTGCGACCTCGAAAAACAACTTCTTAGGAGGCAGTTGGCGTGGGGTTAGTCACTGAACCGTATTTAGCGCAAGCTGAAAAATGGCCAAAGAACGGGCGTCACATACTGGCACAGTTTGACGATAATTCGATTGTCGTCTACCAAGCTTACCGCCCGGAAATCGGTCATTTTGCTGCTGAACGCGGGTACTTTGGCGGTGAATTTAAATTCACTCGCATGAGCTGGATTAAAACGAACTTTTTGTGGATGATGTATCGATCGGGATGGGGTACAAAAGCGGAGCAAGAGGTGATACTGGCGATCTGGCTCAAGCGCTCGGCTTTTGATGAAATTCTCGCTGCGGCGGTACATTCGAGTTTTGTAGCAGATTTGTATTCTACTGAGGCGGAGTGGGAAGAAGCAAAAGCCAGATCGCCCGTCCGATTGCAGTGGGACCCCGATCGCGCCCCGTCAGGCGATCGCCTCGACAGGCGCGCCATCCAGTTAGGGCTGCGCGGTGAAGTGTTGCGTCAATATGCAACAAATTGGATTCTCAAACTCGAGGATATCTCGGCATTCGTGCAGGAGCAGCGCCAAAACTGGAAAACCGATCTGTCTTGTTTGCGGATTCCTTCCGAGACTCTCTATCCCGTTACCAATTCCGACATCGCCCAGAGACTGGGATTATCAGTTTCGTAGTCAGCCAATTTTATGCGAATTGCTCTTTTTACCGAAACTTTTTTGCCCAAAATTGACGGCATCGTCACGCGCCTGTGCCATACCGTCGAACACCTGCAGCGAGCAGGCGATCGCGTCCTGATTTTCTCTCCCGAAGGCGGCATCGCCGAATACAAAGGAGCAAAAATTTACGGCGTCCCCGGCTATCCCCTGCCCTGGTATCCAGAACTGAAAATGGCTTTTCCGCGCCCGTCTATCGGTCGGAAACTCGAAGAATTTCAGCCGGATTTAATCCACGTCGCCAACCCGGCGATTTTGGGTTTGGGAGGCTTGTATTACGGCAAAAATTTGGGAATTCCCTTGGTGGCGTCCTATCACACTCACCTGCCGCAATATTTGCAGCACTACGGCTTGGGAATGCTCGAAGGGTTGCTCTGGGAATTGCTCAAAGGGGCGCACAATCAAGCCGAGCTGAACTTGTGTACGTCTACGGCGATGGTGAAAGAACTCGTCGCCCACGGCATCGAGCGGGTAGATTTGTGGCAGCGCGGCGTGGATACAGAATTGTTCGATCCGAGCTTGGCGAGCCCGATGATGCGATCGCGCCTGAGCGATGGCCACCCCGACAGCCCCTTGCTCATTTATGTCGGGCGGTTGGGGGCTGAGAAAGAAATCGATCGCATCAAACCGGTCTTAGAAGCCATTCCCAACGCCCGCCTCGCCTTAGTCGGAGATGGCCCTCACCGGCAAGCCTTGGAAGCCCATTTTGCCGGAACGCCAACCAATTTTATCGGCTATCTCCGGGGCAAAGAACTCGCCAGCGCCTATGCTTCAGCCGACGCCTTTATTTTCCCTTCCCGCACGGAAACCTTGGGATTGGTGCTGTTAGAAGCGATGGCAGCGGGCTGCCCCGTTGTCGCGGCGCGATCGGGAGGCATTCCCGATATCGTCACCGATGGCGTCAACGGCTACCTGTTCGATCCGGCAGATGAAAATGGCGCGATCGCCGCCACCATCCGCCTGCTCGAACGCAGCCAAGAACGAGAAACCCTGCGTCAAAATGCCCGCCGGGAAGCCGAACGCTGGGGCTGGGCTGCCGCGACTGCCCAACTGCGCCGTTACTATCAAGCAGTGCTCAGTTCCCAGTCAACAGCGAGAGCCGCCTAGAACCTTTGTAACGCTGCCGGTCGGGTAGCGTTACAATCACTTTAACAAACACTTAAATAAAAAAAAGCCCGATCGAGAATCAGACAGGAGGTGCATGTCGAAAAATCCTTAAAAATCGGTCGATTCGCCTGCCGCTTCTACTTCTCACTTTCGGTCTAAAAAGCTCACTTTTATTCTACTCAGCACTCAGCACTCAGCACTCAGCACTCAGCACTCACCTCAGTAGCCATACTGAGCGATCGCGCCTCGGTGGCATCTGTCTCTAGTAGCTTTGCCGATACTGACGATTAATAGATAGTGTTAATTTAGGTGGTTGCCAGATTACAACCCAAGTTACCTCGATCGATTATCGCAATCCAAGCGCTCCAACCTGATGTGGCCCGAACCGTCCCTGACATGGCGTTGCTTTCATCAGAATTTTAGGGTGGCTAGCTTCGCCAACACTCGGTTACATTGTGCGAAGTATGACTTCGACACCGGAGAAATCCCCCTCCCACAGCGAAGCGTACTCTTCAAGCAAAGGGGCAAAAAGAGCGCCAACTGCTGGCGCTTTTGAGCGATCGCCGACACCTCTGCCAACCCGTGGGCCATCTAATACCCTGTGAGGGGTCTTTACTATGACATTTTCCGATGCTGGTAGCGTTCTGGCTACATTAACCCAAGCCAATCGCATGGGCGCGCTCGCGCGTCGCGTCAAAGATCTGCCAGTGCCTGAATTTGTCTGCCTGCTAGACTTTATCACGGCAGAATTCCAGCAGTTTCTCAGGGCCATTGAACTGATCAACAATGAAGCTCTAGAAACCATGCTGGAGCAACTGTTGGACGCCTTCACCCTAAAAATTGGCCAAATCATCCAAGCCGATCGCACCACCATTTTTCTAGTCGATGCCGAAAAACGGCAGCTCTGGTCAAAACTCACCCCCATTCAAAACGGCAAGCCCATAGAAATAAGGATTCCGCTGCACGTCGGCATCGTCGGTCAGGTGGCCACCACCGGCGAATGCCTGAACATCGCGGACGCCTATTCCCATCCCCTATTTAATAAAGAAGTTGACGAGCACCCGGGCTACACCACCCACACCCTGCTGTGTATGCCGATTTTCAGCAGCAAAAACCCCAGCCAAGTTGTAGCCGTAGTGCAGCTCCTCAATAAAGCCGGCGACGTCCCCTTCACCAGCGAAGACGAACAAGAGTTCAGTATCTTCGGCACTTCCATCGGCATCATCCTAGAAAGCTGCCAGTCATTCTACGTCGCCGCCCGCAATCAGCGCGGCGTTTCCGCCCTCCTCAAGGCCACCTCTTCTCTCGGCCAAAGTTTGGATCTGGAAGCGACCCTGCGCTCCGTCATGGATCAAGCCCGAGACTTAATGCAAGCCGATCGCAGCACCCTGTTCTTGCTCAGCAAAGAAACCGGCGAACTCTGGACAAAAGTCGCCAAAGCAGACGGCAAAACCATGATGGAAATCCGCATCCCCGCGAACAAAGGAATTGCCGGCTATGTTGCCTCCACCAGACAAACCCTCAACATTCCAGACGCCTATCAAGATCCCCGCTTCGATCCCACCACAGACAAGCGCACCGGCTACCTCACCCGGACGATTTTGTGTATGCCCGTGTACAACTCCGCCGGCGACTTGATAGGCGTCACCCAGTTAATCAACAAATCCCAGGGCAGTTTCACCAGTTCCGACGAAGCCTTTATGAAGGCTTTCAATGCGCAAGCCGGCATCGCCCTAGAAAATGCCCAGCTCTTCGAGAATGTCCTGATCGAAAAGCAATACCAAAAAGACATCCTGCAAAGTCTCTCCGATGCCGTCATCTCCACCGACATGCAAGGGCGGATCGTCACTATCAACGATGCGGCGCTGGAGCTGCTCGGCTGCCCCGTCAAAACTGAAGGCGGCAAGCACCGGCATTTGTGGGAACACAAACTCGTCGATCGCTATGTCTGGGAAGTCGTGCCCATAGAAAACCTGCGCTGGCGCTTGCTCGACAGCCTCAGCGCCGGAGCGCGGCACTACATCCCAGAGCAGAATTTAAACGTGGGCTTGTATGTAGAACCGCCAGACGCCCAACCCTCAGACGAGGGCGCTGTCTGGATTTTGGCAATTTCCGATCGCGCCAACCCCGATACTTACATACCCTGGAACAAGCTAATTTTCGACGTCTGCGATCCCATCCCCGCCCAGTTACCCAGAGAGCGCGTCATGGAAATCGAGCGCAGCATCAACCTCACCGTCAATCCCCTCACCAACCCAGAAGGCGGCGTGCGGGGCGGTTTAGTGGTACTCGAAGACATCAGCCGCGAAAAACGCATGAAAAGCACCATGTACCGCTACCTCACCCCGGGCGTCGCCGAGCGCGTTATGGCGCTGGGGGAGGATTCCCTGATGGTGAGCGAGCGCAAAGAGGTGACGATTTTGTTTTCCGATATTCGGGGCTACACCACCCTCACCGAGAATCTGGGAGCCTCCGAGGTGGTTTCGCTGCTGAATCAGTATTTCGAGACGATGGTAGAGGCGGTGTTCAACCACGAAGGCACTCTGGACAAATTTATCGGAGACGCCCTGATGGCAGTGTTTGGCGCGCCGCTGCCCTTGGCAGAAAATCACGCCTGGATGGCGGTGCAGTCGGCTTTGGACATGCGGCGGCGGCTGGAAGAGTTTAACAGCAAGCGGATTATCGGCGCTCAGCCCCAAATCCACGTCGGCATCGGGCTGAGCTCTGGTGAAGTGGTTTCGGGCAATATCGGCTCTAAAAAACGCATGGACTATACGGTGATCGGGGATGGCGTGAATTTGAGTTCTCGCCTGGAAAGCGTGACGAAAGAGTATAATTGCGATATTATTTTGAGCGAGTTTACTTACGAATTGTGCGGCGATCGCATCTGGGTGCGCGAATTAGACAAAATTCGGGTGAAGGGCAAGCACCAAGCTGTCAGCATCTACGAATTAATCGCCGATCGCCGCACCAGCCTGGACTCCAAAACTAGAGAATTTTTAGAGCTTTACGAGGCGGGAAGGGCGGCTTACATGCAACGCTATTTTCAGCAGGCGATCGCTCACTTTGAATCCGCTGCAAGGATTAGAGAATACGATCGAGCTGTCGCTATTCACCTAGAACGGTGCCGCAATTATCTAAAAACTCCCCCTCCCGATTCTTGGGATGGCGTTCACACATTTACGACGAAATAGTCAGCGAGAAAAAAATGTTTTTTTAATGAAATCGCTTCAGCACACTTCAGGACGCTTCACGACGGCAGAAAGGGCAGAAACAGGGCGATCTGCATTATAAGATAGCCATGCCGTTCTCGCGGCAGTCTGGCTGAACGACTCGCCTTTCTCCAGCTCGACTGCAAAGGAGGGCAATTCGATGCAAGCCCCAAGGGTGGCTCCACGCAGATAGCGCTCCACAGCGCCCATTATATCCTATAATAGCTTCGGGCTTTGCCTTGGAGTCAGCTAGCGACTGAGAGAGGTAACAGCCGAACCGTCAGGGTAAAGTATTCTAATTGTATCACTTTTGAGACTTTTATGTCGAATCTAGAAAAACTTTATGAAGGCAAGGCAAAAATTTTGTATGCCACTGAAGAGCCAGAAGTTTTGCTGACACATTACAAAGACGATGCGACGGCGTTTAACGCCCAAAAACGCGGCAGCATTTCGGGAAAGGGAGAAATTAACTGCAAAGTTTCTAGTTATTTATTTACTCTGTTAGAAGGGAAGGGAATTCCGACGCACTTTATAGACTGTCCCAGCGCCAATGAAATGCGCGTCAAGCGGGTGACAATTTTGCCGCTGGAGGTGGTGGTGAGGAATATTGCAGCGGGAAGTTTGTGCAAGCAAACCGGATTGGCGCAAGGGACGGTTTTGAAACAACCGCTGGTGGAGTTTTATTACAAAAATGATGAATTGGGAGATCCGCTGCTGACGAGCGATCGCATCTTCATAATGGAACTCGCCACCCCAGAACAAGTAGAGCAACTCAGAGCGCTGGCACTGCGGATTGACGACATTCTCTCAGAATTTTTCCAGCAGTGCGGCATTACTCTAGTGGACTTTAAACTAGAATTTGGCATCGATGGCGCGGGAAACCTGCTGCTGGCAGACGAAATCAGCCCCGATACCTGCCGCCTCTGGGATAACGCGGATGACGATCCCGAACGGCGGGTGATGGACAAAGATCGCTTTCGCCGGGATTTGGGGAAAGTAGAGGAAGCTTACCAGCGAGTTCTAGAGCGGGTGAGCCAACAGTTTTAAAAGGAAAATATGAGATTTTACGAGTCAGGTTCGCGCCTGCTAGAGCCAAGCATCCGCAATTGCAACTCTAAAATCGCTGCAACGAAAATGTTGTAACATTTAGCTATTTACCTGGCTTTGCCCCCTTTTTGGCTCAGGGGATTGAGGGGCTTTCAGAAAGTGCGGACTTCTTCGGGCAAAGCAAGAAGCCGAATCTGGTGTGTGGAAGTGCAGAACAACGAGAACAACATGCGTTTACCTCCGGTATGGGTGGCTGTTTTAACGGTATCAGCCACTTTGAGTTTAGCTAACTCCGTCAGCGGGCAAACTGTCAGCGCTCTTGCGCCCGCGCCTGACAATAGCGACGCGCAATCAGAAACAGGGGTAGCGGGCGTACCCGCGCGAAACGATTCGTGGAAGTTTCCAGCCTCAGCAGAAGAGACGAACTCTCAAACGCGAGTGACGGGCTTTGAAGAGCTGCAAGCTGCTTTAGAAGGCGGAAACAACGGCAACGACAGCAGGGAAAAAATCGCCAGTTCGCGCGCAGAGGATTGGTTGGCTGTTGACGCCCCGGCGGGTGCAAAGGAGGATTCGGAGGCGGCAGCGGCAGCCAGCCCGCAGCAAAGCGATCCCCCGGGCGGGGTGCCGCTGGCGATAAACCCTGCCGCGCCCCGCACGGTGGGCGTGTCGGCGCTAGAGGAGCAGATGCGCGCGATCGCCGATAAGGGCAGCCAAGACAAAGAACAAAGCCTGCAAGTTCAGAGCAACAAGGACGGATTAGACGCTTTTCTAGGAGACACAAATCCCGATAGTTCCGAAAAAACCGAAACCCGGGATTTACCCCCACTTCCCAATCTTTCACCCTCCGTTACCGCACTGGAATCCCCCGCCCTGACGGCGGCAACTCCCTTGCAGCCGCTACCGGCAGGCAGGACGATTTCAGAATCACCCGTCAACACCCCGATCCCGTCGTGGCTCTTGGCTCAGAACGCACCAGTTTCGCCGCCCCTGCAGCCGTTACTTGCGGGCAAGACGAATTCAGAATCACCCGTCAACACCCCGATCCCCTCATGGCTCTTGGCTCAGGGCACCCCAGTGCCGCCGCCGCCGACAGCGCCAGTGCCAGTGGCACCGCCACCCAGAACGCAACCGGCGAATCAGTGTCCCGATCCCAATGCCCCGCAAGTGCTCGTCGCTGAAATCGCCGTCAGAGGCGTGGAAGGGGCACTTCTGGATGAAGTCTATAACGCGATTCGCACCCAGCCCGGGCGCACGACGAATCGCTGTCAGTTGCAGGAAGATGTCAATGCGATTTTTGCTACCGGTCAATTTGCCTCTGTGGATTACTTGCCGGAGGATACGCCCCTGGGCGTGCGGGTGACGTTTGTGGTGCAGCAAAATCCGGTGCTGCGCAACGTGGTGGTGAACGTCGTACCTGCTGGCGAGGGCAAGCAAGCGATCCCGCAAAATGTGGTGGACGAAATCTTCAGCCCTCAATACGGTGAAATCCTCAACCTGCGCCGCTTTCAGGAAGCAGTGAAGCGCCTGAATCAGTGGTACAAGGATAACGGCTACATTTTGGCTCAGGTGGTGGGTTCCTCGCCGGTGGATGCCAATGGCACCGTGACGTTGCAGGTGGCAGAAGGGATGATCGAGGACATCCAAGTCCGCTTCCTCAATAAAGAAGGAGAGGAGACGGATGAGGAAGGGCGGGCGATTCAAGGGCGCACTCGCAAATTTATCATCACGCGGGAGATGCTGCTCAAGCCCGGAGAGGTGCTGCAGGAATCTACTTTGATTGGAGATTTGCGGCGGATTTACGCGCTGGGGATTTTTGAGAAGGTTGAGCCGACGCTCAATCCCGGGCAAGATCCGCGCAAAGTGGTGGTGGTGCTCAACGTTACGGAAAGAAGAACGGGCTCGGTGGCAGCAGGTGCCGGGATTAGCTCGGCGACGGGACTTTTCGGGACGGTGAGCTATCAGGAGCAAAACCTGGGCGGCAACAACCAAAAAATCGGGGCGCAGTTGCAAGTGGGCGAGCGGGCATTGTTGTTTGATGTCAGCTTTACCGATCCGTGGATTGCGGGCGATCCGTTCCGCACGTCTTATACGGTGAATGGGTTCAGGCGGCGATCGCTCTCCCTGGTGTTTACCGGCGGCGACGATGAGGTGGACTTGCCCAATGGCGATCGCCCCCGGATTCTCCGTCTCGGCGGCGGCGTCACCTTCACCCGTCCCCTCGGTCCCGCTCCCCTCGACGCTGAATGGAAGGCATCTCTCGGCTTCGAGTACCAGCGAGTTGCCATCCGCGATATTGACGGCGAAATCAGCCCCAAAGACGAGCTGGGCAACGACCTGAGCTGGAGCGGCGAGGGCAAAGACGACCTGTTTAGCTTCCAGTTCGGGCTCGCCCGCGACTTGCGCGACAACCCCCTCAAGCCCACCAGCGGTTCAGTCTTGCGCTTCAGCACCGAGCAGTTCGTGCCCGTGGGGCTGGGAAGCGTCTTCGGCAATCGCTTGCGCGGCAGCTACAGTTACTACATTCCCGTTCAATACCTCCGCTTTTCCAAAGGGCCTCAAACACTAGCGTTTAACGTCCAAGCCGGCACCTTTCTCGGCGACTTGCCCCCCTACGAAGCCTTTGCTCTGGGCGGCAGCAACTCCGTTCGCGGCTGGGACGAAGGCGAACTCGGCAGCGGTCGCAGTTTCCTGCAAGCGACTGTAGAATATCGCTTCCCGATTTTCTCGGTTGTGGGAGGCGCTCTCTTTGTGGATGTGGGCACTGACCTCGGTTCCGGTTCCTCGGTACTGGGCGATCCGGCTGGCGCGCGCGGCAAGCCGGGTAGCGGCTTTGGTTACGGTTTGGGCGTGCGCGTGGATTCTCCTCTCGGCCCTATTCGCGTGGACTATGGTTTCAGCAATGAAGGAGGCGGCAGATTCCACTTCGGCATTGGGGAAAGATTTTAAGACAGTTTCTCGTCTAAAGATTATCTTTCTTACTCTGCCTCTAAGAAACAATATTTCTTAGAAACTGTTGTTTCTTAGTTAAGAATAAAACCAGGTTTCGGAAAGAAACCTGGTTTCTATATAGGGTTTCTAGTTGACTGGTAGAATTTTGTAGGGCATTTTTAGAGGAGCGTTAAAATCGCTGCCGAGATATTTTTTAAAATTATAGCGTTTTTCAGTCCAATGAAGTACAGGCCAGGAATCCGGTTTTTTTCAAGAAGCCGGGTTTCTGAAATATCTCACTTGAAAAGAAAACTGCTATATAGCTCGGATTGTTCTTGTTTATTCTCAAAAAATTGATAGCGCATGAAACCTCAGCATACATTGGCGGATGAGTTTGAACTGTCGGGGGTGGGACTGCACTTTGGCGCGATCGCAACAGTTCGGGTGCTGCCGGACTCGACAGGCAAAGGACGCTATTTCGCGCGAACCGATCTTCCCGGAGCCCCCGTCATCCCCGCGCGCTTGGAGTGCGTGCGGCAAACGATGCTCTCTACCGAGTTGGCGAATGGAGATGCCAGCGTCCGAACGGTAGAACACCTGCTGGCAGCCCTGGCAGCGATGGGCGTAGATAGCGCCCGGATAGAAATAGATGGCCCAGAGGTGCCCCTGCTGGACGGCTCCGCCAAACTTTGGGTAGAGGCGATCGCCTCCGTGGGACTCGCAGAAGTAGGAGAACTCGCCGCCAACGATACCCAATGCCCAATGCCCCATGCCCAGTTACCTATTTGGGTACGCGAAGGCGACGCCTTTGTCGCCGCCCTGCCCGCAGCAGAAACCCGATTCAGCTACGCGATCGACTTTGAACTGCCGGCGATCGGCCAACAGTGGTACAGTTGGGTTCTCGCGCCTTCTTCCTTTGCCGCAGAAATCGCGCCCTCTCGCACATTTGGCCTCGCTCACCAAATCGACCAACTTCTGGCCCGAGGCTTGATTAAAGGCGGGAGCTTGGACAACGCCCTCGTCTGCGGTGCTGAGGGATGGCTGAATCCGCCCCTGAGATTTGCAAATGAGCCAGTCCGTCATAAAATCTTAGACTTAGTGGGAGATATGAGCTTGCTGGGGAAATTTCCCAAAGCGCACCTCATCGCCTACAAAGCGAGTCACAACCTGCACGTTCAGCTTGCCCGCCTTTTGGCTCAGTCCAAGCCCGGGATTTTAGATTTTGGATGTTCGGATTCATCCCCAATCTAAAATCTAAAACCTAAAATCTAAAATCAACAGTTGCCCATGTCCACGCTGACCGACCTCGATTTACCCAATTCCTCGGCGGCTGCTCCTGTAAAGCAGCCGGAGAGTGATGTTACACAGAGTGCCTCTACTCCAACTGCTGCTCCAACAGCTGCTAAAGCAGTATTGACTGTCGAAGACATCCACAAACTCCTGCCCCATCGCTATCCTTTTGCGCTGGTCGATCGGATTATCGAGTACGTTCCCGGGGAGCGGGCTGTCGGCATTAAAAACGTCACCTTCAACGAACCGCACTTTCAAGGACATTTTCCCGGACGTCCGATCATGCCCGGAGTCCTGATCGTAGAGGCAATGGCCCAAGTCGGCGGCGTGGTACTCACCCAGTTGCCCAATCTGCCGGAAGGATTGTTTATGTTTGCGGGCATTGATAAAGTCCGGTTTCGCAAACCCGTGGTGCCAGGAGATCAGCTCGTGATGCGAGTAGAACTGATTTGCGTCAAACAGCGCCGTTTCGGAAAAATGCAGGGACGCGCTGAAGTAAATGGCCAATTGGTAACGGAAGGGGAACTGATGTTTTCCCTCGTGGACTGAAAACTGTGAGGAGTTAAGAGTGTTGAGTGACGAGTAAAATGCCTCTTCAACTCAACACTCAACATTCACCACTCAAAACTCCTATGAAGACTTTGATACATCCCACGGCGGTTATTCACCCAGGCGCTCAACTGCACCCGACGGTGCAGGTGGGGGCGTATGCGGTAATCGGAGAGCAGGTTAAAATTGGCCCAGAAACGACGGTCGGTGCCCACGCGGTCATCGAGGGGCGCACGGAAATAGGCGCGCGCAATCAAATTTTTCCCGGAGCGGCGATCGGTTTGGAACCGCAAGACCTGAAGTATGACGGTTCGGTGAGTTTCGTGAAAATTGGCGACGACAATATAATTCGCGAGTACGTCACGATTAACCGAGCCACCGGTCTGGGAGAAGTCACGGAGATCGGCAACGGGAATTTGTTGATGGCTTACGTTCACGTCGCGCACAACTGCGCGATCGCCGATCGCGTCGTCATTTCTAATTCTGTCTCGCTGGCGGGGCACGTCCACATCGAATCGCGGGCGGTGATTGGGGGCGTTCTGGGCATTCATCAATTTGTTCACATCGGTCGCATGGCAATGGTGGGGGGAATGAGCCGGATCGATCGCGACGTGCCGCCCTACATGCTCGTAGAGGGGAATCCGTCGCGAGTGCGCAGTCTCAACCTCGTCGGCATCAAGCGCGCCGGTCTGACATCGGCGGACGCCAGCCATCTCAAACAAGCCTTTCGGCTGCTCTACCGCAGCGGACTGACGCTCAACAACGCGATCGCCCAGCTAGAGTCACTCGCCAACAGCGAACACGTCCATCACCTGAGTCGGTTTTTGCAAATGTCCCAGATGGAGGGACGGCGGGGGCCAATTCCGGGAAAAAAAAAGCTGCGGGATGAAGAAGCATGAAAGGTGAATTAGAAAATCCTTCGTCTTTTTCTCTCCCCACAAAATCCAGATCTTGGCGGGTTTTTATCAGTACGGGCGAGGTATCCGGCGATCTCCAAGGCTCGCTGCTGATCGATGCCCTGTACCGACAAGCCAGTGCCCGTGGCGTGGAATTAGAAATCGCAGCGCTAGGAGGGCCAAAAATGGCGGCTGCTGGCGCTCAGCTTCTAGGCGATACCAGCAGCATTGGCTCGATGGGGCTGTTGGAAGCCCTGCCCCACATTTGGCCAACCCTCCAGGTGCAGCGCCGCGCCAAACAATACCTGCGGCAAAACCCGCCCGACGTGGTGGTGCCGATCGACTACATCGGGCCAAATATGAGTATCTGCAGCTATGTCAAGCAGCATTTGCCCGGAGTGCCGGTGGTTTATTACATCGCGCCGCAGATGTGGGTGTGGGCACCCTCGAATCGCAATGCAGAGAAAATGGTGGCGGTCATCGACCGACTGCTGGCAATTTTCCCGGAAGAAGCCCGCTATTTTCAAAAGCAGGGAGCGGAAGTGACCTGGGTGGGCCATCCTTTGGTCGATCGCCTGCGCGAGTTTCCCGATCGCGATCGCGCCCGGGCGAGTTTGGGCATTGCGCCAGACGAACTCGCGATCGCCCTGCTGCCTTGTTCTCGGCTGCAAGAAGTCAAATATCTCCTACCCGTGATATTTGAAGCGGCAAAGCAAATTCAGGAAAAGTTACCCGACGTTCACTTCTGGATTCCCCTGTCTCTGGAAAAGCTGCGGCATCCGATCGAACAAGCTGTCAAGACTTTTGGATTGCGCGCGACGGTGGTTTCGGAAAAAACTCGCGAAGTGCTGGCGGCAGCCGATCTGGCGATCGCAAAATCTGGTACGGTGAACTTGGAGATTGCCCTGCTGAACGTGCCGCAAGTGGTACTTTACCGCGTCCATCCATCTACCTGGTGGGTTGCTCGCAAGTTGTTCAACTTTTCTATCCCGTTTATGTCTCCGCCGAATCTGGTGCAAATGCAGCCAGTCGTGCCAGAGCTGCTACAGGAGCAAGCAACACCGGCAAACGTCGCGCGATCGGCCCTGGAAATCCTGCACTCCGAAACGGTTCGTCAGCAAATGCTGACAGACTACCAGCAGGTGCGGCAGTCGCTGGGAGCGGCGGGAGCGTGCGATCGCGCGGCGGCGGAAATTCTCCAAACGCTCGCAGAAAAAAAGAAATTTTAAGTTTTAGTTTCCTATTTTCAAATTTTAATCTTAAATAGAATCGAACCCAGTCTCCGTTGTCTCCCTTGTGTTGGCGTGTCCAAAATCCGAACTCGCAGAACTAAAATCGGCTCCAATCGCCGCCCCGTCGCCATTGACTTATTTTCCGGGGCCGGTGGCTTTTCCCTGGGAATCGAGCAAGCAGGCTTTGACGTAGTAGCCGCCGTCGATAACGACCCCGTACATGCAGCGGTGTATTCTTACAATTTTCCCTTTACCGAGGTGCTGTGCGCTGACATCTCAACGCTATCGAGCCGAGCGATCGCAGATGCCGCAGCGCGAGGATGGGCAACGCATCCCAACCTAGGAAAGCGACAGAAACCTGTCTCCGCCTGGGATGGCGAAATCGACTTGATCGTAGGTGGCCCACCCTGTCAGGGATTCGCCGTCATGGGCAAGCGCGACGTAGAAGACGAGCGCAACGATTTGGTGTTTGATTTCTGCCGCGTCGTCGTTGACTTGCAACCCCGCTACTTTATCATGGAGAACGTCGGGGGGATGGTGTCGGACAAATATAACGACGTATTGGAGCGATTGATCGAGCAATTTGAAGCGTCGGGATACCGCATCACCAAGCCGGTGCAAGTATTGAATGCAGCCGATTATGGCGTGCCGCAAGACAGACCGCGAGTATTTTTACTGGGATCGCGCATTGGCATGATGCTGCTGTCTTATCCGCAACCGCTCTCAACGAAACGGACGGTGAAAGAAGCGATCGCGGACTTGCCCGATGTCGATAAATTCGCAGAACTTCTCGATAGCGACGAAGTGAAGCTGACGCCCCAACAACTCAGAGCAATGGAAAAACTGGCGAGCCTCTACGCTCGTCAGTTGCGCTACATGGCAGTCGATCCCGACAACTACGCCTATCACCGACTCTGGGATCGGCAAATTCTCACCGGTTCGCTGCGCACAACCCACACCGATGAATGCCGCGATCGCTTTAACGAAACGCCGCAGGGGAAAGTCGAACGCAACAGCCGCCTGCGACGCCTCGATCTCAACGGCATGTCTCATACTTTGCGCGCGGGAACCGGTCGCGAAAAAGGACGCCATACCTCCCCGCGCCCCATCCATCCCACTCACCCCCGCGTCATTTCAGTGCGGGAAGCCGCGAGACTGCACTCCTTCCCGGATTGGTTCCGCTTCCACGGCACCAAGTGGCACGGATTCCGGCAGGTCGGCAATGCAGTCCCGCCCCTGCTGGCGCGAACTGTGGGACGACAGGTGATGGAAGCGCTGGAAGTCGATCCGCCGATTCCCTCCGATCCGATTGATATGGGGGATACTGAATTGCTGCACATGAGTCCGTCGCAAGGGTTCCACTATTGGGAAACGGAGTCGATGCCAGTGTGAGGCGGGAATGGAGAAAAGAAGTCGGTCGCGTGGCGTTTCGCCAATGGCGGCGCGGTTCTCTTTCTCGGTGAGGTAGGGGTAGATCGCAAGAGCCATAGGACTTACGCACCTAAACGCAAGAAACCGGGTTTCTGGGTTTAGAGGGGTCAATCTATATTGATTGGCGATTTTCGCTCGCCTCAACACGCCAAAGGGACGCGGCTGTTGCGCTTCCCTTTAAAATTTACTCCCTATCACAGCTAATTTATTTTGTCAAGTGTCAGCCGGGTATTAATCCGGCGATCGCTTCTTCAATAGATTTAAGCGAAGCTTTAACACAAAATCTATGGGGGTGTCAACTATTAACCGAAGGAATATCTCTGGAAAATATAAAAATTTCATCAAACATTACCTTTTCCTCAGTTAACAAATCATTAAATTAGGAAAAAGGGCGATCGCTGCCCCATTCTTAACAAGAAGTTTACAAACCGCGAAGTTTTCACTCAATCAAAACAACAATTAAATTCACAAATCCGCGATCGCCCGATCGCAGCGACACCACCGGGCGATCGCATCCCGCACCGGCAGTCGGCCATACTTGGGACTTAGCGGCAAGTGCAAGTGAGGCGATTAACCCCTCTGAGGCGATCGCGGGCTGTATCGAAAAACAGTCGAGTGCGATCGATTGCCCTTGCTCCGAGCCAAACGCCTCAGAAGAAAGCCAGTTCAGCCATTACATCCCCTCTGCGGGAACCAAACATAGGCGATTCGCCTTCTTTGTTATGGGAAAGGTTCATTCAGCCCAGTTGGGCCTCATAGAGGTTCATTCCGAATCCTAGGCACTAGCTTGACCGTGGCAGAGCGAACGTCAGATGCCTATCCAACCGCAGTTTCACTGAGAGCGATATTGACAACGATGAAGAAACCTACTCATAAACATCTGTCTATCGGCAGAAACGCTGCCACTCAGTTTGTAGAGAGAGCTTCTTCCTAGAAATGATTTCCGTAATTTTAATGAACCTTGTTTCCTATGAGGGAATGTAAAAAAATGTTAGAGAAACTCTCAAGACAGCGAAACCAGCCTTTAGACGTAATTTTTATATTACTTAAGCAAAACTCCCGGCTCTAAACAACCGTATTTTCACTAAAATCGCTCAAGTATAAGCAAATCAAATCAATAAAAAAACGTATTAATCAGTCTTAATGAAACATCCCGGAACAAATTGAAACGGAAATCTTCTTAACCTTTAGGCCGACACCAATCTCAAGTTTTTGTACGAGATTGAGAAAGAAGCCGATTTTAAAAATTCAGCGATCGATAGAGGAAAAAAGCGGAGCTAGACATTAACAACAATCTCGTTTCCGCTAGGAATTAAAAGGGATAAAAACTTCAGGGGTTCAGCATCTAAGGCTAAAAATTTAGCATCAAAGTCCGAATCGAGGAGTCAATCAAGGAGTAGAAAAATGGAAGACACATTGACTGGAAACACTGGCACCGACACTTTGAATAGCACCGTAGCAGGCGGCCAATCCACTGACAGCCCGACCGGAGCTGCAGGCACGGACACTTTGGAACCCACCAGCACCACTTCAGACACTGTGGCCGGCGGCACAAGCGAAGACGCGCTTGCCAGTACCACCAGTATCTCAGACAGCCCGACCGGAGCTGAAGGCGAAGACACCCTCGAACCCACCAGCAGCACCTCAGACAGCATGGGCGGCGGCGAAGGTGAAGACACTCTCGAACCCACCAGCGGCACCCCAGATAGCATGGGCGGCGGCGAAGGTGAAGACACTCTCGAACCCACCAGCGGCACCCCAGATAGCATGGGCGGCGGCGAAGGTGAAGACACTCTCGAACCCACCAGCGGCACCCCAGATAGCATGGGCGGCGGCGAAGGTGAAGACACTCTCGAACCCACCAGCGGCACCCCAGATAGCATGGGTGGCGGCGAAGGCGGAGACACTCTGGGCGGCGGCGAGAGCACTATTGAACCAGGAACCTTCAAAGTAGGCGAGAATGGCGAAGTCACCCTCAACTGGATGTGGGACGGTGGCAGCTATGTAGGTCAAGTTGGCATCTTCAGCCTGGAAGGGATGGAAGATCTCGAACCGGGTTCTGAAGAATATATTCAAGAAGCAGTTCGCAGAGCACTCAGTAACTCTACAGAAGGTTATGTCGTTATTGACGACGCAACTGAAGGAGCAGAATTCGGCGGCGAGCTGCCTTGGGAAAGTGATTTTAACGAAGGCGAACATCAAACAAAGCCTGCCTTCAAGATGGAAGCTGGCAGTACGTTTGCTGTAATCCTCGTCCCCAATGGCACCCTTCAAGAAATAGCTGACGATCCGAGTCTGCTCGATGACCCCGAAAAGCGTCCGCTGTTCTCCATTGACGAAGCCAACCCGGACGGCGACTTCCAAGGAGGACAAATTGCCGACGTAACGGGCGATGGCAGTGTCTTCGTGATGGAAGACGTACCGGCCAAGCAAGATTCAGACAAAGACTACAACGACATCATCTTCCAAGTCACCGGTGCCAAGGGCAATGCGATAAATCTGGATGATTACATTGACCCCGAAAAAGACTGGCGCAACGAAGACCAAGGCAAGGCCTTGATAGATAAGGCGAATGAGGTCGTTGCAGAAAATCCCGAAGACAGCCTGATCGGTTCTGAAGGCGAAGACACCACCACTGGCGGCGAAGACACTGATACGCTCGACGGCGGCGAAGGCGAAGACACCACCACCGGCGGCGGCAACGGCGGTCAATTCCCTGGTCAAGGCAACGGCAACGGCGGTCAATTCCCCGGCGGCGGCGCGACTGGCGGCGTATTCCCCGGCGGCGGCGCGACTGGCGGAGTCTTCCCCGGCGGCGGCAATGCTGGCGGCGGTAGCGGCGGTAGCGACAGCGATACCATCGGCGGTGGTACTGAAGGCGACGACACCCTCGAAGGTACGGACGGAGACGATACCATCGACGGCAGCGCGGGCGACGACACCATCGGCGCTGGCGCTGGCAACGACATGGCGTCTGGCGGCGAAGGCGAAGACTCCCTCAGTGGTGACAGCGGTGAGGACACCCTCTCTGGTGATGCAGGTGATGACACCACTGTCGGCGGCGAAGGCAATGACTCGATCGTCGGCGGAGAAGGCAATGACTCCAGCAGTGGCGATGCTGGCGATGACACCTGCGCTGGCGGAATGGGTAATGACACCGCAAGCGGCGGCGAAGGCGAAGACTCCCTCAGCGGCGATGCCGGTGACGACAGCCTCAACGGTGACGCGGGTGATGACACCGCAAGCGGCGGCGAAGGCAACGACTCGATCGCTGGTGGTGAAGGCAATGACTCCAGCAGTGGCGATGCTGGCGATGACACCTGCGCTGGCGGAATGGGTAATGACACCGCAAGCGGCGGCGAAGGCGAAGACTCCCTCAGCGGCGATGCCGGTGACGACAGCCTCAACGGTGACGCGGGTGATGACACCGCAACTGGCGGCGAAGGCAACGACTCGATCTCTGGTGGCGATGGCAATGACACGACCTACGGTAACACCGGCGACGACTCCATCGAGGGCGGCACGGGTGACGACAGCATAGCTGGCGGCAAGGATGAAGATACGGTTGCTGGCGGTGAAGGCGAAGATACCGTTTCCGGCGACATGGGCAACGACAGCGTGCTCGGTGAAGGTGGCGATGACACCGCAGTTGGCGGCGAAGGCGCTGACACCGTACTCGGTGGCGATGGCAACGATACCGTCTACGGCAACACGGAGAGCGACTCCGTGGAAGGCGGCAGCGGCAGCGACAGCCTCTGCGCTGGCAAGGGCGACGACATGGCGGACGGTGGCGAAGGCGATGACGCAGTAAATGGCGACATGGGCAACGACACCGCGATCGGCGGTCAGGGCCTTGATACGGCGACTGGCGGTGAAGGTGACGACGAAATCTACGGCAACACCGAAAGCGACGAAATCAACGGCAACACCGGCAACGATACCATCCACGGCGGTAAGGACAACGACATCATCCGGGGTGGCAAAGACAACGACATCCTCTTGGGCGATATGGGTGATGACGTTCTCTATGGCGACATGGGCGATGACAAGCTGATCGGTGGCGACGGTAAAGACGTACTCATCGGCGGCGAAGGAGTAGATACTTTCGAGATCGCGTCCGGTCTGGGAACGGATTCTATCGTTGATTTCGTCATCGGCGAGGATGTCCTGAGCTTGTCAGCCGGTCTGACATTCGAGCAACTCGAAATTGTTCAAGGCAGTGACGCTCAAGCCGCAGATACTTTGATTAAGCTGGCTGGTAGTGACGAAGTGTTGGCTACTGTAATCGGCGTCCAAGCGTCTGATACCAAGTTGGCTAACTTAGTATTGTTACATTTTTTTATATATCCCGG
>CAYOOD010000017.1:0-15780 GCA_964405435.1 uncultured bacterium
ATATTCTGACTGGATAGGAATTACATGACTATCATATCATATATGTGCAACGCCATCTACTGTGTTAGTGAAAACGCCAGTGGTGTAGGTGTTGCCGCTACTATCCAGGGCAATACTTGTACCTTGATCGGAACCCGTGCCGCCGATGTTCTTCGCCCAAAGGTAGTTGCCACTAGCGTCTAATTTGGCGATGAAGATGTCATTGCCCGCAGCAGAATTTAGGTTAACCGTTCCCGCACCGGGGTCGAAATCTGCGGTGCCTTGGAAAGCGCCGGTCATGTAGATGTTACCGCTACTATCTACGACGATGCTGTTGCCAGCGTTGTCATTACTGCTGCTGATGCTCTTCGCCCAGACGTAGTTGCCATTAGTATCTAATTTGGTGATGAATGTGTTATTGCTCCCAGCAGAAGTCAGTTCAGCCGTTCCCGCACTGGGGTCAAAATCTACTGTGAGAGAGAAAGTGCCAGTGATATAGGTGTTGCCGCTACTATCCACGGCGATGCTTCTGCCGCGATCGCTACCACTGCCGCCGATGTTTTTCGCCCAGAGATAGTTTCCCAAGGGGTCGTATTTGGCGATGAAAATGTCATTGCCCCCAGCAGAAGTCAGTTCAGCCGTTCCCACTCCGGGGTCGAAATCTACTGTGTTAGTGAAAACGCCAGTGGTATAGGTGTTGCCGCTACTATCCACGGCAATGCTTGTACCTTGGTCGTTACCCGTGCTGCCGATGTTCTTCGCCCAGAGGTAGTTTCCCAAGGGGTCGTATTTGGCGATGAAGATGTCAGTGAGCCCAGTAGAAGTCAGTTCAGCCGTTCCCGCACCGGGGTCGAAATCTACTGTGTTACTGAAAACGCCAGTGATATAGGTGTTGCCGCTACTGTCTACGGCGATGTTATTGGCTGTCTCGTTACCCGTGCTGCCGATGTTTTTTGCCCAGAGGTAGTTGCCACTGGTGTCGAATTTGGCGATGAAAATGTCATTGGCCCCAGCAAAAGTCAGTTCAGCCGTTCCCACTCCGGGGTCGAAATCTACTGTGAGTTGAAAATTGCCAGCGATATAGGTGTTGCCGCTACTGTCCACGGCGATGCTATTGGCTATGTCGCCATTACTGCCGCCGATGTTCTTCGCCCAGAGGTAGTTTCCCAAGGGGTCGTATTTGGCGATGAAGATGTCAGCGAGCCCAGTAGAAGTCAGTTCAGCCGTTCCCACTCCGGGGTCGAAATCTACTGTGCCTTGGAAAGCGCCGGTCATGTAGGTGTTACCGCTACTATCCACGGCGATGCTGTTGCCATTGTCGGTACTGCTGCCGCCGATGCCTTTAACCCAAATCAACTCTCCAGTCAGGATGCTCTGGTAGGTTTGCCGAGCGCTGGGTGTAATGGCTAGAGGGGCAGTGATGTGGCCGATTTTGACTTCGAGTTCCCAGTCTCCGCCTAATGCTGTGTTTCCTGTGGGTGTTTTGGAGGCGGCGATGTTGGCTCCTGTGAGGTGGTGAAGCTGTTGCAGGAAGGGGTTTTCTGTCTCGCTGTTGGGGTCTATTTCGGCGGCGATGTGGCATCCATATAATAGGATGTCGGCGTTGTGGGTTAGGCTGGCGCGCCACTGGATGAGTTGCAGGGCATAAGTTTCGAGATTCGCCTGATTCAGCCAAATATTCCCCAGTTGCACGCTCCCAGGCTTGCCGTGGGAGATTATGTGCAGGGCTGCGATGTTCTGACGCTTTTGCAGGAGTTGGGTTATTTGCGCCACGCCGTCGCGGTTGGCATCGAGGATGTGGATTTCGGTGTCTGGGGTGACGCCTGTGGCAAGTATCTCGAAGTCATCGACGTGGGAGTCGAGGATGAGTAGTGAAGTCTTTTCCATTAAGGAGGCGGCGATCGCGTGGTTTTGATGCACGGCTGGTTGAGGGAGTTGTGCTGACATGGGTTTTATTGGGCAATAATGGTAATGAGATATTTGGGGGTTTGGGATTTTTTCGAGAGGGCGATCGCGCCGCCTATTGGCTCCCTGAAAGCGCGTTCGGCGCTCCGCCAAGAACTGCGATCGCTCTTTGCGCCCATTTTATCCAGGGTTTTTCTGTCTGTCTATATTTTTTTTTACATTTTTTTAATTGTTTTAGCGCTTGCTCTCTCTGGCTCGGAATTTCGACAAGTCAAGCACCTACAAGATGATTGCGAATAGATCTCTGATATTATGTCCGGCAGCATCATTCTTATATAGGCGCAGCGGTTTTATCCGATTTTTTTCTGTGGCAGAAATATTTCTTGCCAATCTCCCCTACAAGCAGATTGCACTGTACAATAATTATTCAGTGAAATATGCAACAGTTTATTATTCATTAAATAATCGCCCGTACCCGTAATCATCCGCGCTTGACTCGCAAGAGGAGGGCGATCGCGAGAAGTAGGGGGTACGCCCTCCCTACAACACGTTCGCAATTTTCCATCATTTCTAAAATAATGTAACTTGCGAAAGTTAGGAGATTTGCTGGAAAAAAAAAGATTCTCGATTCGTCGAGAAAAACAAGCCAGAACGATTTGCTATGGCTATACCTACAGCCCCACACTGTGGGGGTGTAGGCGATTTTTCAAGGCGGGGCATGACAGCAAAGCCTGGGTTTACGCCCGTAAAAATTGAGTAAAAATTTAGGAGAGATTCCCTAGGGTGCTGCGCTTCACGCGCCGCAACAACGATCGCGCCAGCTTGATTTCAGAAGTGTTATAGCTCGTGCCGAGATATTCGCGCACTTGCCCGAAATTGCGATCGCCCACCGCTTCAAAAGCTTTGAAAATCGCCTGCTGGCGATCGCGCGGCACCAGGCGATCGACATCCACAGGCTGCCCCATTTCAATCAGCTCGGCAAGGTGGCGGATAATTGTACTAACGCGGATATTGCGCTTTTGCGCGATCGCGTCAGGCGTCAACCCTTTTAAATGCAACTCTAGCGTCTGCAGTTGCGTGTGAGAAGGTTGGTTGGGCAATTCCCTACTCTTCCCCATTTTCACCTGTACGCGCACGAGCCGAATTTCATCATAATTATATTGCCCGTTGAGATATTCGTAAATCGGCTTGAGCGCCTCCGCCCCGACAGATTCGATCGCCTCTAAAATCGCCTCCTGGCGATCGCGCGGAACTAACCGATCTAAATCCACCGGCTGATTCATCTCAATGAGTGCAGCAAAATGGTTGAGAACCGTGCTAGCGCTGAGATTGCGTTTGCGGGCAATGTCTTCAACGCTCAACCCTTCTTGATGCAACTGGAGCGTCAGCATCCGCGTATCCGACACGGGAGAAGAACTGGAAGCAGAACCTTGAGAATAAGAGCGGATTTCAGCTACAAAGCGATCGCCGTACTGCGCCAATTTGTAATCCCCCACGCCCGAAAGTTTGCCCAATTCTTCCCGCGTTTGCGGGCGCAGTTGCGCCATCAGCCGCAGAGTGGAATCGGCGAAAACCATATAAGGTGCCAGGGATTGCTCGTCGGCGATTTGCTTGCGCAGGGCTTTCAACTGTTCCAGCAGCATCTCTACATCCATCGAACGGCGATCGCGTTCTTCCAGAGCCCCGGAAGATGCCGCAGGAACGGCTACAAAAACCTGCCGCTGCTTGCGCATCACTTCCCAACTGGACTGATTCAACTTCAGCACCGAATAGCCGTCACTGGTTTCATCTACCAGCCCTTGGTGGAGGAGCGATCGCCCCAACAATTTCCACTCGTCAGCCGTTTTATCTTTGCCAATCCCGTAAGTAGAGAGCTTGTCGTGTTCGTATTGCAAAACCTTCTGATTTTTCGAGCCGCGCAGCACCTCAATAATATAATTCATCCCGAAACGTTCCTTGCACCGCGCCACGCACGAAAGAAATTTCTGCGCTTCAATCGTCCAATCTTGCAGCGGTTTGGGATAGCGGCAATTATCGCAATTGCCGCAATTTCCCGAAAATTGTTCCCCAAAATAGCCGAGTTGAATCGTGCGGCGGCAGTCGGTCGCTTCCGCATAAGCCAGCATCCGCCGCAACTGTTGCTGAGCGATGCGCTGCTCTTGCGGATCGGGTTTTTGGTCGATGTGATATTCGATCGTTTTCAGATCGCCGTAGCCGAAAAATAAGATACATTTTGCCGGTTCTCCATCCCGTCCGGCACGTCCTGATTCTTGATAGTAGCCTTCTATATTGCGGGGCAAGTCATAGTGGACGACAAAACGCACGTCAGGCTTGTTGATGCCCATACCGAAGGCGATCGTCGCCACCATCACCTGCACGTCATCGCGAATAAATCGGGTTTGATTGTCTGCGCGTTCCTCATCGCTGAGCCCTGCGTGATAGGGCAAGGCGGCAATTCTATCTTTTTGCAGCTTTTCGGCGAGTTCGTCTACTTTTTTGCGGCTGAGACAGTAAACGATCCCGCTGCCGCCGCCGCGAATAATCTGCAATAAGTCCCTGTAGGAATTGCGTTCCTTGGGGCGGACTTCATAATAAAGGTTGGGGCGGTTGAAGCTGGCAACGTGAATGCTGGGTTGCCGCAGGGCGAGCTGTTCGATGATATCTTGGCGGACGCGGTGAGTGGCCGTCGCCGTCAGGGCCATAATCGGGACGTTGGGGTAGCGGCGGCGCAACTGCTGCAATTGCCGGTACTCGGGGCGGAAGTCGTGGCCCCATTCCGAGACGCAGTGGGCTTCGTCGATCGCAAACGCCGAAATGCCGAGTTTAGAGTGGATCAGGTCGAGAAATGGCAGAAATCTTTCTCCCAGCAGGCGCTCTGGGGCAATATAGAGCAGCTTGACGCGACCTTCTAAAATGGCGACTTCGCGCGATCGCGTCTGTTCCCAACTCAGGGTGCTGTTGAGAAAGGTTGCCCCAATGCCGTTATTTCGCAGCGATTCTACTTGATCCTGCATCAGGGCGATTAGCGGCGATACCACCACCGTCAAACCGGGCTTGAGCAGCGCCGGCAACTGAAAGCACAGAGATTTCCCACCGCCGGTGGGCATGACGATCGACAAATCCCGGTTTTGCAGGGCATCTTCGACGACTAGCCGCTGCCCGGGACGGAAGCTGTCGTAGCCAAAATAGTGTTTGAGTGCCCGTTCCAGATAGTGAGGATCTCGCGCCGGTGATGGGACGTTCGCTGCCATTGCCTGAGTTTGTTGTGATATCTCTCACCTATTGTATGGCTGGATGGAACGCGCGGACGGAACGGTTGTTTGCTTAAATTTCTATAAAGTTATCTTGCCTGCTCTCATTTGTAAGGGATGACAGCTCAATTGCCAGTTTAGATTTTAACCGGCCTCCCTACAAAGGCAGAATGTCGCTAAAAAAGCCAGACTCGTCCCTGGCAAGCGCTCGCCCGCAAGGAAATTAGCAATAACAACGGCATCACCGACTAGCCCATCCCTGACTCGACAGCAAGCGAGGAGAGTAAATGCTTATTCCCTTATGGCGGCAGGCAAGTTACAGCCGCTTCCGGGCGAGATCCGGCAAGCTCCAACCCACAATCTCTTGCAAATATCCGGCGACTGTCGGTTCTGTCGGCGTGGCGCTTCGCCGCACTGCCGTGTCGGTTCCCTCGTCAAAAGAGGCGATCGCTGACGGATTTACTTGTCCGATTACCGGTCAGAGCTTGCCGGAGTGTGCTTGTACCCAATCGTCTCTGAAACTGCACGACGCTTGCGCTTTTTGTCCAGCCGCAGGGCTGCACTCCTAAGTGGCGATTTGGCGTTTTCTGTTTCAGGGATTTGCCAATAAAAAATCTCTTCTAGGGGCGCGATCGCGCCCTTTCTTTATGGCACTCCGTTGCGATCGCCCGAATCGGGCGGGACACTTCGGATTCTTCGCGACTCGGAGCCCGGGACGGCGGGAGTATTTACTCGACCTGCGAATTAAGGCACAATGGTGTTGACGCAGTTCTTAGTGGAGGAACCCATGCCCAAAGCCGTGTGGAACGGTGCCGTTTTAGCCGAAAGCAATAACGGTCAGATTGTGGAAGGGAATTATTATTTTCCCCCCGATGCCATCAACCGCCAGTATTTCAAAGAAAGCGACACCCACACTACTTGTCCCTGGAAAGGGGTTGCCAGTTACTACAGTATCGAAGTTGACGGACAGGTCAACAAAGATGCTGCCTGGTACTATCCCCAGCCCAAGGAAAAGGCGAAGCACATCGCAGGGCATATCGCATTTTGGAAAGGCGTGAAAGTCGAGCAGTAGGGCAGCATCCCCTGCTTTGTAATTAAGCTGTAGGGGCGATAGCATATAGCCCTTCGGGCATGGCTGTCGCTAACGGGCAGTAAATCTCGTCCTCAAAGCGATAAATTACCAGCCCGAATGCTTCGCCCTAGCCGACAAATCAGATAGATATACAAAAATGGGATGCTCCCGAAAAATCTGCTGTTATCTGAGCGGAGCCTGCTGGCTTGCAGGCTTTGTCTTTAGCTGGCATCTTTCCGGCAGCGCTGGGCGATTTGCCGAGCGAACCACCCGGCTGCAAATCCGCAAAGGGCGCTAGCAAGTACGGATAGGCTGAAGAAAGGCAGGTTAGTCGCGTTCAGGGGCGATCGGGTGGCATTTTCCGGTTTCAAATAGACGCAACTGGAAGCCACAACCGCTCCTGTCGCGACGCCAATGCCCAGCCCCACGAGTGGCTCTAGGAAGTAGCGATTCTCTAACTGGCGGGAAGTCGCGATCGCCTCTCCCGGTTGCGATCGCTTGACGTGCTTTGTCTTTTCAATTTCTACAATGCCTCGGATGGCGCTGAGCATTTTCTCCAGCAATCCCGATCCGCGTTCAAAATACCTCAAATCGGCTTGAATTTCTTCTTGCAAGTAGGGACAATTTTTCTGGCAAAAGATTTCTAGAAAGTCCAGCTTGTCTGCTTGCAGTTTGGCTTGAATTTGAGCCAGCTTCTGCTGGTATTTTTGAACGTTGATGCCGATGGCGTGGTGGCACTGTTCTAAATCCTGCAGCGATCGAGAATATTCTAGAGCCTGTTTTGGGATGCGTTTGAGGAGTTCTTGAAAGCGCATCAATTCGTCTTCTTTTAAATCAAATCCTTCACAAGACTCCTGAATTAAGTTGACGGTACTTTCAATATCTTTATAGCCGCCGCGAATAAATTGATAAATATCTCTGCTAATCTTGTAAGTTCTGACAATCTTATTTCTATAGTAAAATAAATCCATCAACTCGGTAGAACACTTGCTGAACTTTATTTCTGTCACCGAGTTAACCAGCAACCAGACCAAGACGTGACGGTAGGGCGGCGACTGATTGATAATGCCATACTCAAATATAGGACTTCCAAATAACAAGCCATCGCGATTGAAAGGCGGGCGTTTTTCTGGATCGGAAATAAAAGCTCGAATGCACTGGTCAGCCAGTTCTTTAAGATAGAGCTTATCTTGGTAATTGTGGCCGTCACTCAGCCAAGCCGTAATCAACAAGGTCTGACCGAGAGAACTGTCGATAAATTCTGGCAGCAAACAGTTTTCAGGATTTAACTTTCCCAGCAGGGACATCTCTACGTCGGGAGTTTTCTGGCCATTTTCTCGGTCGGGGCGGCGGAGATTCAGCCAAAGCGCGTAACTGTCGTGAGTTTGCAGGGGATAGACAAACCCGCCAATTTTTATCGCTTGACAGTCGTCTAGGAGAACGTGGCCATCGAACGGCAGAGAAAGCGTGTCGTTTTTGAGGTGAGAGCCAGCGAGCAAATCGACGCGCGGACTGTCGGAGAGCTTGTGAGTAGAGAGCTTTTCAGACAGTTTGAGGCTGTCAATCTCTAGTTTCTCGAAGATTTCGTCGCATTTTTGCCACAGCAAAGTATCGTCTAGCCCGATCGGGCTGAAGTCATTAGATAAACCGCTGCGCTGGTGAAAAGCAAACAGGTGAATATTCGGCGCGTATACTTTGTGAGTCATGGTTGGGAGATTGTGCCTGCGATCGTTTATCCAATGGTTAACTGCGTTTGGCACTCAGGGGAAAAGGCTTTCTGAAATCCGATAAGTTGCTGAACAAGCAAGCGATCGCTCGCCCGTAAAAATTTCTCGACCACCCCAATCTAGAATATAAAATATAACGGATAAAAAGGGCGAATCGGTTACTGGTTCTGCCGAGCAGCCGCCGACGCCAATCATTAGAAAGACATCTGGAGAGCGCGCGAGGAAAATCAGCAATCCAGCGACGGCGGTGCTGATAGATTGCGCCTCGCGCCGCAACCGCGTGCAGGTACGAACTTGCGCGCGAATCGCTAATTGGCGACAGCGGAGCGCTCCCGTTCTTCCTGAACTAGGGCCATATTGCGCTGAGTGATGGCCCATTCTTGGGGGAAGGCATCCAGGGTATAGACTTTCAAAGCGTTTTCATAGCAGGCGATCGCCCGATCTAGATTTTCCAGACGATCGCCTTCGACGCGATCGCTGTAAGCTACGGCTAGATTATTTTGCGTGCCCGCCCACACTTCCGGGAAACTATCCGGGCTGAAGACACTCGCGGCTATCTCGTAACCGGCGATCGCGATTTCCAAATTATTCCCCTTATCCCCCATCGGAAACTGCTGAATTAGATTGCTAAAATTGCCGATCGTCCCTGCAATTCCCCGGCTCTCCTCCAACTCTACTTGTGGCAGAGCCGACGCCGCCCAACTTTGCAGCAGTTGTGCAAAAAAGGGATCGAGCTTGTCTATATTCTCCGACAGCAGAGGGTAAACGATTTGCGGGTCGGGATTTTCCGACACGAGCTGCAAGACTTCCCCCATAAAATTAAAATACTCCTGCGGCGAAAGGGAAGCTGCTGCTTGCTCCACAGCCCCACCCAATTGAGTTGAAAATTCTTGCAAAAACTCAGCAGCCTCTGGATTGCCCTCCTCGGCGAGCTTGGCTGCCACCAGTTCCATCGTCTGCAATAACCCCTCATCAATTAGATCCAGGTTCGCATTTAAAATCTGCGGCTCTTCCCCGCCCTCACAAGTTAGCAGCCTTTCAATCAGCGCCAGGTAGGCTTCGATGCGTTGTTCGTTCATTACAATACGCTCCATCAGCGGGCACATTTATTATGACGTGCCGCCCGCATTTCAACCATAAAGGGCTATTGTGCTGGAGAGCGGGACGGTGCAGGGCATAGCGATCCCGCAGGCGCAACGCCTTCCCAAAGGCTCGTGTTTTGTCAAGCGGGTTGTGGCGGGTGGGTGGGAAGGTTGCCTGGATTGGGGGATTAGGGGATGGAAGCGGGACAGGTTTTCTGTGGGGAGGCGAACTTTCTTTTCAATGCTGACAGAGCAGTAGGGTCGGAAATCGCCTCATCCTTTATTTCTGTAGCGCCAAACCTCCTACTCGTCCAGATTCCATTTACAGGCGTTGCCTCCCGGCAGTCTCCCCTCGATCTGTCCTTGTTACTCTGTATCTGCATGAAATAAATGCCTGAAATCCTTAAGCCAGCAAAAATGGCCAGCCTAAAGTCTAAAATCTACAATTTAAAATTGCACGGGCATCTCTAATTGCTGTAAACTCTGCTATGATAGGAAAACACATGCAAGCGGATGTGGCGGAATTGGCAGACGCGCCAGATTTAGGTTCTGGTTCCGAAAGGAGTGAAGGTTCAAGTCCTTTCATCCGCATTTCAGGCAATAGAAGAGTCAGAACGCGACGCGCTCCTTACCAAAGAGCGCGCCGCTTGGCGCGCCGCATCTGCTGGAAGGGATTTAGGGTTGTGACATAGCATAGATTACAACTTTTGTCAAGACCAGTTTTTCACAAAGCCTGCCGACTTCGCGAAAAAAAGAAACCTCGTTCCTGGGGGTAGGGGCAGCGCTGCCGCAACAGCCCGGGAACGAGGGGTATAAAAGCCTGCGAGAAAGCCTGGATGAGATGAGGGTTAAATAAGAGTGAAATCCTCAGCGGCAATGAGAGTAGCTTGTACCCCATTCAAAGAGGCTAATAATTCACCGCTGCTAGCAATACTGATTAAAGTAGCACTCGCACCTTGCGCAACCGTCAGATCGGCGAAAGTCAAACCTCCGGCTAATCCCAGCAAATCGATGCCATCTTCAAAATCGGTGACAACATCACTGCCAGTACCCGCAGAGAAAATAAAGCGATCGCTCCCTCCCCCACCCGCGAGCGTGTCATTCGCCAAATCGCCAAAAAGCCAGTCATTGCCAATCCCGCCAGTCAAGATATCTCCATCCTTCCCGCCGTAAAGCGTATCATCGCCGTCACCGCCTCCAAGGGTATCAGCGCCAGTATTACCATAAATTAAATCATTGCCGAGATCGCCATTGAGATCGTCATTGCCAGCACCGCCGCTTAAGATATCATTTTCCTGACCGCCGTAAAGCGTATCATCGCCGTCACCGCCTCCAAGGGTATCCGCCCCAATATTGCCGTAAACGACATCATTGCCGAGATCGCCATTGAGATTGTCATTGCCACTATTGCCGACGAGCGTGTCATTTTCCTGCCCGCCAAACAGCGTATCGTCACCCAAATAGCCATCTAGAAGATCGGCTCCGACATTTCCATATAATAGGTCGCTGCCGTCGCCGCCAGAAATCGTGTCATTGCCAATATTGCCCGCGACAATATCATTGCCGTCGCTTCCTTTGAGAATGTCATTCTCTTTGCCGCCAAAAATCGTATCGTCCCCAATGCCGCCATCGATAAAATCATCGCCCGTATTGCCGTAGAGCAAATCGCTGCCGTCCTGGCCGAGTACGGTGTCGTTGCCGAGATTGCCAGCAATGACATCATTATCGGTTCCCCCTAAGAGAGCGTCGTTATTCTGACCGCCAAAAATCGTATCATTGCCAAGTTGTCCGTCGATTAGATCGTCGCCGACATTGCCATATAACAGGTCATTATTTTTGCCGCCGAGCAGCGTATCATTCCCCAGATTGCCAGCGATAATATCGTCCTCAGCTCCGCCAAAGACAGTATCATTATCCTTTCCGCCAAAAATCGTGTCTCTGCCAGAATAACCGAAAATAGCATCTTGGCCCGTATTGCCATACAAGAGGTCGTTGCCATCGCTCCCGTCTAAATTGTCGCTGCCATCCATGCCAGCGAGAATGTCATTGCTGCCCAAACCATTGATAGCTTCAGCGCCAGCACCACCGATGAGAGTATCGTTCCCGTCTTGGCCGTTGAGAGTGCTGACAACGGGATTGATTGCGGGATTGCCAGTGCTGAAAATGGGAGTGGGAAATTGTTCGCCAAGGTCAGTTATTGAAGTGGGCATAGGAGTCGGTGTTGGAGTTGGTGTTGGAGTTGGTGTTGCCGCACTGACTGAGCCGAGTATTGCAAAATTGAAAGGGTTTTCGTCGGGATCGTTAGTGGCGAAAGAAAGGTCGCCACTAAAATTACCAACTATCGTTGCATCTAAATTTACTTGCAAACTTGCCTGCCCTCCGGGTAGGATGCTAGCGGGGAAAGCTTCCGCGATAGAAAAACCGGCTGGCAATTGTAAATTATTCAGGGTTAGGACAGCATTTCCGGTGTTTTGAATGGTGAAGGCTTTGCCGATCGCAGTGCCGATCGCAGTCGTGCCGAAGTTCAGGGGAGTTGCCGTGCCGTCGGCGATCTCGGTGGTGCCTTCTATGACCTGAATCTCTGGGGCGGGCGGGGCACTCACCGTGCCGGCGATCGCAAAATTAAACGGATTTTCGTCGCTGTCATTCGTCGCAAAAGACAGCTCGCCGCCAAAATCGCCAGCGGCAATTGCCTCTAGATTTACTTGCAAAGTTGCCTGCCCTCCGGGTAATACGCTAGCCGGGAGGGTTTCCGCGACAGAAAAGCCCGCTGGCAATTGCAGATTGCTGAGATTTAATTCAGCGCTGCCGATATTTTTGATAGTGAATGTTTGGCTCACAGAAGTGCCGATCGCAGTTGTGCCGAAGTTCAGGGCAGCAGCCGTGCCGTCGGCAATATTGGTTGTGCCGTTCAGTACCTCAATTTCTGGAGCAGCAGCCGTCAATTCGTAAGCGCCAATATCAACCAATGCCGTACCATTGCTATCGCCATCTTGCGGACGAGATACGCCCCGCTGATCGGTAGCGGGCGCGATCGCGCTAGTGCCGGCATCGATCGCCGGACTGCCGGGGAGCAAGGCATGAGTTAAAACACCGCCGCCGCTGTCTTGCAGGGGGCCTAAAAGTGGGTCTGCGATCGCCACTGTCGGCGTCACATTCAGGTCGCCGGGAAACGGGATCGTCGTGAGTTTATCCGGCCATTGAATATTATTGCCCCCATCAATCAAATACCGCGAAACCTGTTGCTGATTCTGCACCGCATTGCCGGCAGTATTGTTGTAAAAAATTGTATTCGTTACAGTAATCTGCTGCTGGTCGCCGTGAAAAATCGCTCCGGCCAAATTCGCCGCGTTATTGTTGGCAAAAGTCGTATTGACAATCGCAGTCGGATTCGACTGATTGAACACGGTGAGGGCACCGCCCCACCCGTTACCGTCATTTTGCGCTTGGTTGCCGGAAAACGTGCTGTTGGTAATATTCAGCGGCGCGTTTTCTCCCACCCACAAGGCACCGCCCTGATCGGCGGCTGTATTATTCGCGAAGGTAGTATTGTTAATTATCAGCGGACTGTTACTCTCAACTAGCCCAGTTTTTCCAGCATAAAATACTCCCCCTCCCAAGGCATCTTCAACATCATCTTTAATGACCGAGTTATTGATCGCTGTAGAACCTTCAAGCAATGCCGTGTCCGGCGGATACATGTACAAATAGATGCCGCCACCTTGTCCAGCCCCTTGATTGCCCTCAAATCGGCTGTTGCGAATGACAAACTCACCGCCGATGCTGTCTGTATTGACGTTACTGGCACCATCGCTGTAAACGGCACCGCCATAACCGCCGATTCCAGAAAGTGAAGCGCCTGCCGTCGTTTGGTTATTCAGGAACGTGCAGTTTTCGATCGCGACTGGCGTTAAGAGATTATTAATCGCTCCCCCATTAATCCCCTTGTTATTGACAAATAGGCTGTCTTTGACGGTCAGGCTTTGGGCGACAAAGGCAACGATCGCCCCGCCACTTTGCTCTCGGTAGTTCAATTCTTGCCCCGATGTAGCGTCATTTCCGTCAAATGTACTGTTCGTCACCGTGAGATTACTTTTGTTAAACGCAAAAATTCCGCCGCCCAGACGCGCAAAATTGTTGTTAAACTGACAATTTTCTACCGTTAGGGTGCTGCTGTCTCCCGCCTTAATACCGCCTCCGCCTTCTTGGATGTCGGTACTGGTGACTTGACCATTAGCGATGGTAAGATTTTTCACCGTTAAATTTTGGTTCGGCTGGAGATTGATGACGCGACTGTTATTATTGCCGCTAAGGGTTACACCGGGAGCATTGGCTCCGTCAATAATCAGAGTTTTGTCAATTTCGAGCTGCCCGCTGGTGAGTGCGATCGTCTGCCCCGCCAGATTGGGAGCGAAGATGATAGTATCTCCGGGCGTAGCTGCAGCGATCGCGTCCCTCAACGAGCCCGCCCCGCTGTCGGCATTATTCGTCACTGTTAGGGTGCCGAAAACACTTTGATCCGTCGCTTGCGCCTCTGATTGTGAAAGAGCAGGCGCTTCTATTTCGTCCCCATCTTGACTGCGATCGAGAAAAAACACCTCCACGCCATCTTTGATTCCGGCTGCTAGAGATTGAGAGTCCTGCACGCTGGAGTCAATGAAGACGAGAGATTTAGATTGAGAAGCGATCGGGGTGGAGTTTTGTTCGAGCGAAGTGAGCATAGAAGTCACGCTGAAGACGTTAGAAGAATATACGCTTGTAGATACGTCCCTAAATGATTAAATCCGTGCAATGTTTAAGTGCGTGCTGAAAAAGTGCGATAAAAAAATTTTCTTTGCCATAAAAAGCTTGTGTTCGTTTGCTTGCGAAAATCGAGAATTAGCCATGCTTGCACGTCAATGCAATTAACTGGCAAATCTAAAGCAAAAATGTTAGGAGGGGGCTTGCAACAAGCCCCCTCCTGAAGCACTCTAACGCTAACGTCTATTTTGATTAAACGAGAGTGAAATCGTCAGCCGCGATGAGAGTGGCTGACACTCCATTCAGAGATGCCAACAGTTCGCCACTGCTGGCAATACTGATTAAAGTCGCACTCGCACCTTGCGCAACCGTCAGCTCGGAGAAAGTCAACCCTCCGGCTAATCCCAGCAAATCGATGCCATCTTCAAAGTCTGTAATGGTATCGCTGCCAGTGCCAGCAGAGAAAATAAAGCGATCGCGTCCGACTCCACCGGTTAAGGTATCGCTACCTAAATCCCCAAACAGCCAGTCATCGCCATTGCTGCCAGTGATAATATCGTTATCTTGACCGGCGTAAACCGTATCATCGCCATCACCACCGTTGAGAATGTCTGCACCGATGTTGCCGTAAATCAAATCACTGCCGAGGTCGCCATTGAGATTGTCGCTGCCATTGCCACCAGTGACAACATCGTTATCTTGACCGGCGTAAACCGTATCATCGCCATCCCCGCCAGATATTAAATCGCTGCCAGAGTTGCCGTAAACTAAATCACTGCCGAGGTCGCCATTGAGATTGTCGCTGCCGATATTGCCAATGAGCGTGTCATTTTCTTGACCGCCAAATAGCGTATCGTCACCCTCGCACCCATCCATAATGTCAGTGCCGACATTCCCGTATAACTGGTCGTTGCCGTCACCGCCGCAGATAGTATCATTGCCAATATCTCCCGCGACGATATCATTCCCGACGCCGCCTTTGAGAATGTCATTTTCTTTGCCGCCAAAAATCGTATCCTCACCCAATCCGCCGGCAATAAAATCATCGCCCGTATTGCCGTAGAGCAAATCATTCCCGTCTTGACCCAGTACGGTGTCGTTGCCTATGTCGCCAGCAATAATATCGTCTTCAACTCCACCTAAGAGAGCGTCATTATCTTTGCCGCCAAAAATCGTATCATTGCCGAGTTGCCCGTCGATCAGATCGTCGCCGGTATTGCCATACAACAGGTCATTATTTTTGCCGCCGATTACAGTATCATTGCCAATATTGCCAGCAATAATATCGTCGTCCGCTCCACCGAAGAGGGCGTCACTATCCTTGCCGCCAAAAAGGGTATCCCTGCCAAAGTAACCGAGGAGAATATCATTGCCCGTATTGCCATACAAGAGGTCATTGCCATCGCCCCCGTCTATATTATCGCTGCCATCCATGCCAGCGAGGATGTCATCGCCGCCCGCACCATTGATAGCTTCAGGAGCTGCACCGCCGGTGAGAGTATCGGCGCTGTCGGTGCCGTTGAGGGTGCTAGCAACGGAGTTGGCAACTGGCAGAGGGGTGCTGAAATTGGGGGTGGGAAATTGGTCGCAAAGGCAGCTAGGAGCGATTGTGGCAGCGACATGACCAGCGATCGCGAAGTCAAACGGGTTTTCATCGCTGTCATTGGTTGTAAATGACAACACCCCAGTTGGATTGCCAATCGCTGCGGCATCCAATTGCACTTGCAATGTTGCTTGCGAAGCGGCGGCGATACTGCTGGGCAAAGTTCCCACGACGCTGAAGCCGGCGGGCAAACTCAAACTGCTGAGATTGAGTGCCGCCGTTCCCGTGTTTTGGAGGG
Organism: uncultured bacterium; assembly: GCA_964405435.1. Lineage (GTDB taxonomy): Bacteria > Cyanobacteriota > Cyanobacteriia > Cyanobacteriales > Oscillatoriaceae > DVEG01. The sequence continues at coordinate 15,598 of CAYOOD010000017.1, forward strand.
TGAAGGTTTTGGTGATGGGAGTGCCTACAGTCGTGCTGCCGAATGAGAGTGCGCTTGTCGTGCCGTCAGCGATATTTGTAGCGGCATCTAAGACTTGAATTTCGGGAGCGGGTACTGCCGTCACCGTGCCAGCGATCGCGAAGTCAAACGGGTTTTCATCGCTGTCATTGGTTGTAAATGACA
>CAYOOD010000017.1:15880-100423 GCA_964405435.1 uncultured bacterium
CTACAGTCGTGCTGCCGAATGAGAGTGCGCTTGTCGTGCCGTCAGCGATATTTGTCGAACTGTCAAGTACCTGAATTTCTGGTACTAATGCGGGCACTTCGTAAGCGCCGCTATCCACCAATGCCGTGCCGTTGTTATCGCCATCTTGAGGACGAATGATTCCCCGCTGATCGCTGGCGGGCGCGCCCGTGCTAGTGCCAGCATCGATCGCCGGACTGCCGGCTAACAAAGCATGAGTTAAAATACCGCCGCCGTTGTCTTGCAGGGGACCGAGTAACGGATCGGCAATGGTAACAACCGCCGTCACATTCACGTCCGTGGCATCGGCAGGATTTTTGGCCGGCCATTGGATATTCCCGCCCCCGTCTGTAAATTGAGTGGTAGTCTGCTGATTTTTATTGAAAGGATTCCCTGCTACATTATTGGCGACAATCGTATTCTTGAGAATAACATTCGTGCCGCCCCCCCCAAATGCCCCGCCAAAGCTTCCCGCATAATTATTGGCAAAGGTCGAGTTGACGATATTGCTAGCCGAGCTGCCATTCCCAAAATATATGCCTCCGCCCAACCCCTGGTCAGCAGCATCTACCGCTCTATTGCCAGAGAATGTAGAGTTAGTAATGTTGACTTGCGTGGTTTCTCCGACCCAGACACCGCCGCCCTGAGTTTCTGCAATATTGTTGGCAAAGGTACTGTTGTTAATGGTCAAGTCAAGGGTGCCGCGTATCCCCCCTCCTAGAGCCACTCCCGCACCATTTTTTATAACCGAGTTGTTGATAAAGGTGCTGTTTTCAACAAAAGCTTTGTCGGGCGTGTAAAGGTAGAGAAATGCGGCCCCTCCTTCGCCAGCAGCTTTATTCCCTTCAAAGCGACTGTTGCGAATTAAAACCGTGCCAGAGTCTGGATTTACTTTGTCACTCGCTCCATCGGTATAAATGGCTCCGCCCAATCCTCCAGAAACCGAACCACCCGCCGTTGTATCATTATTGATAAACGTAGAATTTTCTACGGTTAGCTGGCTCAATAGGGTATTAATAGCTCCGCCGTTAATCCCCGTGTTGTTGGTAAATTCCGAGCCTTGTACGGTGAGGACGCTTTCACTTCTGGTCGCGATCGCGCCCCCGCCGCGTTCTTGATTGCCCGCTCTGCCATCATTGCCATTAAATTTGCTGTTGATGACAGTGGTAATACTGCGATATCCTCCGTAAATACCGCCGCCACCAAATTCTGCAAAATTATTATTGATTTGGCTATTCTCTACTAAAAGAACGCACTGCTGACCTGTTCGGATAGCGCCTCCTGCTCCAACAATATCATCAGCACCAGTGACTCTTCCATTGGCAATTATTAAATTGCGAATCGTCACGTTTGTGGGATTGAAACTTGCATCTATGTTCGTCTCAAACACCCGGCTTGTATTATTCCCGCTAACTGTCAATCCAGGTGCAGCCGCTCCATCAATAATCAAGTTTTTGTTAATCAGGAGTTGACCGCTGGTGAGGGTAATAGTCTGCCCTGCGAGGCTGGGATCGAAGACAATGGTATCGCCGGCTGCTGCGGCGGCGATCGCATCTCTTAAGGAACCGGGACCGCTATCAGCATTATTCGTCACCGTTAGCGTCGCCAAAACGCCTTGATAAGTTGCTTGTGCCTCGGCTTCTAAAACGGCAGGCGCTTCAATTTCGCCAGTTTTATACTCCAAATCCCAGTTAGCACCCCTCGCTACACTGCCTGTTTTGTCAGTAGAAGCAGCCACGTCTGCACCCGTTAATTGACTGAGTTTCTCAACAAAGCTGGCACCTCCCGCAGCCGCTACATCGCAGCCGTACAGAAAAATCTCTGTGGCAGCAGCTTTAGTCGCCGATGTATTGTTAGGAGACGGCGAAGTTTTAAAAGCATTTCGCCACTGCTGCAATTGGGGTGTATGCTGTTCTAGGTTATCAGAACTGAGAATCGTTGAACCCAACTGCAACTGACCCGGGCTGCCGTGAGAGAAAATATGGACTGCATCAACGGAGCCGTAGAGAGCGGAAAATTTTCGCAGCGCTGCGGCAATCTGCTCGACGCCATCGGAGTTGCGATCGAGGAGAATGACTTCTACGCCGTCTTTGATTCCCTCTACTAGGGATGAGTAGTCAGCGATGTTTGAGTCAATAAAGACGAGGGATTTAGATTGTTTGTTTTGAAGAGCTGTTGGGTCATTCTTTGAGGTAAAGTTGCTGGTCATGCTGCCTACTCCAGGAAATTTTTGCCTGGTAGATTCAACCCTGGAGTTAGAGAGTCAATCGCGTTGTTTGTAATTGTTTCTACATGCAGCCCAAACCAATAAAATAAACAAATCGCTTTTAGTTCTGGAATTTATAAATTCCAAAAAAGCATTCATGCGTTATTATCTTATTCTAAAAAAAATGAGTAAATCTGGATTTTAAATAAAAAATTTTAAAATTTTTGACGGGTATTTTTTAAGGCTGAATTAAATCAAATACCTAGCAGTTTTACATGCCTAAAAAATATGTGACGGCAACGCTTAAATATTTAGGCGTTTCGGGGGGGGAAATGGGGAATTGGCTGTTTGGGATGGAGCCGCTCTTTCCTTGGCGATAGGATAGTCATACTTATCAGGTGAACAGACGGGAATAGCCTGCTTATAGCTGACAGGAACACTGGAGTAGCATCACCGATCGCTATTTATTGATCTGAAGTTCAACAAGGGTGAAGTAATGGATAGAAACGCTAAATCCTTGGATGTTTTGCGGCGATCGCCGAAACGGTGACTGCGAATTGACAGTCTGTAGTCTTCGTTACGGGGGCGATCGCTAAACTCCCACAGCCATCCATTCATGCTTCTTGCACCGCTGCCACTGGCTTTTGCCGTGTTCCAGAATGTCCGCGATGCGCGACGATCGCGCTCCCGCTTCACGCGATAGTTTTTTCTAGATCGATCTAACATGGGATACCCTTATGAAAATGCTAACTGCCTAGACTAAGACGTAGAGATTCGCAAATTGTTGCATCTAGAATGTTCGCGGATAAAGTGATTCAATAGAGGCACCCGTGGAGTCATAAAATCAGGCGCGTGAAGCGCCGCCATCCCGCAGGTAATCGCCTGATAGCCGCTATTCCCTGACAGTTATGGCAGCCATTACGAACCCGTCGATTGCTTCTTGTTTTCGCCTAAATTAAACTACAAAATATTTTTTTTAAATAGCCACGCTTTCATTTTTCCAGCTTTTGCACCTCCATCAGGAACGCTTTAGCTGTGAATTTAAGTTTTTTGATAATTGTCCTGACAATCAAATAATTTGAAGTAGATTTAAGAATTTATCGTCGGCGACAAGCACCAGGAACTGCGCCCGCAATTGCTGCCGAAGTATTATTTGTCTAAATCCCTTGCTTCTGGTGGTTTCGGGTTGAGAACTCGGTTTGTTTTTTAGTTTCCCTCCAATCGCAAAGGAAAAGGGTTTGGGATTCTGGCTTGTAGGGGAATGATTCCTCCAGAAGCCAGAATCCTTCTGCTCGCCCGAAAAAGCGCTGCCCCCGATATTTTGTCTGTTAATTGCACGGAAAACCCTTGTTGACTGATCTACGATCTTCTCACAGCCTGTCCTCGGTAGGGCAAGAGCCTCCAGCGGGACGGGCGTGAAACAACTGCGAGAATCCGGGCACTCGCAGGCTGCGAGCAATGAGGGGAAATGGAAATATGCAGTCTCCGATTGACATCCCTCTCAACGGCAGGAGATAAACGTTAACTGGCATTGAATAAACATGCTGCCGCGCTATCTCCCGACAGCCGACCTATCGTGCAGGTAAATTTTAAATTTGCCAAGTAAAAAAAATCGATTGGTTCGCGCTTCTTTCACTGGAACCAAAACCCATTGATGCGTGCGAAAGAATGCGTGCCACAGAGCGCGATCGCCTATTTATAGAGTAGATGCAAAAAAGCGAACCGTGTAGATGCCCAGCCAATGCCTCGGCTTTCCCGGTTTGAGGGCGCGCCTCGCCCGGGTTCTGCCCAGCCACTACGCATAAAAAATCGGGCTGGCAGATAAGAGAGCCACACTATCTGACGATACTATATATGACACAAATTGACGAGCTGCGTCCATCCGCGAGAATACTGAACTTGCTTAGAGAAGGGCGGGAACCTTGCCAAGAGTCGCGAACGTCGAGGTATTTGCCAATTGGCAGGTGCCCGTGGCTCGGACTGCCCGATCGGGATGCAGTCCTGGCAGAACGCGGTAAACTACCTAAAGTAGGGAGTCCCAGATTGTAAAACTGAGACTTTGTTCTGCAATTGATTGTTTACGTCGGGAGCCGCACCATCCATGATGCCTTTTGCGAAACTGCCTGGGATATTGATGCTTCGCTTCGGATTCGCCCTGATCTTGCCGCTGGCGCTGACGGGGGCGATCGCAAACCCCTCTTACCCGCAAAACTCGGGTGAGCCCGGTCGCTCTCTAACCCTGCGATCGGATATTCAAGAAGCCGATGCTAAAACGGGCATCGTCACCGCTCGCGGCAACGTGCAAATTGACTATCCAGCTCGACAGATTCAAGCCACTGCTGCCCAAGCACAGTATTTCAGCCGCGAACGCCGCATCGTTCTCAGTGGCGATGTCTACGTCCTCCAAAAAGGCAACAGCCTCCGGGGCGAAACGATCACTTACCTGATTGACGAAGGGCGATTTATCGCACTTCCCAAAAACAACCGCCAAGTAGAATCGATTTACCTCGTCCCCGAATCGCAGGTCGCACCTACAGGGGCGGCGGGGCAGCCGGGTAGGCCCGGGTTTTAATGCTGTGAAGCGCGATCGCCAGGGATTCGCTATCGCTCCAAGGTTTTGAAATTTTAGATTCGAGATTTCACAGAAGGCGATTGACTGCGCTCGATCTTTATTCGTTAAGCGCTGCTCGTACTGACGTGCTAATTTCATCCCGGCGTTTTCACCGCCAAATAAAAACGGGCCGTACCGAGGGAAAACCATCCCTGGTGTGAGGAAAACAGGGTTTTGAGCGAGAATGCGTTTCGGGCGGATGAAGTTCATCAAATACGCGATCTGCTATGCTATGCGAACTGGTGCCAGCGAGAATGACTGAATCCCTATTAGGGACTGGAATAAAATGCACGGTATAAATCCGCTGTCTGAGAACGATCGCGGGGACTCATCGCTGACAGGAGTGGAAGGTGTGAAAATTTTGCTGGAAAATATTCACAGATCGTATGGCAAGCGCGTCATCGTCAATCGCGTCAACCTGTCGGTGGCGCAAGGAGAAATCGTGGGGCTGCTCGGACCTAACGGGGCTGGCAAAACCACGACGTTCTACATTACCACCGGCTTGATCAAACCAAACCAGGGCAAAGTGTGGCTTGACGAATTGGACATTACCGACCTGCCCATGCACAAGCGAGCGCGGTTGGGGATCGGATATCTCGCCCAAGAGGCGAGTATTTTTCGCCGCCTCACCGTTCGGGAGAATATTCTCTTGGTACTGGAGCAGACGGGGGTGCCGCGCCGACAATGGCAGGGGCGTCTCGATTCCCTGCTGAGAGAGTTTCGCTTGGAAAAAGTGGCTTCAACTCCGGGGATTCAAGTGTCTGGAGGAGAGCGCCGCCGCACTGAACTGGCAAGAGCGCTAGCAGCCGGGGAAACTGGGCCAAAATTTTTGCTGTTGGACGAACCCTTTGCCGGGGTCGATCCGATCGCCGTCTCGGAAATCCAACAGATTGTCAGGGGGCTGCGCGATCGCCGCATCGGCATCTTGATTACCGATCACAACGTCCGAGAAACCCTCGCCATTACCGATCGCGCCTATATCATGCGAGATGGCCAAATTCTCGCTTCCGGCAATGCCGAAGAACTCTACAATAACCCCTTAGTGCGGCAATACTACCTGGGTGAAAGCTTCCAGCGATAGCGCCGTCCGCGTGGAAAATTTAGATCCCCTCGCAATAACAAACTTTTTTATTTAAAATCCCCTTAAAATTATCAGCAATATCCGCAATTAAAACCGACTGTTCGCCACTCATTCCCCAATCCCCAACGATGAGATTAACCCTGTCCAATTCTTCCCGTTCCGTTAGCTGGTTCGGACCGAGAATAGCGGTCATGGATCGCTACATCATCACGGAACTCCTCCCCCCCTTCCTCTTCGGGGTAGGAACTTTTTCTTCCTTGGGGCTAGCGATTGGAACGATGTTTGACCTGGTGCGGAAAATCACTGAATCTGGTCTGCCCGTGACGATCGCCCTGAAAATCATGGCCTTGAAGTTTCCCTATTTCGTCGTTCTCGCTTTCCCGATGTCGATGTTGCTGAGCACTTTGCTCACCTACAGCCGCCTATCAAGCGACAGCGAATCGATCGCCCTGCGCAGTTGCGGGGTCAGTATCTACCGCCTGATCCTGCCTGCCGTGGTGATGAGTTTCTTCGTCACCGGTCTGACTTTTTTCTTTAACGAACTTTTAGTACCTGCCGCCAACTACGAAGCGTCAATTACCCTCGATCGTGCCCTGAAAAAAGAAACTAAATCTTTTCAGGAAAAAAATATTATCTATCCAGAATTCGGGAAAGTCAAGCAGCCCAACGGCGAAAAAGTAGAGGTTTTGCTGCGCTTGTTTTATGCCGAAGAGTTTGACGGTGAGCGCATGAAAGGATTGACGATTTTAGATCGATCGCGGACGAACATCAATCAAATTTTAGTTTCAGAATCGGCGACTTGGAATATCGAAACCAATACCTGGAACTTCTTCAACGGCACCATTTATTTTGTGGCTCCCGACGGTTCCTATCGCAATATTGGCAAATTCAAGCAACAAGAAGTTGCCCTGCCCCGCACGCCGCTAGACCTGGCGAACAAAAAGCGGGACTACAATGAAATGAACATTGCCGAATCGCTGGAGTATCTGGACTTGCTGCGCCAGAGCGGCAAAGAGCAAAAAATTCGCAAACTCCTGATCCGCATTCAGCAAAAATTTTCGCTTCCCTTTGCGTGCGTCGCCTTTGGCTTGGTGGGGGCAGCTTTGGGCACCAAGCCGCAGCGTACCAGCAAGGCAACAGGGTTTGGGATTTGCGTCGTGCTGGTTTTTTCGTACTATGTGTTGATGTCGATTGGCGATGCCTTGGGGCTGAGCGGCATCCTGTCACCGGTGATGGCGGGCTGGCTGCCAACCCTCTGCGGCTTTGGCATGGGGGTGGTGGTGCTGGTGCGGGCGTCGCGATAGGAGAACTGCCGTCAAGGAGCGATCGCTCCGTTCCGGAAAAAATAGCTGTCTTCGCGCCCCCCAAACGCGGATTCGAGGCTAGCATGGAATCACAGTCAACATCGCTCAATGGCGACCTACCGCGCCAGAGCGATCGCCGGCTCCGCCAAACCGCCATCTCTCGGCATTACAGAAAGCACGCTACTGAGTAGCTCTAACCCGAGTAGACTGGCGGATAAAACCTCTCTGCCGTGCCAGCTCGACGCTGCACTTACCCTATGTCACCGCACAACCATCTCCCTCACGCCCTCCGCAATATTAGAGCGAGAATGTGGCCCTTATTGCGCTTCCTGTTTTGGAGCTCGGCAGCGACTCTGGCGTTGGCGATGCTTTTCTTTTGGGATGAATGGATACAGCCAGAGCAGCCAGTCATTGGGGAAAAGGAAACTTTTAGAAGCGATCGTCCTGACAAAGCAGATGTCCTTTCCACCGAAGACAAGGCGAGAGCGGCTGATATCGATCGCCTCTCAGTGCTGCTGCAAGATTTAAATCCTTCCGCTACGGCACCAGAACAGCCAGCCAAAGCACCAGAGAGCAAGGGTTTATTTGACGAAATGCTCTCGAAATCTGAGGCGAGTGCGGCGAAAACTCCATCGGGGGGTGACGCGATCGAGAACGCGATCGCAGAAAAAGACGCTCCAAACGCAGGCGAACAGCCTTTGCTACTGCCTCTAGATGACGGCAAGCCGCTGAATGTCAATTCCACCACCGGCGGGGATAAGTCGGATGGAGAGATCGCCGCTAGCCTGCCGTCGAGCTTGCCCTCATCTGGGCTGCCATCGAGCGCAGATATGTACAAGGCGATGACCGGTTTTGACTACCCCACTACCGCTAAATCAGAGACAACTGCCGCTGCCGCTGCCCTGGCGAACCCGCTGTCAGCGGCGATTCAAAGAAACCAAACCAATTCCCTCTCTTCCCTATCCGCCCAGAGCGAGTCTGTCACCAACCCGCTGGCTCAATCCCCTCTTTCCCCAGTCGTTCCAGGGGTGATGCAGCCAACCTACCCCAGCGCCCTCTCTTGGCAAACACAAACTCCCGGGGCGACGAGCTTCTCCAACCCCTACGCAGCGCCGCAGTTCGCGCCAACCTTGCCCGGACAAGTTTCGTCCACCAATAATGGCGGGCTATCGGGGACAACCAGTTTGACGCCCGGAACCGCAGGCAGTGCAAATCCCGCCGGAAATTCCTACTCCTATTTAACAGGAGGTCAGCCGGACGGGCTAGGTACAACTGCTGGTCAAGGAGCGTTGCCGAGTCAAATCGGCAGTTTCAGTAACAGCGGGGCGTCGATATATTATGGATCGAGTGATAGCACGAGCTTGAATCCGGCTGCTGCTTCTCCCTACGGGCGATCGCCCTATTCCGGAGCGAGCCAAGGCACGGGCTGGACTTCTGCACCGAACTACGGGCAATCGCCCTATTCCGGGACAGCTCCCGGCACGGGCTGGACTTCTGCACCGCCGGTTTCGCCCTTGCAGCCGGCGACTCCGAGCAATTTCGGGCAATCCTCTTTACCCAGCTCGTATCCAGGCAGCAGTTTGAGTGTTCCCCAAGGAGTCTCGCCGCTCATCCCCGCCGGCACCAGTTCCTACGGGCAAGTCCCCACACCCGGCTTGAATCAAGGCAGCCGATCGAACAGTAGCGGAATGCCCCAAGTCACCGTTCCCATCGTGCCCGCCAATTACGGGCAATCGGCTTTACCTGGTTTTAGTCAAGGAACCGGGGCGAATACCCCTGCAATTCCCTACAATTACGGAAATACAAGCGTGCAACCCGTGCAGCCAACCCAGACGCCCAACTCCGTCCCCCGCCCCATTCCAGGGCGATACATTGGCGGCGGGCAAATCAATACTTTCTCAAATCCTTAAAGGGGATGGGGCATTGGGAATGGGGCATCGGGCATAGAAACAACACCAATGCCCAATTTTCCATGCCCTATTCCCAATTCCCAATTAGCCCTTCCCAAAGTGCTTGACGATCGCGTCGCCGAACTCAGAACACTTCAGCGGCGGCTCGACTGGCGGTTCCATCAACCGAGCTAAGTCGTAAGTCACCTCGCGATTAGAAATCGCCGCGCTAATGCCCTGCTTGATCAAGTCAGCAGCTTCCTGCCAGCCCATATACTCCAGCATCATCACGCCAGAGAGAATCAGCGAACCCGGGTTGACGCGATCCAAACCCGCGTGCTTGGGTGCCGTGCCGTGCGTCGCTTCAAAAATGGCACAGTCGTCGCCAATATTGGCCCCAGGCCCCATGCCCAACCCGCCGACGATCGCCGCTGCCGCATCCGACAGGTAATCGCCGTTGAGGTTCATCGTCGCCAAGATGGAATACTCGCCCGGGCGAGTCTGGATTTGCTGGAAGATGCTGTCGGCAATCCGGTCATTCACCATCACTTTATCTTTCCACTGGCGATTGCCGTGGGTGTCCCAGATGGCATTGAGGACGCTTTCCACTTCTCGGCAAACGGCAGCTTTTTTGTCGTCGGTGAGGGAATCGTACCCGGGCTCGATTTTGCGAGCGTTATCTTCCAGAGAGATATCCGGGTTGCGCTCTTTATTGCTGAGAATCCACGACTCCCGCTCCGTGACGCACTCCGCCCGAAACTCAGTGGTTGCCAGCTCGTAGCCCCAATCGCGGAAGGCTCCCTCGGTGTACTTCATAATATTGCCCTTGTGAACCAGCGTCACCACCTGCTTGGCTTTGGGCAGGCGCAGGGCGTGCTTGATGGCGCGGCGCACCAACCGCTGGGAACCGCTTTTGCTGATCGGTTTGATGCCGATGCCGGAGTCGAGGCGAATTTGCTTCTTGCCGTGTTCTGGCGTTGCCGGGATGAGGTCGTTATTGAGCAGGTGGATCAGCTTGTCGCAGATTTCCGTGCCTTGCCGCCACTCGATGCCGAGGTAAATATCTTCGGTATTTTCCCGATAGATAATCACATCCATTAGCTCTGGATTTTTGTGAGGCGAGGGCGTCCCCGGATAAAACTTGCAGGGGCGAACGCAGGCATAGAGGTCAAATATCTGGCGCAGGGCGACGTTGAGAGAGCGAATGCCGCCGCCGATGGGAGTGGTTAAGGGGCCTTTGATGGCCACGCCGTATTCTTTGATGGCTGTAAGGCTGTCTTCGGGAAGATATTGATAGGTGCCGTATTGTTCGCAGGCTTCGTCACCGACATAGATTTTGAACCAGCTAATTTTCCGCTTGCCACCGTAGGCGGTTTCCACGGCGGCGTCGATGACTTTCTGGGCAGCGGGCCACAAGTCAACCCCGGTGCCGTCCCCCCGGATGAAGGGGATGATGGGATTGTCAGGGACGATGGGTTCGCCGTTTTTAAAGGTGACGCGATCGCCGATTGCGGGGGGGCTAATCTTCTCGTACATACCGCAGTTTGTTTTACTTCCAGATAGAAGCTACCAGCTTTTCCGGGAAGAATTGGCAGAATTAATCTTTTTTGCAGCTTTCAAGCAGCTTTCTGTTGAGTTTAGCCGCCGCGATCGTCCAATTGGCGCACTTCGGTACGACAATTATATGCAATATATGCTCATTTGTGTAAAATGCTGTTATTTTCTTAACAAGTTCTCTGGGCAGGGTGCGATCGCGGCGATTGCCGGATAGTTTCGGTGCAGTTTTAGGAAAAGCCGGGATTGGGGGATGAAGGGATTTTTGGGAGATTCGGATTTCGGTATGCTTTATGGCTGCCTAGGTTGACAGGCTTCAGCAAGTTTCCCCAGAGAAATCTCTCGATTTTCAGATTGTACCGCCAGTTTAGATAACTTTCCAGTATTTTGCAGAAGTTCTTCCCAACCTGCCGGATTAATTTGCGCGAGCTGTTCTAGCCGCACGGAGCGATCGCCAAACACCCAATATTTCAGGCTGGGGATGAGATAGCGAACCAAAGCCATCCACTCGGCGCAATTGACAGCCAAGGGATTGCCTTGCATGAGGGCAATTTTTCCAGTATTTCCCAAGGCTGCGATCGCGTGAGCCGTCAGCAGCATCAACCTGTACTTGGGCATCTGCTACTGCTGCAGTTGCTTCTAAGGCAGCCACAGCGACAGTTTCTCCCGCCTTGACTGCGGTTTCGGCTGCGGCTTTAGTCGCTTGCGAGGCAACATTGCCGATGCTTCCTCCCAGCTCGGCTGCTTTCTTGGTGACGGATTCCCAAAAATTTTGCTGTGTCATAATTCACCCATACGTTAGGAGTAAAATTAGGCAAATTCTCTGGATTTAGTATTTGGAATACACGTTATATGGTATTTATTGAGAAGGCTTTGCCGCCTGAGTAATTAAATCGATTAACTGTTCTCGCCCCCAAAGCGCCACCCCATTTGGGCGGGCGAGTTCGCGGGCACTAGCGGTAAATTGACTGTTGGTAATCACCAGCGCTTCCTGGGCTCCGTAGTATTTAATCGCGCCGACGGCTTCTTGAACGGCTGCGCTGCCGACTTTTCCACGATATCGCTTTGCTTGAACGACTGTCTTGCGGTTATCTTTTGTTAAAATGAGGTCGGCTCCGAAGTCGTTTGATGGGGGAGTCGCTTTTACCTGGTAGCCGAGTCTCTTAAAACAAATAGAGAGAAACTCCTCAAATTCTTCTCCGCTCATGCTGTCAATTTGATAGACTAGCTGAGTCAGTTCTTTGTCCCCGACAATTAGATTGCCAAGAATTATATCTTTTAAAGTGGCTAGCAAGCTAGCTTCGATTGCTTTGACAGTTTCTTTGAGGAGAACTTTTCCAGCTTTTTTCAGAGCCCGCGAAAACATAGGCAAATCTCAAGATACTTTATGGGGATTAATCGCTAGGCTTAATTTTTGGTTAGATAAGCGGAGCTGAAACTCTTATAACATGAACTTGGCTTGCAGTCTACCCCCTTCAGAGCGATTAATAGATATTTTTAATAAATTTTTACATAACGCGGTTGTTTGGCAAGAGATTTCTTGCTAAAGTAAATTGGCCGTACAGGAGCAGCAGCACAAATGCTGAAAAATAGAGGGGGAATTTGCGCCGAGCCGGTGCCGGCACAAATATTAGAGTGAATAGAGGGCGATCGCGTCTGGGCTCTCTGGGGTTGCAAAATTTTTGGGCGTCGCGGGCAAACCGGAATCAAGCCGCAGCAAGAGATATTTCCTCCCCGCAGAATTATACCAGAAAAAGAGACAGAAGTAATGCAACGCGCTTTCAAACTGGCTGGCAGCGTTGCCATCTTTTCCGAAGCGATCGCGATCGCACTTATCGAAGCACTCAAGCCCGATATTTACGTCAAAGCGGGAAGCTGGAAAATAGAAACCCTGCCCGAAGCATCAGCGGTTCGAGCGTGAGGGGCGCGGCGAGTGAGTCAGCATCGAAATTCCCTCGGCTTCCCCCGCCATCATTAACCGCATTTTGAATGCCGCCCAATTGTAAGAGAATAGATCGGTGGCAGCTATTTTAAATTTCCCATTTCCCAATTGACTCGATGACTCATTCAGCGCCAGACGCATCCCTCGATCTCGCCGCTCTCGGCTCCCAGTTAAGAACGGCTCCCGAAAAAACTCAATTGCAGGTACTCCAGAAGCTAGCAGATCCCAGCGAAGCGAGTTTGCAAGTCTTAATGGAATTTTTAAGCGATCGCCAAGCCGCCCCGCCGACGATCGCGGCGGCGAAAGCGTACCAACTCCTTTACCAGTCGAACTCTCCTAAAGCGGCTGAATTCCTGAAAACCTACTTTCCCAGCGGCGTCGTCCCCCTGCGATCGCAGCGCGATATCGACTACGCGCCGCTGCAACAGCTCCTCGCCGCGCAGAATTTTCTCGAAGCCGATCGCCTGACTTTGCAAAAGCTTTGCGAAGTGGTAGGGCCAGAAGCGGTACAGAGAAAGTGGCTGTACTTCACCGAAGTAGACAACATCCCCGCGACGGACTTGCAGACGGTGGATACCTTGTGGGTGGTTCACTCCGAGGGCAAGTTCGGCTTTTCCGTACAGCGAGAAATCTGGCTGTCCCTCGGCCAGAACTGGGACAAGCTGTGGCCGAAGATTGGCTGGAAAAGCGGCAATAACTGGACGCGCTACCCGCAGGAGTTTACCTGGAACCTGACGGCACCGCGCGGGCACTTGCCTTTATCCAACCAATTGCGGGGGGTGCGGATGATGGAGAGGCTGCTCTCGCACCCCGCGTGGTCTGCTCCAGATCGCGATCGCTGACGAGTCCGGGGGAGGGGGTATCTGTGGAGGCGTCGGGAACTTTAGGGATTGGGTGGGTAACAAAATCCGGAGATGTTTCTGCCGCCCGCGTTCCTGACGAAGCTCTACAGGGAAAAATAAAAGTAGGTCAAAGTCCCATCCTAAAAGCTGGGGACTGGGATCGGGCTCGATGAGGAGCGAGCAAGCGCCTCGATTGAAGAGGAGCGATTGCCCGCCGCCATATTTTACCGGGGTGCTAGCAATCGAATTCGCCTGTACAGACTCTTCTTTGAGCCTGAGAAAATGTTTTTAATGGTTGAAGACCCTACCCAAAACTGCTATGGTAGCTCCCGAAAGTAAGCAAATGATTTGTGTTGACGATGTGACAGCGACACCAAAAGAGGAGCAGCGGCTGCTGGCCTTAGCAGAATTGGGTCTGCTAGACCCGCAAAAAGTGCCCGTATTCGAGCAGGCAACCCAAACAGCAGCCGAGTTTTTGGAGACGCCCATCTGCATCGTGGGACTCATGGATAAAGAGCGGCAGTGGTTGAAAGCGGGTGTCGGGATTGACGAAATCCTGCCGCTGAATCACCTGTCGTATTTGCCTCAGATCGATCGCGGCGAATCGTTTTGCAGTCTGGTGGTGGAGAGCCGCCAGGTTGTTACCATCCGCGATACAGCCACCCATCCAACCTTCGCCAGTCGTTCTTTAGTGCAGCAATGCGGCATTCGGGCGTATTTGGGCGTGCCGCTGCTGACTTCTGACGGGCACTGTCTGGGCACGCTCGCCGTGATGGATTTGGCCCCGCGCAGCTTCAGCTCCAAAGAGATCAAGTTTCTAGAAGTGACAGCCCGCTGGACGATGAGCGAGTTCGAGCGCCAGCGGCTCTCGGAGAACAAGTCGGTACGTTCTTTAACCAGCGAGTTGCAGGCGATCGCAGCTCATGGCAGCGCGGGCAGCGATCGCTCGCTCAAGCAAATCAAAGCTCAAATGCTCTCTCACTTGACGCAGGAACTGCGCACCCCCCTGACGTCCGTGATGGGGATGGCTAGCGTCCTCAGTCGCGGAATTTACGGCGCTTTGACCGGCAAGCAAAAAGAATACCTGCAAATCATCAACGACAGCGGTCGGTACTTGCTCTCGCTGGTAGACGAAATTTTGGCACTGGGGGAACTCGACGATCGCAGCTCCGAACTCCGAGTCAGTGCGGTCGATCTGGAAATGGTCTGCCAGCAAGTCATCAATGCCTTGCAACAAGATGCCAGCCGGCGCGAACAAGAAATTCGCTTGACCGTAGAACCGGGCCAGCGGATCTGGGCGCTGGACAAGGTGAAAGTGCAACAATTGCTCTATCACTTGATTTTCAGCGTCATCCACGCTGCCACCGCCGGCAGTATCGTTCGCATCCACGTTTCTCACAAAAATAACAGACTTAACATTTTAGTGTGGGTGTCTCATCCTTGGTTGGGCGAGGGAGTCTCGATCGCCGACCTCTGCTCCTGCCAAGTCGCCCTTCCGTTTCTTTTAAATGATTCCGAAGAAATCGCGCGAGCGAACGAACTGTGCGAGGGCGCAAACGGTCACGGGCTGGGCGAGTCGCATTATCTTGAGGATGGGGACGGTTCGCGAACCGTCCCTACTGACGAGGAAGCCGCGCCGCCAAAAGCAATGGAGGGCGATCGCTCGCGCGCCTGTCTCGGACTCTTGCTCAGTTGTCTGCTGGCAGAAATGCACGGGGGAGACATTACACTGCAGGGCTCGCCGACTGCCGGCTATCGCTATCAGGTGAACTTGCCAGAAATCGACCCGGGGGCGGAATGAGGAAAATTTGACCTAACCCCCCTGCCCCCTTCCTCTGCGAGGGGAGGGGGAGAGAGGGAGAGGGGGAGAGTGGTTAACTGGGCAGAAATTTGACAAAATCCCTTTCTTCCTGTTAAACAGCGCGTCCAGTCGTTTTGCAGGATAATGGCGTAGGCTGGAAGCCGCAGCCAAGATCGTTGTTTTTCGGACAGAGAAGGCCGTGCATGAACTCCCTTTGGCAAAACTTAACCCTGGAAAATTTTTCCCTATATCGGTGGCAAGATGCCAGCTTTTTCTATAGTTTAATAGGACGCCCCGCACGAGTTTGGCGCAAGGGCAGCTTTTTGCTCCAGTGGGGCGACGCGATCGCTGCCCTGTTGGCGAGTCTGGTTTTTGCGCTGGCTCCTTTCGTGTCAAACGATCTGGTAGGCGTTCTGCTAGTCGCCTGCGCTGGGTTTTGGGTGCTGCTGACGCTCTCGGACGAGCCCCTTCTCGGCGGCGTCTCGCCGATTCACTTGCTCGTTTTGCTCTACTGGAGCATTGCCACGACGGCAACGGCGCTCTCGCCGGTGAAAAAGGCGGCGTTGACAGGATGGACGAAGCTAACCCTGTATTTGCTGCTGTTTGCCCTGCTGGCGCGAGTGCTGCGATCGCCGCGTCTGCGCTCTTGGATAATCGCCGTCTATTTGCACGTTTCCCTGATTGTCAGCGTCTACGGGATGCGGCAGTGGTTTTTTAAAGCAGAGGCGCTCGCGACTTGGACCGATCCCGAATCTCCCCTGGCCAAAACGACGCGGGTTTACAGCTATCTGGGCAACCCCAATTTGCTGGCGGGATATTTAGTGCCGGCAGTGGTTTTCAGTATCGCGGCGATTTTCGCTTGGCGCGGCTTGGGACCAAAAGCCCTAGCGGTGACGATGGCGGTAGTCAACGGGGCTTGCTTGATTTTGACCTTCAGCCGGGGCGGTTGGATTGGCTTGGTGGCGAGCGTCGGCGCGCTGGCGCTGCTGCTGGCTTACTGGTTTAGCATCAAATTGCCGCCTTTCTGGCGGACTTGGGCGCTGCCGGGGACGATCGCGTGTGCGGCGGTGCTGTTAGTTCTGGCGGTTGTGTTTGTCGAGCCGGTGCGCGATCGCGTCTCGAGCATCTTTGCGGGGCGCGGGGATAGCAGCAATAATTTCCGCATCAATGTTTGGGCGGCTGTGCAAGAAATGATTCGCGATCGCCCGATTTTGGGCATCGGTCCCGGCAACAGCGCTTTTAACAAAATTTATCCCCTCTACATGCGCCCGCGCTTTACGGCGCTCAGCGCCTATTCGATCTGGCTCGAACTCGCCGTCGAAACCGGTTTTATCGGCTTATCGTGTTTTATCTGGCTGCTGTTGGTGACGTTTAACCAAGCTCGGTTGCAGCTTGCCAGACTGCGGCAAATCGGCAGTACCCAGGCTTATTGGTTGATGGCGGCGATCGCTACTATGCTCGGCATGTTAGCCCACGGCTTTGTGGATACGGTTTGGTATCGCCCCGAAGTCAGCAGCCTGTGGTGGCTGATGGTTGCCATCATTGCCAGTTACTATACTGCACCGCACCGACAGCCTGCGGATGCCAGGAGTGCTGCAGAACCGTCCGCTTGAAACCTCTCCTTATCCGAAAAAAGCCCCTCTCGATCGGGGCTTTTGTTTTGTCAAGATTCCAGCGCTCTCTCCGATGTGGGGATTGCTTGCAGGAGCGATCGAAAGCCTGTTCAATACCGCTTCATCGCCCGTTCCATATCCCGCTTGTCTTCCCGCCGTCTCTCATCTTCCCGCTTGTCGTGCAATTTCTTACCCTTACCGAGAGCAATTTCAATTTTCACCCAGCTCCCCTTGAGGTACATTTTCAGCGGCACTAATGTCAACCCCTGCTGTTCCACCTTGCCGATGAGCTTGCGGATTTCTCCCTTGTGCAGTAGCAGTTTGCGGGTGCGGCGGGGATCGTGGTTGAAATAATCGCTCGCCGTTCCGTAGGGCGAAATATGGACGTTAATCAGCCACGCTTCCCCGTTGCGAATCAGCACATAGCCGTCTCGCAGGTTGGCTTTTCCCTCCCGAATCGATTTGACTTCTGTCCCTCTGAGTTCGATCCCCGCTTCATAAGTGTCCAGAATTTCGTAGAGGAAACGGGCTTGTCGATTATCGCTTACTATTTTGAATCCTGCGTCTTTTTGAGCCATAGTCCTTAAATATTCGGTGTTTATAAGTCCATTATGGCGATTTACGGGCTTTTTCCGGGTGGGGGGAGGTGCATTCCGCCTCCCCCCTCGACTCGGCCTGGTTTTTAAATCGTTTCCATTAAAATATTTCTTTTCGTGCTATCTTATTTTTTAAATTGACTAATCTCCTGCAGACACGCTCATGGTCATCAAATGGCGCTTAGCTGCCGTGATGGCGGATCGGGAAATGGATTACCGGCAAGTAGCGAAGGCGACAGGTCTTCACCACGTCACGGTTAATAAACTCAAGAATACCTATGAGATGCCGCCACGTCTCGATCGCGCGACTTTAGAAAAGCTTTGCAAGGTCCTGCAGTGTCAGCCTTCTGACCTGTTGCGCTATGTGCCTTCCGAAGCAGCGGATGAGAGTGAAAGTTTGCGATAAAAACCCAACCCCCCCCGCCCCCTTCCCTCGTAGGGAAGAGGGAGCAGGAAAAATATCTCCCCTCCCTCGTAAAAAAAGCCGCTCCTTTTCCCTCCCGCGAAAAAAAATTGATTCCGCTTCCCTCCCCTACAAGGAGAGGGTTAGGGAGAGGTGGGGAGGGTTAGGGAGAGGTGGGGAGGGTTAGGGAGAGGTGGGGAGGGGAGAGGGGGGAAACTCGCGCGCCCACCGTTAATCAAGCAAGAGGAACTGATGAAAACTGAAACGATCGTGCTTTTGTCCAGCAGGGAAGTAGAGAAGATGCGCAAGGCTGGGCGCTTGGCTGCCGAACTCCTCCAACATCTGGAACCGATGATCCAACCGGGGGTGAGCACGCTAGAAATTGACGAGGAAGCCGAGCGCTGGACGCAAGCGCGCGGAGCCAAGAGCGCCCCCCTGGGTTACAAGGGATATCCCAAGTCTATTTGCACGAGCATTAACGAAGTCGTCTGCCACGGCATCCCCAGCGCCAAGCAGATTCTCAAAGAGGGCGACATCATTAATATAGATGTGACGCCGATTGTGGACGGCTACTATGGCGACACGTCCAAGACGTTTTTTGTCGGCACGCCCTCTCCCACGGCGAAAAAGCTGGTAGAGGTGACTGAGGAGTGTTTGCGGCGGGGAATTGCCGAAGTCAAGCCCGGAGCCCGCATCGGGGATATCGGCGCGGCGATTCAAGAATATGCGGAAGCGCAGGGTTTTTCGGTGGTGCGAAATTTTGTCGGGCACGGCGTCCACCGCGTTTTTCACACGGCACCGGAAATCCCCCACTACGGCACGCGGGGCACGGGCAAGAAGCTCCGCTCTGGCATGGTGTTTACGATCGAGCCGATGATCAATGAGGGCACTTGGGAAGTGGAAATGCTCGACGACGGCTGGACGGCGGTAACGCGCGATCGCAAGCTCTCCGCCCAGTTCGAGCATACCATCACTGTCACCGATGACGGCGTTGAAATCCTGACTCTTCCGTAAACTTAGCGCTTTCGGGAGTTTTCAGGAGCTTTCAGGAGCTTCCGGGAGCTTGCCAGAGACAAGAGGGGGGACAAACAAAATAGGGCGCGCTGGAGCGCGCCCTACTTTTTTGGATGTAAATTTTTCTAACCCCCTTGACAGTTTCTTTGAAAACGGTAACAATAAATACAGAAAGTAAATCGTTCATCTCTCATGGGTTCGCCGGCAGCCGCCGGACAAGTACCGGGGAGACGGAAGTAGGGACTTACTCCTGAAGGAACGCGCCTCAAATCAAATCACTACGGTAATTTTTGGAGGCGAAAACCATGACACTCACCAACCGCGCAGTCAACCCCGATCTCTCTGCTACTGAGAAAGCTCGCTATCTGATGACTGACCGGCACCGCGCCGATCGCAATCGCGAAAAATCACTGCTGATGCGCTCTGCAGCCGAAGTGGGACTCGATGTCTGAGGGTTCCCCCTCATTTCTACAAATCAATCGTTCATCTCTCGCGGACTCGCGGCGTCATCGCTAAACTGAGTGCCACAGAGACGGAAGTAGGGACTTGCTCCCGAAGGAACGCGCCTCAAATCACGTCGCTACGATAATTTTTGGAGGCGAAAACCATGACACTCACCAATCGCGCAGTCAATACCGATCTCTCTGCTACTGAGAAAGCTCGCTATCTGATGCTCGACCGGCAGCGCGCGGATCACAACCGTCAGCGATCGCTGTTGGTACGCTCGGCAGCCGAAGTGGGGATCGATGTCTGAGGATTCCCCCTCATTTCTACAAATGAATCGTTCATCTCTCGCGGACTCGCCGCGCCATCGCTAAACTGAGTACCGGGGAGACGGAAGTAGGGACTTGCTCCCGAAGGAACGCGCCTCAAATCACATCGCTACGGTAATTTTTGGAGGCGAAAACCATGACACTCACCAATCGCGCAGTCAACCCGGATCTCTCGGCTACTGAGAAAGCTCGCTATCTGATGATTGACCGGCAGCGCGCCGATCGCAACCGCGAACGCTCTCTATTGGTACGCTCGGCAGCCGAAGTGGGGCTGGATGTCTGAGGGTTCTTCATTTTCTCTCGCACGGGCGGATGATTTATCGGGCTAGTCCTGTAGCGTTCCGCTGAATCGTCACTGCATGTCCAAAAAAAGACTCATCCAAGTTGCACCCCCAAAAGGGGTGTTTTTTTTGAGAAGCTGCCAATCAAAACCAGTTTTCGAGTAAAAACTTCAATTCATTTAGTATTGAATTGCATGAAAAAGAGAACAGAACGTGCCGCGCGTTCTCCGGGGGAGCGATGGAAGGCGGTTTTTTGCACGCAAGCAACACGATAAGGCTTGAAAAGAAACGGGTTTCGTTGAAACGCTGGTTTGCCGGCACGAGTGTTACAGCCGAGGGCGATCGCTGCCAATGGCAGGGTCAATCTCAATCATAAAATGTAAAAGATAATGACGGTACTCTCAGACAGGGTGAGGATAATATGTAAACAACCGATTTCTCGCGTTTGAGAGAGTCCTTCGCAAGAGTTACGCCTCTATGTCGAATTTGACTGATATTGCACAGACCCGAATTGACCGACGCCAGCCTGAATCGACTGGGCAAGGCGTCAGCAACACCGACCGAAACCGCCGTTCTAACTTGCTCGATCGCAGAGAACAGCGGCGCTCGGCGATTGACTTAGAACAGCCGGTGGGGCGATTGATTGACTTGACCAGTTCCCTAGTGAACAAGTTTAAAGGCGCAGCCTCCGATTACGAGCAGGGGAATAAGTGGTACAAGCGGGGTCGGTACGATCTGGCGATCGCGGCTTACGAGAAAGCCCTTCAACTCAAACCCGAATTGCATCCGGCTTGGTTGCAGGTGGGTTTGGCGCTAGAAAAATTGCAGCGCTACAGTGAGGCGATCGCGGCTTACGACAAGGCGCTGCAACTCCAGTCGGACGACCACTGGGGCTGGACTTTTCGCGGCAGAGCCCTCTACCACTTGCAGCAATATTCTCAAGCGATCGCTTCTTTCGATCAAGGCATTCAAACCGATCCGAACCGCCACGAAGCCTGGTACTTTCAAGGTCGGTGCTTTGAAGCCCTGCAGCAGTACCAGGCGGCGGCGGATTCCTACCGCAAAGCGTCTCAACTGATGCCGAAATTTCAACCCGTTTGGCATCACCTCGGCTGCGCGCTCGTGCAATTGCAGCAATATTCGGAAGCGGCAGAGGCTTTCGAGCGATCGCTGCGTTTGAAAGGAGATGATTTCGACAGTTGGCTGAATTTAGCCATCACCCTAACGATCCTCAAACGCTACGATGCCGCGATCGCCTCGTGCGATCGGGCGCTGCAGCTCAATCCGAAAAACTTAGAAGCTTGGCTGAATCGCGGGCGGGCTTTGGAGCAGTTGCAGCGCTACACCGATGCGGTCAAATCCTACGACCAGGCGATTATCCTCCAGCCTGATTCCTATGCTGCCTGGTATTGCAAGGGAATGGCCCTCAAGCACCAGTGGTCGGAAGCGGCGATCGCCTGTTTTGACAAGGCGATTCAACTGCAGCCTTCTGTTCCCCAAGCTTGGCACGGGCGGGGTGTGGTGCTGGCGGAATCGGGACAGTACGAGGCCGCGCTCGCTTGCTTCGACCAGGCAACGAAACTGCATCCCAATTATAAAGAAGCTTGGTTGGGGCGGGGAAGTGCCCTCTACGGATTGCGCCGCTACAAAGACGCGATCGTCGCCTACAGCAATGCCATTCAGTTGCAGCCGGATTACCCCGACGCTTGGTTCCGCAGGGGCGAGGCGCTAGAGCAGATACAGCGCTACAATGACGCGATCGCGGCGTATGACAAAGTAATTCAAATGCACCCCCATGACTCCCAGTGGGCTTACCGCTGCTGGTCAAAACGCGGTCATGCCCTGGAGGCGCTGCGGCGGTACGAGGAAGCGATCGAAGCCTACGACCAAATGATTTTGCTCTATCCCAATGACGCAGACGCGCGGCTGAAACGCGGCGGGGCTCTGGAACTGCAAAACCTCTTCCCAGAAGCGCTGGCAACTTACGACCAAGCCCTGGCCACTTGGCCGGAGAATTACACGCTCTGGCTCAGACGCGGCAAGGTGCTGAGCAAAATGCAGCGGCACGCCGATGCTTTGGCCAACTACGACCGGGCCATTCAACTGCACCCCGGTCAGTATGAGGGGTGGTTGCGGCGCGGCGAGGTCCTCGAAACCCTGCAGCGCTACAAGGAAGCGGTGAGTTCTTATGGCATCGCGATGGAAATCAAGCCCGACAGCAATGAGGCGATGCAGAGTTACCAGCGAGCGATCGCCAAAGCTGGGACGAACCCATTAGAGAGTTTCTACACCGTCGGAGGGCGATCGTAACTGGAGCGGGAGAGGGGGCGGGGGGAGCGTTTCACGCGCACCCCTCGTTTTTACAAGTTTCCTGAGACGGTCTTCCTAGAGGCTTCTTTATCAAAACCGCTTTGTTTTTGCAGTGATGGAAATCACCAAAATTTTAAAATTTTATCACCGATTAACAGCCACTAAAATCACAAAGAAAATCCCGGATTGAGTTGATTATGAGGGATAGGGCGAAACTTTAGCGGTACGTCAGGTTTTTACAGTCAAGGAGAGCCATGCAAATGATTGCCAACACGCTCAGAAATACTCTAGAACGAGAAAGTGGGGGTGCAGCCGTCCCTGACGTAGTGGAATGGATGTCCGAATATCAGTTCATCGTCGGCTTCTTTGAAGCAGTCAAGAAAACGACACACCTGCTGACTGAAGGGGACAGCCGAGAAGATGGCCACTGCTCGGCAACGGCTGAAGGTGAATTGATCCTCACCGATGAAGCCAAGGATGTTTTGAGATCCAACTTCCACGACGCTCACTGGGAGTATTTAGAAAATTACCTTTTGGGGTAAGAGAGAGCCGCTAATTGAAGAAAAGCTAAAAAGTAAAAAAAGTTTAATAGGGCATTTTTGAGCAATGCAGGGCTGCTTTCTTCCAGGGTTCGCCAGCGAACGGAGCATTGCAGGGACAGGGAAAAATTAAAAGTTTTTTATAACACGGACGTAAGGTAGGCAGCTTATTGGCAATAAGCTGCAACTTTTTTGAGTTTTAAAAGTTAGCGAGCGATTTTGTGCCAAAATGAAAAGCAGCGATCGCTCAACCCAGGCTGGTTGAGAGAAACTCGCTTCCCGGGCAAACCCTTGACAAACGTCTGGACTCATGGTAGGAAATACAATCGGCGGGCGCTATCAGATCGTCAGCCAGTTGGGGCAAGGCGGTTTTGGCACGACCTTTTTAGCGCGCGATCGCCACTTGCCGGGGCAGCCCCCCTGCGTCGTCAAGCAACTGTCGCCGAAAAATACCGATCCGGGCAATTTGCGGGCAGCTCGGCGCTTGTTCGAGCGGGAAGCAGAAGTTTTGTATCGCTTGGGCAACTGCGATCGGATTCCGCAACTGTTCGCCCACTTTCAAGAGGGAACGGAATTTTACTTAGTGCAGGAATTCATAGAAGGCAAGGATCTGAGTAAAGAACTCACTCCCGGCAAAAAACTCAGCGAAGAACAAGCGCTCGCGCTTTTGGAAAATATTTTAGAAGTTTTGGCGATCGTACACCAAAACAACGTCATCCACCGCGACATCAAGCCTTCCAACTTAATCAGGCGCAAGCAGGATGACAAAATAGTTTTAATTGACTTCGGAGCCGTCAAGCAAATTAACACCCAAGTAATTGACTCGCACGGGCAGACGAGTTTCACCATTGCCATCGGCTCCCCCGGCTACATGCCTAACGAACAAATGGCAGGGAAACCTCGCTTGAGCAGCGACATCTATGCAGCGGGAATAGTTGCCATTCAAGCCCTCACCGGCTGGCATCCCCGGAAACTGCCAGAAGATATGAAAACCGGGGAAATCCTCTGGCGCGACAAAGCCAAAGTCAGCGCCAAACTGGCAGAGATTATCGATAAGATGGTGCGCTGCGATTTCAGACAGCGCTACCCGTCAGCAGAAGAGGCGCTTTCTGCGTTGAGAGATTTGCCTGCTATAATTGCACCGGCTGGCGGTGAAAAGGAAACTCAAACTGAATCCCGCGATTATTGGGGGTGGTTGAAACAAGGCTCGAAATTCTACCAGCAGCAGCAGTATGAAGAAGCGATCGCCTGCTACGCCCGCGCCGCTCAAATAATCCCCCACGATCCCCTAGCCTGGATGAAGCAAGCTAAGGCACTCTCTTGCGCGGGGCGAAACGAAGAAGCACTGCTCTGTTACGATCGCGTCATTCAAATGATCCCTAAAAACTATTGGGCTTGGCATGACAAAGGCGAAACGTTGGAAACAATGCAGCGATACGAAGAAGCCGCTCAATGCTATGAGACAGCCGTGCAAATCAAGCCCGACTTTGACTCAGCCGTTGCGGGAAAAGAGCGATGCCAGTTCGCCGCGACTCAATCCAGAACGCCAGCAAAAGCAACCGATTTAGGTAATTCTGCATCAGGGGAAGGCTGGAGAAAATTGCAGGATTTGCTAGCTGCCGGAGAGTGGAAAGAAGCGGATCGGGAAACGCGGGCGATTCTCCTGCAAGTAGCAGGACGAAAAAAAGAAGGCTGGTTGAGAATTCAAGATTTAGAAAATTTTCCCTGTCAACAGTTGCACGCTCTCGATGAACTGTGGGTAAAATACAGTCACGGACGCTTCGGCTTCAGCGTGCAGCAGCGGATTTGGCATAACACTACTGCGACAGAAGAAATCGGAGAGAAAGCGCTTAATTTTGCCGAATATGTGGGATGGCACGCTAATAATTCCTGGATAAATTGCGACGATCTCAACTTCAGTTTGAATGCTCCAGAAGGGCACCTCCCCGCACCCGTAGCACCCGCCGGCTTGGGGGTGTCGAGGCGGTTGTTACTACAGGTGCTTTTCGATCGCCTGGAAACTTGCAAAGTGGTTGAGACGGCGCGGGTTTCGCCAGACATTTCAACAGTGACTTTCAGAGGCAATATTTTAACTTTCGAGAGAATTTCAGTCATCCAAGGAGATATTACCAAACAACAGGTAGACGCGATCGTAAATGCCAGCAATAAAGCGCTTTCAGGAAGTGCTGGAGTCGATCGCGCCATTCAAAATGCCGGCGGCTGGGAGCTGCGACGAGCCTGCCTGAAACTCGGCGGCTGCGATATCGGCGAAGCGAAAATAACCCAGGGCTACAAGCTATCGGCTAAGTGGGTTATTCACACAGCAGGTCCCGCATGGCTTGGGGGAAATTATGGAGAGGATAGGAATCTGGCTCGCTGTTACAACAGTTGTTTGACTTTGGCAGCACAACACCCGATCCGAACGATCGCTTTTCCAGGTATCAGCACCGGAATACAGGGGTTTCCAATCGAGCGCGCTTCTAAAATTGCGGTTTGGACAGTTCAGCGTTTTTTAGAAAAAAATAACTCGATTGATAAGGTAATTTTTATGGCCTTCGATCCAGATAGCTACCAATGTTATTTAGACGCGATTGCGGAAATTAAAAATTTAGGCGATAATAAGAGAAGCCAGGAAGTGGACTGGACTCGACTAAAAACTCTGCTGGCGGCGGGAAAATGGCAGTCAGCCGATCGCGAAACGTGGGCGATAATGCTGAAGGTATGCGATCGCGAAAAAGAAGGCTGGCTCAGAGATGAAGATATAGAAAACTTTCCCTGTTCCGAATTGCGCGTGCTGGATGGATTTTGGGTAAAATACAGTGGCGGGCGCTTTGGCTTCAGCGTGCAGCGGCGCATCTGGCAGAGTGTCTGGAGTAAGGAGCAGACAGACGCGGAAATTCATAGAAATTTCGGCGATCGCGTGGGGTGGCGCGTCAGTGACAACTGGCTCCCTTACAAAGACCTTAATTTCAGCCTGCTTGCGCCAATCGGGCACCTGCCGGCTGGTTATATTGTCTCGTGGCATGGATGGATTAGGCGGTTGTTTTCGCGCCTAGAAATTTGCAACCTTTAAGAGAGCCTTTTTATGTCTGAAAAGTCCTATAATTTAATCCTGCGTCAAGGGCAGTTAGTCACTGGGGAACGAGTAGATATTGCGATCGAGGATGGCAAAATAGCAGCGATCGCGCCGGAAATCAGCGAGAGCGCCGCCGCCGAAATCCCCCTCAATGGCAAGCTAGTAAGTCCCCCCTTTGTCGAGTCACACATCCACCTCGACTCTGCCCTGACGGCAGGCGATCCCCGCTGGAATCAGAGCGGCACCTTATTTGAAGGGATAGAAATCTGGGCAGAGCGAAAGCTATATTTGAGCGTGAACGATGTCAAAAAACGCGCCATAGAAACCCTCAAACAACAAGCCGCTCAGGGGGTTCTCTTCGTTCGCACCCACGCCGACGTCAGCGAATCCACCCTCACCGCCTTGCAAGCTTTATTGGAAGTGCGGGAAGAAGTGAAAAACTGGCTAACCGTGCAAGTCGTCGCCTTTCCTCAAGATGGGATATACGGCAAGCCAGAAAATGAAAAACTGCTGAAAAAAGCCTTGAAAATGGGAGCCGATGCAGTAGGCGGCATTCCCCACTACGAATTTACCCGCGAAGATGGGGTGCGTTCCGTCGAGCGCATTTTTGAATTAGCCGAAAAACACGACAAACTGATAGACATCCACTGCGACGAGATAGACGACGAACAATCCCGCTTTTTAGAAGTCGTCGCCGCTGGCGCGATACGCAGCGGCATGGGGGCGCGAGTCACCGCCAGCCACACGACAGCATTCGGCTCGTACAACAACGCCTATGCGTATAAATTAATGGGATTATTGGAGCGATCGCAAATCAACTTTATCGCCAATCCCCTGATTAACATCACCCTGCAAGGGCGCGCCGATACCTATCCCAAACGCCGGGGCGTCACGCGGGTAAAAGAATTGTGGCAGCGCGGCTTAAATGTATCCCTCGGACACGACTGCATACAAGATCCGTGGTACAGTTTGGGAACGGGTAACATGCTCGATGTCGCCTACATGGCCGTTCACGTCTGCCAGATGACGGGCATGGCAGAAATTGACGCCTGTTATGACATGATAACCGGTAACGGAGCCCGCACCTTGCAGCTAGAGAATTACGGCATCGAAGTAGGGAAGCCGGCAAATTTAATCGTCTTGGATGCCGACAGCCGCTATGAAGCCATCCGGCGGCGGGCGACGGTGCGCCACGTCATCTCGCGGGGGAAATTACTCGCTGAAACCGAAGCGCCTGTCACAAAGTGGAATGGCAAAGGGTAATTCAGGGCATCAGGCATGGGCATGGGGAGCGATTAAATTATGTGTAGGGGGATTCTCGCGATCGCTTTTCCTCCACAACAGGTAATATTCCTATAAAGTACCGCAGGAAAAACAGCGCCATGAGTGACAATCCCAATCAACCCAGAAAATACGATGCCGTTCTTGGCGGGCAATCTCCACCGCCCGTGGGTGGCGTGGTTTTGGGAGGGATTGAAGGCGTGAGGCGGCGCTTGGCGTCAAATGTTGCCGAGCCGCAACTGAAAGCCCTGCAAGATGCGCTCAAATATGGCGAAGCCGGCATAGACGCTGCGATCGCAACCTTGCAAAACGCATCCGGCGACGTGCTGTGGATGGCTTACAGCATCCTGCGAGATCTAGAAAATCCCAAAGCCAAACAAGCCCTGCTCTCCTATCAGTGGAAAGTTCACGAATTTCGACGGCTGTATGCAGGCGGGGAAAAGAATTTTACCAGTATCAATCTCAGCGGATGCAACCTGATGGGAGCAGATTTAAAAAAAATCTGTCTCGTCGGAGCCAATCTCGCGCAAATCAATCTCGCCCATGCCTGCCTGAAAGGTGCCGACTTCAGCCATGCCAACTTGAGCGGCGCAAACCTCAGAGGGATTGACTTCAGAAATGTCAATCTCAGCCGCGTCAACCTCAGTCATGCTGATTTGAGCGGAGCCAATCTCACAAGTCTCAACCTCAGCGGCGTAAATTTCAACGGTGCCTGCCTGGAAGGTGCTTGCTTGGAAGCAGCCGATTTGAGCAACGCCGATTTGAGCAATGCCAATTTGAAAGGTGCCCAGTTGAAGCTTGCCAATTTGTGCGGTGCCGCCATCAACGAAGCAACCTTACTCGATACTAAATGGCGTTTGGTGTGGGAAATCGTCACCCGCAAAGCCGAGGGGCGAGACTTGAACAATGCCGACTTGAGCCATGCTAAATTGTGGGATGCCAATCTCAGCAGTGCTAACCTGAGCAGCGCCAATTTAGAAAATGCCGATCTCAGTCGCGCCAAACTCTGGGGCGCTAATCTGAATTGCGCTCGCCTGAGCGGTGCCAATCTCAGCGATGCCTGTCTGAACGATGCTAATTTGGGAAATGCCAATTTGGAGAATGCCGACGTCAGAAATGCGGACTTTCAAAATGCCAAATTGTCCGGTGTTCTGCTGAGCGGTGCCGACATTCGGGGCGCGATCCTTATCGGTGCGGATCTTCAAAATGCCAAATTGCGAGCGGCAAAACTGCGCGATGCTGACTTGAGCGGTGCCAATATAGAAGGGGTAAATTTGCAGGAAGCCGACTCCCACGGCTGCACGCTGCCTGATGGCAAACCCGCTTGTTAATTTGCCAGAATTGGGAATTGGTAATTGGTAAGCGGCTCTTAAAGCGCTAGCAAATTCTTTGCCGCAGCTAGGCAATTATTAGGCGATTTTTCGACAAAGTGCTCACTTTGAAATTAGTAATTTTTATAAACCGCAAAGATGCAGAGGGCGCAGAGGAAGAGGAGGGCAAGAGGTCTTTAGGGTTGCAAACAAAATATTGATAGCGGCTGTCAGGTGGATGAATTACAGAACAGAAACCCGTTTTTTTTTGCAGAAACCCGGTTTCTCAGTACAGCCGTTCATCAATTAATTAGGAACGCGATAATTTTGTTCGATTGGGATTTATCCTTGCCCAAGCAGTCGGAAATTTTTTATGTGTATCATTGAAAAAAAGCTGCTAATCTGCAGCCATTTCCTAAACTAATCCCTGTAAGTCAGGTTGCCGATCGCTCAGATGCTCCTCTAGGGTGCCAAGCTGAACCGTGCCAAGCAGCAGAATGTCAAGTCAGCGGGTGCCGTGCTGGCGATTGCCCGAACTGGCAGGAACACTTTTGCGAGTTTGTGCCAAAATTTAAATCAGCCATCTGGCTGAAACCTTTACAAACTTCCACGAAACGGCACTTGTCTCATGCTGAACACAACACTGGGTGGGCGCTACCAAATCGTCAGCCACTTGGGAGGCGGAGGATTTGGTCAAACTTATCTAGCGGAAGACCGGCAGCTACCCGGCAACCATCGGTGCGTTGTCAAGCAACTCAAACCGATCGCTTCCGATCCGGCAACGCTCCAGACTGCGCGCCGTTTGTTCGATACAGAAGCGCAAGTCCTGCACAAGTTGGGCTCTCACCCTCAGATTCCCCAACTGCTCGCTTATTTTGAGGAAAATCAAGAATTTTATCTCGTGCAGGAATATATAGAAGGTGGCGATCTCAGTCAGGAAATAACGCGCCCTCAAGGGGGTTGCAGTGAAGATGAGGCGATCGCCCTGTTGAAAGAAATCCTGGAAATATTAGAATTCGTACACAAGCAGAATGTCATCCACCGCGATCTCAGTCCCCGCAACATTCTCCGCCGTCAGAAAGATGGCAAGTTAATTTTAATTGATTTTGGGGCAGTCAAGCAAATCACCACCCAGATGATCGCTCCTCAAGGGCATACCAACTTGAGCGTGATTGTCGGCACTCCCGGCTACATGCCTAGCGAACAAGCGCGCGGCAACCCGAAACTGAGCAGCGATATTTATGCGGCGGGCATCATTGGGATTCAAGCGCTCACTGGCTTGCTTCCCAGCCAATTGCCGATCGACCCCAATACAGAGGAAATTCTCTGGCACGATCTCGCGCCGGTTAGCGCAGATCTGGCAAAAATTCTCGATAAAATGGTGCGGTACGACTTTCGCGATCGCTATCATTCCGCAACTGAAGCGCTGCAAGCGCTTGAGGAATTGAAAAAGCCAAATCCGGTGACTCTGCCCGTGCTGACTCCTGCTTCGTCTCCGGCTAAAAAATATGCCAAAAAAATATTAATTGGGTTAATCTCCTTTGCTTTCATTGGCGCGGGCGCTGTGGCATCGCTGGCTCTCGTCAATGCGATTAATTATAACAACGCAACTGAGCAGTTCAATCGCGGTAAAACCCTGTCGAGTTTGAAGCGGTACGAACAAGCCCTCGCCGCTTACAAAAGAGCGATCGAACTGAAACCAGACTATGCCGATGCCTGGAAAAATCAAGGCGACGCGCTGTATAATATCAAGAAATACTCGGAAGCGATCGAGTCTTACGACAAAGCCATTCAGATCGAGCCGGATTATGTCGAAGCTTGGACGAGTCGGGGAACTGTCCTCAAAGCGCGCAAGCAATACGAAGAGGCGATCGCTTCTTTTGACGAAGCGCTGAAAATCGAGCCCGATAATGCAGTCGCCTGGAAGGGAAAGGGCGATGCGCTCATGGGCGTGCCCAGATACGAAGCCGCGATCGCCGCTTACGATCGCGCCGTCGAATTCCAGCCGAATTATTGGGAAGCGTGGTACAATCGCGGCTGGGCGCTGCACAACTTGCAGCGATACGAAGAAGCGGTAGCCTCTTACGACAAAGCGGTAGAATTCAAGTCAGATTACGCGCAAGCTTGGTATAATAGAGGCAATTCACTGCTGAAGATGAACCGCCAAAAAGAAGCGATAGACTCTTACGAGAAAGCCGTGCGATTGAACCGCGATTATTTTAAAGCGTGGTACAGTCGCGCGGCTGTACTGTCACAGTTGCGCCAGTATGAGGAAGCAATAGAATCGTATGAAAAAGCAGTCAGCTTGCAACCGGATAACGGGGAAGCCTGGAACAATCTGGGAGGAGTGCTGCATCAAGTGCGGCGCTACGAGGAAGCGATAACCGCCTACGATCGCGCGCTCCAAGCCCAGCAAAATGACTCGCAAGCCTGGTACAAAAAAGGCAACGCGCAATATAGTTTGAAGCGCTACGAACAAGCGATCGCCTCTTATGACAGCGCCGTGTATCTCAAACCGGATTACTCTGAGGCGTGGTACAGCCGGGGAAATGCACTTTTGAGTTTGAGCCGCTACGATCTGGCGATCGCCTCTTACGAAAAAGCCATTCAATATAAACCGGATTTTCGAGAAGCCATAGAAGCGCAGAAGCAAGCGCAGAAACAGTTAGATGCAATGAAAATCAAGCTAGAGCCGGCAGAAGAAGCGGATTAAACTCGTACCCGCTACTTTGAATCAACAGTTAAAGCCCGTTCGAGTGATTCATTTTCTGGTGCAGTTGCCCTGCACTCCCCATTTCCTCCGTTTCTCAGAAAAGCGCCCATGAAAATCAGGGAATAAGGCGGCTGGCAAAAATTAGAAGAGGGGAGGGAATTGCTCCCCTATAATCGAGCCCGAACAGCCCGCGCAAGCAGATGGAGGGATGGGGAGTACATCAGCAGCATCAATAGGGCAACACAGACAGTTTCATCGGTCGCTGTGCAGGAGAAATCCTCTGCCTCGGTTTAGCAATGACCATCAGCGGATCGCCAATGGTGGTAATTTTCCAGGGAGCTAATTCTAAGTGACGAGCCGCTATCAGAAAAGGGGTAGAATTGAGGAGGCGGCTGACGATTAATTGCGGCGGGACAAATGCACGCAAGTAAGGCTCGTGAACGCTGCCAACATAGAGATACGCCCCATTCGCCAGCCAGCGCCCGCCTACCGTGTCTGGGTTATCAGGAGTCGTTGCAGACCAACTGTGAATGACGTGCATGGCGGCGGGAAATTTCAGAGTAGGAATGTCTGGCACAAGAGCATCCCCGCCCGCAACATTGAAAGTTTCCGGGCTGCCGCTGGAGTTGACAAAGATTAAATCAAATTCCCATTCGCGGGCTGCCAAAGAGCGCCACTTTTCCAGCCCTGCTTCCGGGCGCTGTACCAGTTGAACATTAATACCAAATTGCCGGAGCTGGCGGGCGGCTGAATTCATCTCGTATTTTTGCCACGTTCCTGATTTTGCATATCCGTCATAAAGCATGGCTGTTTTGGGGTCGAGAAAGATGGAACACATGGCTTGATAGACGGCGCGGGCTGGCGAGCCGAAAATCCAGCCAACGACTGCCCAGCGATCGCCATTTTCCTGCCGCGCTAACCCGTCAGTCACGGATAGCTGTTCGTTGCTTCTTCGCGGGGATTGATATTTGACAGCCATCTGGCGAACTATGGTGATAGTATCGATCGCGTCGCCGAGATTGCTGTAGGGATACCCTGTATTTTCTACCACTCGTTCGACTTCGGCTTTCAGATTCCACCAATCTTCAGGAGCGAGGGTATCGTTGGGTTTGCCAAAATCACCCTCTAGAAAAACGAGCGGCTGACCGCGATCGGCAGCTAGGGCCACCGCTGCCGGCCATGCGGGATCGCTGGCAGAAGCGATCGCCACTCCGGGCGGTTCCCAGCCCAACTCCTGCCATTTTCCTTTCAAGAATTCACTATCCCTAACATTCCACGCTTTGGCAACAGCTTGCTGCATCGCCTGACGCAGTTGATTCCCCTCCGGCAAGGGGGTTTTGACTGCCGGCAAGCGAATGGTTTCCGCCGGTTGGAAGCGCCGCACGAACATCGGCGCATACCGATCGTCTTCTATCAAAATCGGCCAGCGACCTTCCAGGCTCCATTCTCCGATCGCCGCTAGAAATGTCGCTTCGTCAGGTACTAAAACCACGCGATCGACCGTTGGAACTTTCTCTCGCAGCGTGGCAATCCGCAGGCCGCTTTGCACATACCACGGGTTTTCGATCGCTGATTCCGCCAGGGCAAACGGGCCGCTAACGCTGGGCTTCAATTCCGAAAATACAGCTAGCACAGATAATAACACGGCGATCGATACCCATACAACAATCAACCGCAGGCCCGTCATTTTGTATTCCTTCTATGACTCTACTACTTTTCATATAATTTTGACATATAGAGGTCGCCCGTTTACAAATCTCCACATAAAGGAGCCTGCACGTTTATTTTTTGCATGAATTTTCACAAAGAAACAAATAGGAGTATAATGGTGCCATCAACGACCGCTGCTTCGATGGACTCTGGCCAGTTCCGAAGCGTGTTCCTGCGCCGGATGCAGCGATCGCGGGTGGCAGGATGCCGAGTGGCGAGGATCTGGCGACAGCCGATTTGAAAGTCTAGTGTTTTGTCAAGATTTTTGTGGAGGGGTGGTGGGAGGGTTGCCGGGATTAGGGGATTAGGGGATGGGGAAAGGGGGAGAAGTTTTCTGTGTTTGAAAACAGAGAAATATTATAAAATAGTGTGAAAGCAGGCGATCGCATTCCCGATCCGATTCAACAGATTTTTTATAAACCTTTATCTCCGAGCTGAAAACTATGGTAGCTCCCAATAATAAAGAACCCTTGAAAAATGCGGCAAGTGCCTGGGAAGCGTTGAAACGGATTCGGTTTCCTGGCGCAGGTGTTCAGGGAGAAAGTCTGGAGGTTTCCAGAAGACGGAGAGAGCCCTCTACCGCTTTAAAGATAGTCATTTTCGGGGCGATCGCGCTGTTGGGCACAACCGCTTTCATTCTCTGGCTGTGCAGCCCCGTGCGGCGGCTGATGAGCGATCGCGAATGTGCGGGCTGTAACCTCCAAAACGCCAACTTAAAAGGCGCGAAACTTCAGGGTGCTAACCTGCGGGGTGCTAAATTGCAGGGTGCCTATCTCGCCGATGCTTCCCTGCAAGGAGCCGACTTGGAAAATGCCAATTTGCAAGGAGCAAATTTGGAGAAAGCCGAGCTGCAAAATGCCATTCTAGAGGGTGCCAATCTCAAGAGTGCTAACCTGGAAAGCGCTAATTTGGAAGGTGCCTTCCTGAAAGGGGCTTTCCTGAAAGGGGCTAACCTGTATAAAACCAACTTTTATGTCACGAGATTAGAAGGTGTAAATCTCGCGGGTGCCGAAAGATTGAAAGAGGCTATTTTAGCGGGTGCCCATCTCAAGGGAGCGAACTTGGAAGGAGCCGATTTAGAGGGAGCCAACTTAGAAAAAGCTGACTTGCGCGAAGCTAACCTCAAAGGTGCCTACATGAAACGCACAAACTTAGTCATTGCCAATTTGTGGGGGGCAAAACTGGAGAATATTAATTTGGAAGGTGCCCTATTGATGCGTGCCTCTCTAGAATTTGCCAACCTAGAGCATGCCAACCTGCGAGGTGCCTACCTGCAAGGTGCCTATATGTCTGGTGCCAATCTCAAAGATGCAACGATGCCAGATGGAAGCCAATACAAGCCAGAAAAACCCAGCCGGGGAGCGAACCCACCGCGCCCCGTCAATCGCTGAAATTTGGACGGTTGGAGGTAGAGTTTTAAACTTTTAAACTAGGATCGGCTGCGATTCTTCCCAGCGTGCCTGCGTCGCTGGCGGCTTCTCGGCGCTGCGTTTGGCAAATCTAAAAATTCTGTGCCAATATCGATATAAGTCATTTTCTCAGAAAGCCAAAGCGACAATTTTATCAGGGACATGAGCAATTATCCAGACTTCTCCAGCCACGGCTATCAGGTTATCCGCGAACTGGGATGCAACCGGGAATCGGGGCGCATTACCTATTTAGCTGTAGCCCCCAACGCAACCCAACAAGTTGTCATCAAAGAATTTCGCTTTGCCCTAGCGGGTGCCAGTTGGTCGGGCTTTAAAGCCTATCAGCGCGAGATTGAAATTTTACAACAACTCGACCACCCGCGCATCCCCCGCTACCTCGATTCCTTTGAAACTCCACAGGGCTTTTGCCTGGTGCAGGAATATAAAAACGCCCCATCCTTAGCCCAGAGACGCACCTACTACCCCGAACAAATCAAGCAAATCGCCCTATCAGTCTTAGAAATTTTGGCGGACTTGCAAAAACGCACGCCTCCCGTCATCCATCGGGATATTAAACCCGAAAATATCTTGGTTGACAAGCAATTAAAGGCTTACCTGATTGATTTTGGGTTTGCCAGAATTCGGGGCGGCGAACTAGCGCTCAGCAGTGTGGCAGCCGGCACTCCGGGCTTCATGCCTCCGGAAGAAATGTTTAACCGACCTTTGAGCGAAGCATCAGACCTCTACAGTTTAGGCGTGACGTTAATTTGCTTGCTATCGGGCAGCCGTTCTGTAGATGTCGGTAAGTTAATGGATGAGGAATATCGCTTTAATTTCAAAAAATTACTTCCCAAACTCAATCCCCGCTTCCTTGACTGGCTCTCAAAAATGGTTGCCCCCAACGTCAAGCAGCGCTTTCCTAATGCAGCAGCAGCGCTGGCAGCACTGAAACCCATTCCCGTCAAAGGTTCTGCCAAAAAAAGCGCGATCGCTGCAGGTTTAGGACTAGCTGCCCTCAGTATTTTGGTTTTGGCAGGCGCAACCTTCACGAGCCTGCGGCAGAAAGCACCCGCAAAACAGTCGCCGCCACCTGAACCCGAAGTAACTCCCGTACCCGTAAAACAAGTGCCAGAAACTAAATTTACTTTATGTCACACCAGACAGTTTACGACAACTAACACCCGCGAAATCCAGCAATTGCTAGCTACTAAAACTTGTCCCGGATGCAACCTTCAGAATGCCGGGTTGGTTTTTGCACAAATAATAGAAGCAAACTTGACAGAAGCTGACCTAGAAAGGGCTCAATTGGTTTCTGCTAATTTGTGGCGTTCTGACCTGACATTTGCAAACCTAAAATGTGCGATTTTAGAGCGTGCTAACCTAGGGGAATCCCACATGGCAGGTGCCAATTTAGAAAGAGCTTTGATGTGGGGAACCAGGCTGGATAAGGCTTTCCTGCACCGCGCTAATTTGGCGGGTGCCGAGCTGTATGAAGCTGTACTAGAAGGCGCTAACTTGCAGACAGCCAATCTGGAAGGGGCTAAGTTGGAAGGGGCAAACCTGCGCAATGCGAACCTGCGCTATGCCAACCTGAAAGGAGCTATCCTGTTAAATGCCGACTTGAACGGTGCCAATTTGGATTATGCCAACTTAGAGGGAGCCAATCTTTTTGGGGCAAAGGTAAATAGCAGCCAGTTAAAAAATGCTCGGCTCAAGGGCGCAATTGCGCCTGATGGTTCCAAACGCGAGTAGGCGCGGCGCAGAAGAACAGGCGAACGCGATTTTTTTTAGCATTTTAGATCGATTAGCCAGTAGCTATTCTATACAGATGCAAAAAATGCGTGCAATAGCAATAATCGAACATTGCAGGCTCATCGAGAGTGTTTTATTGCGATCGCGCGTGAATTGTCGGTTTCTCTTATCCGATGCCGCTTGGGAACGAGAAGTGTGCTAAGCTGAAAGAGTGAAAAAAGTAGAGGGAACGGTCGAGACAGCAGCCCCCTCGCTCAAACCTCTCGAAGTTCCGCTTTTCTCTGCTTGTGACATTGAGAATGGAGGAAACTTATGCAAGTAAATATCAAGGGAACAATGGGCACAATTAAGACATCGCTAGTCATCGCGAATCGCGGAGATCGGATTAAAGCCGAAGATGGTCTGATTCCGGCTGAGCAAGTACGCTCTGTTACGCTAGATGACGTTCTGGTGGATACGGGAGCGACAACTTTATGCCTGCCAGCCGATGCGATCGCTCGGTTGGGTTTAAAACTCCTCAAACAAGTAGTTGTGGAAACCGCAGCCGGCATCAGTCAGGCTCGCATCTTTCGGGATGCGACAATTATCCTATTAGGACGGGAGGGGACTTTTGAATGTCTGGAATTGCCGGGGGCAGTAGGCCACTATTGGGCGTGATTCCCTTGGAGGCGTTGGGAATAGAATTAGATTGGCAAAATCAAAGATTGAAGGTCTTGCCAGATGGCCCTACGGAAACTTATCTAACTATTCTTTGAGGTTTCCTCGAATTAGCTGTCGCTTCGGCTTCAAGGCAGCGGTAAAATTGTCAAGCATCCTGACGCGATGCCTTTACGTTTCGCGCTGGCAGAACGCTCAGCCGCTCGGATTGCTTAAACTAAAACTGTGAAATTAGATTATTATTCAGAAAGCGATTCCTGTATATCGAGCTGAGCAACAAGTCGGGTGTCGATTTTTGAGAAACTATCGGTAGGATCGCAGTGGATTGCGATGGAAATGGCCACTACCGCCCCGGCAGT
Source organism: uncultured bacterium (assembly GCA_964405435.1). GTDB lineage: Bacteria > Cyanobacteriota > Cyanobacteriia > Cyanobacteriales > Oscillatoriaceae > DVEG01. Next base: position 52,925 of record CAYOOD010000017.1, read on the forward strand.
TGCCCCTCTCTACCTCTTGAAGCATCTAGTTTTATAATGGGCAGCGCTAAAATTATCAAGCACTGTTACGCCCTGCTCCCATGTCTCGCCCCGCCGATCTCTCAGACGCCTTACCGGCGACCGCTAAAAATGGCCACAACCCCCCGCGACAAGAAGCGCGACAACCAGGGGGCAGCAATTGCATCCGCATTCGGGGCGCTAGGCAGCACAACCTGAAAAATATCGATTTGGAGCTGCCGCGCGATCGCTTGATTGTTTTTACCGGCGTCTCCGGTTCCGGCAAATCCTCCCTCGCCTTCGATACCATCTTCGCCGAGGGGCAGCGCCGCTACGTCGAATCTCTCAGTGCCTACGCCCGCCAATTCCTGGGGCAGCTCGACAAACCCGACGTAGACGCGATCGAGGGGCTGAGCCCTGCGATTTCTATCGATCAGAAGTCCACTTCCCACAACCCGCGCTCGACTGTTGGCACGGTGACGGAAATTTACGACTACCTGCGGCTGCTATTCGGGCGCGCCGGAGAGCCGCACTGCCCCACCTGCGATCGCTGCATTGCCCCGCAAACCATCGACGAAATGTGCGATCGCGTCATGGAACTCCCCGATCGCGCCAAGTTCCAAATTTTGGCCCCCGTCGTCCGGGGCAAAAAGGGCACCCACAAAAAACTCCTCTCCAGCCTCGCTAGCGAAGGATTCGCCCGCGTCAGAGTCGATGGCGAGGTGATGGAACTCTCCGAAACCATCGAGCTTGACAAAAATCACACTCACACCATCGAAATTGTCGTCGATCGCCTGATCAAAAAGCCCGGTATCGAGGAGCGCCTCGCCGACTCCCTCACCACCTGCCTGCGCCATTCTGAGGGAATTGCCGTCATTCAGCTATTAAATGATACATCCGCCGAGACAGCCGGAGGTAAACGCCAAAGCCAGAGTAACGCAACTGCAGAACTCCCTCAAGAATTGGTATTTTCAGAAAACTTTGCCTGTCCCGAACACGGGGCAGTCATGGAAGAATTATCGCCGCGATTGTTCTCTTTCAACTCCCCTTACGGGGCGTGCCCGCACTGTCACGGATTGGGTTTCTTGCGCGCCTTTTCCCCGGATTTGGTCGTGCCCGATCCCGACGCGCCCGTGTACAGCGCGATCGCCCCTTGGGCAGAAAAAGATAACATCTACTACCTCACCCTCTTCAACAGCATCGGCAAAGCTTTTCACTTCGACATCACAACCCCGTGGAAAAAGCTAACCAAAAAGCAGCAGGAGATTTTGCTCTACGGTTCCGAAGAACAAGTCTGGATTGACGCCGAATCCCGCTATCGGGAGGAACAAGGTTACTATCGCCGCTTCCCAGGCGTGCTGGCGCTCTTGCAGCGACAGTATGACGAAACTTCTTCGGAATTGCAAAAGCAGAAATTAGAGCAGTATATCGTCTATCGCCCGTGCGAAGTCTGTCAGGGGAAACGCTTGAAACCGGAAGCCCTAGCCGTTCGCTTGGGGCAATATCGGATTGAAGAAATTACTTCAGTTTCGATTCGGGAAAGTCTGGAGCGGACGAATCATTTACAATTGAGCGATCGCCAAGCGAAAATCGCCGAACTCGTCCTCAAAGAAATCCGCGCCCGCCTGCAATTTCTCCTCGACGTAGGTTTGGATTACCTCACCCTCGATCGCGCGGCGATGACGCTTTCCGGCGGCGAAGCGCAGCGGATTCGCCTCGCAACGCAAATCGGTTCCGGTTTGACTGGCGTTCTCTACGTTTTGGACGAACCGAGTATCGGATTGCACCAGCGAGACAACACGCGCCTGCTCCGAACGCTATTCAAACTGCGCGACTTGGGAAATACTTTAATTGTGGTAGAACACGACGAGGAAACCATTCGCGCAGCCGATCATCTGGTTGATATCGGACCTCGGGCGGGCGTACACGGCGGCGAAATTGTCGCCCAGGGAAATTTAGAAACTTTGCTGGCGGCGGAAGCATCGCTCACGGGCGCTTATTTGTCGGGGCGAGAAGCGATCGCCACGCCTGCAGAAAGAAGACAAGGCAACGGGCGATCGCTCCTTTTGAAAAACTGCCGCCGCAACAACCTCAAGAATCTAGATGTAGAAATTCCTCTCGGCAAACTCGTCTGCGTCACGGGCGTTTCCGGTTCGGGGAAATCTACCCTGATCGAAGAATTGCTCTACCCAGCCCTGCAACACCACCTCACCCGAAAGATTGCCTTTCCCGGCGAACTGGGTGCCCTCAAAGGAATCGACGCGATCGATAAGGCGATCGTCATCGATCAATCGCCGATCGGGCGCACTCCCCGTTCCAACCCCGCCACCTATACGGGAGTATTTGACATCATCCGCGATGTCTTTTCCCAAACCATAGAAGCCAAGGCAAGGGGTTACAAGCAAGGGCAATTTTCCTTCAACGTCAAAGGCGGACGCTGCGAGGCGTGTAGCGGGCAGGGGGTGAATGTCATCGAGATGAATTTCCTGCCGGATGTCTACGTTCAGTGCGAGATTTGCAAGGGCGCGCGATACAATCGAGAAACTTTGCAGGTGAAATATAAGGGAAAATCCATCGCCGACGTACTCAACATGACCGTCGAAGAAGCCCTCGAAATGTTTAAAAACATTCCCAGGGCAGCGAGTCGCTTGCAAACGTTGCTCGATGTGGGTTTGGGTTACATCCACCTCGGGCAGCCGGCAACCACCCTATCCGGCGGCGAAGCGCAGCGGGTAAAATTGGCATCCGAGCTGTCGCGGCGCGCCACGGGGAAGACGCTTTATTTAATCGACGAACCCACAACCGGGTTATCTTTTTACGACGTACACCAATTGTTGAACGTGCTGCAGCGATTGGTGGACAAGGGAAATTCGATTTTGGTCATCGAACACAATTTAGACGTGATTCGCTGCGCCGATTGGATTATCGATTTAGGGCCAGAAGGCGGCGACAAGGGGGGAGAAATTATCGCCGTGGGGACGCCAGAGGAGGTGGCAGAGTGCGATCGCTCTTATACCGGGCAATATTTGAAGCAGGTGTTGCAGCAGCACCCGCCAAGTTCGGATGAGGGTTGAAAGATTTATCCGGGCTGATGTATCCTGTGTATAAATTCGCGATCGCCTGTGAGGGAACGTGTATGAATGACGAACCACGCGCTGGAACCGACGCTGTTACCATTAAGATTCCCTCAAAAAGTGCCCATCAGTTGATGAGCAAACTCATTGCTATCTTGATTATCGGCGGAGCGATCGGCTATCTGCTGGGATGGCAAGCAGAGCAACAGATTAAGACGGGGCAAGAACTGACGCCTTCTCAACATATCGAGAACTATCAAAAAACAAAAGACCGACTTCTCAGGACTCCTCCTCCGATTTTTATGAATGTGATGGGCTTTGTCATGTTTGCCATCTTATTTGGGATGTACGAGTTGCTCAGTTTTGCGATCGGGCTGATGTTGGGCAAAATCATCAAGCCCGAAGAACCTGTAAACGAAGATAGTTCTCAATGGTGAACTGCGAAGTTAAGTTGGGCAGCATCATTCAACCGCAAATCGTATAGATTGAGGAGGCATCTATGTCCGTACTAGAAGGGTCTTGGACGCACGAATACATCACCGCCAATGGGCTGAATTTCCACTACGTTACTCAGGGAAAAGGCCCTTTGATGCTGATGTTGCACGGGTTCCCGGAATTTTGGTACTCTTGGCGACACCAAATCCCAGAATTTGCCAAAGATTATAAAGTCGTCGCCCTCGACTTGCGAGGTTACAACCTCAGCGACAAACCTAAAGATCAGTCGGCTTATGTGATGTCGGAGTTTGTCAAAGATATCGAGGGAGTAATTAGGGGATTGGGCTATTCTAGCTGCGTGCTGGTGGCGCACGACTGGGGAGGTGCGATCGCCTGGTATTTCGCTGATGCGCATTCCGAAATGGTGGATAAACTCATCGTGATGAACATCCCCCACCCGGCAAAATTTGTAGAAGCACTCCGCAGCAATCCCCAACAACTGCTGAGGAGTTGGTATGTCTTTTTTTTCCAAATGCCGGGACTGCCAGAACTCTACGCGCAGTGGGATGACTATCAGTTCATCGAAAGGGCTTTTAAGGGGATGGCGATCGACAAAACTGCTTTTACCGACGAGGATATCGAAGCTTACAAAGATGCTATTTCCAAACGGGGAGCCCTGACTGCCGCGATAAATTATTACCGCAACTTATTTCAGGCATTTTCAAACCCGCAGCAGTGGGGGGTACTGGAAATCCCCACTTTGATGATTTGGGGAGAAAATGATGCAGCCCTTGGTACAGAATTAACCTACGGCACGGAAACTTACGTCAAAGATTTTCAAATCCGCTACATCCCCAATTGCAGCCATTGGGTGCAGCAGGAAAAACCGCAATTGGTGAATCAGTACATGCGAGAGTTTTTGAGCGCCGATGCGTCAGAGGGGGGAGAGTAAGGAAGGAAGGCGATCGCATTTCAGACAGACAGCCCCTAGAGGTTGGGTTTTGCGAATGCTTAACCCACTTCTGCGAGAGCGCGGCAAGCGATCGCTACAAACGGCAGGCACGCTTAGGTTGGGTTTCGTACACGTTAAGCCCATCCTACTTCTACAGGAGCGCTGAAGCGCTCAATACAAACGACAGAAAACTTGTCCCCCTAAACCCTCAGTCCCCTAATCCCCTAATCCCGGCAACTCTCCCACCAACCCTCCAGAATAATCTGGACAGAACACTAGGGCTAGAGGGCGGTGACGGGGGAGGATGCCATATAGCTGAGCCAGTGGCGGAGAATTCGCGATCGCCGCCGCAATTATAAAAAAAAGGTTATAAATTTTGCAGACGTATTTAAGCAAGTGCTTATATAGAAATATACCGATGAGGCTGATTGCAGAGAGCCTTAATTGGTATTTCGTCACCCGATCGGTCAGGTGGAGCCCCGGGCTTGCTTGCGATCGCGCCTTGGTCAAGAAATGCGATCGACAGCCAATGCTTGAGGCATTTATAGGTAAGTCACTGAAAACTGAGGTAATAAATCATGTCAGATTTGGTTGGAAATGATAGCAACAATCGCCTGGAAGGTACTGACTTTGCTGATTTTATTTTAGCCTACAAAGGCGATGACTACATCCTTGCCAATGGCGGGAATGACTATGTAGAGGCAGCCGAAGGCGATGATGATATTTACGGCGGGGGCGACAACGACACGATATTCACCTTTGACGGAGACGACTATGTGGATGCAGGCTCCGGCGATGATATCGTTTTTGGCAATCAAGGCAATGATGTTATTGATGGATACGCTGGCAATGACATCCTCGCCGCCGGTAAAGGAGACGATCGGGTTGGTGGTTATGACGGAAATGACTACCTGAATGGCAACATAGGTAACGACTATGTTAATGGAGGGAACGGCGACGATACCGTGCATGGCGGTCAAAATGACGACAATCTTTATGGAGAGTCAGGCGCTGACAGGTTATCTGGCGATCTGGGCAATGACTACATGAGCGGAGGAGATGGTGAAGATACCCTCATCGCTGGTTTAGGTCAAGATACCATGAATGGCGGCGGTGGAAATGACATATTTGTCTTTGCATCTGGGGATGGGTTTGACTTCATTGAAAACTTCAACATCGGTAACGATCTAATTGGGTTGACCGGGGGTTTGTCCTTTGCTGATTTGAGCATCACTAACAGTCCCTCAGATTTGAGTGATACAGTGATTCAAGTTATCAGTACAGGTGAATTTTTGCTAACTTTAGATAGTGTTAGCTTTTCATCTCTCACTGCTGCTAATTTTATTGCGATCTAGTATCTAGTCAGGAATTCTCGCTCAAACACTGAAAGGGAGGGGCTCGGACAGTTCTTGTCCGAGCCTTTTTTTAAGGTAGTAAATCAGCTCTCTTTGATTGGTAAAAAACAAATTTTAGAGGCAGATACTCCAAAATTTGGCACTCTACCCTAGAGCTAGCCCGGGAACGAGTCTGCAGGAGGGCTGAAGCGATCGCTACAAACGAGAGCGCTTCAGCGATCGCCATCTTGTTCTATACTCAGCTAAAAGGAGACAACTGGCTCCGAGAATCAAAGTGGAGGTGAGAATCATGCCAAACCTGAGTCTGACCGATGCCCAAGTGATTGAATTAGTCAAGCAACTGCCGCTCAATCGCAAGCGAGCCCTACTGCAAGAACTGGCAAAAGAGCAAGAGCGATCGCGCCCGCGCCGCCCGAAATACTCTGAGGAGGAATTGCGGCGATTGTGTAGCGATCGCGGACACAATTGGGATGCTTTATCGCCAGACGATCGCGAGGCATTTATCGATTACTTAGCGCTTGGGGAAAAGCAGCGCTCCCACGACCGGCGAAATAAATAATTTCTAGAATTTTGTCAAGTTCTAACCGCTCTGCATTTAGAAACCCGGTTTCTTCAAGAAACCGGGTTTCCGGGCCGTCTCAAATCAGTTCCTCAGTGACGACTCGGCGAATAATTTCCGTCACTTCTGCTGCCACCCTGGCATCGATTTGAATCGCCTCCTGATTGGCATCCTCTAACGCCTTCGCTCCCCGCAAAGCGATCGCGATCGTTCTCAATTTTGCCGGCTTTCCTTGCGCCTTCGGGCGCGTGTCAACAAACTGTAAAAAAGCCACATAAGCGAGCTCAGTCCGATTTCTGGTACTGCTCCGCCCAAATCCCAGTTTGGAGAGAATCACCGGCGATTCAACTGTATTCTGCAATGCTAACTTTTCGATCGCCACGTCTATATAGCGAGCGCTATCTTTCCCCATCGCTCTGACAACGCTTTCCAGACTGTTCCACTGGGCTCCTGGCAGCCGCGCCGCTTGTTGCAGGTAATAATGCCATCCCAGCATCGAAATTGTCCGCGTCAGATCGTAAGCAGACATGAGGTTATTTCCTCTCGCCGTTTCAGGAGCCGCACTCAACACAACCCGCTGCAATTTTTGGTCAAAGAGTTCTGGATAAGAGATAAAAGCCCCCTCTCCGTAAGTTCCCCGAAACTGCAAGCTCTTATTACCCGTAATATTTCTCAGCCAGGTTTCCAAACCTGCATAAGTCTCAAATCGCTTGAACATCGCCGCCAGAGAATTTGAAGTCCCTATTTTTTGCTTGTAGGTGACGACATCTGTCACTAAATCGTTAAATCGATAGCTGGTTCCGGTACTTTTGTCTTTGACGACTGCGTTGTCGATGTCACAAGTAGGATACTGGGTATTCACTCGGCAGATTGCATTCAGAACGGGTAGGATTTTTGTGGTACTCCACATTTGAACGTTACTCAAGGCGTTTCTGCCCAGCCAGTGCGCTCTGAGTTCTCCTCCGACAAAACTGCCAATACAAATGCAGGCTTCTTTGATGTCTGCGTGGAGAAAGCTAAGCCCTTTGTCGTCTATTTTAGGAAGCTCTCCTATCTTGGGATAAGGGGTGAAGGTTACAGGCTGCGTGGCATTATAAGGCGTTGCTTTTTCTCCAAAAGATACGACTTGTTGACCGTCGGGTTTTTCCTTCAGCCGCAATGGACTGATTTCGGTTTCTCCTTTATAGGGCGAGTGGTCAATTCCCCGGTCTAGAAAGGCGAGTTTATCGGCGTTAAACCCGGCCTCTGCTTTTAAAAAATCCATAAATACCTGGTCGCGGTACTTGCCCGCTTCTAAGCCAAAAGCTTCAGATTGAGACTTCAGGAGTGCCTCGGCAAAAGCGCGATTAAATTGGCCGGTTTTCATGTTGTCCAGCTTCGCCGAATTGCAGAATTGAACGATCGCTCCTTCCGTGCGCGGGCCATACAGGCCATCTATCCAGCCGCCCCCCGGGTACAAGTTTAGGGCATTCAGCCGCCGCTGCACTTGCTCGACTAATTCCCTATCTTTCTTAAAAGTTGCCAAGTCGATAACTAAATTTTTTTCGACGATCTCTTCAAGCTTCATCTGTTCGTCCTCTTGTACTATCTGGCATTTTAAAATTTATTCACACTTTTTGGGCAACTTTCCCGGACTTCACAATTTTTTACTGTTTTAATTTTAAACGATGCTTTGGCCCAGCATTTTCCGCGTCGTTGCAGGGTTTCTGATTTGGGATGCTCACGAGTCGCGTAAAGCGCGGTTATTAAGGGTAGCGAAGCGATCGCAAGCTTTTGCCGCCGCCGGGATCGCGCCCTCGGTTGCAGGCGGCGCGATCGTCTGGAATTGCTGCCAGAATAAGAACCCTCTAGAAACACTCGCCTCTCTGGCTCTAAGGCTCCTCCTTTTTGCGGGTAGGCGAGTTCTCGTCCGGAATAGCAGAGAATTTTTCGCGGGGACATTCCCGGAACGCGGCGAGAAATCGGCAAAGTTAGGACGCCGGAGTTGGGAAGTCTAGGTTCAGAAAGCGCGATCGCCAAAAAAAAGCCGTCAGCGGTCGGCTTCCCGGTTCGTGAGGGCCAATGGTAGGGCGTTCGGGCTCCACGCCGACTCTCTAAAGGCTGCTGCTTTGCGGCGATCGCTGGCGAGTGCTTGTCCTTTTTTCTTTCAACCCGAGCAGAAAGCGCTCGGTGGGAACGCGCTTGTGAGGTGCAACAGAGTCAGTGCTCGTATACTGGAGAATATCTCATAGAAGAGTTGCCGGCGCATGAATCAATTTGAAAACGATCGGGGTGTCCCATTGGAAAACACATATCAGCTCGTAGATGCCTGGGGGGGAACCTCAACCCCGTTCGGATGGCTGCAATCACTTTCCCGAAAAGCCAGCGTTGCGGTCATTTTTATTAGCTGTCTCGTGCTGGTGGGTTGGCAGTTCGATATCGCGTTTTTCAAGAACTTCTGGGTAGGAGGAGAAAGCATGAAGCCGATCGCGGCTTTGTGCTTCCTCCTCAGCGGTTTATCCAGTTGGCTGTGGCACAAGCAACTGAGTTCTCCTTTGACGCGCCGTGTCGCTCAAATCTGCGCGATCGCTGTCCTGTTTGTGGGAGTGCTAGGGCTAATCGAGTACGGGTTTGGCTGGAATTCGGGTATCGCCCAACTGCTGTTTAAAGAAAGCACCGCTTCGGTCGCTCCCGACGCTATTTCCCTCTCAAAGGGAGATGAGCTAGACGTTTATTTTGCAGATGCGTCGGCACGAATACCCGTGAATTCGGCTGTCAATTTTTTCCTGCTCGGATCGGCGTTGCTTTTGCTGAACAGTATCACTCCCAACTACATTCCTGCCCAGCTTCTGACTCTGGTGGCACTTGCGATCGCGTGGCTGGGTTTGCTCAGCCGTCTCGGCGGGCTGACGGCTTTGTACGGTTTGGATTTTTACACCAGTATGGAGTGGCACGAAGCCTCTACTTTTCTGCTGTCGTGCGCGAGTATTTTGCTAGCCCGCCCGCACCAAGGTGTGACGGCAGTTTTTGTCAGAGCGGATGCGGGCGGTGTTACGGCGCGGCGTTTTTTACTCGGAGCGATTGCCCTGTCGCTACTGTTGCTCTGGGTGTCCATCGCCTGTTACCGATCCTGGCTTTTCAGTGCCGAAGTCGCGATCGCCCTTTTAAGTGTCGTTAATTTGGCTTTCCTTTCCGTTGTAATTTGGTGGGGTGCCCTTCTGTTGAGCGATCGCGATCGCCAGCGCATTCAAGCCGAATCCAAGCTGCAATCCACCAAAGAAATGCTGCAAATGCAAGTAGACGATCGCGCTAGTGAATTGCAAAATGTCATCCAGCGCCTTTACGACGAAATCGAAGAACGCCAGCACGCGCAAGAAGCGCTGCGGCAGTCTGAAATGCGCGAACGCCAGAGAGCCAGAGATGTCGAGCAGGCGCTCCACGAACTCAAACGCACGCAAGCCCAACTCATTCAGAGCGAGAAAATGTCCAGCCTCGGGCAGCTCGTTGCCGGCGTCGCCCACGAAATCAACAATCCCGTCAATTTTATCTACGGCAATCTCACTTACGCCAAAGACTACACCCGCGATTTACTGCACCTGCTGACATTCTATCAAGAGAAATGCCCTCCCACCAGAACCATTCAGGAAGAAATGGAGGCGATCGAACTGGATTATATCATCGAAGACTTGCCAAAACTCCTGGGTTCCATGCAGGTAGGAGCTGAACGAATTCGCGAAATTGTTCTGAGCTTGCGAACTTTCTCTCGCCTCGATGAAGCTCAGATGAAAGAGGTCGATATCCGCGACGGCATCGAAAGTACCCTGCTGATCCTGCAAAACCGCTTAAAATACAAATCCGAGCATGTTGGCATTCAGGTCATTAAAGAATATGGCGATTTGCCTCTGGTGGAGTGCTACGCGGGGCAGCTCAATCAGGTGTTTATGAACCTGCTCGCCAATGCGATCGATGCCCTGGAAGATTACAATCGGCAGCGCTCTCTCGAAGAAATCGCAGCCAACCCCAGTACCATCCGAATTCGCACTTACTTAGAACACGGAGAATGGGCAAAAGGGCATGGGGAAGACACTCCCTCCCCAATTTCCAATCCCCCCTTTGTTGTTATCTCTATTGCCGACAACGGTGCTGGCATGACTGAAGAAGTCCGCCAGCGCTTGTTTGACCCCTTCTTTACCACAAAACCCGTCGGGCAGGGAACGGGTTTGGGATTGTCGATTAGCTATCAGATTGTGGTAGAAACCCATCGCGGACGGCTGCACTGTCATTCCGCACTCGGTCGCGGTGCCGAATTCATTATCGAAATTCCGCTCCGGCAAAAAATTTAGGCGATCGGGGCCAAATTCAAACGTTTCCCTTTGCAGGGTTTGAGAGCTCAGGTGCTGTCGCCGCCTTTGCGGAAGAACTGCTTCAAGATTTCACTGGGTTGGCGATCCCAAGTATCGACATGCTCGTAGATTAACCCGTCTGGAGTGAGTTTGTAAGTAGAATATCCGTTAAAAAATACGCCCGCTTTCCAGGGCACGCGCAAGGTGCCGCGAACTGTCCAAATGGCGGTAATTGTGTCCTCGGCTGTCTGAGCGACTTCGTGAACGTCGAAAGACAAGCTCGTAAAAAATAGCTGTCCGTGAAATCGCAAAGTCCAAAAAATAATTCGATAGTTAAGTTTTCCTTTGAAGGTATTCACGGGGTCTTTAAAATAGATATTTTTTGTATAAATATCGTAGGAAATATCGCGCTCGAAAAGCGTCGGCAAGTCTTTTTTGAGCGTTTCCACAACCTGTTGGACCTGCGATTGATAGTCCACGCGCTCTGGTTCTCCTTTCGCTAACACGAGAATTATTTTAACCACTTTCCGACCTATAGCGGTTTTCATTGAGATGAAGTACGCCCAGAAACCCGGCTTCTTTAAGAAGCCGGGTTTCTCAATATGAGAGTATGACCGCTCGATCGCGCAGTTGGGGCTGTTCCCCGTCGATCGCTGCTCACAAGCGATTTTTAATCAATGCCCGCCAATAGCGCCATACAGAAAAAATTGTATTTGTCAACCACTGTAGAGGGGAAAATTTTAAACTGAGGAGCAGGCTCTCGTCAGGGCGGTAGGGCTCGTCGGCGGGTTTGGCGTAGGGTCCCGATCGCAAAACTTTGGCGATCGCGCCGCCGTCTGCACGCAAGCCTTCGTAGAAAAACAGCACCTCGCCTCGGATGCCGACTGAGCGATTGTAGGCGATCGCCTTTAACAAATCCTCGGCACTGATGCGGTACGAACCCAACTTAATCAAAATCCCGGGAGCCACCTTCGACAACTGATCGGGCGCGAACTGTTCGGCGACGAGGCGATCGATAATTTGCCTGTAGCTATTAAAATCGCGGCGATAAACTTGCGGGTGTATCAAATCGACGATGCCGCGTTCCAGCCACGCTCTAGAATCCTGCAAATATTCATTCAAACCCCACTGGTAGATGCTCGGAGCCATCGATACGACTAAATCGGGTTTGATGGCTTTGACTTCACGGTAGAGACGGGCTAAGAACTCCGTTAAAATATCAGCCCGCCACTGCACCCACTGCCGATCTTTGGGATTCTCCGGCGGCTCCCGATTGAATTCCTGGCAGTAGCGTTTGACGGTTAGCTCGTCGTAGCCGCCCTCGCAGGGGAATGCGGGCATCCGATCGTCGCCTTGAATGCCAGTGATGTCATAGTTTTGCACGACTTCTCGCACGAGAGAGATGAGGAAATCTTGCACCTGGGGATCGAGGGCATTCATCCACTCAAAGCCGTTCTTTTTCAGCAAGTTGCCTTGGCGATCGCGCGCCGCCCACTCCGGTTTTTTGGCTAGCAAGTATCCGCCCCCTAGATTGTAGGAGCTAGCGAATCCGTATTCAAACCAGGGAACGACTGCCAGCCCGTGCCGGTACGCCGCGTCAATCAGCTCTGCCAGCGGGTCCCGACCTTTGTAAGCCGGGTCAATTTCCACCCCGAAAGTTTCCCGCATAACTTGACTGGGATAGAGCGTGAGTGCCTTATTCCAAACGACGGGAAACACGACGTTAAATCCCGTCTCGGCGAGAAATTGCATCGCTTCAGCAATCCTTTCCTTAGAACTAAAAACCTTACTATCTGTGTTGGTGAGCCAGACGCCGCGCGTTTCCATATTCTATGAGGTTCCTCGCAAGAAGAACAGGCTAAGTTTGACTTCTGTTTGATTGTCGGCTTTGCGGTAAGAATTCAGCAGTCTGAAACGACAAACCGGAATAAAAGTATTCCTACCTACGAGCAAGTTGGCGCTGGGTTTCTGCCAGAAGCTTCTCCCTCGTCTGTCGCCATGAACCATAGATCTCAATAAATATAAATTTTTGTTAAAACTTTTACTACAATCGGATTGTACCCATAAAAACACGCGGAAAAGGGTCGAAGAAATGATCCAGATAGAGCGAGATGGTATGGAAAGCAAGTCGGCTAACGATCGCGCGCGGGCAAAGGAGGATGCAGAAGGCTCTCTGGCGTTGTTGCGCGCCACGTTAGAAGCGATCGCAGACGGAATTGTGGCAGTTGACTCTTTCGGAAGAATCGCCGAGTGCAATCGCCAATTTCTGGAAATGTGGGGCATCCCGGAGGCGGCGATCGCGTCCCCTGAAGAAAGCCAATTCCTGGCGCTGGTGCTGCCGCAGCTCAAAGATGCCGAAACCTTCTCGCTGCAAGTCGAGGAATTGGGCGAGTGCTCTTCCGCGCGCAGCCACCACCACCTCGCCCTCGCGAATGGCAAACTATTCGAGTGCCATTCGCAACCGCAGCGCCTCGGAGAAGCGATCGTCGGCAGAGTCTGGACTTTTCGCGACATCACCCATTTAACCTCCGATTGGGATGGCGATCGCAGCCTCTTTCAATCCGAAGTCAAAAGCCAGCGCTTGCAAGCGCAACTTCAAAACTCTCTCAAAGAATTATCGGATATCAAATTTGCCTTAGATCGGGCAGCCATCGTGGCGATTACTGACACTCATGGCGTCATTACTTACGTCAATAACAAATTTTGCGAACTGTCCCAATACAAGCGGGAAGAACTGCTCGGCCAAACTCACCGCATCGTCAATTCAGGATATCATCCCAAAGGATTTTTTAGAGACTTGTGGCAGACTATCTCTAGCGGTAAAATTTGGAGAGGAGAGATTAAAAATCAAGCCAAAGATGGAACCTATTACTGGGTATATACCACAATTGTTCCGTTTTTGGACAATGGCGGCAAACCGTTTCAATATCTAACGATTCGCTTTGATATTACAGAACGCAAGCGAGTAGAAGAAGCGCTGCAAAAGTCCGAAGCGAAATTGAGGCAGAAAACCCAGCAACTTTTGTCAGAAGCTTTGCACGATTTAAAGCGAACGCAGGCTCAACTGATTCATGCGGAAAAAATGTCCTCGCTGGGGCAAATGGTAGCGGGAATTGCCCACGAACTGAATAACCCGGTGAGCTTTATCTATGGCAATATGATTTACGTCAAGCAGTACGTCGAAGACTTGCTGTACTTGATGCAGAGCTATGCCCGACACTATCAAGAGCCAGTGCTGGAGATACAAGCGCTGGCAGACAGAATTGACCTGGATTTCTTAATCGGAGACTTGCCAAATCTGCTAGCATCGATGAAAACCGGTGCGGAACGCATCCGCAATCTGGTGCTGTCTCTGCGGAATTTTGCGCGGCTGGATGAAGCCGAAATCAAGCAGGTTGACATTCACGAAGGGATAGAAAGCACGCTGCTGATTTTGCAGCACCGACTGCGATCGCCCGAGGCAACTGAAATTGAAGTGCGAAAAGAATATACAGAGCTGCCGCCGGTAGAAGCGCACTCGGCTCAGCTCAACCAAGTATTTCTGAGCGTCCTCAATAATGCGATCGAGGCATTGGAAGAGGGGACGGGAGATCGCATGGGGCGTTGGGAAACAAAGCCATGCCCGCTGATTCGGATTCGCACGGAAGTCATATCCGACAGAAGAGTGGCCATCCGAATCGCTGATAACGGCCCCGGCATGACCGAGGCGGTGCGCGATCGCTTGTTTGACCCGTTTTTCACGACAAAACCCGTGGGTAAAGGCATGGGGTTGGGGTTGTCAATCAGCTATCAAATTGTGGTGGAAAAACACGGCGGGCAAATCGACTGTATTTCAGCCCCCGGACGAGGAACGGAATTTATTATCGCCATTCCGATCTCGCAACCGCCCCAGAAAAACGCTTTGTAGGGGCACTGACTGCGTGAGAATTCAGGAGCCAGAAGTCAGGAGTCAGGAAAGAGTTTAGGCGTTTTTAGAGTTGCCGGAGCTTGTGAGAGGCAACTCTTACCCTCTTGTTTCTTTCTGAAATTGTCCGATCGCTAGCTTCTGGCTCTTCACTCCTGAATTCTTACCGGCTTGCACCGTTCCCCTAGAGAGTTGCCTCACCCAAACGCGGAGGAACCCAAATCAGGCGGGACATCCTGCAAGCGGCCAGGGCCAACTGCTTGCAGTGCTTCTTTCAGGGAGATGTCGCCGGTGTAGAGGGCGCGTCCGACGATGACGCTGCGCACGCCCAGGGGTTCGAGGGCTAGCAGGCTCAACAAATCGGTAATCGAGGACACGCCGCCAGAGGCAACCACCGGAATGTCAACTGCTTGCGCCATTTCTCGCAGAGCGGGCAAATTCGGCCCCTTGAGGGTGCCGTCGCGGTGGATGTCGGTGTAGACGATCGCTGCAGCCCCCAATTTGGCCACCTGCTGGCCGAGTTCTGCGGCCAATAGCTCCGAGGTTTCCAGCCAGCCGCGCGTCGCGACTTTGCCGTCGCGGGCGTCGATGCCGACGACGATTTGGCGGGGAAATTCTGCGCACAACTCGCCCACGAGCTGCGGTTGCTCGACGGCGACGGTGCCGAGAATGGCTTGCCGCACCCCGATCGCCAGCAAGTCGGCGACTGTGGCGCGATCGCGCAATCCGCCCCCCACCTGCACGGGCACGTCCACGGCATTGACGATCGCGGCGATCGCCCCTCGGTTCACCGGTTCGCCTTTTTTGGCTCCGTCGAGATCGACCAAGTGCAGGCGGGTTGCCCCTTGCGCCACCCATTCTTTGGCGACGGCTACGGGGTCTTCATTGTAGGTTTGCGATCGCGCGTAGTCTCCCTGATACAGCCGCACGCAACGCCCTTCTAATAAATCGATGGCAGGTATTATTTCCATAAGCAATTTTTTTGGTTTTGAATGGTTGAGTGTTGGCTTTGCGAACCGCAAAAACGCAGAGTTCGCAGAGAGGGAGAAGAAGGAAGTTTGGGAGCGAGGCTTTTTTGTCAAGTTCGGTAATTTTACTGCTTTTTTACTCCTTTGCCAATCTTCTCTGTTTTTTTGTTCGCTGTTTACCCTTTTTTACTCAATGCTTTACCTCTTTTCTCTGCTGCAACTTTTTCGAGCCTTTCTCCGTCTTTTGTTTTTTATGGGTTTGCCTGCTTTTTTATCGGTAATCTTTGGCATTTTATCAGAGATCGGATGCGCGTAACAATGTTTAGGGGTAAATTCAATATTTTTTTAAATTCGCTGATAAATCGCTTAAAAGTCCGTAAGACTTGACAAAGATTCCCAAAATAAACCTTAAAAATTGCGAACAATATGAGCGCGTATGGTATTGATGTTTCTGACTTCCAGGGCAACGTCAATTGGCAAGCCGTAGCGGAGGAAGGCTTCTCGTTTGCGATGATGAAAGCGACTGAGGGGGCGTCTTTCGCAGCCGATACCTTCGCGGGCAACTGGGCTATGAGCAAGGCAGCAGGTCTGATTCGGGGAGCCTACCACTTCTTCCGCCCCAGTACCGATCCCCAAGCGCAGGCGGAGTTTTTCCTGAGAGTGGTGAAATTGGAGCCGGGAGACTTGCCGCCGATTTTGGATGTGGAATCGACTGGGGGGATGGGGAACGAGGCGATCGCGTCTCGGATGGCGAAGTGGCTGCAGGTGGTGGAAACTGCCACGGGGCGCGCGCCGATTATCTACACCTACCCGGGATTTTGGGAGCGCATCGGCAACCTGCGGCGCTTCTCGGAGTACCCGCTGTGGATTGCCCACTATACCAGCGACGACAAGCCCTACATTCCCGGCGGTTGGGATACCTGGACGATTTGGCAATACACCGATTCCGGGCGGGTGCGGGGCGTGTCTGGCGGCGTGGACGTCAATCGCTTCCAAAGTTCGCTGGAAGGAAAAACCAACTCAAAAGTGATGGGGATTCAGAAATGCCTGAAAAATAAAGGCTTCGATCCGGGAGCGATCGACGGAGCGTTTGGCGAGAGTACGAAATTGGCGATCGTCTCCTTTCAAAAAGCAATGGGTTTGGAACCCGACGGCATTGTCGGCATCCAAACTTGGACGGCGCTGATAGATCCCTTTTTGCAGCCCATACTCCCGCAACCGGAACTACAACCGCAACCGGAACTACAACCCGAACCGCCAACAGCCCGAGAATTGCCGCCAGTTATCCGCCTTTTGGACGTTTGCAAGTCCTATAAAGGCTTTGTCCACCAAGATGACGCACTCGACGGACTGCAGGAGCAAATACCCCTCGCCACCATAGAAGAATTTTCCCAAAAATGGCGAAACACGAGATACAGAGCGCCTGTCCGCTTGATTAATGTCTGCAAGTCCTATCAGGGCAAGCCCCACCAAGAACAGGCACTCTTGTGGCTGCAGCAGCAAATACCCCCAGCCATTCTAGAAAGATTTGCCCAACAGTGGCGCAGCCAATCCGTCTCCCAATCCACAGATATTCAGTTGATTAACGTTTGCAAGTCCTATCAGGGCAAAGTCCACCAAGAACGGGCGATCGAGTGGCTGCAGCAGCAAATTCCGCCTGCTATTCTACAGGAGTTTGCTCGCCGCTGGCGCAACTCAACCACCTCGACAGCCCCCATCCTATTAATTAACGTTTGCCGGTCATATCAGGGGAAAACCCACCAACATCAGGCGCTGGAGTGGCTGCAGTTGCAACTCTCTCAGTCCACTTTGGCGGAGTTTGCCCGCCTGTGGCGCACATAAGTGCTGAGTGCTGAGTGCTGAGTGCACAGGAGGGAGTGCTCGATGCCTCGGCTGAGTGCTGAGTGTAAGCGTGGGAGGTGTAAGCGTGGGAGGTGCTGAGTGGATGAAGAGTGAGAAGGGGGTGCGGGGATCGGAGGGAGGAGGCGATGTTTTCCTCCCTTTCCACCCAAAGAATCCTCAACCGAGTGCACCCTCAAAATCTCCTAATCCCCCAATCCCGGCTCTCACGGAAAACGGTAATCTTATCTCTGGTGGGGCTGGCTGTAGCGATCGCGAAGGCGATCGCGCTCCGAGTCTGTCAACCGATAGTATGCTGTGGACTATATGGGTAGGCTGCTTTGACGTGCAGCCTGCTACTTGCCAAAATCGCTGATGACCAAACTGATTGTACAAATTCCTTGCTATAACGAGGAAGAAACCCTCGGCGTGACCCTTTCAGCCTTGCCGCGCCAGGTGCCCGGAGTTGATATCGTTGAATGGCTGGTGATTGACGACGGCAGCCGCGATCGCACCGTTGAAGTGGCCAAGGAGTGCGGCGTCGATCACATTATCAGCCTGTCCGCTAATCAAGGTTTGGCCAAAGCCTTTATGGTGGGGCTGGAAGCCTGTCTCACTGTCGGTGCCGATATCATCGTCAACACCGACGCCGACAATCAATATTGTGCCGATGACATTCCCTACCTGATCGCGCCCATCCTGCGAGGGGAGGCGGAAATTGTCGTGGGCGAGCGCCCCATCTCCGAAATCGAGCACTTTTCTGGAGCGAAAAAACTCCTGCAAAAACTGGGCAGTTGGGCGGTGCGGCTTGCCAGCAATACTGACATTCCCGACGCCCCCAGCGGCTTTCGCGCCTTCAGCCGCTCGGCAGCGCTGCGGCTGAATGTCTTCAACGAATACACCTACACCCTGGAAACGATCATTCAAGCAGGCCAAAAGGGCATGGCCATCACCTCCGTGCCGGTGCGTACCAATCCCCCACTGCGCCCCTCCCGGTTGGTGAGGAGTACGCCCTCTTACGTTTGGCGATCGCTCTTCACCATCCTGCGAATTTTCATGGTTTACAAGCCGCTGCGCTTTTTCTTATTTTTAGGGAGCGTGCCGTTTAGTATGGGCGTTACCCTCGGCATCCGCTGGCTGGTGTACTTTTGGCTCGGCACCGAACGCACTCGGGTTCCCAGTTTGATTCTGGCAGCCATTTTAATTTTAATCGGCTTTCAGTTGTGGATGTTGGGGCTGCTGGCAGACTTGCTGGCTGCCAACCGCAAGTTAATGGAAGAAATCCAGGTGCGGTTGCGGCGCAAGGACTGCAACGAGGACTAACTGATGGTAGGGTGCGGCGAAACGCGCCCTATTTTTGATAAAAAGTAGTTTCTATAACTTTCATAAACTACCCGCGATGAAAATTTTTCAGGATCTCCTCACTTAACTTACTTCCTCACTTTTTTTGACTGCACGTTCGCCACTCACTACTCACCACTCCCTACTCACCACTCACCACTCACCACTCCCTACTCACCACTCAGCACTCAGCACTCAGCACTCAGCACTCCCTCCTGTGCACTCAGCACTCATTACTCATTACTATGAATAGAGACTTATTTGCCCGCTCAGCGCTGGCGCAAATTCCTAAAATTTTAACCCTGTGCGATCGCAATCCTCACAGCCCCACTTATGGCTGCTTCGATCGCAATTTCTGGCACTACAAAATTATCGACTTTCCCAGCGGCATGGCCCAGGAATTTGTCTGGCCGCTCGCCCTGGCTTACGAAACCAACCTGCAAAATAACCCCTATTACCGACAGCCGATGATTCGCGAGTGGGTAGAAGCCGGCATCCGCTATGCCGCTAAAAGCTCCCACAAAGACGGCTCGTGCGACGATTATTTTCCCTACGAACGCGCCGGCGGAGCGGCGGCATTTTCCCTATTAGCGTGCCTGGAAAGTTACCTGCTGCTCGGACTGGATAACTTCGAGATGCTGAAATTTTTTGAAACCCGGGCTGACTGGCTGGCAAATCACCACGAAAGCGGACAGCTCACCAATCACCAAGCCCTGATCGTGCTGTGTTTGGAACTGTTATCGGGGCTGCTGAAAACCTCGAAGTGGAAGCGAGCCAAGGCAATTCGCATGGAGCGAGTATTCGACTGGCAAAGTTCCGAGGGATGGTTTCAGGAATACGAAGGCTGCGACCCCGGCTACCACACGCTGACGATTTCTTGTTTAGCCAGATTGTACCAAATAAAGCCCGATCCGCGATTGAAGGAGGTGCTGACAGCAGCGGTAGAATTTGCAGCACATTTTATCCATCCCGACGGCTCCTATGGCGGCGAAATCGGCAGCCGCAATACTTATAATTTCTTTCCCCACGGGTTTGAAATAGTGGGGCGCTGGCTGCCGGCGGCGTTGCGGATAAACGACCAATTTTTAGCGGGAATGGCGAACGGTTTGGCTCCTTGCTATTCAGACGACCACATTATCGGGCACCACACTTGGAATTATTTACTCGCTTGGCGAGATTTTGTGCCGGAGCGCCCGACTCCGCTAGCCCGCCCCACCGGTCGGATTTGGCTGCAGGAAGCGCAAATTCTCATCGACCGGCGATCGCACGCGGAGGGGCTCGCCAACCCGCGCGCCACCGAACTGTATCTCGCCCTCAATAAGGGCGGCGTTTTCAAAATCTTTCGCGATCGCCAGCTAGTTGCCTCCGACACGCAATTTTCCCTGCAAGTCCGCGCAGGCAAAAAAATCAAAAACGCCGTCGGCCACTTAATCGGCCCCTATCAAGTCCAGATAGGAGAAAACGAAATTCTCATCCTCGGACAAATGGGCTGGTCGAAACAGCAGCAGATGACACCTGCCAAATTAATCCTGCTGCGCCTCGTCATGCTTTCCGGCGGGCGATTCTTCCCTAATCTCATCCGAAAACTGCTGCAAAAAATGTTAATTGTCGGCAAACAAGATGCCCCCTTCCGTTTCGCGCGCAAGCTGACGTGGGTTCAGGGGCGCTGGCTCGTCACCGACGAACTGAAAGCAGAATCGTGGGAAAACGTTATCAGTGCCGGTATCGGCTGCGACCAAACCTCGATTTATGTTGTGATGAGCCGCACTTTCCAAGTGGATCAATTGCAACCGTGGCGCGATCTGACTGGCGAGCTACAAAAACTCACCCCCGATCAGCCGCTTAGAGTCGAGCGATCGCTCTAAGCCCAGAGAGAGGGAGACGGGGGGAGAGGGAGAGAGGGAGAAAGAGAGACACTCGTCTTAACAGTTTCTTAAAAAAGCAAATTATAGAGTACAGCTTAAAACAAAAAAAGTCACAGCCTGCGCAGGCAGGCTTCGTGCGTGTAGCCCCACCCTTAAGGGTGGGGACTCTAAAAAGCCGCCTTCAGACAGATGTGTTCTTCTCAAAGCGCATGTTAGGTTTCTGACAAAAGTATGAGGAGAAAAACGGTGATGAGAAGCCCCTCACTATTCCGTCTGGGACTCGGACTTTTAATCGGCTTTTTTGGACTCATCAGCTACTTGACAACAACGGTAAAAAATCCGGTGACTGGAGAAAATCAGCGGGTGCAACTTTCGCCGCGCCAGGAGGTGGCCCTTGGGCTGGAGGCGCGGCAGGAGATGGCTGCAGAATTTGGCGGTTTGTACCCAGACAGGGAACTGCAGGATTATCTCGATCGCGTGGGGCTGCGAGTCGTGCAGCAGTCCGATGCTTCTCAAATCGGCTATCCCTTCGACTTCCACCTGCTGCGCGATCCGAATACAGTCAATGCCTTTGCCCTGCCGGGGGGACAAGTGTTTATTACCGTGGGTTTGATGCGGCGCTTGCAGTCGGAAGCACAACTGGCAGGGGTGCTGGCGCACGAAATCGGGCACGTTATCGGGCGGCACGGTGCGGAACACTTGGCAAAACAGCAATTGGGGCGATCGCTCGTGGTTGCCGTGGGGGTGGCAGCGAGTGACGAACAGGGGAACGGCAGGAATGCGGCAGTGATTGCCCAAGCCGTCAACCAATTGGTGAGCCTGAAATACGGGCGCGAGGACGAGCTGGAAAGCGATCGCCTCGGCGTTCGGTTTATGAGTCAAGCCGGTTACGATCCCAGAGCAATGATCGAGGTGATGCGCATTCTCCAGTCCGCCCGCAAAGGGGGACGATCTCCGGAATTTCTCAGCACCCACCCCAACCCCGGCAATCGACTCGAACAACTGAGTGCCTTGATTGCCGAACACTATCCGAACGGCGTTCCTGCTAATTTAGTGAACGGACGCGAAGAGTTTGCTCGTCTCGTGCTGCCGCGCTTGCAAGCGAACCGGCCATGAGGTGCGATCGCGTCGCCCTTTTTTATCAAAAGTGAGGAAGCATTTGTGAGCGAATCGAATGCGGGCGCGCTGCATGAAATGAATCCACTGCAGCGATTTAGCGATCGCGCGGCGGATTATAGCAAGTATAGGCCGAGTTACCCGGAAACGGCGCTCGCTTGTATATTCGAGGGGCTCGGCGAACCCGCGCGACTGATTGCCGCTGATATCGGAGCGGGAACGGGAATTTCAGCGCGGCTGCTGGCATCCAAGGGAGCGCGCGTCATCGCGATCGAGCCGAACGCCGAAATGAGACAAGCCGCCCAACCCCACCCGCTGGTAGAGTGGCGCTCTGGAAGTGCTGAAGCGACTACTTTACCGGATAAAGCGGTAGATTTAGTAACGTGCTTCCAGGCATTTCACTGGTTCGAGCCGGAACGCAGCCTGTTGGAATTTCGCAGAATTTTTAAAAAATCCGGTAGATTAGTTTTGGTATGGAACGATCGCGACAAAAGCGACGAATTCACCGCCGAATACAGCCGATTGGTTCGCAAAGCCTCCAACAATCACCCAGCCGAGGCAAAAATCAGCGCAGTCGAGCCGCTGTTCGCGAGTCCCCATTTTGCAGATATCCGCGAATGCGGGTTCGAGTACCGGCAGGAATTGGATTTAACAGGATTGATTGGCAGGGCGCAGAGCGTCTCGTATGTGCCGCGCGAAGGGGAAGAATTGCAGCAACTCCTCGCCGATTTAACGGAATTGCACGAGAAATGGCGCGACGAACGCGGAGCGGTTTATCTGGCTTACCACACAAAAGTGTATCTGGCAGTGCCGGCGATTCGAGAAAAGTAGCGATCGCTCTCACTGAGTAACAATACTCAAATCACACCGCCCGAGACGTCATAGTCTTAACTTGTAAATGTAGGCTCATGGGAGATGGGCAAGCCAACTGAGTGCAGGAAGTAGAGCAAGTTGGTTCCCATTGTAACAAAATGTTGCAAACCGAACAAATTTTACACAGACGCTACACGCTCCTGCAACAGTTGGGAAACAACGCCGGACGGCAAACCTGGCTGGCTGCCGACACTGCCACCTCACCCGCAGAAACCGTCATTGTCAAGCTGCTGGCATTTAATCCCCAGATGCAGTGGGACGAACTCAAACTATTTGAGCGGGAAGCGGCTGTCCTCAAACAGCTTTCCCATCCCCGGATTCCCCGCTATCGGGATTATTTCTCCCTCGATCGAGAGGAGGGAGAAGGGTTGTGCTGGTTTGGCTTGGTGCAGGATTATATCCCCGGAGACTCCTTGCAGGCGCTCTTGGATGCAGGGCGGCACTTTACCGAAACACAAGTGCGCTCTATAGCCAAACAAGCGCTGGAAATTCTCATCTACTTGCACGGGTTGAATCCGCCGACAATCCACCGCGACATCAAGCCGAGCAATATCATTTTATCAGCAGATGAGAAAGTTTATCTGGTAGATTTTGGAGCGGTGCAAGATACCGCCGTCGCTGCGGGTGCTACATTTACCGTTGTGGGAACGACTGGCTATGCGCCCCTAGAGCAGTTTTGGGGAAAAGCGGTGCCGGCATCTGACTTGTATGCCTTGGGGGCGACGCTGATTCACTTGTTAACCGGCACCTCACCCGCTGACTTGCCTGCAAGGGATTTGCGGATTCAATGGAGCGACAGGGTGAGCGTCAATCCCAATTTTGTCAGTTGGATAGAAGCGCTGACAGAACCCGATCTCGTCCTGCGGATGGAAGCAGCCAGTCAAGCCCTGCAAGCTCTCCACAAACCGCGCTTTATCAGCCGCCCCATGCCAGCCTCTCAGCCGCCTTTACTGAGGGACGATCGCAGGCATAAAAATGCGATCGACAATTTCTTAAAATTGATTTGGCTTGGCTTTTTAGCAATCGGCATTGTAGTGGTAGGTTTGCTGATATTAGCAATTATTTTTTTGACTTTTATAGTTTTTTTGATGGCGCTAGAAACCCACAATTATGTCATATTAATTATTTGTCTAATAGCTGACGTTTTGCTGATTGGAATGTGGGTGTTCGGATTTAGAGAATATTTGCGCGCTGCCAGTCGTCCACAAAAGTTTCAAAAAAAATGACGAACCCCTAAAATTTATTTGAATTTTACGAAATTGCGGAGAACGACATTAAAAATTTTTCTGAAAAGGCTGGCCAGACGAAAATAACGATTGCGAGAACGTTTAAAATCTCAAATAAGCCTGAAATTCCCGTACAAGGCTCTCCCGACTCCTTGGTGATAAGAAAAACTAATATTTTTGGTGAAAGCCTTGCAGGAAAAGCATTTTCCATGCCCCATGCCCCATGCCCCATGCCCGGAAAAGCCCGGTTTTCCACCACAAAGTCAGGAGAGCCAAGTACAAGAGGAAGTAAAAGGAGATAAAATCATGTGGAAACCTCAACAGATATTGCAAGGACGCTATCAACTCAAACAACTGCTCGGACAAAATGCTGGCCGTCAAACCTGGCTGGCGGTTGACATCAAGCTAGTGCCAAAAGAACCCGAATGGAAGCCTGAAATAGAGAACCAAATAATCGTCAAGCTGTTGGCGTTTAATCCCCAGATGCAGTGGGAGGAACTCAAACTATTTGAGCGGGAAGCTCGTGTTTTAAAAAATATCAACCATCCCAGAATACCAAAGTATCGAGATTATTTTTCTGTAGAGGCTGAGGAAGGAGGGGGATTTCCCTGGTTTGGTTTAGTGCAGGAATACATTCCCGGAGAGTCTCTCAAACAGATATTGGAGACAGGTAAATGCTTTACAGAGGTAGAGGTGCGCGCGATCGCCCGACAAATCCTCGATATTTTAATTTACCTGCACGAATTGAGCCCGCCAGTTCTGCACCGCGACATCAAGCCGAGCAATTTGATTCTCAGAAACCAATATCAAATTTATCTGGTAGATTTTGGAGCGGTGCAAGACAAAGCCAAAGCCGAAGGAGTCACCTTCACGGTAGTAGGAAGTAGTGGCTACGCACCGCCAGAGCAACTGTGGGGAAAAGCGGTTCCTGCCTCTGACTTGTATGCCTTGGGGGCGACGCTGATTCACCTGCTAACCGGCAAGTCTCCGGCTGAGTTGCCCCTGCATCAAATGCAGATTTATTTTAAGTATCAAATAAGTATCGATCCTGATTTTTCAGACTGGATTGATAAGTTAAACAAACCAGCACTTGAAAGGCGATTTAGCACGGCGCGGCAAGCCGGAGAAGTGCTGCAAGAAATAGGAATTAATAGCTCGAATAATCAAGAAGATGGCTCTTCGCTAAGAAGCTATGGTTGTTGGGGATGCTCAGTCATTTTCTTAAGTTCTGTGATGGGAGTTATATTGTTGTGTTTCGTTTTTTTGCTTATTCTGGTTTACTCTGAAATTGATGAAGGCCCAAATATACCAGAAAATTATGACGATGAACATTCACAAGTTGCGACCCCAGAAATTAAAATAGCCTCGTATTTTATCGAGCAGAAATCTAAATAAATAGGCAGATAGACTGTAGAAAGTCCGGAAAATTGTTGGTTATAAACCTATGGATTGTCAAATCAATAGCGCGTTAATACAATGAGCTTGTATAACGCTGAACCGCCAATCAAATGAGCCAATCAACAATCCTATCTATAGCGCGTCTAAATGATTCGTATGCGCCGAGACGGGGCGGGCACTCTCCACTACGCGCCCCTACAGAACTTTTACAAATTCTGCAAGGTTCGCTATATCAATATGGTTACTTTGTCTGCGCTCCAGAAACAACACAGAGATGGTGATGATAGGGCGTCATTGAGGGGTATAGTAGGGGGAGCAACAGCGATTTTAATTAAACCTGGCACCCCCTAACTGATGAAACGACTGATTTCTCTGGCTGTCAGCCTGCTAATCCTGGCAGTTATCTACTGGAAAATAGATTTTCCCGGGCTGATTCACGTCTTCCAGAATTGCAGCGCTTTCTGGATGGGCGTCAGTCTGGGCATGGTAGTGCCGCTGACGGCGCTCACCGCGTGGCGGCTGCAGCAGCTCGCCCCCGCAGGCACGCGCTTGGGATTCGGGGAGGCGAATCGCCTGATTTTAGCCGCCAGCACGCTGAATATGGTGCTGCCGTCGAAAATGGGGGATATTGCCAAAGCCTATTTTATGCGCGATTCCCTTCGGGATAGCTTCGCTTCACGCTCGAACCTGAGCGGCTCTTTATCCCTGTCACTCGTGGTATTTGAAAAAGCCTGCGATATGCTGTCGCTGTTGCTCTGGTGCGCGTTCGGATTGTTGCTTTACCCGCAAAAAGATTGGTTATTTTGGATAATGACTGCCAGCGTCGCGGGCGGATTGGTAGCGGGCGTGCTGTTGCTGAGTTCCCGCCGCTTCGCGCAGCTATTTTTTGTCGCTGCCAGCCGGTTCGCTCCCAAAAAACTAAAAGTCAAACTTGACAAATTGCGCTTTTCATGGAATGAAATGCACGATTATTTTTGGAGCGACAAAACCCAGCTCGCCAAAATCGCCGCCACCTCTATCTTTATCTGGTTTTGCCACCTGCTGCAAATTTGGTTCTTCATCCTGGCACTAAAAGCTCAGACGCCCTTTCTGGCAAATCTCGCCCTTTCGCCGCTGGCAATTCTCGCCGGTTTGCTGCCGCTCACCTTTGCGGGGGTTGGCACCCGCGACGCAGCTCTGATACTGTTTTATCAACCTTATTTCGACGCGCCGACGGGTGCGGCGTTGGGGTTGCTGTGTACGAGTCGTTATTTGATGCCCGCGATCGCCGGGTTGCCTTTTCTGGGACAATATCTCACCAGCCTCCGCGATTTGCGCTAAACCCCTGCTGCTATGTCCATCACCCGCCTGCACAAATTTCTCACCGCTCCCGCTGCCAAAGCATCCAGCTCCCCGGCAATTTTCTGGTTCAGTTTGAGCCTGACATTTGCGGCGATTTACGGTTTAATGGGGCTGCAGCAAGCTTTCAGCGCCGAATACGTCGTGCAAGACGACGCGCGGCAGCATACATTTTGGATGCAGCGATTTCTCGATCGCGATTTATTTCCGGGCGATTTAATTGCCAATTACTTTCAAGCCGTTGCCCCAACGGGCTACACGTTTCTCTATCAACTGATGGCAGCGATCGGCATTAACCCCTTGCTGCTGAGCAAATTGCTGCCGCCCGTGCTGGGATTAATCGTCACGGGTTACAGTTTCGGAATTTCCATGCAGCTCTTGCCAGTACCGCTGGCAGGATTTCTCAGCACGCTGCTGCTGAATCACTATTTGTGGATGCGGGACGATTTGATATCGGCGACACCGGTTGCATTTGTCTACCCGCTATTTGCGGCATTTTTATATTATTTTTTGCGGCGAAATTTACTCGGCGGGTGCGGGGCGATCGCCCTGTTAGGACTATTCTACCCCCAGTGCGTGTTTATCTGTGCGGGCATCTTAATCTTGCAGTTAGTCCAGTGGGAAAACGGGCGTCCCCGCCTTTCCCCAGAGCGGCGCGAGTATCAATTTTGCGCCGCGTGCATGGGAACTGCTCTACTGGTGATGTCGCTATATGCTTTAAAATCTCACGGATACGGGCCGGTGATTGCCGCCGCCGAAGCGAAAACCTGGCCGGAATTCTTGTCCGAAGGAAAAAGCAAGTTTTTTTTCGAGAATCCCTGGCATTTTTGGATTACGGGGCAGCGCAGCGGTATCTTACCCCGTTTGGGGACGCTCGTGCCGCTCGTGGCGAGTTTGTTATTGCCGCCCTTGCTGCTATATCCCGCTCCCTTTCCTTTGCTGAGGGAACTGTCTAAAAATATCGCAATTTTAGGACAGATTATTCTGGCATCCCTGGCGATGTTTTTTATTTCCCACGCCCTGCTATTCAAACTGCATTTGCCCAGTCGCTACACCGAACACAGCCTGCGAGTCGTGACGGCTTTAGCGGCTGGAATAGCGATAACTGCAATAATCGATGCCGTTTTAAGCTGGGCAGAAAGCGAACAATTTAAATCAAATTGGCGTCAATTGGTGGCTTTGGGAGCAACGGGCCTATTATTGGCCGCCCTCGTGCTGCATCCCAACTTTACAAAACGATTTCCCAGGACGAGTTATGTTGTGGGCGAGGTGCCGTCGCTGTATCAGTTTTTCAGCCAGCAACCTCAAGACATTCTCGTCGCTTCGTTGGCGATAGAGGCGAATAATCTGCCGGTATTTTCCAAGCGATCGATTTTGGTGGGAGCGGAAGGATACCCGGTGCCTTATCATAAAGGATACTATGCTAAAATTCGCGATCGCGCGGTCGATCTGATCGCGGCTCATTACAGTCCCGATGTGGAGGAGGTACGGCGCTTTATCGAAAAGTATGGGGTAGATTTCTGGCTGGTGGAGAAAGGGGCTTTTACTTCGGCGTATTTGAAGCGCGATCGCTGGATTATGCAGTATCAATCGGCTAAAAAGGCGATCGCCCTGCTGGATGGGGGAAGTGTGCCTGCTTTAGCCCGCTTGATCGATCAGTGTTCGGCACTGGAAGTGAAAGATTTAGTTATCCTGCGATCGGATTGTATAGCGGGCAAGCGAGTTGAGGGGAAGGGAGGTTAATTCTTTGAAAAACATTGTCACGCCAGAAAACCGAGGAAATCTCGTTTTATTTCTCATCCTTGCCCTAAGCGGTTTCCTCTACGTTTGGGGCATTGGCTGGGGCTTGCCCAGCTTAGAAGGGTGGGCACCTGACGAACTCATACCCTCAGAAGTCTTGAAGGGAATCAAGGCAGGATTTTCTAACGGGTGGTTTGACAAATACCCGCCGTTTCACTACTATATTTTAACTTTATTCTATTCGCCCTTTCTCCTGCTGCAAAGTTTAAACATCTTAAATTTTGAGAAATTAGAAGATTACACCCTGCTATTTTATGCGAGTCGGTCGGCAAGTGTTATCATGGCAGTAGGTACAGTCTTTCTCGTTTATGCGTGCGGGCGAGAAATCTACGACCAAAAAAGAGCGCTCTTCGCGGCTGCGATCGCGGCGTTTATTTGTCCGACTCTCTACTATGCCAAGCTGGCTAATTTAGAGGTCCCTTATATTTTCTGGTTCGTCCTCTCCTTATTCTTCTACCTTCGCATTCTCAAAAAACACAAATTATCTGATTATGTAGGTTTCGCGATCGCGGCGGTTATCTCAATCTGTACGAAAGACCAAGCCTATGCCTTTTACGTTCTCACGCCCCTGTTTATTATATACCACCATCACCTCGTTCAGAAACCGATAGATAAAAACGCTCAATTAATCGATTCATTTCGAGATAAAAAAGTTAGATTAGCGTTAATTGTGGGGTTAGTGCTATTTGCCCTCTTGCACAACTGGTTATTCAATATAACAGGGTTTGCAGCCCACGTCAAATTAATCGTGGCAGGGGGAGCGCGATCGCGCCCTCAGTTTGAAATGAGCCTGCCCGGGCAATTGCAAATGCTGTTTCACAGCCTCGCAGTACAGACTCGGTTTGCTTTTGGATGGCCAATGTATTTAGTTGGTATGGTGGGATTGGCAAGCGCTTTGTTAAAAAATCAAGCAAATCGGCTGTTGCTCTATCTATTAATTCCTGCCGTTTCCTACTATATTTTTTACGTTGCTCTGATGGTGTCTAATGACCAACGCTTTCTCCTGCCTTTGTTTGTCATGGTTTCTTGGTTTGGGGGAAAACTTATTGGGGATTTATTGGAGAGCGATCGCAAGTTCCACCTTGCGAAAATCCTTCTAGTTATTTCCCTCTTTACCTACACAATTTTATATTCTTCATCGCTCAACCTTTTGATGGTTGACGATTCCCGCTATTTTGTCGAAAAATGGATGAGCAAAAATATAGACAAGCAGGCTTTAGTCTTAGGAGTCGGCAACTCCAAATATTTGCCCAGAACGCCAGATTATAATTTTGTCAATTTTCGCCGCCCTTCTGTGGATGAGTTCGTGCAAATAAAGCCCACCTATGTTATAACCACCAGCGCCCAGGATATTCGCCGCTATAAAGAAACCAGTAAAGAATATGAATTTTTCTTGAAATTAGCTGGCGGCGAACTCGGATATAAAATGATATTGAATTACCGGAGTTACCCCCCAGGTAATTTGCTGAATTACGAGGAACTGCTGTATCGCGAAAACAATCGCCGCTACATTTATTCAAATTTTGATAAAATAAACCCGGAAATCAAAATTTACAAAAAGGTGTCTGCAAGCACGGGCAATCCTCCGACTCGATTATGAAATCAGAAAAACCCCTCAATCTGGCGATCGCTCTCATTTTGCTTTTGAGCTTTTCCCTCAATCTTTACGGAATTGGCTGGGGACTGCCGAGTTTTAATGGCTGGGCAGCGGACGAATTAATACCCGCTAGAGTCCTGGAGGCGATCGCGCAGGGGTTTTCTAACGGATGGCACTACAAGTATCCCCCCTTTCATTACTATCTTTTGACAATTTTATATTCTCCCATTTTGCTGCTGGCTCGGTTCAATCTACTCGACATCTCCAGCTTGCAAACCCATACCCTTCTATTTTACATCGGCAGGTTTCTGAGCGTCATGCAGGGAACTGCGATCGTCTTCTTCGTTTATTTGTGCGGGCGAGAGATATATGAAAAACGTGCCGCCCTTTTCGCGGCTCTAATAACCGCTTTAATCTGTCCGTTGATTTACTATGCCAAAACGATTAACTTAGACGTTCCTTATCTCTTCTGGTTCGTACTATCGCTGCTGTTTTATATAAAATTGTTAAAATCTCATACTCTTAGAGACTATTTATTGTTCTCCGCCACGGCGGCTGTGGCAGTGGCAACAAAAGATCAAGCCTACGGGCTCTATGTTCTCACGCCGTTCTTTATCGTCTGGCAGCATCACCGCTATCTCAAACAGAAGAATCCGGCGATTACTCTCAAAGAGTCGCTGACGGATCAAAAAATTATTGGCGCGATCGCAGTCGGAGTGTCGGTCTTCCTGATTTTACACAATATCGCATTCAACTTTGATGGGTTTTTCGGGCACGTCAGATTAATTACGTCAGGAAGCGGGCAAATTCGCCCCAGATATGAAAAAAATATTTTTGGCCATTTAAATATGTTGTGGCAAAGTCTGAGACACATCAGGTTTTCTTTTGGATGGCCAATTTATGCAGTTTGTCTGATAGGAATATTGCGAGCTTTTGTGAAGCCTTACAAGAATTATATTTTGTTGAGTCTGTTAGTTACGATTGGTTCCTATTACCTCTTCTACATCACGCCTATTTTGTTCAATGACGTGCGCTATCTCCTCCCGGTTTGTATAATTTTTGCGTTTTTTGGCGGGCAGGCGATCGATGCGTTTTTAAAGAACTCTAAAAAACTCTTTGGCGTCCGAGTTGCCGCAGTTAGCGCGATGGTTGTTTATACGCTGGCTTATACCTTCTCCGTCAATGTCTGGATGGTGAATGATTCCCGATACGATGTAGAAACCTGGATGAGCAAAAATATCGATAAAAGCGCTGAAGTTTTTACAGTTGGCTCTGTCAAGTACCTGCCCAGATTAGATGGTTTCAATTTTCAAAATACCGATAACCCGTCTTTAGAAGAATTAGCGCAAA
The DNA here is from genome assembly GCA_964405435.1 of uncultured bacterium. Classification (GTDB taxonomy): domain Bacteria; phylum Cyanobacteriota; class Cyanobacteriia; order Cyanobacteriales; family Oscillatoriaceae; genus DVEG01. The sequence goes on from CAYOOD010000017.1 coordinate 84,234, forward strand.
ACAAACCCGACTATATTATTACAAGCAGCGGCTACGATCGCAGGCGTTTTGAAGACAGCACGCCCGAATCGGAATTTTTCTCGAAATTGGAAGCGGGAGCAGCCGGATATCAGCAAGCGCTGCGATATCGCTTCCAGCCCAAAGTCGAACTATTGCCTTATGAAGAATTGAGCGAAAGAAAGGGCAGGTACATGCGAATCTATTCAAATTTTGATAAAATTAACCCCGTTATAACCATTTACAAGAAACAATGATGCGCATCTGGGTGAAAACTGTCAATCCGATTTTTTGGATAGTGGCTTTGGCGGCGGTGTTGAGACTGGCTTCTCTGCCAACTGCGCCGAGTAGCTTTTCGGTGGATGAGGCGAGTTATGCTTATGATGCTTATTCAATTTTAGAAACTCTGCGCGATCGCTACGGGGCGTTTCTCCCTTTGTTCGTCAGAGCCCTTGACGATTATCGGGAGAGTTTATTTATCTATCTCATGGTTCCTTTTCTCAAGGTGTTCGGGTTGAACGAATTGGCGGCTCGGCTGCCTTCCGCACTGATAGGGATTGTGACGGTTGCGATCGCCTACTTTTTAACCCAGGAACTATTCAACCAGAAAACGGCTTTAGTCGCCTCTCTATTGTTGGCTATAAGCCCCTGGCATATATTTTTTAGCCGCATTAGTTTTAGAGCTATATTGTTCCCTTGTTTGTTTTGCTTGGCGCTCTTTTTGTTCCTGCGTAGTTTGAAAAATCCAAAATTTTTGCCTCTCAGTGCTGTTACCTTTGCCCTCAGCCTTCACACTTATCCATCGGCGAGAGCGTTTGTGCCGCTGTTTCTGCTCGGCTCAGTCGCTCTATTCTGGCAACACCTCTGGAAAAATAGAAAACAAACTTTACTAGCCGCCGCCATCTTTTTACCAATTTTTATTTTTCTTGTCAGCTTTTGGATTACGCCAGAGGGAATGGCGAGAGCAAACGAGACGGGGCTAGAAAGCAATCCCTTCAAAATTATAGTCAATTACTTGTCATATTTTAACCCCTTATATCTATTTGTGCGCGGCGATATCAATCCGCGCCGCAGCGTTTCGACGGTGGGGGTGGGCGAACTGCATCTCTTTGAAGTTGTGACGGTTGTGGCGGGTTTGTGGTTTCTCTGGAAAGCGCCGGGTAAAGAACGGAATATTCTCTTGCTGTGGTTGCTGCTGTATCCGATTCCGGGGGCGCTGACTGAGCCGGCTCACGCAATTCGTTCGATGGTGGGAGCGCCTTTGTTTGCCATTATTTCGGCTTTCGGGCTCTGCGGGTTGATAGAGAGAATCAGCGAACGCACTCTCAAAAAATATTCTATTTTCCTAGCTGCTTTCCTCGTTGCGGCGAGTCTCGCCGTGTTTTTAAATGCCTATTTTCTTCATTATTCAACTTATACGATTCCCAGAGTGTCCAGAAATTGGCCGTATGGCATGAGGCAAGCGATTACTTATGCCGAAACCAGTTCTTATCCGTGCGTTTTGGTGAGCGATCGCTTTTGGCGTCCGAATCTCTATATACTTTTTTACGGCAAATATCCTCCCGCCCAGCATCAGATATCCCCCATCGACCCTTCTCTCGAAACGGGCTATTCTCTCGGTAAATATCAGGTGGTGTCTTTTTCTCAACCCCAGAAGTTGAAGGCAACTTGCTTGTTGATTGTAAAGCCCGATCGAATGCAAGAGATATTCGGGCAAGGATACGAGCTGCGCGAACTTGAAATCGTTAAAGATCCGGGGGGAAAGGAAGCGATTAGATTGCTAGAAGCCAGGTAATTAGTGGTGCGAGAGAAAACCGGTTTCTTCAAGAACCCGGTTTTCTGGGCTTGGTTTCTGGGCTTTGCGCGCCGGATTTGCTACCTGCTGCTGCGCTTGTCGATCATGTCTGCCAGCAGGGCAAACATCCCTATCTGAGTAGAAGTAACCAAGAGGATGAGAGTTCGCTCGGTCAAGTCTTCTCGGATGAAAATATCTTGAAATAAGGTTATCAAAAATCCGGCAAAGAAAATGCCCGCCACTGGCAAAAATACCCTCAGCGGTGCAAAGTAAACCCCTGTCCGCAAAATTATCTGAATGAAACGCAAGGTATCGCGGATGGGCTTAATCTTGCTTTTGCCGACGCGATCGCGATAGTCAATCGGTTCGTAATGCACGACATAATTATTCGTCAGCATGGCGATGGTAATGGTGGTGGTAAAACTAAACGTATCGGGCAGGATATTTATAAATTGGTCTACAATATCCTTGCGAAACACGCGCAGCCCGCTGTTTAAATCGGGAATGCGGCACTTTGTTACCCACTGGGCGAAGCGAACGAGAAACCATTTAGGAATTTTGCGGAGGTTTGAATAGCGAACGTTGGCACCGATTCTGGCACCGACTACCATATCTGCGTCGGAAGCGATCGCCACTAATTCGGGAATGCGCTCGTTTGGATAGGTGCCGTCGGCATCGGTAATGACGATTAACGGATATTTGGCGTGTCGAATTCCCGTTTTCAGCGCTGCACCGTATCCCCGATTGCCACTGTGAGCAAATAGGCGAATATCTCGGCGCGATCGCAGGATTTCCCCGCTCCTATCTGTCGAGCCGTCGTTGACTGCAATGATTTCGTATTTGCAGCCGGCTGATTTGAGAATTTCTTGGAGGCGATCGAGGGTATCCGCGACGCTCCCCTCTTCATTGTACACGGGTACGACAACCGAAAAAGCTGTAAAAACCGTCTCTGTATGCCCGCGCTCTAGCGAGGAGTCCTCACCCAGTTGCTTACTTTCCTGCACGCTCTACTTTCCCTTCTCTGTTTTCTAGGCACGTTGACTGCATCGATACCCTCGTCCGATATCGGGCTTCGGCACATATATCTTACTACCTTTTTGTATTATTCTGAGGTAGGATTCTCGCTCCCGATTTTGGGATAATTTGACCGAAAAATTTATAGTTATACCATGCTCAGTACGCGCCTGCACAATTTTTTTACTGCCCCGACTGGCAAAACATCGCGATCGCCGGCGGTGTTTTGGTTCAGTTTGAGCCTAACCTTTGCAGCAATTTACGGATTTTTGGCGCTCAGGCAGGCATTCAGCGGCGAGTACGTCGTGCAGGATGACGCGCGGCAGCACGTCTTTTGGATGCAGCGGTTTGTCGATCCAGGGCTGTTTCCCGATGACTGGATTGCGGATTACATGCAATCGATCGCCCCGTCGGGCTGCGCGACGCTCTACCGGCTGGCGGCGGCGGCGGGCATCAATCCGATGCTGTTTAACAAACTTTTGCCGCCGCTGTTAGGCGCGATCGCCACGATTTACTGTTTTGGCGTCTGCACGCAACTGCTACCGGTGCCAATAGCTGGCTTTATCGGGGCGCTGCTGCTGAATCAATCTCTCTGGCTGAAAGACGATTTAATTTCGGCGACTCCCCGGTCTTTTTTCTATTGCTTATTTCTAGCTTTTTTCTATTATTTACTGCGACGCTCCCTGCTGCTATGTTTGGGCGCGATCGCCCTGATGGGGCTATTTTATCCCCCGGGCGTTCTCCTCTGTGCTGGCTTGCTAACTTTGCATCTGACAGGCTGGAAAAATGGGCGTCCGTGCCTGTCCGAACGCAAACAGGATTATTTATTGGGCGCTCTCGGTTTGGCCGTTTCCCTCGCGCTGCTCCTGCCCCAAGCCTTGGCACCCTCAGAATTTGGTCCGGTTGTCAGTGTCGCTGACGCCAAAACAATGCCGGAGTTTTTACCCGGCGGACGGGTGAGTTTCTTTCTGGAAAATCCCTGGAGTTTTTGGCTGGATGCCGATCGCAGCGGGCTGCTGCCGTGGCCACTTTCATCCCTGCCGCCGCTGCTCGCTGCTGGGTTGTTGCTGCCGCTGCTGTTGCGGTTTCCCTCCCGCTTTTCCCTGGCAAAACAGGTGAATCCAGATGTCAAATTCCTCGCTCAAATCCTGCTGGCATCTGTTGGCTTATTTTTAGCGGCTCATGCGGTGCTGTTCAAACTCTATTTGCCCAGTCGCTACACGGCGCACAGCCTGCGAGTCGTGCTGGCAATTGCCGCCGCGATCGCGCTGGCTATCTTGCTGGATGCTGCATTTTCTCATTTTCGATTGCGGGGCGATCGCCTTTTTTTGCCCCTTGCCTGTTTGCTCTTTTTTTGCCTGATTCTCTATCCCAGCTTTTTGAAAAACTTCCCCAAAACGAATTATAAATTAGGTGCCGTGCCTCAATTGTATGAATTTTTACAAAAACAACCCAAAGAGAGTTTAATCGCCTCTCTTTCGCCGGAAGCAAATAACATACCGAGCTTGGCTCAGCGGTCGATTTTAGTCGGCAAAGAATACGCCCTGCCCTACCACGTCCGCTACTATCGAGAAATTCGCCAGAGGGCGATCGCTTCGATCCGCGCTCAGTACAGCCCCGACTTGGCAGCAGCTAAACAATTAATTGACAAATACGGCGTCGATTTCTGGCTGCTGGAGCGAACCGCCTTTACGGCAAAGTATCTGGACAATAGCTGGATCAGACAGTATCAGCCCGCAACGGCAGAGGCGCTGGCAACCTTGCAGCAGGGTACGCTTCCCGCCTTGGCAAAAGTGCTAGATTCGTGTAAAGTATTCGAGACTCAAAGTTTAGTGCTGTTGAAAGCCTCGTGTATAGTAAAGAATTGAGCGTGGAAGATTCTCAAGCCTGCGCAGGCAGGCTTTGTTCGTATAGCCCCACCCTTCCAGGGCGGGAGAATGTATAGTTGACAATTAACCAGTGAAATTTTATTGCCATGCCGATCGCCCGCCTGCACAAATTTTTAACAGCCCCTGCTAGCAAAACGCCCCAATCTATAAAATTTTTTTGGTTCAGTTTGAGCCTGACATTTGCCGCCCTGTACAGCCTGCTGGCGCTGCGGCAAGCCTTCAGCGGCGAATATGTCGTGCAGGATGACGCGCGGCAGCACGTTTTTTGGATGCAGCGGTTTTTAGAGCCAGATTTGTTTCCCAATGATTTAATAGCCAATTATTTTGAATCGGTGGCTCCGGCGGGATATGCGGCTGTTTACGCGCTGATGGCTGCTCTCGGCATTGCTCCGTTACTGCTGAGCAAACTTTTGCCGCTGGTGCTGGATTTGGTGGCAACAGCTTACTGTTTTGGTATCTCAATGCAACTGTTTCCGGTGCCGATTGCCGGTTTTCTCGCCACCTTGCTGCTGAATCAAAGTCTCTGGATGCAGGATGGCGTGATTTCGGCTACGCCAAAAGCCTTTGTTTATCCGCTGTTTCTGGCATTTTTGTATTATTTTTTGAAGCGATCGCTCCTTCCCATTGGAATATGTATTGCCCTTTTAGGATTATTTTACCCCCAGTGCGTCTTGATTGCTGCCGCCCTCGCAATCCTGCAACTGGTACAGTGGGAAAAAGGGCGTCCCCGCCTTTCTCAAAATCGGCGCGATTATCTATGGTCTGCTGCGGGTTTGTGCGTCGCTTTCCTCGTGTTGCTGCCCTATGCCTTGAGTACGTCTGAATTTGACCCCACTATTACAGTTGCCGAAGCCAAAACCCTGCCAGAATTTTTGCCGGGAGGAAGGAGCAGCTTTTTTATAACAGATTCCTGGAAATTTTGGCTGCACGGGCGCAGCGGGATCGGGCTGTCTTCGTCTCTGACACCCGCATTCATGGCGGCTGGATTTTTGCTGCCGGTGCTGCTGCGCTATCCTTCCCGCTTCCCTTTGTCTAGTACAGTGAGCGATCGCATTGCCCTATTACCTCAGCTATTAATCGCATCCTTTGGGACGTTTTTTGCCGCGCACGCCCTGCTGTTCAAACTTCACTTGCCTAGCCGCTACACGCAGCACAGCTTTAGAATCGTTATGGCGCTCTCTGCCGCGATCGCCCTGACGCTTATTTTAGAGGCTGTAACCTCTCCTCCCAACCCCCCTTCCGCGAAAAAAATTTATTCCACTTCCCCTCCCTTTCAGGGGGGGGTAGGGGGAGGTGGGAAGGGGGGCGGGGGGGTTAGGTCATTTTTCCTCGTGCTTTTTTCATTTATACTGATTACTGGCTTGATTTTTTATCCCAACTTGACTATGAAAAATTTCCCCTGGACTTATTACGTCGCGGGTGGAGAACCAGCTCTGTATGAGTTTTTTAAAGCGCAGCCCAAAGACATTCTCATCGCCTCCCTGGCGGAAGAGGCGAATAATCTGCCAACTTTTGCCCGTCGCTCGATTTTGGTGGGGCGAGAATATGCCGTGCCTTACCAGATGGGCTATTATAAAAAGTTCCGCGATCGCGCTCTTGAATTGATACAAGCTCAGTACAGTCCGGATTTATCCGACGTCCAAAATTTCGCGCAAAAGTACGGCGTGGATTTCTGGCTGCTGGAGAAGGGCGCTTTTACCCCTGACTATATCGCAAAAAATCGCTGGCTGAGGCAATATCAGCCCGCCGCAGGAGATGCGATCGCTCGCTTAGATCGAGGCATTCGTCCGGCTTTAGCGGACGTTTCACGGCGGTGTTCTGTTTTCGAGACTGGCAGCTTTTTTGTGCTGCAGGTAGATTGTATTGTAAAAAATAACAGGTGAAACATCGGTGATGAAGTCTCAAAGATTCCATGCAATCGGGGTGCTACTGCTAATTATAATTATCGTCACGCTGGGAATCTTTTTTCGATTGGACAATCTGAGTAAAAAAATTTACTGGATTGATGAAGTCCATACCTCACTTCGCATTTCTGGATACCCGAAGGAGGATTTTGCCGAACTGGTGCCATCCGGTCGCGCGATCGGCATCAAAGAGTTGCACAAATTCCAGCAACTCTCGCCTGAAAAAGGCTGGCTCGATACGATTTTTGCCCTGGCAGGCAACGCCGAACACGCGCCGCTCTACTACGTCTTGGCGAGATTGGCGATGCAGTGGTTTGGCAATTCCATAGAAGTCACGAGAGGTTTGGCGGCTGTCCTCAGTTTGCTCGTCTTTCCCGGCATTTATTGGCTGTGCTTGGAATTATTTGGATTGCCGCTCGTGGGAGGAATTGCAATGGCACTGGTTGCTATTTCTCCGCTTCACGTCCTTTACGCTCAGGAAGCGCGGCAGTACAGTTTGTGGACAGCGGCGATCCTCCTGTCGAGTGCGGCACTGCTGCGGGCTATTCGCCTGCAAACCGCGCGGGCATGGTTCCTTTATGCCGCAACGGTAGCCGTGGGTTTGTATTCCCACTTGATTTCAGGGTTGGTTTTTCTCGGGCACGGCATTTATGTTTTGGTTTGCGAACGGTTCTCGCGAGATAAAGATGAAAAATCTTCCGCCTTGTCTGGGTATTTTTTAGCGTCCGTTTTGGGATTTATCACTTTAATTCCCTGGATGCTTTTATATCTCGTCAGCGCCAGCAGTATCGGCACTTGGGTAGCCAGAAAAATTACGGTTTTCACATTGGTTAAAAGATGGTTGCTGAATCTAAGCGCTGTTTTCTTTGACACGCAAGTCATCTATAACGATCGCTTGTTTGACGTAGAAGCCGGTCAAGATGGCAACATTTTTGGAGCGGGCAATTTCCTGGTATATTTGACGGTGCCGATTTTAATTCTGGCGGGCTATGCGATTTATTTCCTCTGCCGCCGGACAACAGGGCGCATTTGGTTATTAATCGTCACCTTAATTGGCGTAACGGCGATAGCGATGGTGCTGCCCGATCTCATTTCTGGAGGACAGCGATCGGGGATTGCCCGATATCTCATCCCCTCATATTTGGGGATTCAGATAGCTGTCGCTTACTTGCTGGCTGCTAAAATGACCGATATCTATGCTAAAAACTGGCAGCGGCAGGTTTGGCGGGTGGTGGCGATCGCGATTTTCACGGCGGGCATTGTCTCCTGTACCGTCAGCGGGCAAGCTGAAACGTGGTGGAACAAGTACAGTTGCTATTACAACGTCCGCGTCGCTCAAATTATTAACAAAACGCCTCGCCCGCTCGTCATCAGCAGTAGCGAGCGAGTCAGCCGATTGGTGTCTCTGAGTTATAAACTCAATCAAACCACGAAGTTATTGTTAGTAAAAAACGGAAATATGCCCAAAGTTTCGGCTAACTTTAGCGACGTTTTTTTATTCCGTCCTTCGGGAAAGCTGCTAGAAAAAATCAAGCGAGATGACCTATACAAAATTCAGCCCGTTTACACGATAGGCAATCTCTGGAAGTTGAAAAAATCGCCGATTAAAAAATAGCCTCTAGGCTGAAGCCTAGGGCTAGACGAACCAAGCCCGCGCAGGCGGGCTTTTTTTGTTTCCTTCCCTTTCTATTTGTTCTTTCTCTCCCCCTCTCCCCCTCTCCCGCTCCCCCGCTCTCCTTCACTCAACTCGACCGTAACGGGCAGTTTTTTGCTGCGTCAGCCACGCCCACATCTGATCGCCCTTGCAGAAGTGCCACCACTCGTTCTGATGCTGAGCAAATCCGGCTGAAAGCATCGCAGTTCGCAACAACTGCCGGGATTCGCGATACTGCACCTCCACCGGATCGGTGCTGCGGGCAAAATAATCGGGATAGGAGCGGGGCGAGATTTCGTCAATCGGCGAACCCATATCCACCGGCTGCCCTGCGGCATTGACTAGCGTCACGTCTACTGCCGCACCGGTGCTGTGGGGTGGCGGCGTGGCGGGATCGAGGCTGGGCGGTGCCCAAAATTGATACACCTGCTCCGAGATAGATTGCCGCTGCGTTTCTGTTAAATCACTCGCACTCAAGCCGAGCGATCGCGCCAGTTCTTGAAAGCTGTAGTCCACCATGAATTGCTGCACGGCAACCGGTCGGTAGGCGTCGAAAATCTGGATGCGCCAGCCTGGGGATAAATTCTGCAGCTCGTTTTGGGCTTGAATCAAGCTGTCGAGGACACCTTGGCGGAGGGAGAAGGGCGATTTTTCTCCATAGGGAGCGCCCAGTTGTTGGTAAGGGTGGGGCGAGACGATCGCAAATAGCTGTAGCGGTACGGGCACGAGCGGCTCAAAGCATTCTTGAATGGGGATTTGTTGATAGGGTTTCATGGGGCTGAATCAGCGTGTTTTTGACTCCACTGGCAGGTGCGCGACGCTCCGCGAGAAATTCAGGAACGGTCTGATTGTTATCCTCCAGGCGAGTCTTGGAAGCGCGATCGCTTTTTTTACGCGCGGCAGAATCCTATTATAACCCTCTTTTATGATGCGGGAAGGTGCAGGGGCGGGTTTATAGCAATTGTCAGCAGGTAGCAGATGTTATTGACGAACCCGCCCTTACCGCCGTTCTGTTAAACGGCTTCTCATGCTTCAGACAGAGGGCGCGATCGCCCACGACTCACCCTGAGAATGAGGATTTTGTCCCTTCAGTTTTCTAGGATAATTCCAGGTTTAAACAAAATTTGGAGTGTGTTTATGTCTGAGAAGCATCTCGATGAATTATCTTCTCAACAGCTACCCGACAATCTGCGGGAGGGAGCCGAAGAGATTTTCCAATCCGCCTTCGATAGCGCCCGTGCCGACGGTTTGGACGAAGAAGGAGCCCGCCGCGTAGCTTGGAACACTGTACAAGCTCACTACTTTAAAGGTGAGGATGGCTCCTGGCACCGCCAGCCAGAAGACAGCAACATCCATCATAAAGCTATCCAGTCCGGCGGCAATTAAGTGGAGATATAAAAAGGCAATTGGGAATCGGGAATCGGGAATCGGGAAATTACGGCTAATTCAGCCCACTATAACCGGGGAAATATTCTCTAATAACCCAATCACCCATTACCCATTCCCTAAACTGCTACGGGTTTTGCTACCTCTAAAATTTCATGGAACATAAAGTTATCGGCTAAGTTGCTCAGAGCTTGCGCGAGCGGGTCATTTTCTGGAGGGATTTCCTCGATGAGTCGGTGAATCTTATCGTCGCTGCACTCTCGCGCCGCTTGATACATCAGCGCCACCCAATCGGCAGGCATTTTTGACATGTAGAATTCTAGAGAGTGGCTGGGGGTCACTTCTTCCCGACTGGCTGGTTCATCTTCCTGAAAATCAGCAGGTTCTTCATACAGAAAACGAACCCCTAAATATTGTTCCAGCTTTTCTATTATTTCCTCCTCTCGGAAGGGCTTGCGCACGAAGTCGTCGCAGCCGGATTCTAATACAGCCTTTCGCTCTTCTTCAAAGGCGCTGGCAGTCAGGGCAATAATTGCTGTTGATGCACCTGAAGGATGCGCTTTAATCTGTTTGGTGGCTTCGTAGCCGTCCATTACCGGCATCCGCATGTCCATCCAGATCAGGTGCGGCTGCCAACTCTCCCACAAAGCGATCGCCTCTCGACCATTTTCAGCCTCGCGCGCGCTCAAGCCGGCATTTTTGAGAATTTGAACGAGCAACTGGCGGTTCACTTTGACGTCTTCTACGACGAGGATGCGATAGTCTGATTGATTCGGTGCTGAACCAATTAGTTTGCCTTTTTCTCGGTTTATTTGCATCTCGATAACGTCAGCCGGACAGATTTTGATATTAAAGGTAAAGATAGAGCCCCGATCGATTTGACTGCTGACTTTGAGTTCTCCTCCCATCAGTTCGGCGAATTTTTTGCTTATGGGCAGTCCCAATCCCGTGCCTTGTTGAGATTTTCGACCCGTTTCGGTTTGTGCGAAAGGTTCAAATAATTTGTTCATTTCCTCTGGAGAAATGCCGGGGCCGGTATCTTCTATTTCAAAGAATAAACGGGTAGGGTGGCGCTTGTGGAATGAGGCATCGGGAAGAATTTCTTCGTGATGACTGCTGCCCCACTCCCGATGTTCCGTTCCCACCCGGATCGTCACGCCACCTTTTTCAGTAAATTTAATGGCATTGCCCAGCAGGTTGAGCAAAATTTGACGCAGTTTGCTTTCGTCAGTTCGGATGTATTGGGGAACTTCACAGGCGCGGTCAAAGATGAGCTGCAATCCTTTAGATCGGGCTTGAATTTGCAACATCTTCTCGACCGTATCTAGCAGGCGGTACAAGTCAAAACTGTTCTCATTTAGTGTTATCCGACCTGCATCTATTTTAGACATTTCGAGAATGTCGTTAATTAAGTGCAGCAGGTGCTCGCCAGCGCGATTGATGATGCTCAGGTTTTCCTTTTGATGGGTGTCGAGGGATTCATCGCGGCTCATCAACTGGCTGAAGCCGAGAATGGCGTTCAAGGGGGTGCGCAGTTCGTGGCTCATGCTGGCGAGGAATTCGCTTTTGGCGCGGTTGGCGCGATCGGCAGTTTCTTTGGCTTTTTGCAGGGCGATCGCTTGCAGTTGCGTTTGGGCGAGTAATTCTGCTTGCTGCAAGGCGACTCCTAACTGAGTCCCGATTTGAACGGCGATGTTGATTTCGGCTTCGCACCAAATTCTCGGGCCAGAATTTTGATAGCTGGCGAGAAGTCCCCAGAGTTTATCGCCTGAAAAAATCGGGACGATAATATAAGCTTTGGCTTGTAATTTTTCTAAGAGGTTGACGTAGCAAGTAGGAAATCCAGCGTTGTAAATGTCTGAAATCGCTCGGTAAGCACTGCCTCGGGCGTACACACCGCCTCGGGTGTTTTGCAGGTAAGTATCCCGCACCGGATGGGGGGGGCTGTACCAGCTTTTGACGGTGCAGGGTTCGGCGGCTAAAGCATTTTCTGTTAAAGTGGGGTCGTTTTTTTGCTGGCGTACCATTTCAAGCCAGCCGTTCGCCACGGATTCGGCTACGAAGGTGCCGCTCCAGTCGGGATTGAAGCGATAGACGGCGACGCGATCGCATTTAAGCAGTTGCCGCAGTTCTTGCGTGGTTGCCGCGAAAATGTCGCTAATATCCAATGAGGAGCGCATCCGTTGGATGACACTGGCGATCGCTTTTTCCCGCTCGACACTCTCCCACAAGGCTTCTTGAGCCTGCTTGCGATCGGTGATGTTGTTGAAGGTGCAAACCACGCGCTCGACGCTGCCGTCTTCGGCGAATTGCGGCTCGGCATTCAACAGCAACCAGAGTTTATCTTGCTTGCTCGGACGCGAAACGCCCACGAGCGTACCGCGCGCGGGCTTGCGGGTGGCGATCGCTTGCTTTAAGGGATTTTTACTATCCTGAAAAGGCGTGCCATTTTCATCTTGTATGTGTAAATTGACAATCTCAAAACCGTTTTTATTCTGCCAATCGATTTCATTGATGTCGAGTAGTTCGTTAGCGGCTTCGTTGCTGGATAGAATTGTGCCGTCAGCGCTCAGCAAGAGCACGCCCACCGGCATGTCTCGGATCAGCGATCGGAAGCGTTTTTCGCTCTCCAGGAGCGCTTCCGATCGGACTACTTGGTCGGCATAGCGGCGGTCGAACAGCGAAGCGAGTAAGGTGGCGATTAACAGGAGCAGAGTATCTGTGCCAATCTGAATCGCTAACCAAGAAGTATTGGAGATATTTTCAGCCGTTGGTTCAAAGTTTGGCAGTTGCGTGAAACAAGTTGCCCACATGCCGGTGTAGTGCATTCCGCTAATCGCCAGCCCCATGACAAAGGCGCTGCACCATTTCAGCCAGTCAAACCCGCGCTTGTTGGGATTGCGGAAGCGAAAAGCCAGCCACAAAGCGGCACCGGAAGCGGCGATCGCGATCGCCACCGACAGCGCCACGATGCCATAATCGTAGTGCATCGTCGCCCCGGGAACCGCCACTGCTGCCATGCCCAGATAGTGCATCGAGGCGATCGCCAGCCCCATCACCGTACTGCCCCCGACTAAAACCAATCGATTCAGTTGCGGGCGGCTGAAAAGCAGCAGTGCCAACGCAGAGGCAACAATGGCATCGAGCCAAGAAATCAGGGTGAGCGGCACGTCATAAGTAACCGGAATGGCTAGCTTGAACGCTAACATGGCGATGAAGTGCATCGACCAAATCCCCGTTCCCATTGCCACTGCGCCGCCGACGATCCAAATCGTCCGCGATCGCGCCCGCGTGGTGGGGGTGACTCGCCCTGCCAAATCCAGCGCTGTATAGGCAGAAATAACCGCGATTGTAAAGGAGAGCGCTACCAGGATGGGGTCGTAATTGCTAGAAATCACTTCATTCATAAAAGACTCTTGTTCCAAACGGCTGGCCAATGGCGCAGGTAGCACTTAACGAGCTTCCAGTCAATCGCTATAGCGCTTTTTATCCCTGATGAACTAGAGCGCTGGGCACGCTGCGGCGCTTTAGTATTGGGGAGCGTGTCAGCGAGAATGACTGACTCCCGATAGGGGACTTAAAAAAATAATAATAGCAGACGCTGGCCACTGAAGGCTGGATATAGGAAGCCGGACGGTGAATGCTTTCACTGAGTTTCATCCGCGCGCTAGGGGGCGATCGCATTTGCTAGGAAACGCCGCCCGCCACTGAGATCCACATCGGTAGCTCTTGGCTCGTTCAATGGCCTACAAGCATTGCGTTTCCAGTCTAGTACCTGACCAGAAACGCAGCGCAGTTTGTGTCTGGTAGGTGCTTGTCCTTCTGGCAGTTTGACTGAAAAAACAAGTTACTTTTTGCCAGCAAATCTGTGAAAAAATTTTGCCTGTTTTTGTAATTTGCGCTACAAAACACTCTCTGCACCGCCTTTCAAGCGTTTTCAGGCAACCTCCAAAACCCAATTGCCGTAAGTGTTTCAGATAATCACTCATTTGTCAAGCGCCTAACTAAATATTTTTGGGGTTGAATTTTCTCCCTCGTACCGGAACAGGTTGATTTTTTGCATTATCCTGCCCCCATACTGTTGAAATTGCGGAAATTTCTCAAACAGCAGCAGCCCGACGTCCTGGCCATTAACTTGAAGTTTTGGGGAGGGAAAATTCTGCTGCGTGCCAAAAGAGTGTGATTTTTCAAGCCATCGCATCCACCAAAATGTTTAGATGGAGAAAATGACTTTGTGATAAATGCCGCACAGCCCCGCCCCATGACGATAGACGAGATAGTAGATTTACTGAATGCTAACCTGCCCCGGCCACTGACGCCACTGCAAGAATTGGTGCTGCGTTCCTCGTGGGAGGGAAAAACCTATGTGGACATGGCCGCCGAATCCAACTATGTCAAAGAATATATCAGCCGCACGGCTTCCGAATTGTGGGCTAGCTTGAGCGAGTTCTGGGGAGAACCGATCGCCAAACCCAGCTTCCGCCGGACGTTGGAGCCCCGCCCCCTGACAAAAGCCCAGAAAGAGGCGATCGCCCACTTCCGCCGTCAGAGCGCCGCCCCCGCGTTAAAATTTCCCGGCGGCCCCGTGGCCATTGACTCGAACCTTTACATCGAACGCCCTCCCATTGAGGAACTCGCCCGCGAAGAGGTTGCAAAACCGGGGAGCATCATCCGCATCAAAGCGCCCTGGAAGATGGGAAAGACTTCCCTGATGCTGCGGATTCTCGCATACGCCGAAAAGCAGGGCTACCGGACTGCCAGTTTGGACTTCCTGCAAGCCGAGAGAGCCGCCTTCGCCAGCACCGATAAATTTCTCCGCTGGTTCAGCGCCAATGTTTCCCGCGCTTTAGCGCTGCAACCCAAGCTCGATGAATATTGGGATGAGGACATCGGCAGTAAGGTGAGCTGCACTATTTATTTTGAAGGATATCTGCTCAATTCCCTCAAGAGCCCCCTCGTCTTGGCATTAAACGAGGTGAATATACTTTTTGAATATCCCGAAATCGCCGAAGAATTTTTATCGCTGCTCCGCTCCTGGTACGAACAAGCAAAAAAAGCCAAAATTTGGCAAAATTTCCGTTTAATCGTAGCTTACTCGACGGAAATCTACATTCCCCTCAAGCTGAATCAATCTCCGTTTAATGTCGGGTTGCCGCTGAAGTTGCCGCCGTTCACGTCGGAGCAGGTGCAGGAGTTGGCGCGGCGGCACGCTCTCACTTGGACGAATACTCAAACCAAGCAACTCATGGCAATAGTAGGAGGACATCCCTATTTATTGCGGCTGGCGTTTTATTATCTGTTTCGGGGAGACGTGACCCTCAAGCAAATTTTGGATCTGGCAGCCACAGAAGCCGGCATTTACAACGACCATTTAAGGCGTATCATGTCGATTGTCAAAGCAGATCCCCTGCTAGAGGCTGCATTGAAACAGGTGATTTCTTCCGAGGGTTCGGTGAAGTTAGAGGCGATTCTCGCCTACAAATTAGATAGGATGGGGGTGGTAACGCTGGACGGCGATCGCGTGTCTCCAAGCTGCGACTTGTATCGCTTGTATTTTAGAGATCAATTGCTGCAAAATTAGAATAAATTTAACGTGAAAATAGAGTGAAAGTTAGAGCGATCGCCCTTTTTGGGTTGCTGCCGAACTCCTGGGTCCTTCAGTGTGTTAAACTGGTTGGTAGCAACCCAGATTTGATTGGAAGAGTGAGAGGCCCCTAATTCCATGTTTCGAGGTGAAGAGGCTGTGGGATCTCCGAAATTTCCCGAATTAAAATTGACTGCTAAACAGATTTTGAAGCGGGACAATGATCGATATTAAATACCAAGTAGGGGGAAGTCTCGCCACTGATGCTCCCACCTATGTCGAGCGACAAGCGGATGCCCTACTCTATCAAGCCTTAAAAGCCGGCGAGTTTTGCTACGTTCTCAACTCCCGGCAAATGGGCAAATCTTCCCTTTTAGTCCGCGCTCTCCACCGCCTAGAAGCTGAAGGATTCCAATGCAGCACCCTCGACATGACGCGCATCGGCAGTGAAACTATTACCCCTTTACAGTGGTATAAAGGAATGCTGGCCGAATTGTGGCGCGGCTTCAATCTTTCAGGAAAAATCAATTTAAAAACTTGGTGGAGCGAGCGCGAAGACCTCTCATTCTTGCAAAGATTGAGTCAGTTTATTGAAGAAATTATTCTGGGAGAATTGCCCGAAGAGAAAATTTTTATCTTCCTCGACGAAATCGACAGCATTCTCAGCCTGAATTTTCCCGTCGATGATTTTTTCGCTCTCATCCGCTTCTGCTACAACCAGAGAGCCATCAATCCCGAATACAATCGGTTGACTTTTGCCATTTTTGGAGTCGCCACGCCTTCGGATTTAATCGCCGACAAAACCCGCACGCCTTTTAATATTGGGAAAGCCATAGAATTGCCCGGATTTACGTTAGAGGAAGCCTCTCCCTTAGCCAAAGGATTAGAAAGGGTGGTAACGAATCATCAGGCGGTTATACCAATTCTCTAAAATCCGGCTACAGATAAAGCTGATAAAATATCATGC
>CAYOOD010000018.1:0-95321 GCA_964405435.1 uncultured bacterium
AAACATTGATTTTGCCATTATAGCATAATTTTTAAATTTTGGAGAGGTCTATTTGATGTTCCGCTGTTTGGCTGACGGCACTTACATCGATTTCAAACCCGCTAAAGGCATAGAAACCTGGGTGCCGTCTGAGGTTTTTTTAGGAAAAAAAGTTCAGGAAGTTTTGCAGCCCGACTTAGCCGCGAGAATCTTGGCGGCTAACCAGCAAGCCCTGGCATCAGGGCAAACGCAAATTGTCGAATATCAGTTGCAATTTGGCGAGCGAACCTGCGATTACGAAGCGCGCGTCGTCGCCTGCAACAGCAATGAACTGATTGCGATGGTGCGGGATATCAGCGATCGCAAGCAAGCCGAGCAAGTCTTGCGGGAGAGTGCCGAGCGGGAGAAAGCGATCGCCACCGTGATTAAACGGATGCGCCAATCTCTCGACATTCAAACCATTTTTACCGCCACTACCTCCGAATTGCGGCAAGTTCTCAACTGCGATCGGGTTGCCGTCTATTCCTTCAATCCCGACTGGAGCGGGCAGGTGGTTGCTGAATCGGTCGCGACTGGCTGGAGGACGCTGATCGAGACGCAAAAAGATGACCCCCATCTCGCGAAATCCTCTCTAGAACACCACCGATGTGCCGCGAGAACATTAGGAAGCGACCCTTACGAAATCCAAGATACCTACCTGCAATCCACGGGAGGCAGCGCCTACAGTCGCGGCACGAATTACCTGTGCGTTTCCGATATTTATCAAGCAGGTTTCACCTCTTGTTACGTCAATCTTTTAGAACAAGTTCAAGCCCGATCTTACCTGATTGTTCCCATCTTTCTCGGCAGCAAACTGTGGGGATTGCTGGCGAATTATCAAAATTCAGGGCCCAGATTTTGGAGCGAAGCAGAAATTAAAATAGCCATGCAGGTCGGCGATCAATTGGGAGTAGCCTTGCAGCAGGCGGAATTACTCGCGCAAACGCAAAGGCAGTCTGCCGCCCTGCAAGAAGCCGTTCTGGCTGCCGATGCCGCCAACCGCGCCAAAAGCGAATTTCTGGCCAATATGAGCCACGAACTGCGCACGCCCCTGAATGCTATTTTGGGTTTTACCCAAGTGATGGTTCGGGATAGTTCTCTGACGGCGCAGCAACAGGAAAACTTGAGGATTATCAATCGCGCCGGGGAACACCTGCTGGCCCTGATCGACGACATTCTAGAAATGTCAAAAATTGAAGCCGGACGAACCGCCCTGAATCCGGGAAGTTTTAATTTGATAAAATTGCTAGAAGACTTGCAGGAAATGCTGCGATCGCGTGCCCTTTCCAAGGGATTGCAGCTCAGTTTTGACATCGCTCCTGACGTCCCCCACTTCGTCCTTACAGATGAGGGGAAATTGCGGCAGGTTTTGATAAATATTTTAGGAAACGCCATCAAATTTACAGAAAAAGGCCGAATTGCCTTGCGGGTAAGGGGGCAGAGAGAATCGCAGAGAGTGAATGAAAAAGAAATTGTTGCCGATGACCTTTTGCCCGCGCCCGATACTCGCTTATTTTTTGAAATCGAAGACACCGGCCCGGGCATTCACCCAAACGAAATTGACCGGCTATTTGAACCCTTCGCGCAAACCGAAACGGGACGCCAATCGCAGCAAGGGACTGGATTGGGTTTGCCGATCAGCCGGAAATTCGTGCAACTGATGGGCGGAGATATCGCCGTCAGCAGCACCCCCTCTCGGGGAAGTATCTTCGCTTTCGACATCGCCGTCAGCGTTGCGAATGCTTGCGAAGTTCAGACGAGCCAGCCGCAGCGCAAGGCGATCGGGCTTGCCCCCAATCAACCCCAGTATAAGATTTTGGTTGTGGACGATCGCCCGGAAAGCCGCTTGCTGCTGATCGCTTTGTTTACGTCCATCGGCTTTGCCGTGCGGGAAGCCGAAAATGGCATGCAAGCAGTAGGGGTGTGGGAAAGTTGGGAGCCGCACCTGATCGTCATGGACATGCGGATGCCGGTGATGGACGGCTACGAAGCCACCAAACAGATTAAAGCCCACCTGAAAGGTCAAGCAACTGCCATTATTGCACTGACGGCTAGCGCTTTTGAGGAGGAGCGAAAAATGGTCTTGTCTGCCGGTTGCGATGATTTCATTCGCAAACCCTTCAAAGAGGAGGTATTATTAGACAAAGTGAGCCAGCATCTCGGGGTGGTGTATGTTTATGAAAAAGAAACTAAAATATCGGAACCAAGCGGGCAAAAAACTGATGCAAGTTTGACAGATGAGGACTTGAGACGTTACTTGTCTCAAATGCCTGACGCTTGGTTGGCCAAGATCCGCAGCGCCTCTCGCGACGGCAGCGATGACGAAATATTGGAAGCGATCGAGGAAATCCCGCCGGCTAGTCAGCCCCTGGCGATCGCGCTGACCGATCTAGCCAATAACTTCCAGTTTCAGAAAATTATGGAATTAACTCGGGAAGGAGAGCGATGAATTCCCCTGCAGTCAAATCTAATGGCTCGGATATTCTGATTGTTGACGATACCCCGGTCAACCTGCGGGCTTTAGCGCATATTTTAACAGGAGAAGGGTACAAAGTTCGCAAAGCGTTGAACGGTCAAATGGCGCTCACGGCTTGTCTGACAACCATTCCCGACTTGATTTTACTCGACATTCTCATGCCGGATCTCAACGGATATGAAGTGTGCAGCCGCCTGAAAGCTAACGAAAGAACGCGGGAAATCCCGATAATTTTTTTGAGCGCTCTCGACGATCCGAGCGATAAGGTAAAAGCGTTTAATGCCGGAGGGACAGACTACATCTCCAAGCCATTTCAGGTAGAAGAAATTTTGGCCCGGGTGGCGACGCAACTGCGCGTGCAGCACTTGAAGCGCCAGCTAGCCGAGCAAGAGGCGCGGGAGGAAAAGTTAAACGAAGCGATCGGGCGATCGCGCGGAAAATTGGAAAAGTTCGCCTCCCTGGCAATTGCAGAAAACTCGCCTTTACAGACGATCGCCGATCGCGCGCGGGTACTGAACGGACAATATGCAGCCAGTTTGGATGCACGGGGGCAAGCCTGCATCAGCGAGATTGCAGAGGCGGGCGCGAAGCTGAAACAGCTCATTGACGAATTGCTAGCTGATTCGTTCCCAGACGCGATCGCGCCCCGTTTTGAAGCGATTGACTGTACGGGGGTGTTAAAAGCGGCGATCGATAAGTCGAGCGAGGAAATCGCCGCCAGCGGGGCGCGGATTGCTCATTCTCAACTGCCAACCGTAACAGGCGATCGCGCCCAACTCATCCAACTGTTTCAAACCCTGATTGACATTGCCATTCGATTTCGCCGCCCCGAAAGTTCTCCAGAGATATTCATTTCCGCAGAAGCCGGCAATGGCAACCAGTGGATTTTCGGCATCCGCAACAGCGGCAGCGACACCCCACCCCAAGAGCGCGATCGAGACTCCCCGCCTCCCGGCCCAGATTTGGCCCTGTGCCAGGAGATTGTAGAGCGTCACGGGGGGCAGATCTGGATGGACTCTCACTTTCCAGAGGGAAGCACTTTTTATTTTACGATTCCTTCAATAACATAAAAACGCCATACTTAAAGCGTGAATGGCGCGATAGTTACGCTCGCGGTCAGCCAGGGGACAAAAATGAGTAAAAATATAAATGAGCTGCCCAAAGGCAATATTCTCGTGGTTGACGATCGCCCCGATAACCTGCGCGTTTTATCCACCATGCTCTCAAAACAGGGATATCACGTTCGCAAGGCACTCAACGGCGAGATGGCACTGACTGCCTGTGAGGCGACGCCACCCGACCTAATTTTACTGGATATCAACATGCCCGGTATGGACGGTTATGAAGTCTGCCTGCGTCTGAAAGCTTCCGAAAAAACTCGCGAGGTTCCCGTGATTTTCTTGAGCGTTTTAGATGATGTTTGGGACAAGGTGAAAGCCTTTCGCGTTGGCGGAGTGGATTACATCACCAAGCCCTTTCACGTTGAAGAAGTCGCGATTCGCGTTGAAAATCAACTCACCGTCCAACGCCTGAAACTCGACCTTCAGGAAAAAAATCGCCTTCTGGAAAACCAAAATGCTTTATTGATTGAGGAGAACGAGAAACGGCGGCGTGCCGAAACCGCTCTGCAACAAGCGAATGAAAAACTGCAGGAGTTGGTTGTCATGGACAGTTTGACAGAAGTCGCCAACCGCCGGCACTTCGACGATCGCTTGCAGCAAGAGTGGCAGCGTTGCGCTCGCGAGCAACTCTCGCTTTCTTTAATTTTGTGCGATATCGACTATTTTAAATTTTACAACGATACCTACGGTCACTTAGCTGGCGATGCTTGCTTGAAGCAAGTAGCAGGCGCGATTACCCGTGCCGTCAAGCGTCCGGCGGACTTGGTAGCCCGCTACGGCGGGGAAGAATTTGCCGCGATCCTGCCCAACACCGACTTTCAGGGAGCGGTGTATGTGGCTCAAAGAATTCAGCAAGAAGTGCTGCGGCTGCAGATTGTTCATGCTTCATCTTGCGGAAATAAGTATATTACATTGAGCCAGGGAATTGCCAGTACCGTTCCCAGTTATAAACTCTCCCCAGATGTGCTGATTGCTGATGCTGACAAGGCACTTTATGAAGCCAAGCAGCAGGGGCGCAATCGCTACTGCCCGTGCAGCAGCCCCGTGGCAGATCGCTCCCAAAGTTTTCACCTGCCCAGAAAACTTTTGAATGTTGATTAGGATGAAAAGAGCGGCAGATGCGGCAGCTTGGCAAGAATTCAGGCGTCAGCATTCAAGGGTTCAGGCTCCGGACTCCTGAAGGCTTGCAAAAAACACCCCGCTCCTTTACGATCGCCGCTGCTGCAAAAACCACTCGTAGAGTGCCGGGTTGCTGTAACTCTGCGTCCAAGAATCGTGGCCGACATCCGGGTAAACCGTGTATTTCACGTTGCCATTGCACGCCTGAAGTGCCGCCACCATTTCTTCCGATCTCGCGATCGGAACGACTGTATCGATCGCGCCGTGAAATACCCACACCGGAAGCCGTTTCAGATAGCGAACTTTTTGGGGATTGCCGCCGCCGCAGATGGGCGCGATCGCCGCAAATCTCTGCGGTTGCGCGATCGCCAGATGCCACGTTCCATACCCGCCTATGCTCAATCCCGTCAGGTAAATGCGATCGGGATCGACGCGGTAAGCGCTTACCACTTCATCCAAGAGAGCGCTCAAAAGCGGCACCGACCAAATTTGAGCGATCGGACATTGCGGAGAGATGACAATAAAAGGAAAGTCCGGCTGCTCCGAAGCAATTTTGGCGACGCCGTGCCTTTTCACGTCTTCTAGATGAGAACCGCGCTCGACTGCACCGTGCAAAAATAAAATCGTCGGCCATTTTTCTCGGGTTTCGTAGCGATCGGGCAAGAATAGCAGGTAGTTGTAATGGCCAGTTTCTAGAATCGCTTGCTGTGTGGTTTGCATGAGATTGAAATTCAGCCGCTCTCGGCTGGCTGTAAAATTGCAGCACCGTACTCAATGGAGTTTCTCAACTAAAACTTAACGCAGACAATCAGGTAGCGAAGCGTCTGCTGGTTCCTCACTACTTCCATTATAGCGAACTCGATCGCTGCGTGCATCTCTGGCCAGAAAGCGATCGCTCTCAAGTCTGGTGAGGAGGCTGGACAGTCTGGCAATTCCCGCGAAGCGTAGCGAGAAGCGCTTTTATACAGCCACAGCGAATCGCCCTAGGAAATTGCACAGATAAAAAAAAGAGCCCGCCTGTTATAAGCTTGGCGGGATTTAAATCAGCTTTAAACGAGACATAAAACGAAGCATTTATACTTATCACTATGAAGCAAAGACGAAGAATTGTACTCTACCTAAAGACAGAACGCCAAATAAAAAGAAAATATTACGTTCGCGAAAAAGGCATTCCCCGCAAGCTGTAGAGGGGGCGATCCCGCGCCCGCCTCCCCCACAAGCGATACTCGCCAGTCAGCTTTGACAAAGGATTCCGGCTTCTGGAGGGGTTCTGGATGTAAGCCGGATCGTCGCGGGAAAGGGTTGCGAAAACAATAGCGATCGCGATGGCATTAGATCACAATTTTGGGCCTAAAAATTGTTAGCTTCGCTACAAAGCCCTGTAGCGATCGCCGGTTGGGGGGAAAGGGAGCGATCGCCCGTTTGGGGAAGGGAAAGAGGCGATCGCCTGTAGTAGGTTGAGAGAGGGAGCGATCGCCTGTTTGGGGGAGAAGAGTGCGATCGCCGGTTGGGGGGAAAGGGAGCGATCGGGATATTCTCAACACTTCTTTAATCCCTGTTGACCAGAGAAAGCGGTAAACTAGAGTTTGCACACTTCGTATCTTGTCATTATCCCGCCCGCCTTGCAGGCCATTCAATGAGCCAGAATCTTAGCATCTTCTCTTTTTTCTCAGGAGCCGGCTTTCTCGATCTGGGCTTCGAGTTAAGTGGCTTCAATATCGTTTATGTTAACGAAATTTACCCGCCATTTTTGGAAACCTACCGTTATTCTAGGCGAGTGATGAACTTATCCGAGCCAGAATATGGATATTATCAAGGAGATGTCGTTGCTCTGACTGAGGGCCAACAACAATTACATCTGCAAGAATTGATAAAAGATGCCCGCCAAAACAGCGAACTTGTCGGATTTATAGGTGGCCCACCCTGCCCCGACTTCTCTATCGGCGGAAAAAATAGAGGGCGGGAAGGCGAAAATGGCAAACTTTCAGCTTCTTATGTTGAGTTGATTTGCCAGCACAAACCCGATTTTTTTCTATTTGAAAATGTAAAAGGTTTGTGGAAAACAAAAATTCATCGAGCTTTTTTTGAAGAACTCAAGACTAAAGTTCAGCAAGCAGGCTATCTCTTAACAGAAAGGCTGATCAACGCGATCGAATATGGAGCCCCACAAGATAGAGACAGAATAATTCTGATTGGCTTTAAATCCAATTTCCTGAGCCGCCGAGGAATGCAAACTCTCCATGAAGGGGCGTTTCCGTGGGAGAAGCACATTAAATATCCCAAAGAGAAAGTATTTTCTCATGCGTGGCCGAAAACTAATCCGTTCGAGGAAGAATCAAAAATTCCTTGTCCTGCTGGCATCCCTCAAGAATTGACCGTTGAACATTGGTTCAGGCAAAATAACGTACTCAACCATCCGAATGCCGAACACTCTTTTAAACCGAGGGCGGGCATCAAGCGGTTTGTTTCTGTCGATGAGGGCGACGATTCAAAAAAGTCTTTCAAGCGGCTGCATCGGTGGCGGTATTCTCCGACTGCCTGCTATGGAAATAACGAAGTTCACTTACACCCTTATAAAATTCGCCGGATTTCTGCTGCAGAAGCTTTGGCTATTCAATCTTTACCGAAAGAGTTTGTTTTGCCGCCGCACTTATCCCTGAGCGCGATGTTTAAAACGGTTGGGAATGGCGTACCCTACCTAGCAGCGAAGGCGATCGCTCAGTCGATTCTCGATTTTTTAGCAATCTAATTGAAAAAATGAATAACTTTTTTCTGGAGGCGGAGCCTCCTTCTCGGCGTTCCCAGGCTCAGCCTGGGAACGAGCGAATCGCCAGGGAGCATCCCGTTTTTGTAAAAACACCTTTTTTCAGAAGTGGGAGCGTCTCGCTCCCTATTAATCCAATCGCGAACGAGACGTTGGTGCTAGCTCATAAAAGAGCCGCAACGCTTACGCACCCGCTTCGCGAACGCACTCCAAAAATGGGATGCTCCCTAATCGCCAAGCCTCAAAAATACTTTTCTTGCCGTCTCTCTGCGCCCTCTGCGTCTTTGCGGTTTAGAACGATCGCCACCTCACCCCAACGATAAAAACTCAATCCGGGGCAACAGGGGCTCTTGCACCATGCCCACGCCGGCGAAACCCCAGCGGTTCAGCAAACCCTTCAACTGAGAACCGGCGATCGACTCCACGCCAAACTTATCCGCCACGCCAGCACCGTGCGCGTTCAAGTAGCTGAGGGCGTCGAAGTGCTCGCGAAACATCAACAGATAACCAGGGCCATGAGTGGCCTTGGGATGGGCGGCGAGATAGCTGCCGTCCATTTTGGAACGCACCAAGTAATAAACTTCGGAAAACATGGCCTTAGTTTAAATCCTCAAGCTTAATCCGGGGATCGGCTGCCTTCAGGAGCAAGTCTGCCAGCAGGTTTCCTACTATCAACATTACCGCACCCATC
Source organism: uncultured bacterium (assembly GCA_964405435.1). Classification (GTDB taxonomy): domain Bacteria; phylum Cyanobacteriota; class Cyanobacteriia; order Cyanobacteriales; family Oscillatoriaceae; genus DVEG01. The sequence goes on from CAYOOD010000018.1 coordinate 8,190, forward strand.
ATCAAACTGGCCATCACCAGATAGAGGTCTTGGGCATTCACGGCTTGCAAGATCAGCCGTCCCAAACCTGGCCAATTGAAGAAGTTTTCGGCGATGAATGCCCCGCTCAGCAAGCCGGCAAATTCAAATCCCAGCAGGGTAATCAGGGGGTTGACGGCGTTTCGCAGGGCGTGGACGTAAATAACCCGGTTTTCCGGCAGTCCTTTGGCGCGAGCGGTGCGGATGTAGTCTTGGCGGAGCACGTCGAGCAACTGCCCGCGCGAGAGCCGCTGCAATCCGGCAAATCCGGTGACGGTGAGGGCGATGCTGGGCAAGATCATGTGCCAGCCGATATCTAGGATTTTGCCAATCGGTGACAAGTCGGCATGATCGATGCTCGTCATGCCGCCGACGGGGAAGAGGGGGGAGAGGTTCTGGGCGAGGAAGAGCAGCAATAGGGCGGTGATGAAGCTGGGAAATCCCTGTCCCGCATAGCTGAGCACTTGCAGGAACCGGTCTAGGAAGCGATTTTGGTTGACAGCTCCGATGATGCCCAGGGGGATGGCGATCGCCCACGTCGTCACCAAGGAAGCGATCGCCAGCAGCAGCGTTGCCGGGATGCGCTCCGCCAATAGCGACGCCACCGATCGCTGGTACACGAAACTCGTGCCGAAATCCCCTTGGGTGACAATCCGCCCCAACCAGCGCAAATACTGCTCTAGCGGTGGTTTATCCAACCCGAAATTCACCTTCAATTGCTCGATGGTTTCCGGCGAAATCTTGGGATTCTGCCTGAGCGTGTCCAAATAATCCCCCGGAGCCAGTTGAATAATCGCGAAACACAGCGCCGACGCCAGCAGAAGCGTCACGATCGCCTGCAACAGCCGCTTGAGGACATAGGCAAACGTCTCGCTGGCGATCGCCGCCTTTGCGCCACTGACAATTATCTCTGGCCACCGGCTGACCGAGGATACTTTAATAGCTCTCATAGAATTGGGTATGGGGCATGGGGCATGGGGCATGGGCAAAAGGGCATGGGGCATGGGGATCGAGTGAATAACGTGAATAAAAATTAACCCATTCCCAATTCCCAATTCCCAATTCCCTTTTGCCCAGTCTTGCTAATATTCCACCAGAGTCACCACCGGCGCTTCGGGCAGTTTCTGACGCCCGCCCAAACCGCGTAACTCTACGATAAAGGCAAATCCCACCAGTTCGCAGCCAATCCGCTCCACCAGGGAAGCGGTAGCGCGCGCCGTGCCGCCCGTGGCGATCAAGTCGTCCACAATCAAAACGCGGCTCCCCGGCTCCAAAGCATCCTGGTGCATCTCCAGCCGATCCGTGCCGTACTCCAATTCGTACTCGACTGAGTGGACGGCAGCGGGCAATTTGCCCGGTTTGCGCACCGGAATAAAGCCCACTCCCAATTGATAGGCTAGCGGCACGCCAAATAGGAAGCCCCGCGACTCCATGCCAATGATAAAATCCGCTCCCAGAGGGGCACATTTTTCAGTGAGGGTGTCGATCGTGTAGCGCAGCCCCTCTGGGTGCCGCAAAAGCGTCGTAATGTCCCGGAACATAATTCCCGGTTTGGGAAAGTCTGGAATGTCGCGAATCAGAGATTTCAGATCCATTAGTTTAGGAGTGACGGTTGAAAATGCAGTCAGTATCGGTGGCATCTTGGTGCGGGATGGAGGGCGGACGATCGCCGCAGTGCCACAGCCGTGAAAGTTGGCAGCCTCGCCCTTTTCGACGCGGAGGAGCCCGCGCCCCCCGGCTGTGCCAGCCGTATCGAATCGCTTCGCTTTCCCTTCCCTGCGGCTGACAGAGAGATGCGCCAAAAATCGTACACTAGAATTTTGCACCCGATCGCGTCCCGCATCCAACCCCTTCTGAGCTGAAAGATTGCCCCCATCCGACTCTCGCCCGAAAAGATTGATAATATTGACAATTTGCGCGTTTCCCAATTTCCAGTCGCGCGACCAACTGGCGTGAAGCGCTTTCTGCGCGATCGCTTCCTCGGATCGCCGCCGGTCAAGTGGCAGCAGGTGCAGTCTTCAGTATACGATGAGAACGCAAATGTCAATCCCTCAAGTTACAAATTCTAGCAGGCAAGCTGTTATAAATTTAGTCTTGCCCAGTCCAGTTGCCCCCTCCAGGCATTGAGCATGAACGGTCCCGCAAGTGTAATGCAATCCAACAGTCCGACAGAGCAGTCCATCCCAATCATTTTGGACAGTCTGCCCAACCCGCTCGACACAGAACGGGGCTGTCCTCGCCGCACTCGGCTGCAAATTGACTTGATTTTACTGGCCATTGAAGCCTTAGATCTGAGAGGGTCTGAAGCCTTCCTCGCCGTCACAAAAGAACTGGAGCTGCAAGATATTATTAAAAACCGCGTCGTTCTGTGGCGGTTGCGCAGCACCAACCCGCTGCGGAAATTCAGCCAGCGCCGTCCCCTGAGTTTGATAGAAGCCAAAGCCCTCGTCGCGATCGCCTGCTATCTGGCGCGCCGGCTCACCGTCACCATGCGGCAGTTGCTCGTGGACTACCAGCAACTGCGCGAAAAGCAATTGCCCCTCGAAAATCACTTGCGACTGTCCGATTACCTGGAACGCTTCCGGGCTCACTTCCGCAGCCGCATGAATCCCCGGCGATCGGGCGTGCTGATTTACAGCAGCGACGAAAAATTAAATCAATTGGCCCTCAACCTATTAGGTCAATTGCTCTTGTGTACCGGCACCTACGGGATGCAGCGGTTTTGGATGAGTTTGTTTGACGGAGAAGTTCCATGACTATTCAACGCCAGTACAGTTTGCCCAATTGCACGCTGATCCTGGAGGGCTTAAGTGACAGTACGACTGCCAATCCGTCAGACGTCAGGCCCTTAATGTCGATTCTAATCAATGCCGAATGCCGCGTGGCCGGTCGCGAGCCCTCTCTGACAGGTGGGCGGGAATTTTTTGAAAACTTTATCGCCGCCGTCAGCCGCTATGCCCAGGAGTTTTTGAGCGGGGTGCCCCACCCCACCGAGCAAAACGGACGCGGAGCGCTGGTGACGTTTCAGAAACTTGACGGGAACTTGCACCGCTTGATGGTACAGCCTCCTTCTGCAGCGATCGCCACGGCTTCCCCCATTCAAATCGACTTAACCACCGTGCAGCTCTTTGATTTGGTGGAAGCCGTCGATCAATTCCTGGCTGACACCCGGACGCTGCCGGATATGTCCCTGAATTTGAAACCGATTTCCAAGCGGGAGGCGGTAACTTACGAACCCGTCGCGCGCAGAGCCCTGCCCGCTGCCGTGGGCGTGTCCAGTTTGGCAGTGGCGGCACTGGCTTTCTTCTTCATGCCCATCCCCGAAGTCCGCCGCCCCGAACCTGCATCCCAGACAAATTCCAGCACCAGCACGGCTCCCACCGGCACCAATCCCACTCCCGGGGCTTCGCCGCCTGCGCCCGATTTAGATACGACTGCCGCTGCCGTACCGGAAATGACCGATCCGAAACAGATCTCGGAGTTGCAGTCGAAGCTGGAAGATCAAATCGATGGGAATTGGAAACGCGACGGATCTTTAACAAAAGATTTGGTTTACCGCGTCGGCGTCTCTCCAGACGGCAAGATTGTCGGATACAAGCCGCAGAATGCAGCAGCGCTCGAATATAGCGGCAAAACGCCGCTTTTAGACTTGCTTGCCATCCCGCCGGCGGGCGGGAGCGCCCAGCCAGAATCCCTGGCTCAGTTCCTCGTCGTGTTTCTCGCAACCGGGGACGTGCAAGTCAATCCCTGGAACAAGGAAACCGCGCCCGATCGCGCGACTTCTACCATTACCGATCCGGCTTTGGTGGAAAATTTGCGCCAGAGTCTGTACGACAAACTTTCCCAAAACTGGAACAAGCAAAAGCTGGGATTCCAGCAGGATTTAATCTACCAAGTCAGCGTCACCGCTAATGGGGCGATCGCTCAATTCGAGCCAACCGATCGCAGCGCTTCCGATTACGTTCAGGAAACTCCCCTGCGCACTTTGCAGCAACCCGCAACCGATCCTGGAGAGCCCCGCGCTCAATTCAGGGTTGTTTTTAAACCGAGTGGAGAGTTGGAAGTCAGCCCCTATTACGCTGTTAAGTAGTGAACTGGTAAGCAATTATGCAGAATCAATTGCACAACCCTACAGAAGTAGTGCGGGCTTCTAGCCCGCTATTTATGGAAGCATAGAGGACGCCCGCACTCCCACAACCCTACTGCAATGATTTATGCTCATTTGCTTACAAACCGCGCCTTGCTTTTTGTCAGGGGAAACGCAAGTTTTCCCCATTTTACCCCTGTCCTTTCGCTCTCAGCGACGCATAGAAAAGCGGTCTGGCTGATTCTGATGGCAATAGCCGCAGGGACGGTGTAGGGCAGCGGGTTTGGGGTGAAATAGCTTGCTGAAATAGGATTTGTCGGTGACGATCGCCCTGTATTGGTAGAGGACAACCGCCAGGGCAGCTCCCACACAGGGCGCAATCCAATAAATCCACTGATCTTGCCAAAGAAAAATTAACGCCGCCGGAGCCAGCGATCGCGCCGGATTCAGGCTCGTGCCCGTAAACGGTGCCTCTACGAGCACGAGCAGGGCGATCGTTATCCCAACCGCCACCCCCGTCCAACGCTTCCACGGAGAATTCGCGGCGATGAGAATCGTCAGCATCAGCACGAACGTGCTGCCGGCTTCCAGAACAAAACCCATGACGGGATTCACGCCTTGCCCGAGTAAAGTTGCGCCCAACTTAACGCTGCTGGCCAGATCGGGCCACAGCAGCAGCACCAGCGCCGTCCCGATAAACGCCCCGATCGCCTGCATCAGCGCGTAAGTGAGGGCGGCGCGAACAGAGATTTTGTGCAACATCCAAAAGCCCAAAGTCACTGCTGGATTCAGGTGTCCGCCAGAGCGCCTAGCCAGGGGAGAATACGCAACTGCCGTGACGCCGCTGGCAAAACAAACGCCAACGACGAATAAGCGGAAAGTCGGGTTTGGCAACCACCCCGCGATCGGCGAACCGGTGCCAAAAATCCAACAAATCCAAGCAATCCCGTTGAACATCATCAGCGCTGTCCCCGCCAATTCGGAAAAGTAGGCCGGGACGGCACTGTCACCGTGCCAAAAGTCTGCGTATAGTTTTTTGAAATTGTTTGACATTGGTAATGGGGAATGGGGAATGGGGAATGGGGAATGGAGAAGGGAGAATTGGTAATGGGTAAGAGGTGATTTTTTCTCTGATTTTTTACTGGCAAAAACAGAAAATTTAATGATAAATTGCCGTTCGCCAATCATCTATTAGCCATTACCCATTAGCAATTCTCTAAATTATTAGTAAAAAATTGAGTGGCTCTCCCGACTCCTTGGTGATAAGAAAAACTAATATTTTTGGTGAAAGCCTTGCAGGAAAAGCATTTTCCATGCCATGAGCCATAAGCCATAAGCCCGGAAAAGCCCGGTTTTCCACCACAAAGTCAGGAGAGCCAATTGAGTGAAGTGATTTGTCAGCCAAATGCTTGCGGCCCTGCCCAAAGATTGTTCGAGGGATTGCCGAAAATCTCCGGGCGATCGCCCGTTGCGGCGATTGTATCGCCGCTGACATCAACCGCCCACAGTCCCCAGTCCTTCTCGCCGATGGTGCCGGCGCGAAATAGGACGCGATCGCCGTAAAACTGACTCCAGCCGAGTAAGATCGCAGTCGTGTACTGAATCTGCATCGGAGCAATCGTCGTGGCGCGATTTTGGTGGCGATCCCAAACGACAGCATAATCAGAAGCCTCAGAAGTACACAAAAGCGCCTCAAATTCCCGCGCCAGCAGGCGATCGCCCGATTGCGACCACGACACGGGAATCAGTATCGCGATCGACCCCGCCGTATCTATCCCCTGAGAGCCAGAAGATTGAGAATTGGCGAGGGGAGAAGAAGCCGTAATCGTCTGCTGGTCCCCCGTTTGCTGATTTTCCACAAACATCGCGCTCGTGATGCGACAGCGGAAAAATTGCGGCTGCACCTGCATTTGGATGCGACTGTAAGCAGCATAGCGACCGTCTGGAGACACGAGAGAGGGAGTGCGGTAGTAGCGCATTCCAGAACCGGCAGTGGAGCTGACCGTCGCGTGAGTGGCCAAAACCCAACTCCACGGGATGGGATGGGGGCTGTTGAGGGGATCGAGCTGCACCGGTGATTGAGTCATAGTAGGAACCGCAACACGCACTGACGTTGATGGCAATAGCGAAAAGGAGACGAGCGGCTCTGAGAGCCCGATTATTAGCAATAGTAACAAGTTCCGACGGTCGCGCGCGCCTGCTTGTTGCGGTGAGGATGGAGCCCGTGAAAAAATTTTCTGTAAAGGTTCTGTCAACTCGGTGAGTGGAGAGGGTGAAGCGCTTTTATCCAGCAACAGGCGATCGCTCTTTTTTCTCTCTGCAAAAAAAGCCCCGCTCAATGGGGGCTTTTCGATCGCCGTCGATTGCTTTTAACCAGTCGCCGCGACTAGCGCAATTGCACGGGCATCACCAAATAAGTCATCTTCAACCCGCCCAGGGGCGTCAAAACCACCGGCATCGTTGCCTTATTCAGCAGGATTTGAATTTCCGAGGTATTGAACACCTTCAATCCGTCCATCAGGTACTTGACATTAAAAGCAATTTCTCGCGGATCGTCCGAGGAAATTTGGGCGGGCATTGACTCGCGTCCGCTGCCCACGTCAGCCGCATCGACACTCAGGGCTATTTCCTGAGCGTCGCTGTCGATCGCGCACTTGACGATGTGATTCTTTTGGTCGGCTAGAATGGCGATCCGCTCCAGAGCGCTCAGGAGCTTCTTGCGCTCTACCGTGATTTGATTGGCGAACTGACGCGGCAGCAATTGGCGGTAGTTGGGATACTGACCCTCTAATTTTCGAGAAGTCAAACGCTGATCGCCGATTTCAAAGATGATTTGACCTTGGTCGAAATGCAGGGTTAAGGATTCAGAACCCTTGAGCGCCCCTGCCATCCGTTCCAGTTCCTTCAAAGCTCTGGCGGGAATGGTGACTTCAAATTGTTCGGTTTCGCTCTCTTCTTCCTCGTCGTCTTCTTCGGAAGTTTCTTCCGGGGGAGCCGTTTCGACGACTGCCAAACGGTGCCCGTCTGTAGAGGCAAATTCTAAACCGTCTTGCAGGACTTTGACGTGCACGCCGGTGAGCACTTGTTTGGTTTCGTCGCTGCTGGTGGCAAAGAGCGTGCCGCGCAATCCTTCGATTAAAGCTTCGGCTGGCAGGTTAATCGACTGCCCCTCTGCGATCGCGGGCAATTCTGGATAATCCGAGGCATCCATTCCCCGCACTTGATAATACTGCCCTGATGTCGAGGTAACGGTTGCGATCGCGCCCAGTTCGCTACCTTCTCGCCCCGTGGCAGCCCCTTCGTCGTCTAGGGTTATCTCTCCCTCCGGCAGCTTCGATACGATATCATTGAGCAACTTCGCCGGCAGGGTAATCGAGCCTCCCTCTTCTACTTGCGCCGCAAAGCTAGTGCGAATGCCCAGAGACAAGTCAAAGGCTGTGAGCTGCACCCGCTGGGTTTCCGCATCTGCGGCGAGCAGCACGTTGGCGAGGACTGGATGGGTTGGGCGAGAGGGGACGGCGCGACTCACCAGTGAGAGATTGCTGGCTAGTTCATTTTGGGCACAAATAAGTTTCATCGGAATTAGAATCTTTGCCTTGGCTTTGTTTTATTGACCGCAGGCTATTGTGGCAAAATTTGCCTGGTAGACGATTGTATCACTCTAAAGACTTAACAATCCACTGGCTGCGGCTGGAGTCCCCTTCACGCGCCGGTTCCGGCGGGGTTCACTCGCTCCCGTCGCGGCTGTGGAAACTGTGGAAAAAATTTGTAAAATCCTTTTTTATCAAACTTTCCAGATTTTCTGTCCTGTGGAAAACTTGTGGAAAAAGCGGTCTAGTTTTCCACAGGGCTTTTCAGCGCCAGCAAATTTTTACCCGTACCCCTCGAGTTTTCCACAGATTTTCCCCAGAGTTTTCCCCACACTGTCGCGTTCGAGTCAATTTAGATTAAAAAAACAAGTATTTACAACATAGAAAACTTGCACAACGCTACTCTATGACTTGACTGTAGGTACAGAATATTGATTAGATTACAGGCTTTATTAACGCAAAAAAATAGCGGCAAGCGGGCGATTCGAGCCGCGCGAAAAGCGCCCGACGAACGCCGGAGGGTTAGGATTGGTTTTGCGATCGGCTGGCAAAATTGATGCGATCGCTCAGTTGTCGCAGGGTTTGCGCGACAGTCGGATCTTTCTCCTTGAGCTGGGCAATCTTTTCGCAACTGTACAGTACTGTCGTGTGATCCTTGCCGCCGAACTCCTCGCCAATCTTGGGCAAACTCAGATCCGTGTGCTGGCGCATCAGGTACATGCCAATTTGGCGGGCTTGGCTGATTTCCCGGCGGCGCGAGTTGCCTTTGAGATCGTCGATGGAGACGTCAAACATCTCCGCGATCGCCATCATCACCGCCGTCGGGGTTGCCTCGACTTTTTCAGTTTGCGGGTTCAGCACTGGGGCGATATTTTCCACCGTCATCGGCAAGCCGGAAATCGACATGTATGCCACCACGCGAATCAGGGCTCCCTCCAGTTCGCGAATATTCGAGGTATAGCTCGAGGCGATGTATTCGATGACGTCGCGGGGCAGGCGCATGTTTTCGTATTCGGCTTTTTTTTGCAAAATTGCCATGCGCGTTTCTAAGTCGGGGGGCTGGATGTCGGCAATCAACCCCATCGAGAAGCGAGAACACAGCCGCTCTTGCAGGCGCGGGATTTGATTGGGGGGGCGATCGCTCGCCAAAACCACCTGCTTGCCGGCTTCGTGCAGGGTGTTGAAGGTGTAGAAAAACTCTTCTTGGGTGTATTCCTTGCCTTCAATAAATTGAATGTCGTCTACCAGCAGCACGTCTGCCGCCCGGTAGTGTTCCCGAAAACTCTGCATACTGTCTTTGCGAATCGCCGCGATCAGATCGTTGGTAAATTGCTCGGTGGAAACGTAGAAGATTCGCGCATTCGGATCGATTTCCAGGCGATAGTGGGCGATCGCTTGCATCAAGTGGGTTTTTCCCAATCCCACCCCCCCGCACAGAAACAGCGGATTGAATTCGCGCCCGGGCGACTCCGCCACCGCCAGCGACGCCGCGTGCGCCATGCGATTGTTAGAGCCGACGACAAAGCGCGAGAAAACATATTTTGAGTTCAGTTCGGTCGGTCTGGGGGGGTGGCTGGCGGTGAATTCTGGAATGCCCCCGGGGAAAGACGGCCACAAAAATTCGCTCTCGCTGCTGCTTCGCTCCTCTTGAACAGTCGTAATGTAAATTTCTACCCGCTGCCCCAGAATATCCTGCACCGCATCGGCAATGGTTTTGACGTAATACTTCTGCAGCCAATTGCGGGCGAAGGGGTTGGGCGTGCGAATCACCAGACAGTTATTTTCCAACTGCTCGGCAGTCGCTGTCTCGATCCAGGTTTCAAAAGTGGGGCGACTCAGTTGCTGCTGCAGCCGTTCTAAAACTTGATTCCAGAGAATTTCCAGGGAAATGGCCACCGCTAACCTCTCCTGCCGATCGGGCAAGTTGATGAAACTAGAGAATCAATGTTATCGACTGTGCCTAGCGATCGCTAGCAGGGGGAGGGGGTGAGTGCTGAGTGCTGAGTGCTGAGTGCTGAGTGGGGGAGGGGGTGAGTGCTGAGTGCTGAGTGCTGAGTGGGGGAGGGGGAGAAGAAAGAGCAGGCATCGGTCATTTAATGGCGGTTAGGGAGTAAAGCTGTGAAGTGCCCAACACCACAACCGCGCTAGGATTTCCGTCATTTATAATAGAGTTTAAGAAAAAAACACGCCGACTTTTGGGCCACAACCGTTCGGGCTCCAGTGGATCGGGTTTTGTAGGACACAATGGCGGGGTTGTGATGGAAATTCCAGGCAAAACCGATAAATCGGGCAAGTTCTCGTGGAAGCAACCAGCGATTTACCTGTTGCTGTTGCTGCTGGGAGCGGGCGGCGCGCTCTTGGGCGATCGCGCCTTAAAATCCAATCTGCGCTTGCCTTTGGGCTGGGAGTCGCGATCGCCCCAACCCTGGGTGGCTGAACCGCCCCGCTACGAGAACCCGAACAAAATTTCCCAACTGTCGCAACTGGCGGCGGGCTCCGAGTTTATCGTGGCAGCAGTGGAAAAAGTGGGGCCGGCGGTGGTGCGCATCGACTCGGCGCGAACCGTGGGGCGATCGCGTGCTAGGGACTTTGACGATCCCTTTTTTGACGGGTTTTTCAATCGCCGCCGCAGTATGCCGCGAGAGCGGATCGAGCGCGGCAGCGGCTCTGGCTTCATTATCAGCGCTGACGGCCACATTCTTACGAATGCCCACGTCATCGACGGTGCCGATCGCGTCGAGGTGAGGCTCAAAGACGGGCGCAGCTTCAAGGGAGAGGTGCTGGGCACGGATTCGGTGACGGATGTTGCCGTGGTGAAGATTGAGGCGCGGGACTTGCCAGCAGTGACGCTGGGCGACTCGGAGCAGTTGCAGCCGGGGGAATGGGCGATCGCGATCGGCAATCCGTTGGGTTTGGACAATACCGTTACTGCCGGGATTGTCAGCGCCACCGGGCGATCGAGTTCGCAACTGGGCGTCCCCGACAAGCGCGTGGGCTTTATTCAAACCGACGCGGCTATCAATCCCGGCAACTCCGGGGGACCTCTGCTCAATGCTGCTGGGGAAGCGATCGGCATGAACACGGCGATTATTCAAGGCGCGCAGGGGTTGGGTTTTTCGATTCCCATCAACACGGCTAGGCGCATAGCCGAGCAGCTCATCCGCAAAGGCAAGGTGGAACATCCTTACTTGGGAATTCAGATGGGCACTCTGACGCCGGAACTGAAGAAGGAAATTAATGGCGATCCCAATAGCGGTATGCGCGTGGAAGCAGACAAGGGCGCGATCGTCGTTCGCGTCGTTGAGCGATCGCCTGCAGCAGAAGCCGGATTTCGGGCGGGAGACGTGATTCAAAAAATTAACAATCAGCCGATAAAAGACGCCGGAACTGTTCAGCGGCTCGTCGAAAATAGCGCGATCGGCAGCAAGTTGCCCGTAGAAATCAACCGCAGCGGCAAAACCCTGGTACTGGAAGTGCGACCGGCTCCCATGCCAGTGCGGGAGCCCTAGCCCCCGCTTTTCCCGTTGATTATTTTCCGCCAGCCTCGTTGCCAGAATTCGGAAGTTTGAGGTTTTGCAGTTGCGTTTGCAGCCAAGTGGCGGTGCTCGCTGCAGGAGCAAACTTCAGAGCCCCGAAAAGCCCGACAGCGAGAAGAACCACCAGGCACGATTTCAGATAAATAGGGTGCGATCGCGCTCCCCCGACTAACCGCAGGCTGCCGCCCTGAGAAGTGTTCCAGTTTTTGGCCCTCACCGTCACTTCTGTTTTGGCAACGCTGATGAGTTCGAGTTGTTTTAACTGCTTGAAAGCCTGGAGAATCTCGCGTTCGCTGTAGGGGAAATCCCTAAACTCAGCACTCCATGCTTGAAAGTCTCGCATGTCGAGTTTTACCATATTATTTTTATTGGAAATTTTCCGAACAATCCATTGATACAGTAAAGTGGCACACGGGGTCAGATTTTCTTGTAGCATTCTCGGTGAGGGAATCAGTCTTTCCCCTATTATAGGGCTTTCTTAGAATTCCCACGCCTTGACGCCTTACAGCTTGCCGGAGAAAAATTGTAATAAAAAGTAACATCTGGCCAACCTCAGCCGTTACGATCGCGCCCCTGCTTTAGCAGTTGGTATTGTAGAATAGGAGAAAACCATGATGCCTCAAGTCCTGCAAATCTCTCAACTGGGCAATCCCGTGCTGCGCCAGCAAGCTCAGCCGATCGAAAATATTCGCGACGAACGCATCCAAAACCTGATCGACGCTTTGATTGCTACAGTTGCCCCCGCCAATGGCGTTGGCATTGCTGCGCCGCAGGTGGCAGAATCTTATCGATTGTTTGTTGTCGCGTCGCGCCCGACTCTGAGATATCCGAATGCGCCGCAGATGCAACCGACGCCCATGCTCAATCCGCGCATTATGGCGCGATCGTCCGAAATGGTGAAAGATTGGGAAGGCTGTTTGAGCATTCCGGGAATACGCGGACTCGTGCCGCGACATCGAGCGATCGAAGTAGAATATAGCGATCGCAATGGCAATCTGCACCGACAAGTTTTGACCGATTTTGTCGCCAGAATTTTTCAGCACGAATTCGATCACCTCGACGGCAAGGTATTTTTAGATCGGGTGGAAAGTACGCGGGAGCTGATGACAGAGGAAGAATATCAAAAACAGATTGTTCATCAGCTTTAGGGCGCTGAAGGAAAAGCGCGATCGCCTCCTTGCCAGTCGAGAAACCCGGTTTTTCCAAAAAACCGGGTTTCTGATTGAGAATGGGAAATTTACGCCATATCCTTCAGCATCTTGTCAAAGAGAAATAAACGTTCTATAATGAGATGACTTGCGCTTCAAACCGGATTTCTTTACGAAATCTCTTGACTTTCAGCCGTTCCTGGTTGTGGTGCGTAAGTCGTCAATGATATATCGTCCTAAGTGCGGGTGGGTTTGGCGAGAGAGTCAGCGGGGGAATAGCAAGCATGAATCCAAGAAATGAAGGCTCGGATGTAGATTCAGAATTAGAAGAGTTGCGCCGAAAGCTAGAGCAGCAACAATCGCAAACAGAATATTCAGTCAGCCAGCAATTCAAAACCGAAGCTAAAACTACAATTAAAAATAAGAATAGCAGCCCCCCAAATGCTGTAATAACTGTACTAGCGGTTGCAGTATTGGGTGCAGGTGCGAGTTTCACTGCTTGGTTGAAAACCCAGGAACAAGCCCCGGCAACTACTAAAACTATTGTAACTGAAGTCAACCAGACGAATCAGAAACCCGGTGTCGGTTCGCCAGCACAAAACCTCCAGACAGGAGAAAATCTCAAAGCGGCTGAAAAACTGGCGATGGAAGCTGCAGTTTTGGTACAGAAGCCGCCGCATCCGGCGCAGGTTTGGCTGCAAGCACAGCAAAAATGGCAGCAAGCGATCGCGCTTTTAGAAGCAATTCCAGCCAGTGACGTGCAGTTTGCCGCCGCTCAAAAAAAATTAGCGACTTACCGCTCTAATTACGCCGCCATCAGCAAGCGCGTAGAGCTAGCACAAAAAGCGGTAAACTTCAACAACCGAGGCGTCGAGAAAATTCAGCAACAAGATTACCAGCGAGCCGTAGAATATTTTACCCAGGCTGTCAGCCTCAATCCCCTAGTTGAATCCTATCTGGGGCGGGGAATTGCCTACTCGGAAATGGGAGATCATCAAAAAGCCATTCAAGAATACAGCCAAGTCATAAAACTCAATGCCAACCATGCCGATGCGTTTTTGTATCGGGGGTTATCTCACTACATGCTGGAAGATGACAATCAAGCCAGCGAAGATATCGATCGCGCCATTAAAATCAATCCCCAGTACGCCGCAGCATATTTAGAACGGGGTGCCCTGCGCTATCAGCTAGGATTGGAAGGGCTAGGAATTGCTGACTTGAGAAAAGCAGCCGAGCTTTTTTCCCAACAGGGCGATACAAACAATCAAAACCTCGCCCTAGAATTGATTGAAGAGTATCGGGAAAATGCGGACGAAACCCTCACAGATGAGGAGCCAAAACCGGAGCCAGACAAATGCGAAAAATTGTGGCAGTCGCACTCGCCAGGATTGCCCTGTTATCTCCCAGAAATAGACATCGATATCGACGTCAATCGAAAGAAACGAGAACAGTCTGGAACCAGTAATATTACAAGCGAGATTGACAGGGATAAAACATCGGTTCGCTCTCCTTCCAGCAACCGTGGCAAAAGTTCTCGCCGGGGCAGCGGGAAGCGGTAAAGTCGGATAAAGAGAAGGGGAGAGAGGGAGCAAGAAATTAACCTTTTCCCTTCTTCCCTTCAGAAAAAGCGACAGTTTCAGATAAAAGTTGCCGCATTCCTGCCGTGTTTCTTATTGCTGCCAATCCCCCTGCACCGTAAACGCCGCCCAATAATAAGGAGACTGCCAATTTTTCGACTTCCACATCTCCAGTTGCGCCTCTCTGAGAGCGGTGACAGGATTTTGCTTGCCTTGCAGCATTTTTTGATAAAATTTCGCCATCAATTCGGAAGTTGCCAAATCGTTTACACTCCATAAAGACACCACCACGCGCCGCGCCCCAGCATACATAAAGCCTCTTGTCAACCCCACCAACCCTTCTCCTTTCACATTTTCACCCAGTCCGGTTTGACAGGCACTCAACACTACCAACTCTGCCGGCAAGTTGAGGTTGAAAATATCCGCGAGTCGCAAAAACCCGTCTTCTGAATTGCCTTTAGCGTCATACAGAGACAGGACAATTCCTGAGAGTTCGGGATGAACCGGATCGAGCAAGCCGTGCGTGGCTAAGTGGAGAATTTGATATTGGGCTAAATCGGGCTCAGTCACCGTCGCGCGATCGGCATCAAAATCAAACGCTTTGAAACTTTGCGCTTCGGGAACGAGAGCGAGAATTTTCTCAGCTTCAGTGCGGGTGAAGGGCAGGCGGCTAAATAATACGCCGGATTCACCAATTCCTAAGTTACGCGCCGCGCGAGTTAGGGCAGAATTATTAACAGAAGCAGTGGGTTGCGCAGTTTTCCCGGCTACTCGCTCGTCACTAACCTCGAAGACGGGATCGGCAAAAACGGCTAGCGTTTTTGCAGCGCTCGGGCGATTTTGCAGTTGTCGGCGTTGGATGGCGATTGTTGAGGCAGAAGGAACCGTAACAATTTCGTTTTGAACCAAAAGCGGCGTGGTGGGAGAATTCGGCAGCGGAAGCGCAGCAAAAGCCACCGATTGCAAAACGCCATCCCCAACAATCAGCAAGCGTTTATTGCCCAGTTGAGAGGCAACAGGCGCGAGTAAAATTTGACTCAGCGGCAAGCCCGTATCAACAGAAGCCGTGCTATCCTGGCTAACAGCGGCAAAACTTTTGGCAGCCGCTTCTATTTGAGATTGGGAAGGCAAGACATAGCTAGTCATGCTAGTTTTAGTAACAGCCCACAGATAGCTGCGTTCTGAGCCCAGAGAGTATTCTAAAAGAAGGGTATCCTCATCCAGCACCTGTTGCTGAATTTCAGAGAGCGTCAGCGGTTGGGGATATTTAAGGGCAGCATAGCCAGGGCTAGAAACGCGAATCTGGGCTTTGAGTTGGTCGAGTTCAGTCAGGGTATTGCTGATTTTTTGTTGAAGTTCATCCAGTTGGGGTTGAGTATAGGAACGGCTTGTCAGTTGGTATTTTTGAGAGTCCAAGTCATTGAGTTGAGCTTGCAAACTGCGTTCCTTTGCCAGCAGTTGGGGGTCAACCCCTTGTCGGATATCGGCACTAGCTTCGGTGAGGAGTTCGAGGAGACTGCGAGCGCGAGCGCGTTCGCTGGCGTGGAAGGCAAGAGCATCGTAGCCTTGGGTGGGGTTTTGCTGATGCAATTGCATCAGCAAATCGATGTAGAACTGGTAATAGACTTGAACGGTGGCGAAGTAGGAGGCGCGGAGTTCTTGAGAGCCAATTTTGGTACGGAGGTCTTCAACAATGGTAATGGCGCTATCCATGAGGGTTAAAGCTGCCTTCAGGTTGCCTTCGCTGCGTTGCAAGAAAGCAACGTTATAGAGAGTCAGGGCTTCCCCATCTCTATCCCCCACCGCCCTTGTTAGGGGCAAGGCTTGGTTGTAGAATTCCAAGGCTTTCTGCTTTTCTCCCAAATCGGCGTAGACATTGCCAATACCATTGAGAGTCGCGGCTTCCCCACCTCTATCCCCCACCGCCCTGAATACGGGCAAGGCTTGGTTGTAGAATTCCAAGGCTTTCTGCTTTTCTCCCAAATCGGCGTAGACATTGCCAATACCATTGAGAGTCGCGGCTTCCCCACCTCTATCCCCCACCGCCCTTATTAGGGGCAAGGCTTGGTTGAAGAATTCCAAGGCTTTCTGCTTTTCTCCCAATGAGGAGTAGACACCGCCAATATTATTGAGAGTCACGGCTTCCCCACCTCTATCCCCCACCGCCCGATTTAGGGGCAAGGCTTGGTTGTAGAATTCCAAAGCTTTCTGCTGTTCTCCCAAATTGGAGTAGACTAAGCCAATATTATTGAGAGTCACGGCTTCCCCACCTCTATCCCCCACCGCCCGATTTAGGGGCAAGGCTTGGTTGTAGAATTCCAAAGCTTTCTGCTGTTCTCCCAAATTGGAGTAGACTAAGCCAATATTATTGAGAGTCACGGCTTCCCCACCTCTATCCCCCACCGCCCGATTTAGGGGCAAGGCTTGGTTGAAGAATTCCAAGGCTTTCTGCATTTCTCCCAATGAGTCGTAGACTGAGCCAATATGAGTGAGAGTCGCGGCTTCCCCACCTCTATCCCCCACCGCCCTGAATAGGGGCAAGGCTTGGTTGAAGAATTCCAAGGCTTTCTGCATTTCTCCCAATGAGGAGTAGACTGAGCCAATACCAGTGAGAGTCGCGGCTTCCCCACCTCTATCCCCCACCGCCCTTATTATGGGCAAGGCTTGGTTGAAGAATTCCAAGGCTTTCTGCTTTTCTCCCAATGAGGAGTAGACTGAGCCAATACCAGTGAGAGTCGCGGCTTCCCCACCTCTATCCCCCACCGCCCTTATTATGGGCAAGGCTTGGTTGAAGAATTCCAAGGCTTTCTGCTTTTCTCCCAATGAGGAGTAGACATTGCCAATATTATTGAGAGTCGCGGCTTCCCCACCTCTATCCCCCACCGCCCGTCTGAGGGGCAAGGCTTGGTTGTAGTATTCCAAAGCTTTCTGCTGTTCTCCCAAATCGGAGTAGACATTGGCAATATTATTGAGAATCGCGGCTTCCCCACCTCTATCCCCCACCGCCCTTGATAGGGGCAAGGCTTGGTTGAAGAATTCCAAGGCTTTCTGCTTTTCTCCCAAATCGGAGTAGACATTGCCAATATTATTGAGAATCGTGCCTTCCCCACGTCTATGCCCCACTGCCCTTACTAGGGGCAAGGCTTGGTTGTAGAATTCCAAGGCTTTCTGCTTTTCTCCCAAATCGGAGTAGACTCTTCCAATGCCCAGGAGAGATAGGGCTTCTAATTGTTTTTCGTTGGCTTGTCGGTAAACTTTTGCAGCTTCTTCAAATTTAAAAATAGCCTGCCGCAAGGATTCTGCGGTTCCTTGTTGAAACAGTTGCTTTCCTTCTTGATACAGCCTGTCGCCTTCTGGGCTGCGACTGCTTTGCGCGAGTCGGCTATCCTGAAATCTTGCACCGTTCTCAAATTCGTCCGATACCCCGCCAGGGAATAAATTCCCTGGCTCATAGCTAAAGTCGTCTGAAGACGACTGAAAACTCTGAAAGCTGAATATTTTAGTCGGATTTATCCGACTTGTGCTATTAGCCCCGGAATAAATTCCGGGGCGGGCTACAGTTTTCACGCCGCTCAATCCCACCAGCAGGCAAGTGGAGACTGCTAAACACTGAAATAAAAAAGTCAGCCCTTTTTGACGCACCATCTCTCTCCCTCCAAAACACCCTATCTCAAAAATTGTCAACAGCCAAAATCCATACCTATTAACCCATCAAACGCAATGGCGTTCCTTCTGTCACGGCTTTCTCAATTTTTGCCTGTGCTACTAACCCCTCGCGAGACACCATTTTCACTTGCCCTGCCCCATTAACTGCAGTCAATACGGTTCCTGCTGTCACTTTCCGCAAATCAACTCCCCCCAACCACAACTGGGCATTATCGCCACTCACTTTTATCACCACGGCTTGGGCTGGAGGCTTGGGAGACTCAATAAAAAATGGCGCTTGCCGTTGATATTCGCTCCCCTCTTTGACTTCATAACGGGGGAGTTGCTTAAATCTTTGGGGAATTTCTGGTAAAATCTTCTGGAATACCCGCTCGATGTTGGTTTCTTCCTGCCAGAGATAGTGCGTGAGTAAATAAGTAAACAAGCCGGATTTAAAGCCATTCATTACTAATTCTCGCGCCAGTTGATTAGGAGCGGTGGCGGCTAAAACTACGCCTTTCGCAACGCCTTGACGGTAGCCTTTGACAAAGGCTTCGGGTGACATCCCTAACTGAGATAACCACTGTTGCTGGTAGTTTTTTTCCTCGGCAGAGACTAAAACATTTTTGCCGCCTTCGCGGGAACGCACCCGCACTTCTCTGGTTGCGCCTCCAGAAAAACAACTGTCTAACACAACGGTGACGTTTTCTGTGTTCAGGGCAGACATGAGCAAATATAATGTATGCCCCATGATGTCTTTGACTGTTCCTCCGGTTGCGGGATATCCAGCGGGTAAGTTTCCATCTACGGGCACAAATGTTCCGTTCGTTCCTTCTTTTCCTGGTTCTTCAACTATCGGGTTAGGATCGAAGATTCGCGAACCGTGCCCCGAATAGTGATAAACTACGACGTCTCCGGGTTTGGCTTGTTTGATTAAATATTCTTCAAAGGCGGTTAATATTCCCGTGCGGGTGGCTTCTGTATCGGGTAAAACGTAAATATCTTTGGGGTTAAACCCGAATCGATGAATGAGCAGATATCGCTGCAAATCTAGATCGTTGAGGCATCCTTCGAGGGGGGAGGATTGGTATTGATTGATACCAACGAGTAAGGCGAGTTTGCGGGGGGTACTTTGGGCCAAAACTTGGCCGTAGCGTTGGGCTTGTTGTTGGAAGAATAGCTGGTTGATGCCAATGGCTGCCAGTGCGGAACCAGCTCCTTGCAGGAAATGACGGCGAGTTTTAGGAGTCATGGGCAGTCAGGTTAAAAAATATCGCGCGTCTCAATTTTTCGCAGACTCGATTAGAGGCGATTTCCGGGGGAATTGCCCCTACAGGGATTTGACAAATCATTCAGAGGCGCTGTAGAATCAATTTTAAGGAGGGAAGCCTACCCTGTCAAATAAGTTATGTAAATATAAATGGATGATTTATGCTGGGAGGCTGTGATATTTCTTAATAAAGGGTCTGGGATGCCCGGAAGTATGCGGTTTTTGTAACTCCCTTGGGAGGGCGAAGCTTTCGGATTGAAAATTATCGGTTTTGAACGCTACATGATTCGCCCGAATGCTTCGCCCCTACCACACTATGTCCCTGAGTGGGGCGAAGCTTTCGGATTGAAAATTATCGGTTTTGACGGCTAGATTATTCGCCCGAATGCTTCGCCCCTACAGATTGACGGCGTGCAGGGCGAAGCTTTCGGATTGAAAATTATCGGTTTTGACGGCTAGATTATTCGCCCGAATGCTTCGCCCCTACAAAGTCGGGCTATAAGCAAAATTGAGATGCTCTCTTACTCCTCGACGCCGTTGCGGGAAATCACTTCTCTGTACCACAGGGCGCTCTGTTTGGGGATGCGCCGCAGGGTTTGGTAATCTACGCGCACCAAACCGAAACGGGGGGTAAAACCTTGCGCCCATTCAAAATTATCCATCAGGCTCCAAACATAGTAACCGTGCAAGTTGACGCCGGCTTGGAGGGCGTCGTGTACGGCGATGAAGTGCGATCGCAGGAAATTGACGCGCTCCCAATCGGTTACAAATCCATTCGCATCGGGCGTATCTTTGAGAGCGCAGCCGTTTTCAGTGATGTAAATTTTCGGGTTGCCGTAGTTTTCTTTGATATCGAGCAGCACGGCTTTGAAACCGGGGGGATTGATGCCCCAGCCCATTTCGGTGCGTCCCCAACCCGATGCAGAAACCGGTTCGGCGGACAATTTGAGCAATCCGCCCGACTGAGCGAAGGCGATCGCATCTGTAAAATAATAATTGACTCCCAAAAAGTCTATCGGTTCGCTGATAATTTGCAAGTCGCCGTCTTGGATTTTTGGCGCGTGGGAGTCTATCCAATTCAACAGCATTTCTGGATAACTTCCCTTGAAAAGCGGCTGCAAAAATAGGGCGGAGTTGTTTTCGTAGAGGCGCTGACAGGCGGCGCGTGAAGCGCAGCTATCGCGCAGCGAATCGCTCTCGGTTTCGCTGGCGGGTTGGTAGTGCGAAAGCGACAGGACGATGCCAATTTCTCCTTTATAACCGCCAGCGCGAAACGCCTGCACTGCCAGCCCGTGCGATAGCAGCAGGTGGTGGGAGGTTTGGTAAGCGCGGGAATAATCGGCGATTCCCGGAGCTAAAAAGCCGAAAGCGTGCCCCAGAAAAGCGATCACCCAGGGTTCGTTGTGAGTAGACCATAGAGGCACGCGATCGCCCAAGCGATCGAACATGACGCGCGCGTAATCGACAAACCAGGCGGTGCAGTCGCGATTCACCCATCCGCCCTCATTTTGCAGGGCTTGCGGCAAATCCCAGTGATTGAGGGTGACGTTGGGGGCGATGCCGGCTTCTAGCAACTTGTCAACCAGGCGATCGTAAAAATCCAGACCTTTTTGATTGACACTGCCGCGCCCTTCTGGAAAAATTCTCGTCCAGGCGATCGAAAATCGATAAGATTGCAGCCCCAATTCTTTCATCAGCGCCACATCTTCCGGCATTCGATGGTAGTGATCGCAGGCGACATCCCCCGTATCGCCGTTGAGGATGGTATGTGGGCGGTGGGCGAACCTGTCCCAAACACTTTCGCCCTTGCCGTCTTCATTCCAAGCCCCTTCAATTTGATAGGCAGCGGTTGCCGCACCCCAGAGAAATCCTTCAGGAAATTTTCGCAAACTCATTTAATTCCCTCAACGCCTGACGATTGTAATTTTTACAGTAACCTACTGCGCATTTAATTGGCTAGGGAACGCGGGCGGGATTAGGGAATGGGGGCGGGATTAGGGAATGGGGGCGGGATTAGGGAACGCGGGCAAATCTAGAGAACGCGGGCAAATCTAAAGAACGCGGGCGGGACTAAAGAACGCGGGCGGGACGCCCGCACTACGGGATGTTAGCCCATCAAGGTTTTTTCTAGCAATTTGACGCTAGCATAAACGGCATCAATATAAGGAGTGGGGATGCGCGTGAGCCTTCCCAATTCGGCGACGGCTCCCACAATCGCATCGACTTCTGTAGGGCGTTTGGCTTCGATATCTTGCAACATGGAAGTTTTGTGAGCGCCGACTTTCGCCGCTCCTTCAATGCGTTTTTCTAAAGAAATGCCGAAATCAATGCCCAAGTGTTCTGCGATCGCCTGCGCTTCTTTCATCATATTGCGGGCGAGTTCGCGCGTCAGAGAATAGCCGCAAATCTCTTCTAAAGTCGCGCCAGTTAGGGCACTGATCGGATTAAACGCGAGATTTCCCCACAATTTCACCCAGAGTTCGTGGCGAATTTCATTGCGCACGCGCGTGGTTAATCCAGCTTTTTTCAAAGTTTGCGAGAGCCGTTGAATGCGATCGGTTTTAGTCCCGTCTAATTCGCCCAAAATCAAGCGATCGCCTTCTACATGCCGCACGACTCCCGGTGCTGCCAGCTCCGCTGCTGGATAAACAACACAGCCAATTGTGCGGTGAACTTGAATATTTTCTTCAACCATTCCATCGGGATCGACTGACTGAATCCGAGTTCCCTCATACTCGCCGCCGTGCTTGCGAAAATACCACCAGGGAATCCCATTTTGAGCCGTTACCACCATTGTTTCAGCACCATATAAAGCTCGCACCGCTGGCGCAACAGCCGGAACGCTCTGAGCTTTTAACGCCAATATTACGACATCTTGCACGCCAGCCGCGCTCATATCGCTCGTTGCCAAGACATCTTTAACGACATATTCCGACTCATCCGCCGCTATCAATTTCAGCCCGTTTTGCTGAATCGCTTCTAGATGGGCTCCCCTGGCAATCAGCGTCACCTCTTCGCCCGCTAGCGCGAGTTTCGCGCCGATATAACCGCCAATCGCTCCGGCTCCAACAATGCAGATTTTCATGTTTTTGCTTCCTCAGTCGTCATGCCCGCTGCCAGGGCGTCAGTGTTTATTTTTATATATCATCCCAACCCTTGCCATAATCTCTCACCGGATATTTAACCCAGACATCGCGCAGCCATTGCCGCCCGTAATGTTGCAGATACCAGTAAACGCTACTTTGCAGCCAGTCATAAGGAGATTCTGCCCATTTGTGTTTCCCCGAATTGTAGTGTATGTAGTTGAGGGTGGTATAGTAGTGTCTTTCCGAGCGAATGGCTCTGTCAGTATACCTGTACCATATTTTGCGTTCTTTTACATTTTCTTCTAAATTCCACTGGCGCGATAGGGAGCCGTGAATCGAGCGAAATAGATTAGCTAAACTCTGAAAATTTGTAACGTTTGTTAAAAGATGATAGTGATTCGGCAAGACTACCCACGCTAAAATTTCCATTCCTTCGTTGATGAAGGCTTCAAATAATAAATTCAGCAGGCGATCGCGACGAGAATTAGTTGAGATATGACACTTGTGTTCGTAACAGGTTGCAGTTAAGAGGTAAAAAGTGCGATCGCGGACTAAATGTGGCGGCGAGTGGGGCGGGCAGCCTTTTGCCAAGCGTTGCCGAACCAATTCTGCTCGTTGTTCTGGTGTGAGTTGGCGATATTCGTACATAATCGCGTTATGCAAAAATTACAATTAGTTTAGGGTTTTTTTTCGTTCGTAGTGAGCGATGCAAGCGCTCTCTTATTTTAGAGGAGGACTAAAGTCCTTACTACGAACGGTGAGGAGGGCTGAAGCCCTCACTACGAACTTATTACAGATTGAGCAATTTTGCCATGTTAATTCGCTGCAACTTGCCCGTAGCGCCGCGCGGAATTTCTTCGAGAATGTGGAACTGACGCGGGACTTTAAATTCTGCTAGAAATGCCTGACAGTGTTCTCGCAATTCTTTCTCGCTCGCCTCGCTTTTTAGAACAATTGCTGCGTGAATATCTTCGCCCAAGGTGTTGTGAGGCACTGCAAAGGCTAAGGCTTCCGCAACGGCTGGGTGACGCAACAAGACGTCATCAATCTCTGGCGGAGAGATTTTTTCTCCTCCCCGGTTGATTAATTCTTTCAATCTTCCCGTGATGCAAAGATATCCCTCTGCGTCTATTCTGCCCTGATCCCCCGTGCGGAACCAGCCATTTGTAAATGCTGCGGCGTTGGCTTGCGGGTTATTTTCGTACCCGTCAAATATATTCGCTCCTTTTACCGAAACTTCGCCGAGGTTTCCCGGCTCTAGTACGTTTCCGCTTTCATCCAATATGGCGATTTCTACGCCGAAACCGAAACCGACTGTACCGGGTTTGTGGATTTTTGGCGGCAGGGGGTTCGTCGCCATCATGTGCGAGGCTTCAGTCATGCTGTAGGATTCCAGCACGGGGGCATTGAAGGTTTTTTCCATTCGTTCTAATATGATGGGTGGGAGGGGGGCGCTGCTAGAACGAATGAATCGGAATGGGTTTGTTTTGATGATTTCTCGGTTTCTTTCAGCCCGCGTTAACAGCATTTGGTGCATGGTGGGAACGGCTGAAAACCAGGTGGGTTTGTAGGTTTGTACCCATTTCCAAAATTCTAAGGCGTTGAAACCAGGCGGGCAGGCTAGCATTCCTCCGGATGCGAGTGTTGTCAGCAGACAGCCGACGATTCCGTGGATGTGAAATAGGGGCATTACGCAGATGGTGGCGTCGCTGGCGGTTAGGTTGTAGGCTGCCACGATATTACGAGCTGATGCTGCTAAGTTGCGGTGGCGCAGGGGCACGCGCTTGGGGCGGCTGGTGGTGCCGCTGGTGTGGAGAATCATGGCGATATCGTCTGATTCTGCCTGTTCGATGGCGTGGGGAGGGAGCGCGCCTCTGACGGCTTCAAAGTCTAGGGTGCCGTCTGCCTTGACGTTTGCTTCGATGAGCATCATCTCTGGCGCTGCTGCGGCTAATGCTAATTCGACGGTGCCGGGTAAGGTGATGAGGGCTTTTGCTTGGGTGTCTTCGTAATAGAAGGCGAATTCTTCTTGTTTGTATTTGGGATTTAAGGGGGCTGCTGTGGCGCAGGTGGCGACGGCTAGGAAGGTGATTATCATTTCCGGGCTATTGGGCATTGCGATCGCAATTCTGTCGCCTTTCCCCAGCCCGAGTTTATTTAATTTTGCCGAGAGTTCGGCAATGTTTTCCCGCAACTGTCGGTAAGTTAAGGTTGGCTTGTCTGGGGCTGCCAAAGCAGAGCGATCGCTTTCTCCTGCGATGAGTTCCAGTAAATTCATCTGTTTTTTCCTTCGTTATTTGTTTTTTTATCTGGTTCGTAGCGAGCGGGAGGACTTTAGTCCTCACTACGAACGAGGAGGACTAAAGTCCTCACTACGAACGAAGAGGAGGAGATTACATCCGCTCCAGTACGCGAATGCCGAGCAAGGATAATCCCAGTTTGAGGGTTCGTGCTGTCAAATCGCACAGCATTAAGCGAGATGTGCGCTGAGGTTCCTCGGCTTTCAACACCGGGCACTGTTCGTAAAATTTATTGAACTTGTCGCTGAGTTCGTAGAGGTACTGGCAGAGGCGGTTCGGGAGCAAATCGGCTTCGACTTGCGCGATGACTTCGCTCAGCAGCACTAGGTGTTTTGCCAGCACCAGTTCGCTGTCTTCCCGCAGCAGAATTTCAGCGCTGCCACCGACTGTTTCAAAATCAATGTTTCCTTTACGCCCGATTCCCCGCACCCGAACGTAAGCATAGAGCAGGTAGGGAGCAGTGTTGCCTTTGAGATCGAGCATCTTGTCATAGCTGAAGATGTAGTTGCTGTTGCGGTTTTGGCTTAAGTCGGCATATTTTACCGCGCTCAAGCCGATGGTTTTGGCAACACTGTCGATAAATTCTTCAGTTTCGGAGCGCCCTTCTTCTTGGATTCTGACTTCTAAATCGGCGCGGGCGCGCGCGATCGCCTCATCCAGCAAATCCCGCAGCCGCACGGTTTCCCCAGAGCGAGTTTTCAGCTTTTTGCCGCCTTCTCCGAGCACCAAACCAAAGGGAACGTGCACCACTTCCACGCCTTCGGGAATCCAGCCGGCGCGTTTGGCTACTTGAAAAAACTGGGCGAAGTGTGCAGACTGCCCCATATCGGTGACGTATATCAGCCGTTTTGCCCCGTCTTGCTGGATGCGGTAGCGCAGCGCTGCTAAATCTGTCGTGGCGTAGTTGTAACCGCCATCGGATTTCTGCACGATTAAGGGCAAAGGCTGTCCTTCTTTGTTAGTGAATCCTTCTACAAAAACGCATTTCGCGCCTTGGTCTTCTACCAACAAGCCCGTTTTTTCCAAATCTTCGACGACTGCTGGCAAAAAGGGATTGTAGAACGATTCGCCCCGTTCCGTCAAGTTGATGTCGAGCCAGTCGTAAATAACTTGAAATTCGCGCCGGGATTGTTCGCACAAAAGCTGCCAAGCGCGGCGGGTGTCTTCGGCACCGGCTTGCAGGTTGACGACTTCTTTGCGGGCGGTTTCTTGGAAGGCTTCGTCTTCGTCAAAGCGCTTTTTCGCTTGTTTGTAGAAGCTGACTAAATCGCCTAAATCGAGGGCGTTTGCCGTCGTGAGGGCATCGGGATAAACTTCTCGCAGGTAGGCGATGAGCATCCCGAATTGGGTGCCCCAGTCGCCGACGTGGTTGAGACGGAGCACGTCGTGACCTTTAAATTCTAAGATGCGGGCGATGCTATCTCCGATGATGGTGGAGCGCAGGTGCCCGACGTGCATTTCTTTGGCAATGTTGGGGCTGGAAAAATCCACCACCTCGCGCTGGGGTGTTTTGGCGGGCGCGACGCCCAGGCGATCGTCGGCTTGGATGGCCATTAATTGGGCTTCCAGATAGGCGGGTTTGAGGGTGAGGTTGACGAACCCGGGGCCGGCTATTTCTGGGGTTTCGCAAATGTCGGCTACGTCTAGGTGTTTGACGAGTTGTTCGGCGATCGCTCGCGGCGGTTTGCCGAGTTTCTTCGCCAATGGCATGGCGGCATTGGCTTGATAGTCGCCGAATTTGGGATTCGTGGCGGGGACAAGTGCGGGATCGGTGCCTGCCATCTCGTCGCCGAAAGCGTCGATAAAGGCTTTGTCAAAGCGGGCTTTTAGCTGTTCGAGGGTAGATTTCATCATGCGGGATGCAAGGCGCTAGACGTGGATGAGTCTAGAGCAGGTACTCTCTTTAATGTAGCAGTGAAATTGCCTGCATCCAACTTGCCCGCTTGCTGTCGGGGTTCGACTTGTGGCGAAAACTACCGACTGCAGCGCGATCGCTTCAGAGCAGCGATTTGCATTCTGCGTTGTGCGATCGCGCCTGAGCCGGGATTTTTTTATGTTTTTTAAACCGACTTTTGACTTAATTTCCCTTTGGTTTGTTAAAATTCATGCGGGTAAAAATTGCTGAGTTCCGGCTATTCTTCTTAATATGCCACTTTGATGAATCCGCGCCGCACGCCGTAAAGCAAGCGGTTGATGATGGCGTGGTGTTCGTCGCCGATTGACTCGTCTAGCAGTATGGACTGGAGCCGCTTGCGATCGGTCAGGCTCATAAAACCGGACACCAGCACTTTACCAAACATATCTTCTAGAGAGATTGTGGCGGGCTCGTTTTGGTGAGATGCTCCTTGGCTGTTTCGCTTGTACAGGCTCATCTGATATACTTGCTTGAATTCATTCATGGCAAGGCGATTGTTGATAGCCATTCGATCCATCTCCTCGAAGTCATTAACTATCAGTATGTGCTGGCTGTCACCAAACGACATCAGCAGAAGCGCTAATTTTGCGATCGCTTTTTCTCCGCAGCATCCCTATCAGTAGAACCACTGAGACTCTCTCTCGGGTATTGCGGAAACGCTCGTTTGTAGCGAACTCGGCCTTCTTCTCTTCCTTCTGAGGGCGGCACTTTGCACCTTGGGGTGGATGTATTGTATACCCAGAGACGCTTCAATAGCTAGATGCTGAGGGAAAAAAGAGCAAACCTATGCAACTGACAGGAAAAGTAGCGCTGATTACCGGCGCTGGCTCTGGTATCGGGGAAGCCGCTGCAAAATTGTTCGCCAAAGAAGGTGCCAAGGTGGCGGCGCTGGGGCGTAGCGAGGACGAATTAAAAGCCGTGGTGGCGGAGATAGAGGAGGGGGGCGGCGCTGCCATTCCCGTTGTCGCCGATATCTCCCAGCCGGAACAAATGGAACAAGCCTGTCAAAAAGTTGTCGGGCAGTGGGGACGGCTGGATATTGTCTTCGCGAACGCTGGGATTAACGGCGTCTGGGCTGCGATCGAAGATTTAACGCCCGAAGAATGGAATAAAACAATTAATATCAATCTCACCGGCACGTTCTTCACCGTTAAATATGCCGTTCCCTATCTCAAAAAGCAGGGCGGCTCGGTCATTGTCACTTCTTCCGTGAATGGCACGCGCATTTTCAGCAATACGGGGGCGACGGCTTATTCCTGCACCAAAGCGGCTCAGGTCGCTTTGACAAAAATGCTCGCTCTAGAACTCGCCGAGTCTCGGATTCGGGTGAATGTCATTTGTCCGGGGGCGATAACAACAAATATTGACGAAAATACAGAGCGGCGCAATTTAGAGAAACTCCAAGAACCCATCGATTTTCCCGAGGGAGAAATTCCCCTAACCGATGGCAAATCCGGTACTGCCGAGCAGGTGGCACAATTGGTATTATTCTTGGCGTCGGACGCTTCCAGTCACATCACGGGCACGGAAATTTGGATCGACGGCGGGCAATCGCTGCTCAGGGGTTGAACGGAGAGGGAGAGGGGGCGAGGGGGACAGAGTTTCATAGCTCAAAGGGAGAGCGCTTTTCTCCAATCAGTAGAGAGAAAGAAGCTGTTATTTTCGCCCCAGCAGCGAACGTATCTATTCCATTTGGTAGAAGCGATCGCCCTGACTCCACCGTTAAGGTAATCCTAAATAATAAATATTTTTTGGCGGCGTCATCGCGGAGCGTCCGGGCAATTGCCTCGATAATTTTTGCAGGTTGACTTTCAATAGAGTTAATTCTGCAAGTATCGGTTTGCAATTCAGCATTAAAAAATAAAAGAATACTATAAGACTCGCAAGCTACAGATACATTCAAGAGCTTTTTGTGGCAGTTCAGCATCGAGGACGTGACTGATGAATCAGCCGAGCCGACTGAGCGAATGTATTCTCCTGCGACGTGCCGAGCGGGGTGCAGCCTGTCCGAGGAGAATTTCGCCCAGCAGCAAAGGCACTGCCGAAAGCGATCGCTTATGTCAGGGAGACTTAACTAGCACAAAAGGATAGATAAATTATGACGCGGCACAATTTAGAGAACGAGAATGTGACGACCCGTGCCAGCCACGCTGCCAGACGAGCAGCCGCTCATCCCTGGGTAGAAAAACTGGCGCGATTTGGCTATGCAGCCAAGGGCATTGTTTACGCGATCGTCGGCTTGCTGGCAGCGCAGGCGGCGTTCGGCACGGGCGGCAGAACGACTGACGCGCGCGGTGCCTTGCAAACAATTGTGACGCAACCTTTCGGGCAATTTTTGCTCGCTTTGGTTGCGATTGGCTTGCTCGGGTACGCGCTCTGGCGCTTCGTTCAGGCATTTGCAGACCCCGAACATAAAGGCAGTGACGCTAAAGGGATTTTCCAGCGCATCGGTTCTGCAATTAGCGGGTTCATCTACGCGGGGTTAGCGCTGAGTGCCGTGCAAATTATTGCCGGTTCTGGCGGCGGCGGCGGCAATTCCACGAAAGACTGGACGGCACGTTTGATGTCACAACCTTTCGGTCGGTGGCTGGTTGGAATTGTCGGAGCGCTCACGATCGGATTTGGCTTTTATCAGCTCTACAAAGCCTTCAGCCGCAAATTCCGCAGAAAACTGAAATTGCACGAAATGAGCCATTCTGAGGAAAAATGGGCAACGCGACTGGGAATATTTGGTCTAGCTGCACGAGGTATCGTCTTTGGTATCACTGGAATTTTTCTGATGCAAGCCGCCCGTCAATCCGATCCCAACCAAGCGCGGGGACTGGGTGGCGCTTTAGCCGCGCTGGAGCAGCAGCCCTACGGTCCTTGGCTTCTCGGCATTGTCGCCCTCGGTTTGATTGCTTATGGAATTTATATGGGGGTGTTGGCGCGATACGGGCGGATTGTCACCGCTTGAATGCTGCGTAAAAAAAGGGCTGGCGCTTCTGGCAGCACCAGCCCTCGAAAACCTCTCGAAAATAAAGCTCAATTCTGAAAATTCTTTGAGGAATTTAACCGATGCTTGAATGGATAATTAATGCCATCAATTCGATGGGCTATTTTGGAATCGCTTTATTAATGTTCTTAGAGAACATATTCCCGCCGATTCCCTCGGAGGTGATTATGCCGCTAGCCGGTTTTGCGACCGTGCAGGGAAAGCTCAATTTCGCAGGGGCGATCGCGGCGGGGACAGTCGGTTCCGTTGTGGGGGCACTGCCGTGGTATTTCGCCGGCAAACACTGGGGCGAAGACCATTTGAAGCATTTGGCTGACAAATACGGCAAGTGGCTGACGCTATCGGGCAAGGATATAGACAAAGCAAAAAACTGGTTTGACAAACACGGCGGCTTTGCCGTTTTTTTCGGTCGCCTCGTGCCGGGAGTCCGCACTTTTATTTCGGTGCCGGCTGGAATCGCCAAGATGAACTTGCTGCCATTTCTGCTCTTTTCGACAATCGGCACGGGGCTGTGGGTGGGTCTGTTAACTGGCGCGGGCTCCATCCTCGGACACAATTATCAACTCGTAGAAAAAGTTCTCGGCCCTGTATCGGGAATTGCGATTATTGCTCTGCTTGTTTTCTTCGGAATCTGGGCGGGAAAGCGGCACGAAAATCAAAACTCAAAGAAAGTAGAAGGATGAAAAAACAAAAAGTCGATTAATCAGTTATTTTTCCAGTTTTTTTGAAATCTCCTGACATTAACTTAATATTTGTGCTAGCCTGCAAGCGATTTTTACTGGAGAAGCAATCAAAATGAAAGAATTCTGGTACAAAAAGGCCATTGTCTATTCCCTGGATGTCGAGACATTTATGGACTCCGATGGCGATGGCGTCGGCGACTTTACCGGACTTACCCAACGCCTCGATTACCTTTGGGGTTTGGGGGTAAATTGCCTGTGGCTGCTGCCGTTCTACCCCTCTCCCAATCGAGACAATGGCTATGACGTGATGGACTATTACAGCGTCGATCCGCGCCTGGGAACGCTGGGAGACTTCGTGGAGTTCATGCAACAAGCGCGCGATCGCGGCATTCGCGTTATCATTGACCTGGTGGTCAACCATACCTCCGATCGCCATCCGTGGTTTCAGGCTGCCCGCGCGGACAAAAACTCCAAATATCGCGA
This sequence comes from uncultured bacterium, assembly GCA_964405435.1. Lineage (GTDB taxonomy): Bacteria > Cyanobacteriota > Cyanobacteriia > Cyanobacteriales > Oscillatoriaceae > DVEG01. The sequence continues at coordinate 38,523 of CAYOOD010000018.1, forward strand.
CTATTACGTCTGGTCGGACGAGCCGATCGAAAATTCTCAATCCAAGCTGATTTTCCCCGGCGAAGAAAATAGCATCTGGGAGTATGACGAAAAAGCGGGCGCGTACTACCTGCACAATTTCTATAAGGAACAGCCGGACTTAAATACAGGCAACCCAGCAGTGCGCGACGAAATTCGCAAGATTATGGGTTTTTGGCTGGAACTTGGCGTCGCCGGCTTTCGCATCGATGCCGCCCCCTACTTGATCGAGCCGTTCGGCATGGAGGACGCGGATATGGAGGAACTCCGCCAGTTCCTGCCCGAAATGCGATCGTTTGTTTCACATCGGAGCAGCGATGCTGTATTGCTAGCGGAGGCAAATGTCTCTCCCGACAAAATCTCCCTGTATTTCGGAAGCGGCGATCGGATGCACATGCTCTTCAATTTTTTGCTGAATCAGTATTTGTTTCTGGCACTCGCTCGCCAACAGCCAGATCCCCTTATTGAGGGGCTGAAAATCCTGCCAGATATCCCGCACTCGGAACAGTGGGTAAATTTCCTGCGCCACCACGACGAACTCACCCTCGACCGGTTAACCGAGGAGGAACGGGAAGAAATATTTTCCGCTTTTGCACCGGATGAAAACATGCAAATCTACCATCGCGGCATCCGGCGTCGCTTGGCACCGATGCTCAGAGGCGATCGCCGTCGTTTGGAGTTGGTTTACAGCTTGCTCTTCAGTCTTACCGGTACGCCTTTATTGCGTTACGGCGACGAAATTGGCATGGGCGACGACCTATCTCTGGAGGGTCGCAGTAGCGTCCGCACGGTGATGCAATGGTCGAGCAAAGCGAATGGCGGATTCTCAACCGCACCCCCAGAAGCACTCCCTCGCCCAGTCATTTCCGAGGGAAAATACGGGTATCAACAAGTCAACGTTGCCAGCCAGCAGCGCGATCCAAATTCGCTGCTCAATTGGATGGAACGGCTCATCCGCACGCGCCAGCACTGTCCCGAATTTAGCTTCGGTCAGTATTGCATCCTCGAAACAAACGAGCCGAGCGTCTTCGCACACTACTGTAACTGGCAAAGCAATGCCGTCATAGCGCTGCACAATCTGGGGGATCGGGGTTGCACGGTTTCGCTCCCATTGCAAGATAGCCAATTACAACATCTCATTGACTTGTTTGGAGATAAGCAATACGAGCCCGTCGCGTGCAATTCCAATTCTATCCCGCTGGAGGCATTCGGCTATCGCTGGTTCCGCGCTGACGGCATGTTTTAGCCAGCGATCGCCTTTGCCTGAACACCTTACCCACAGCCCTGATTGTGAAAAAGCTCCCTCATCGCCTCGCCAAAATGCCCGATCGCGTTTTTCAGTCCGGTTCACAACGCGGACAGCTACCCTGGAAATTCTGGGCAGCAGCAGTGTCTGTGAGTTTCCTCTTATCCGGCTGTCTGGTTATTCCGATCGAGATTCCCCTCGGAAGTCCGCCGCAAACAACCGAACCCGAAAAACCAACAGGCGATCGCCCGTCGCCTCAAACTGCCGCTCCAACTGCCGCTCCCGCTGCTCCTGACGCTGCCACTGCCGAGATGGAAGCCCAAGTCGTGCAGCGCATCAATGACATTCGCCAAGAGCGCGGCTTAAATCGACTGCAAGTAAACGAGAAATTAGCGCAAGTTGCTCGCGCCTACAGCCACCAAATGGCGGCAGAAAACTTTTTCAGCCACACCGACGCGAAAGGAAATGGCCCCGGAGATCGGGTTAAAAAAGCGGGTATTTTTTACTTCATGGTTGGCGAAAATCTCTTCAAATGCACCAACGCTCCCGAACCCGTGCCGCTGTCAGTCGAAGGCTGGATGAATAGTCCGGGACACCGCGAGAATATCCTGCGCCCTAATTTCAAGGAGACAGGGGTGGGAATCTGGCGAGTGGGAAATACTTATTACTTTACCCAGCTATTTATGCGAGCGTTCTAGCCGGTTAATACTTTGGAGAAGATATTATGGTAAAATTCGCCTATCACGCCTCTCACGAACAGTTCAAACCCAGCGAACTTTTGAAGTACGTCAGCGCTGCAGAACGGTCTGGATTTACTGCCGCCTCTTCTTCCGATCACTTCCACCCGTGGAGCGATCGCCAGGGGCAGAGCGGTTTTTCCTGGGCGTGGCTGGGTGCAGCGATGCAGGCGACGCAACTGCCCTTCGGCGTCGTCTGCGCTCCGGGGCAGCGCTATCACCCGGCGATCGTCGCGCAAGCTGCCGCAACCCTTGCAGAAATGTTTCCCGATCGCTTTTGGGTGGCGCTGGGAAGCGGCGAGGCGCTCAACGAGCGAATCACTGGGGAAAAATGGCCTCCCAAATCCGAGCGAAATGCCCGCTTAAAAGAGTGCGTTGATATCATCCGCGCCCTGTGGGCGGGAGAAACCGTCACCCATTGCGGGCGCGTTCGCGTCGAGGAAGCCAAACTCTACACGCGCCCTGAAATTTTACCCCCAATTATCGGAGCCGCCGTCACCGCCGAAACTGCCGAGTGGGTTGGTTCCTGGGCAGACGGGTTAATCACGGTTTCTCGCCCCCACGAAGCGCTAAAGAAAGTCGTCGAAGCTTTTTATCGCGGCGGCGGAGAGGGCCAGCCGATGTATTTGAAAGTGCAACTTTCCATCGCGGCGGATGAGGCGACAGCCAGAGCAGGGGCTTTCGAGCAGTGGCGGACTAATATTTTTAAAAGTGAGGTGTTGGCGGAACTTTGGACGCCCCAGCAATTCGACGCAGCGGCGCAGTTTGTCAAGCCGGAGGATTTGGACGATTTCGTGAGAATTGCCGCCGATCCCCAGCGGCATCTTGAGTGGCTGCAAAAGGATGTAGAACTCGGATTCAGCGAGATTATCTTGCACAATGTCAACCGGGAGCAGCAGCATTTCATTGATATTTTTGGCGAAAAAGTGCTGCCGAAACTGAAAGCAACATGAGTAGAACTTCGCAAATAGATCGCCAGCGAGAACACCAAGCGAACGAGCGCACTTTTTTAGCGTGGCTGCGTACCTCGATTGCCCTGATTGGGTTTGGGTTTGCGATCGCCCGTTTCGGTCTTTTCCTGCGAGAGCTGCAATCCGCCGTCACGGGGCAAGGCATTCGCAGCCCCTCTTTCATCAATTCCCAAAACCTGGGCGTCAGTTTGGTGATTTTGGGCATTTGCTTGATTGCGCTCTCGGTGTGGCGCTACAATCGGGTTTTCTGGCAAATTGAAAAAGGAGACTACCGCCCGAATCGCTTGATTGTCTGGTTAACGGCTGCAGCGATCGCGATTCTCGGCTTTTTGAGCATTCCCTTCGTTCTCTGGCAGCACCCCAGCACGAACAATCCTCCCGCTTCTCGCCGAAACTCTCGCCAGCCACAGACGCGCTTATTTTTTTACAACTTGACGCGATCGCTCCACCGTCCATTCAGAAATTTTAACTAGGTTGCGTTGATTTTTTTATGATTAAACGGTCGAGCAGCCGATCGCGCGATCGGATGAAGAAGAGGTCGCTTTTCAGGAAATCCTGCCGAACGGCGAGCGCTTTCAACTGAGGCGACTTGAGCCAGAGTTTCCTGCTACTGCGCTGGGAAATAAAATCGGTGCGGGAAGTTTTCTTTCCCTAGGCAGACGTTAGAGAGGGATTGGCTCGTTTAAGGTAAAGATAGTAGTAATTACTGGCTATCCTGTGGCGACAGTTCGCCTGTTTGAAGCAGGTTGAAGGAGAAACGTATGGCGGTCAGTCGGGCAATCGCCTGCCCGCAGACACAGAAAGACGCTATCAATTCGTACTGCCATGCTGTTTACTGCCGCCATCACTACATCTGAGAAATTGTAACTCAGCAGTATATTTGAGGAGGTTGTTTCCATGATCGATAGACTGACTGACAGTCGGAACAACGCGCGCGAATCCCTTCGCCGCCAGCGTTTTGCCCGAGGGGCGTGGCAAGCAAAAGGGGCGATCGCCCTGGCGCTTTTTGCCTTGCTTCTGCCGGCTTGCAACGCCTACGATCGAGAAGTGGCTGCGCCCGAAACGGGTACGTCTGTGGAAAGAGTGGCTGACAATCCGGAGAGACTCATCGGTCAAACGGTGACGGTGACGGGCGAAATCCAAGAAATCTACAGCCCGACTACGTTCCAGATCGAAGACAAAAGCATTTTCAGCAGCGACGACGTGATGGTTGTGAATGCTACGGGTGCGGCGCTTCCCATTGCTGAGGGCAGAAACATCCGGATAACGGGGGAAGTTCGCCAATTCATTCTGGCTGATTTCGAGCGGGATTACGACCTGACTTGGGATTTGAACACCAGGCAAAAGATAGAAGCGGAATATAGAAACAAACCCGTCATCGTGGCGCGTACTGCTCAAGTGCTGCCAGACTGAGGTGTCAGGCTCCCAATGCTGTAGGGAGCCATCGGGAGCATCCCGTTTTTGTCAAAACACCTTTTTTCCGAAGTGGGAGCGTCTCGCTCCCTATCAATCTAAGCGCGAACGAGACGTTGGTGCTAGCTCATAAAAGAGCCGCAACGCTTACGCACCCGCAACGCTTACGCACTCCAAAAATGGGATGCTCCCGGAGCCACCTCCCACAGCTCTTTTCCAAATTTTGCCAATTGCAAAGACTTGGCTCGTGTTGGCAGCATCCCCTCTCCCGCCGTCGTTTAAAAATCTCGGCGGGCGTGGCATTTGTCGGGACACCACTAAAAAAACGAGCCATTTTTTTAAATTTAAGATTTTAAAACCCTTTAAAAAAGTATACGAATAATAGCCAGCGATCGAACCGCCATAAGATGGAGGAATAATCGTGCATCTAGGGCAATGGATCGGCTTACTAGCCTTTGTCATTTCTCTCTACATTCTCTGGCAAATCCGACCCGTTATTTTTCTGGCTTTTCTCGCTATTATAATAGCAACGGCATTAAATCGCTTCGTCCGCCGCCTCCAGCGATCGGGAGTTAAGCGGGGTATAGCGATCGCCGTGGCGCTGGGCGTCTCTCTGGCTGTTTTATTTTTTGCGATCGCCGTGATGATCCCCCCCCTCATCCAGCAATTTCAACAACTAATTGCCCTCCTACCTGAAGCCATAGAAAAACTGCAGGTGTGGTTCGACAGCTTGCAAACTAGGTTTCCCCAGCCGTGGCTGGAACAAATCGATACAGTGCGCGGATTGACCAACTATTTGCAGCCGACTTTCACTGGGGTGGTTGGCGGTTTATATACATTGGTATCCAGTTCGCTTGAATTTTTTATCAGTTCGGTGTTGGTTGTCGTTTTGACTGTTATGTTTTTAGTCAATCCCAAGCCCTATCGACAGGCATTTATACATATCTTTCCGGCCTTCTACCGCCAGCGAATCGATGAAATTATCTCTCAGTGCGAAGACTCTCTGATAGGCTGGCTGACTGGCATTTTCGCCAGCATGACTTTCATTGCCGTGACGAGCGGAATTGGTTTGTGGATTCTCCAGGTGCCGCTAGCGCTCGTTAATGCGCTGCTGGCTGGTTTTTTAGCGCTGATTCCTTATGTGGGAGCGATTTTGAGCGCGATACCGGCGATGGCGATCGCCGGACTCGATGCCCCTTGGAAAGCGGTTGCTGTGCTAGTGCTGTATTTTATAATACAACAAATTGAAGGAAATTTTGTCACGCCCTTAATTATGGAAAAAAAAGTCTCTCTGCTGCCAGCCTTCACCCTGGCAATTATGACCGTTTTTGGTTTATTTTTCGGGCTGCTGGGATTATTCTTGTCCCTGCCAATAATAGTAGTTATTCAAATTTGTTTAAAGGAAATTTTGATAAAAGACGTGCTAAATAATTTACACAAACCGGAAGATATCAACTCTTTATAAATCTAAAATTTAGGCTCCCTAACGAGAAAAAACGGGGTTCTTTTTTTTCGGAGACGGCGGAAAGCCGAGATATCTCGAAGAGAACCCCGGGCAAAAAGCGTCATTCTTAAAATTCTCGAACGGAGGTTAAATAAACGATCGCTTTTGGAGTTCGGGCAATGAGGTTTGAATTTGTACAAGTTAGAGCAACTGGTTTAAAGTGGGATTGGATGGAGAAAACATCGTGAATATAGGAAAATGGATAGGCTTAATAGCCTTGGCACTTTCTTTATACATTTTGTGGCAGATCCGGCGAGTCCTTCTGCTATTCTTTGCCGCCGTAGTTTTTGCAACAGCCATAAACCGACTCGTGCGCTTGCTGCAGCGATTTCACGTCAGGCGAGGGATTGCCATTGCCTTGTCAGTAGTTTTTTTACTAGCCCTGTTAATTTGCTTCTTCGCCGCAATCGTCCCCTCTTTTATGGGACAATTTGACCAATTGGTCGAACTCGTTCCGCAGGGATTAGATCGGCTGCGCAGGTGGAGTAACTGGCTGCAAAACCTGATTCCAGAGCAGCTCTTACAGGAAATTCGCAGTTTCAAGGGTATTTTTCAACAACTTCAATCTGTGTCTAATCGCCTGTTTGGCAATTTCTTCTCGCTGTTTTCTAGCGGGCTTGGGGTGGCGGTTAACTCTTTGCTCGTCTTTGTTTTGACTCTCATGCTGCTAGCCAATCCATCTCCTTACCGCCAATCTTTTATACTTTTATTTCCTTCTTTCTATCGCCGCCGAGCCAATGATATTCTCGACCAGTGCGAAGTGGCGCTGGGTGGCTGGGTAACGGGCATCCTGTTCAACATGAGTGTCATCACGGTTTTGAGCGGAATTGGGTTGTGGATTTTGCAGGTGCCGCTGGCGCTGGCGAATGCTATCCTAGCAGGATTATTCACGTTTATTCCCAATGTCGGACCGACTTTGAGCCTGATTCCGCCGATGGCGCTCGCCCTGCTGGATGCGCCCTGGAAATCACTCGCCGTTCTCGTGCTTTACTTCCTGATTCAGCAGCTTGAAAGCAATATTCTCACGCCAATGGTTATGGAAAAGCAGGTTTCTCTCCTGCCAGCGTTTACTTTACTTTCACAGTTTGCTTTTGCTATCTTTTTCGGGATTTTAGGTCTGTTTCTCGCCCTGCCAATTGTCGTGGTGGCTCAAGTTTGGATAAAAGAGCTTTTGATTGAGGATATACTCAATAACTGGACGGCAGATACAAAGAATGCCCAACAGTCCAAAGATGCGAAAGATAATCGGCAGGAAGATTCCCGTCAATCTGATGGAGAGGTTCCCTCGTGATGGTGGCGGCTTTTCGTTCAGCGCGATCGCGCTCCAGTCGGAGATCGATCGCCTCTCGCTTCCTGTGGGTTTTGAGCTGGCAACGCCTGCAAACTTAGGAGTGCCGCCATTGCAGCGCCGAGGCAGTCCATAATCAGGTCAACAATCGTGTCATTGAGGCTGTTGATCGCTTGCGTCAGCCACTCGAATATTTCCCAAAGGGCACCGATCGCAATTCCAAAACTGGCGATCGTCAGCAGGTACAGCACGCGGTGATTCCAGAAAAGGCTCAGCATCGGCTTGTAAATGAGAAAACTCAGCGCCAGCGTCACAGAAAAGGTGGTAAAAGCATGGGTAATTTCATCGTAGGGTCCCGGTTGGTAAAATAAACCCCACACCCAGCCGCCGGCATTGAGCAGGGCGGCAACCACAAACAGAAAATCGAATAGTGTCGGCAGTCGCTCGTCGGAGACAATGAAAATCAATGAGCCGATTAGAAAGCCGGCTAGGGCAAATGCCCCTATCCAGTTGCCCCGCGCGATTTCTATGGCAACGGCTACTGCGAGAAAAAACTGTCCGATCCAAGCGGCTATGCGATAACCGCGCCAATTCACATTCATAATTATTTGGGTGGATTGTAGAATCATCTGGGAATTTGTCGGACAGCCTATTTGCCCGCTCTTTTTCCCGGCGTTTGCGAATCCCAGAGGTTGTGGCTGTTCGACAAATTTTTATTTTATCGGATTTCAATGTTGCCCGAATCTGCACGAGGAAATAATCCGAAAGAGAGAGAAGCGTTTTTTGATTCGGCTTTCGCCGAGAAAAACAAGGCAGCATCGAAGCAATAAACGCTGAGTTTATCAGGAAGCTGCTCTATATTAAAAGAGAGTAGGGGCAGGACTGGAGCAATTAAGACCGATAGCGCAGCAGCCCCGATCGCCGCGCGATCGACGTTTTTTTTGAAGCCGCCTCTGCCCTGGGAAATGTGGGTTTGTCTGTCGGCATTTCTCATCCCAACTTGCACTGGGCGGGCAAGTTGATTTTGATTTTATTGATGTGGATGGGGCGGCTGGAAATCATCCCCGTACTGGTTCTGTTTTCTTCGCTGCTGCTGCCCTTGCGGCTGGCGATTCGCCGTTCAAAAAGCCGCAATCCGTCTCGCGAGGGATGCATCGCAGGGGAGTTGTGGGTAAAGCTAGTGGCAAGCCGAGTCGCTTTTCGCCGCTATGCGAGAGACAGCAATATGCGCCAATTATCCATTCAGGTTCCCCGTGGCTGCGGAAAACAAGTTCTCGATATCGCCCAGTCTTGCGACGGGGTGAATGTTGCCCAGTTTGAGGCGACGGGCAAAGACTCGGGGGAACTCGACGTGGCGATCGTGTGCGTTTCCAATGGAAAAATCGAGGAGCTGCTAGACAAGTTGCAAGAGCTGCCCTCGACGCACGTCACGCTGCTGCCAACAGGGGTGATGGCGCTGCGCCCGCCGGCTTCTCAAGCGCCGGAGCAGGTAATAAACGTGCAGGAGCGCAGCCCCATTGAGGTGTTTCTCTCCGGGCTGCAGAGCGTCGGCTCCTGGCGGGGTTTTTTGGGATATGCGGCGATCGCGGGCATTGTGGTTTGGATCGGGCTTTATACGAATACGAGTTACCTGCTGGTTGCCGCGATGCTGATTGCACCATTTGCCGGCCCCGCGATGAATGCCGCGATCGCCACGGCGCGGGGAGACTTGCAGTTGCTCGGGCGCAGCCTGCTGCGCTATTTCGCCGCCCTCTTCGTGACGATCGCCGTCACTTGGGCGCTCAGCCTGCTATTTCAGCAAAAGATTCCAACCCCGCTAATGATTGATACGAGCCAGATTTCGGCGGTGGCGGTTTTGCTGCCCCTGGCGGCGGGGGCGGCGGGTGCCCTAAATTTGGTTCAATCCGAGCGCAGCAGCTTGGTGTCGGGTGCGTCTGTGGGGATGCTGGTGGCGGCTTCCCTGGCACCGCCGGCTGGCATTATCGGCATGGCTTGCGCGATCGGGCAGTGGGAGATGGCAGTCGGCGGCTTGTTTTTGCTGCTGCTGCAACTGGTGGGGATCGATCTGACTGCTGCCCTAGTGTTCCGGCTGTTTGGCTTGTCGGCGCGGGGAGCCCGCTACGATCGCGGCAAAAAATGGGTGTTTCCGGCTGGTTTGGCGGTGTCGGCGGCGGCGGTTGCCGGCTTGCTGGCTTGGCAGTTTTCCACTTCTCCCAACCTGCAGCGCTCCAGCCGCGCCCAGCGAGCTGCTGCCCAAATTCAAAAGGCGGTTGAGAAAAGCGGTCTGGCACAACTGGTAGAAGCGAATGTCCGCTTCACTCGCCCCAATATCAAAGGTCAGAATACGCTGCTCGGCGTCGTCTACGTTCAGCGCCGCTCTGACGTTGCCGAATCGTCTCAAGCCATTCGCGATCGCCTCAAACGCGACATCCAAACCGACTTACTCGCTGAAGGATTTAACGTCACGCCCCTGATTGACGTCACCGTTTTCGATCCGGTTTCTGAGGCTCAATCCTCCGCGCGCTAGCCATTTTCTCAGAACTTATTGGCGGTTTTAACCGGGCGAACTCGCTCGATTATGCCCTTAGATAGAAGCAAGATAGCGCCTCAAATTTTTAAGGTAAGCGTATGGCGGCAAGCCCAAATTCTTCACGCGAGACAACTGCTAATTTTACTAAATCGAGAAAACTCTGGCGAAAAGGAGGTTTTAAAAGAAAATGACGCACTCTAACCATTTCGCAACCGCACGGGTGGGGATTCTCCGAGCAACCGGCTTGGCACTGCTAGTCGGCGCGATCGCCGCTTGCAGCAGCAGAGAGCGAGATGTTGCCACCCCGCCGCCGCAACCGGCACCGACAACAACGGTGGTTGTCACCCCGCAACCGGCACCGACAACAACGGTGGTTGCCACGCCGCAACCGGCACCGACAACAACGGTGGTTGCCACCCCCTCCGCGCAAGTTCAAGAACCGATCGCCGACGTGGTTGTGATTGCCACGGCACCCGATCCGGCAACCCTCGCTGGCAAACAAGCACAGTTGACGGATGTAACGGTTCAGAGCGTTCTGAGCGATCGCGCCTTCTGGGTGGGTTCCGGCAATACCCAACAAGTCTTCGTCGTGCTTGACGAGTCATTGGATGCCGGCAGTGCTGAAAATCAGATCGTAGTCAAAGAAGGACAGCGCATCGATCTGACGGGTTCGCTCAAAACAATGCCGAACACCCAACAAGCGCAAGATCAATGGGATTTGACTGCCGAGGAAGCGCAACAACTGAACAACCAACCGCTCTACTTGCAAGCCCAAAATATCCAATTTAAGTAGAGGTTCAGTAGAGAGAGCGATCGGCCAACTCTCCAGCATTTAATTGGCTATTTTTGACGAGGGTGGGAAGGCAGAGAGAGAAGGGCGTTTTTTTTGCGCCTCGGCAGCTAGCCAATTAGATGCGCGTTTGCTTCAAACGGCAACAATCTTTTCGAGCTTTGGGGAAGCGCGATGAATTTCCGCGAATCAGCACTGGCAGCCTGGGCAAAAATTCAGTCCATGATAGACAGCAGCATCCTCTTGCTGCCAAACCTTTTATTAGCTTTAATCGTTTTTGGGCTTTTTTGGTTCGCCGGCAGGGGATTGCGATCGCTCGTGAAGCGACTGACCCGCAGGCACCGACAGGCGCGAAATCTGGGGCTGGTACTCGGACGTTTGACGCAGGGTGCAACGATTTTACTCGGCTTATTTGTCGCCTTATCGATTCTCATCCCGACGTTTAAGGCAGGGGATTTAATTCAACTGCTGGGTATCGGCGGGGTGGCGATCGGCTTTGCCTTTCGCGACATCCTCCAGAACTTTCTCGCTGGCATTCTGATCCTGTTAACTGAACCCTTCCAGATCGAAGACCAGATCGTGTTTAAAGGCTATGAAGGAACGGTCGAAAATATCCAAACGCGAGCGACAACCATCAGGACTTACGACGGGCGGCGCGTGGTGATTCCGAACTCGGAGCTGTTCACGACTTCGGTAATCGTGAATACGGCGTTTGAAAAGCGACGGCTGGAGTACGATGTCGGCATCGGCTACGGCGACGATATCGACCGGGCAAAGCATTTGATTCTGGAAGCCATCCACAGCGTCGGTGAGGTGTTGAGCGATCCGGCTCCCGACGTGCTGACGATGGAGCTCGCCGACAGCACCGTCAACATCCGCGCTCGCTGGTGGATTCAACCGCCGCGACGGGCAGACGCTCTCGACATGCGAGATAAGGTGCTGACGGCGATTAAAAACAAGCTGACGGCGAACGGGATTGACTTGCCGTTTCCGACGCAGCAGATTCTCTTTCACGATCAAACGGAGGAAACAGACGGCGATCGCTCCCGGCAGCGCGAAGGGTGGCCGGCAGGTAACCGAGAAGTCCCGAAACCGCGCAGCATCGGCGGCGCTCTCAGGAGACTGGCGCAGATGCAGGCGCAAAGAGAGGGAAACGGCAGGGCTGAAAGCCGCAAAACCAGTCAATGAATGTCAAAATCGGCCAAATTTGGGACAGGCTGCGCGCTAGTTATTGGTTCGTGCCGGCGCTGATGGTGGCGGGCGCGATCTGGCTGTCAGTGGCGACGATTTTTCTGGACGAATCGGGTGCCGACTGGATGGGCACGCTGGCATTTACTTACACGCGCGGGCCAGAGGGAGCGCGGGCGATTTTGTCAACGGTCGCCAGTTCGACGATCGCGATCGCGGGGACTGTTTTTTCGATTACGATCGTCGCGCTGCAACTTGCTTCCTCGCAATTTGGCCCGCGACTGCTGCGCAATTTCATGCGCGATACTGGCAATCAAATTGTTTTGGGCACTTTCCTGGCTACGTTCGTCTACAGCTTGCTCGTGCTGCGCTCAATCCAAGCCGGAGAAGAAAGCGAATTCGTGCCGCATACTTCTGTGAGTTTGTGCATCCTGCTGGCGATCGCCAGCCTTGGCGTCCTGATTTACTTCATCCATCACGCGGCAGATTCGATTCAAGCCGATACCGTTATCGGCGAAGTCGGCGACGAGTTAGAGAATGCCATCAATCGGCTGTTTCCGAAAAAAATCGGGCGCGGCAACCCCGCCCCTGCCCGCCAGCCGAGCCAAACCGAAATTCCCGAAAATTTTCTGAATGACTCCCAACCGCTTCTCGCAGAAAAAAACGGCTATATCCAAGCGATCGACGAGAAAACCTTGATGAAAATCGCGACCAAAAATCACCTGATTTTGCGGCTGAATTACCGCCCGGGCAAATTTGTCGTGCAGGGAAGCGAACTGATGAAAATTTGGCCGGGACAGTGCCTCAATAAGAAGCTCGCAGCAGAAATCAATGGGGCGTTTATTTTCGGGAAACAGCGGAGTTTAACGCAGGATGTCGAGTTTGCCGTCAATCAATTGGTGGAGATAGCCTCGCGCGCCCTTTCTCCAGGGATTAACGATCCGTTTACAGCCATTCGCTGCATCGACGAACTCAGCGCCGCACTGAGCCATTTAGCAGGACGGAATATTCCCTCGCCGTACCGCTACGATGACGAGGGCAACCTGCGCGCGATCGCCGAGCCGGTGACGTTTGCGGGGGTGACGGATGCCGCATTTAACCAGATTCGCCAGTACGCGCGATCGAATGCAGCCGTCACAATTCGATTGTTAGAAGCGATCGCCACTATCGCCGATCGCGTTCGCAATCGAGAAGATCGGGAGGCGCTTTTGCGTCAGGCTCAGGCGATCGCGATCGCCAGCCGCGAGAGCATCTCCCTGGAATCCGATCGCCGCGACATTGAAGCGCGATATCAAGCAGCACTCCAGGCGCTAGAACAAGAATAAAATTTTCCTAGGGCGAATCCAGCCAATTCAACAATCCCCAGGCAGTAACCAGCCCGACAAAATTAGCCGCAATGCCATTAATATTCGCAACGGCGACAAAAACATCGAGGGCTCTCACGATTTTGTTGGGATCGGTAATGGCAACCCCCGGCGGTTGGGAAATCGTTTTTGCCACCAGCACCCCCAGCGTCGCTCCCGCTCCCAACAGGCAAAGCAATATTCCCGCCAACCCGGCAATCACGCCGATTCGCAGGAGTTTTACGGTATCGGCTTTCTTGGGATGCGGCTCTTCTGTGGCTTCGTGCAAACCTTTAGCAATTCGCGTGTAGCGGAACGCCAAAAAGGTGCTGAACAACACCGCTAAAACGCCGCAAGCCGCCCAAAATATCCCGATTCCCAGTCCGGGATTGGTTTCTGTCGCGAAATTGCGCCCAGAGATGGCAACGAGCAAAACAAAACCGGACGCAACAGCTAGCCCCAACTCTATCCAGAAAGCAATCCAGCCGACGAGGCGAAAAATTGCCGCGACTTTTTCTTTAGTCGGGGAAATGGCATGGGATTGTGACTGTGTTTGCATGTCTGCTCCTGCGGGAGTGAGTGCGAACGACTCCTCCGAAAAATAAAGGGGTTAATTCGTTTTTTCTTCTGTCTGGAAACAGAAAGCGCGCGCAGCTTCAGCGCCAGCGTCTTCTCGCCCCACCGACACGACGGAAAAGGGCAACAAAACAGGTTGCCCCTTCTGTGGGAGAGATTGTCAGGCGAGTTTAGATCAGTCCTTGCCCCTTCCCGCGCGCGTCGCGATCGACTGTCAGCTTTCCAGTTTCGTCTTCTTGCAAGCTGGCTAATTCCCGGGCGCGATCGATTTCTTCTTCTTGATATTTGTCCCGCAAGTCGCCCGGTTCGTTGACGTACATTTCCGGTTCGGTCGCGAAATTATTCAGCAGTCCTTCCCGATCGACCGTGTAACCTTTGGTGGTATCGATACTTTCCGAATTGGTTTGGTCGTCGGTTTCTGCTTCTTGGTCGTGTTCTTTGGAGGGAATGTGCATGAATAAGTCGCCCTCCCGTTCTTTGCGAGCTGCCGTTTCCGCCGGCACGATTCCCCTGTCGTAATGAGGGGCATCTATATCGTTATTGAGTTGTGAATTGTTAGTTGCTTCTGTCATAACTGCAGCCTCAAACAAAGCGATTTCATATTTCTCAGTTTAAAGTGGCGATCGCGACAGCGTAAACTATCTTTGGGCGTAGGTTTTCGCTTCTATTCAATCTGCTTTCCCAGCGGGTCAACCTTCCCTTTGACTGAACCTTTCCCGACCAAGAGCGTGCTTGCGGGCGGGAACAGACACAGCTAAAATCCGACAACCCAGAAACGCCGAAACGCATCTATCTTTAGGTGTATTAATAAACATCAAAGCCTGTTTTTTTAAGAAACCCGGCTTCTGACTGGCTGCAGCCCTCGCTCCGTTCCTTCGGTCGCAAAGCCAACCCTGCCTAAATTTGTAAAATTTCGTCCTCCTTAACCGACCGTCCGATTACTGTCACTGTATCGTTTTCCTGGCGTATCTCTTCCAGAAATTCTCTCAAGCCATAGATAGAATCAACATTTCCCGCTTTAATAGCACTGCCGATTCGCTGACTCACCTGAACTCTGATTTTTTTCGTTGAAGAAAACTGAAAGGCTGGGTCGGCCTTGGCTTTTTCAATGCAACTTTTGATGTAAATTCTGACTTGCTGGCAGGGAAAATATTTTTTCAAGCTAGAAATAGAAAAACGTCGCGTCTCGACGTCACAAGCAATTAATCCAGAAAGATGCACGCCAATAACAATAGTTTCAGAAGTATTTCCCGAATTACTATCGCTACTGTTGAGACTGGAATGCCCTAATTTAACCATTTGAATTGCCTCCCCTTAACAGGGCTGCTAAACGAGAAAACACTTGATTCGGACTGGCCAGTAATATTATAAGCCGAGTCCGGTTAAAAGCAAGTAATTTACCACCCCGACTGAGACGATTTGATTTTTTTAGGAACAGCCCGGAGAAAACTCTATAGAAGGCAGCGCTCAGCCGCCAACTCAGCCGCCAAAAAATTGCAAAATTTGATAGAGTGGCGATCGCGGGCCGGCAAGCCCGACGGACTACAGCCAAAACCAACCAGAGGTATAAAATGGCCATTTTGCAACGGGAAGACGGGACAACCTGCACGGAACTCGAAGCGATCGCCCGCGAACTCGCCCCCCTCAACATTCAGCTCAACCGCTGGCCGGTCGGAGACGAACCCCAAACCCGCGCTCTGCTGGCAAAAGAAGCCCTCAGCGACAGCGAAAAAGAGCAACTGCTGCAATCCCTCGATCGCTACTTTGAAGAACTCAAAAACACTCAAGGCTACCAGTCTCGCGACGCGATCGTCCTTCACCCGGAAGTTCCCAATCTCGACGCCATGCTCTCTAAATTCCAGAGCTGCCACACTCACGCCGACGACGAAGTGCGCTACATCATCGACGGCGAGGGGGTTTTCGGCTTCGTGCGTCCCGACGGCAGCCAAGTCGAACTCACCGTACAGCCAGAAGAATACATCAACGTGCCCGCCGGCACCGAACATTGGTTCCACCTCACCGCCGCACGCCGCATCAAAGCCGTGCGCTATTTTATCGGTACAGAAGGCTGGGTGCCGCAGTACACCGGCACCGAAATTCGCTTCCGCCCCTTGGCTGCAGTTTAGATGGCAAACCGGGATATTTCCCACCTAAACTTGAGAAATTGAAACCATGACAATCGAGGTAGATTACCGCTTTCCGCCCGGAGTCGATGCGGAAAAACAAGCTAAAATTATCGCCGTCGGGCAAACGGCGGGAACTTGGGATGCCCGCTTTTCCCATCGCGAGGAATCGTTAAAATCGCACCTCGCTTTAGTCGCATCCGTCCGCAGCGAATCCACTGGATACAGCATCGCAACGATCCGCTTTCCCGAAGCCAATGTGGAAAACGACATCCCCAGTTTGCTGACGATGATATTCGGCAAATATTCGATGGCGGGTGCGGCGAAAGTCATCGCGGTGCGACTGCCAGAAAATTACGGGCAATTGCCGAAAGTGGGAATGAGCGGCATTCGCGATCGCCTCGGCGTGTTTAACCGCCCCCTCGTCATGGCGATTTTCAAACCTGCCCTCGGACTTTCCGCCGCCGATCACGCCGCGATTTTAAAAGAAGTTGCGACTGCGGGGCTCGATATTATCAAAGATGACGAAATCCTGGGGGATTTGGAAAGTGCCCCGACTTTAGAACGCTTGCGATCGTGCCGCGCCGTACTCGAAGAACTTCAGGAAAAAACCGGGCGATCGCTCCTTTATGCCGTCAACGTCACGGGCAAAAATCCTGTAGAAATGGCGCGGCGTTTGGTGCGAGAAGGGGCAAACGCGCTGCTATTTAATGTCTTAACTTACGGCTTTTCCGTGCTGGAACAATTAGCAGGCGATCGCGAAATCAACGTTCCCATTTTCGCACATCCGGCGTTTGCCGGGGCGATGTGTGCCGCCCCCGATTTTGGATTGAGTTATTCAGTCGTGCTGGGAAGCCTGATGGCGCGTGCCGGAGCGGATGCCGTGCTCTATCCCGCCCATTACGGCAGTTTGCCGTTTGACAAACAGGAAGAAGAAAAGATTCGCGATAGCTTGCGCGATCGCAACGTTTTCCCGGTGCCTTCAGCCGGAATCCATCCCGGCATCGTCCCCAGAGCCCTGGCGGATTACGGTACTGACGTGATTCTCAATGCGGGCACGGGAATCATGGATCATCCCGACAATCCCGCTGCAGGCGTTAAAGCATTTTTTGAAGCGCTGGAATTGGCAGAACCGGGCAAACCGTTCGAGCTGGCATCGCTGCCAGAGGGAGCCCTGCGCCGCGCTGTTGAAAAATGGGGAAATAAATAATTTTTTCTCGTTCCCGGGGGTAGGGGCAATCTCCCCGTGGTTGCCCTGCGGGAACGCCTGCCTGGAAGAGGGGCTTGATTGGCGTGAAAAAGACCAGCTTCCCTATCGAATTGGGGTGACAACGCGGGTTCTATCGCAGCGCTCGTTCTATCATTTCTCAAGGGAAAAGGGCGATTCGCGAAGGCTTCCTTATGGGTTCTTGGTTCAAAATCAATTAATTTTTTCAGCTATTGTATAAAGCATCTTTGCGGTCAAAAAATCTCTACTTCTCTTATGGTGGCGGTAACTCCAAGGGAAGCGCCCCCAGCAAACCTTTGCGAAAATCTGTCAAGACTTGCCGCACCGTTCGCTCTACATCTCCCCGATGTTTCAACTGCGCCAGTTCTTGCAGGTATTCTTCCCCGTTTGTCGAAGTGGGGTCTAGTTCGTAACGGGATTTTAGCGAATCCAGCGAGACTACTCCGTCGCTGGTTGCCTGCAGATACGTCAGCAGATCGATTAATTCAGCCGCGACTAAATAATTGTCGTAAGATGCCTCGCCGATATCGTCGCAAATAGCTAATTTAACGGCATTTTCTTGATTGTCGAGCCGCCAGGGAATCACTCCCGGCGCGTCGAGCAGTTCCAGTTCGTCAGAAATGCGCACCCACCGCAACTGTCGCGTCACCCCGGGACGTGCCGCACTTTCTACAACGCGACGGTTGAGCAAGCGATTGATGAGAGCGGATTTGCCCACATTGGGAAAGCCAATGACGACGGCGCGCACCGCACGGGGCAACATGCCGCGATCGCGCCGCTTGCGATTGATTTCCACCCCAGCCGCCTGCGCTGCCTTCGCGACACCCTTGACACCTTCACCCGTTTGTGCATTGGTGAAATACGGCTTGTCCCCCTGTTCCTCAAACCAAGCCTGCCACCGCTGCCGCACTGGCGGAGAAATCATGTCCAGGCGGTTGAGTACCAGCACCCGCGTTTTATTTCCCACCCACTGCGGCACTTGGGGGTGGTTCGTCGCGAGGGGAATCCTGGCATCCCGCACCTCCAGCACCACATCGACGAGCTTTAACTGCTCCTTGAGGGACTTTTCGGCTTTGGCAATGTGACCGGGATACCACTGGATTGTCCTTTGTCCTTCTTTTTGGGTCATGGGTGATGGGGGATGGGGAATGGGCAAAAGGGCATTGGTTGAGAACCAGTGACAAAGGACAGATGACTAGGGAACTACCAACACCGGACAGGGAGAGAGGTTCATCACTCGGAAGGTGATGCTCTCCGATGCGGCTTCCTCGATCAGGGCAGAGCCCTTGAAGCCCATGATAATTAAATCCGCACCCAGTTCGTCGGCAACGTCGCAGATGGTAAAGGCGGGCTTGCCTTCGCGCTCGACGATTTCCGGATCGATGCCCTGCTGCTGAAACATGGATCGGGCGTTTTTGAGCAACTCGGCGATCGCTTCTGGAGAAGTCATCGCTTCCGCAGGCGGTTCCTCCCCAGCGACGGGCACCTCCACCACCGACAGCAGCACCAAGCGGCTGCCGTAAGTTTTGACAATATTGACAACCGTATCAGCCGCCTCGCGGGACGCGCGGCTTTGATCGATGGGAAAGACAACTGTCTTAAACATACACCCGTCTCCGGTACACACTCTCAGATAAAATGTTGACGGCGAACCATCCGGTAGATTTCGTTCCATCCGTCCAGTTCTGCGGGCCTTGATTCAGGGCTGCAGCGCGAGGCAAGTCGATCGCGCGAGAGGAAGCGGTGGAATTCAGACAAAAAAGACGCATTTAGGAGGTTTTTTCGGTGCCCAAGAAAACTGTAGCAAATTTGTCGGAGTCAGACTTAGCCGGAAAGCGCGTATTGGTGCGAGCTGACTTTAACGTTCCGCTGGATGATTCGGGCAACATCACAGATGATACTCGCATCCGGGCGGCTTTGCCGACCATCCAATATCTCACCGGCAAGGGCGCAAAAGTAATCCTCACCTCCCACTTCGGGCGTCCCAAGGGTGTCGATGACAAGCTGCGCCTGACTCCGGTGGCGAAGCGCCTCTCGGAAGTGCTCGGTCAAGAAGTGGTCAAGTGCGACGACTGCATAGGCGATGCCGTCGCGTCAGCGATCGCCTCTATGAATAATGGCCAAGTAGCGCTGCTGGAAAACGTCCGCTTCTACCCAGAAGAAGAGAAAAACGACCCGGAATTTGCCAAAAAACTGGCCGCTAATGCCGATTTGTACGTTAACGATGCCTTCGGCACCGCGCACCGCGCTCACGCTTCCACCGAGGGCGTTACCCACTACCTGAAGCCGTCTGTGGCTGGGTTCTTGATCGAGAAAGAACTGCAATACCTGCAAGCAGCCATTGAGAATCCCCAGCGTCCCCTCGCCGCGATCGTCGGCGGTTCCAAGGTTTCCAGCAAAATCGGCGTGATCGAAACCCTGCTGGAGAAGTGCGACAAGCTGCTCATCGGCGGCGGCATGATCTTCACCTTCTACAAAGCTCGCGGCTTGAGCGTCGGCAAGTCTCTGGTAGAAGAAGATAAGTTGGAATTGGCGCGCTCTCTGGAAGCCAAAGCCAAAGAAAAGGGCGTTGAGTTCTTGCTGCCGACGGATGTCGTCGTGGCGGACAAGTTCGCCGCCGACGCCAATGCTCAGACGGTGAGCATTGACAATATCCCCGACGGTTGGATGGGCTTGGATATCGGCCCCGATTCCGTGAAGGTGTTCCAAGAAGCCCTGGCTGACTGCAAGACGGTGATTTGGAATGGCCCAATGGGCGTGTTTGAATTCGATCGCTTTGCCGCAGGCACAGAAGCGATCGCCCGCACCCTCGCCGAACTCACCCCCAACGGCGCGAGCACCATCATCGGCGGCGGCGACTCCGTGGCGGCTGTGGAAAAAGTCGGCTTGGCTGAGCAAATGAGCCACATCTCCACCGGCGGCGGCGCGAGCTTGGAGCTGCTTGAAGGCAAGGTTCTCCCCGGCATTGCCGCTCTCGACGAAGCCTAATCGGGTAATTGGGTAATGGGTAATGGGCAATCGGTGATTGCCCATTACCGCCCGATCGCCTCGCACAAGTGGCGATCGCCCTCCTCTACCTGGCGATTTGTCCGCAGGTAATCCCGGAGGCGATCGCAACTGTATTTAATGAAGTCTAGCTGGGCAATCCGCTGCCAATCCCACAGGATCGCCGTTTGGTCGTCACTGCTCGAAGCCAGCGTCTTGCCGTCGGAGCTAAAGGCGATTCCCCAAACAACCCCGCCATGTCCGTAGAGGGTTGTCAGCTCGCTGCCGTCTCGCTTCCAGAGTTTGACGGAGCCGTCCCAACTCCCGGATGCCACAATTTTACCGTCAGGGCTGAAGGCGACTTTTAGAAAACTAGCACTCCCCTCAAGCGTCCGCAGCAAAGTACCGTTTGTTTTCCAAAGTTTGACCGATTGATCCAAACTCGCTGAGGCGATCGTTTTGCCGTCAGGGCTGAACTGAACGCCCCAAACCCCAGCCTGATGCCCCTTGAGAGTGGCTAGCTCGGTGCCGTCTACTTTCCAGAGTTTGACGGTATTGTCCACGCTAGCTGTGGCGATGGTTTTCCCGTCCGGGCTAAATGCAACATCTCTGACCGAGCCACCGTGCCCCTTGAAAGTCCGAATCTCCGTGCCGTCGCGCCTCCAGAGCTTGGCGCTGCCGTCGCCGCTGCCCGATAGAAAAGTTTTCCCGTCAGGGCTAAAAGCAAGTGCCACAACCCCAGCCCCATGCCCTTTGAGAGTTGCCAGCAAGCGGCCATCTCGTCTCCACAGTTTGACCGTTTTGTCTTCATATCCTGACGCAATGATTGCACCGTCAGGGCTAAAGGCAACGCTCGCTACTCCGCCGCTACCTTCCTTGAGAGTTGCCAGCAAGCTGCCATCTCTCTTCCAGAGTTTGACGGAGCCGTCGCCACTGCCTGTGGCGAGGGTTTTCCCGTCTCGGCTAAACGCAACAGCCCAAATCGCAGCGGTGTGATTTTTCAGGGTTCTCAGAAAAGCGGTTTGCGGCTGCCAGAGTTTGACGGTGTTGTCAGTACTCGCTGTCGCCAGGGTTTGACCGTCCGAGCTAAACGCTACGTCCATCACTGAAGCGCCATGCCCCTTGAGCGTCATCAATTCGCTGCCGTCTAATTTCCAGAGTTTGACCGTGCTGTCGGCACTCGCTGAGGCGAGGGTTTTCCCGTCCGGGTTAAAGGCAACAGCCCAAACCGCAGCACTATGTCCTTTGAGAGTGGCTAGCTCGGTGCCGTCTAATTTCCAGAGTTTGACGGTGCTGTCCACGCTGCCTGTGGCGAGGGTTCTCCCGTCCGGGCTAAAGGCAACTGCCACAACGCTGCCGCTATGCCCCTTAAAAGTGGCTAGCTGGGTGCCGTCTAATTTCCAGAGTTTGACGGTGCCGTCTGAAGAGCTTGAGGCCAGGGTTTGACCGTCTGGACTGAAGGCAATACCCCAAACCACAGCAGTATGTCCTTTGAGAGTTCTCAGTAAGGTGCCGTCTAATTTCCAGAGTTTGACTGTGCTGTCCCCACTGACTGAGGCGATAGTTTGGCTGTCTGGACTGAAAGCTATGTTCCAAACAGGAGCCTGATGTCCCTTGAGTGTCCGTAGGGGCACTGCCCCCGGGTTGGCAGCCCCATCAAGTTTCAAGAGGGTGATGGTTTTGTCCTGATTGGCTGTAGCTAGGGTTCTTCCATCCGGGCTGAATTGGAGGTTGAATCTCGAGCTGGGATGCCTGTCGAGCGTCATTAGCAAGGTGCCGTCTCGCTTCCAGAGTTTGACGCTGCCGTCGGCATTGGCTGTGGCCAGGGTTTGACCGTTGGGGCTGATGGCAACCCCTAACATAGCGCTGCTATCTCCCGAGAGGCGGTTGACCTCCGTTAGTTCGTAAACGGTTTTTCGGAACATTTTGTTAATTTCCGCCTGCATGTCGGCGTGTTCTCCACCGAGTGTTTGCAATCTTTGCTGTGCCTTCATCGCCTGGAGCAAGGCATCAAATCGTTTATTGGAGGCAAGCAGGGCTTCTGAGGAGAGGGCGATCGCTTTGATTTCGCTCAGTTGTACCTGCCGATACTGAACGTAATTGCCGATCGCCAACCCGCAGGCGATCGCAAAAGCGAGACTCATGCCAGCACTGAAAATCTTTTGCCGTCTGGCACTTTTTCTTTCTACCACGAGCCGGACTTCGACTTCTTCGAGCCGCGCGACTTCTAGGGCGTTTTGCACTTCGTGGCGATCGCGCTCCACGGATGCCGCCAAAAAATGATAGTCCAAATCGCTCAAACTTTTTCCCTGCGCCCAGGTTTGCGCGTCTCTTAACGCTTGTCCCCTCAACAGGCGGGAAGTATCTTCTTGTCCGGAAGTCATCCAGGCATCCAACGCTTGCGAGTACGGGCGCAGAGAAGCCAGTTGGGTTTCTACCCATTTGAGATGAAAAACTTCTCGATAAATGGTATTTCTTACCTGTAAAACACCTTGTTCTTTGACGACTAAACCGGAGAGCAGTAATTCCGCTTGCTCTCGCGAGTCATCCGCTGCCACTTTTTCCCCTTGTAAAATGTGCTGGTAGATGCCCAGCAACCTTCCCGCCCGTTGCGAGTCGCGCAGCAAGCGATCGCGAATCGTCCGCAAATGTTCTGGCTCGTCTTGCGATTCCCAATAGTCTATGATGTGCTTTTGCACGGCAAACTTTACCCAGAATTCCTCGGTTCCCGGCTGGATTAGTGCTTCCGATCTGCCCTCCCCTTCTGCCAACCTGACTTGTAGCATGGTTCGCAAAATCTGGCACAGCTTTTGCGTCAGAAATGGCTGTCCCCCTGTCCGCGCTAAGATTTCTCTCATCACCACTTTAGGGTGGCTTGCCAGATTTTCTAATCCCTTGGCGAGCGGTTCCACTTCGTCAAGGGAAAACCCGTGCAATCCGATCGCCCTGCCAATATTAAAAGGCGTCCGATTTTTATCGGCAATCAAATCGCTGGGAGTAGCGACCCCAAAAATCGCAAACGTCAGGCGATTGTATTCGCCATTGATGGCGCGTTGATTGTAGCAGTACCGAATCAGAGCGAAAAAATCATCGACCCCAAAATTTAAACTGAGGATGCTGTCAATTTCATCGATAAAAATGACGAGGTTATCTTGCGGAAATTTACCCAGCAGTAGCTCTTCAATAAAATTGCTTAATTGCTGGAGAAGCGACACGTCACCTGCCTCGCGCCACCAAGCTTTTAAATCTAATTTCCCGAATAACTTGAAGCCGCGCCACAAGTCAGCTACAATGCCTTTATACCACTGTTCTGCCGTAATATTTTCGCTGCCGATGCGCGTCATGTCAACGGCAGTGCATTTATATCCTTCTTCTTGCAAGCGGTGCATCGTCCTCACCAAAATTGACGACTTGCCGATTTGCCGACAGTTGAGGACGTAACAAAACTCGCCCCGCTTTAGCGCCTCATAGAGTTCCGCATCTGACGAACGAACGATATAGCTGGGATCGTCGCTTGCCAGACTGCCGCCGATTTGGTACTGATACACTTCCATATTCGCTCAAGTTACTACTGACAAACTCGATAACTGATAATGTGCGATCGGGAATGGGTAATCGGTAATTTTTCGTGTCCTCCTGGCTGTGACATCGGCTAGGATGTTCCCTTGAAAATCCCAATTACCTATTCCCCATTACTCGGTTATCGGGCGAGAGATTAGGGAGCATCCCACTTTTGTATAAAGGCAAAGGGGAAGGGGGAGAGGGGCGGGAGGGGGGAAAGAAATTACAAAAGTGGGATGCTCCGAGAGATTATATTTAGCCCCTTGATGTATTAGAAATTTTACTGCCTAAAGCTTAAAGTGTCGCTAACTGTTACTCGATTGTAACCTGTCTTTTTTGATTGAATGAGGGCGGCATCAGCGGCTAACAATAATTCCTCGGAGGATTGGCTGAGATTGGCAGTGGTACTGGCGACTCCCAGGCTGATAGTGACGACGAAAAGCGGAAACCCTCCGAAGCGACTGATATCGTGCGCGATCGCCAAATCTCGAACGGCTTGGCAAATGCTCTCGGCGATTTTCCCCGCTTCAGCCGCATCGACTCCCGGCAAAAGCACTGCAAATTCTTCCCCGCCGTAATACGCCACTAGCCGAACGCCAGCAAACTCACTCTCGACTGCCTGCAGGGTGCTGGCAATTTTCTGCAGGCAAGCGTCGGCTTCAGCGCGACTGTAAGCAGCCTTATAAATTTTGAAATGGTCAATTTCAGCAAAAATGAGAGATAGCGGCGAATTTTCGCTGGCTGACTTTTGCCACTCTTGTTGCAACACTTCCTCGAAGTAGCGGCGGTTGGCGAGTTTTGTGAGGTCATCTCGGTGAGTTAATTCCTGCAACTGGATGTTTTCTTGCTCTAACTCGGCGATGCCAACAAAACTCGACTGTTGCGAAGCTTGCATTTGTTCGGCAAAATAGCGCCGGTACAGTTCGCACGAGGGAATACAGCCAGATTCAACAAGATTAACTAGCCCCAGGCTGTCCAATTTGTAGGCGATAACCGACTCTAATCGCACGCTCTGTAGGGCAGTAATAACCTGTTTGAAAGCCGCATAAATTGCGCTATCTTCTCGGGCTGCAGCGAACAGCCGCCGCAAATGGTCGCTGTAAATTCCGCCTTCCGTCGCGGCTTCTTTCAAGAGGCGATCGATCGTTACGTCTTGGCGGTAGAGGTGATAGAGCGCGAGGTGCACTAAATACGGATGTCCCCCCACCACCGCCACGAGCCGCTTGGCTTCTCCTCCGTCTGTCCACTCTAGCCCGTAACGGCGTGCCAATTCCTGCACCTGGGCGGCACTGAAGGGAGGCAACTTGATCGGCAGTCCGACGTTAAAGGGGGATTGATTGACGTTGAGGGGAATGTAAACTTCTGTGGAATACGCGACAACCAGCCGCAGCTTTCTCCAAATTTCGATTTGTTTGGCTTGTTCGTGCCAAAAGCGCAGCATGGCCAAAAAGTCTCGAGCAATTTCTGGATGCTCGAAAACGAGATTGATTTCATTTAAATTCAAAACGAGCGGCGCTGAGAGTTGCTCTAGCAAGTAGCCTTCAAAGTAGTTCGTGCAGCTAACTTTGCTGCCGATTTCCTCCATCCAGTAATCGTCGAGGTTGCTTTCTAGCTGCAACTGCCGCGCGACATTGAGGCTGAACCAGCGCAAAAAGGCATCGAGGCTGGCAAATGCTGAAGAATCGGCTTGCTGAAAGTCTAAGGTGACGCTGCGGTAGCCGAGGGCGGCGGCGCGATCGCATATTCGCAGCATCAGGGAGGTTTTGCCCATCCTTCGCGGCGCTTTGATGCGAATCACGCACCCCGGTTTAGCCAGTTCGGTGTAGGCGAGTTCCTCAATGGGCGGGCGAGAAATGTAGAAGCCGGAGTCGAGCGGCACTGGGCCACGCGGAAATTCTGGAGATGCCAAGCGGTGGGAAGGTGGGGAATTCTCGATTAACTGTCGCTCGGCTTTGCTGAGGGAGCGCGGTTCTAGAATGGCGCGAAAATTGGACTCGTCGATCGCTTTTCCCCAGAAGTCGCTCAAGCCAGACCACAGCTCGGACGCTGTTTTTTCGCTCGCTCCTTCTGTATCGTTCGCTTCTCCTGCTATCTCTGCACGACTTTTTCCCTCCCAGGCTGTACGCAGCAGCTTTTCCTGAAATACGGTTAGCGGTTTTGGCAGGCAGGCATTGAGTAATTGTACGACTTGATCGATAGTCATGGAAGAACTCTGGGAAACGATATCGCTAGCCGATCGGCATATTTCAATTTTACTTGAGGCCAACTGCTGTGCAAAAATTCAACGATTTTTTGAAGATCGGTGTCAACTTTTTTTGCAAAATCAGTAATTTTTATATTGACAAATATAGTAATTTATGCTGCAAAGCCTTTTTGGGCAAATCCTAGAAGTCGGGTAAGTTTTCGGTGAACGTAGAAATTTTGAAATAGCGTTTTGCCAGTTTTGGCAGGCAAAGTGCGATCGAGCGATCGCAAGCGTGAGGAGAGCGAGAAAAACTGCAAAAATAAAACAAACGAGTGTATAGTAGAAACCAGGTTTTTTTGGAAAAACCGGGTTTCGCATAGAGCGATCGCCCGATCGCTCGGCAAAAAAAGGCGGCAGATTCTGGAAGGAAAGGGCGATCGCATTCCCTGCCAAAAATCGAGCTGCTTTTACTCTTCATAATCTCTGGGATCGACGCGCCTGTCCTTAATCCGAGGCGGCAGAAACTCAGAGCCCCGGCGGTAGGGGGGGAACGGTTCCGATGAATTGGGATGAATGACTTGCACGGTGCGGGGAGAACGCTGCTGCTGCCCGAACAAAACAAACATCACCAAAAACACGAGTCCGAGCAAAATGGTGACGATCGTGCCGGCGAGTGCCCAGAGCACGCCCCAGAGGATTTGATTGGCTGGCTGCTGAGAGTTCGCCTGCGCCGGTGCGGGATTGAGTGAGGGGGTGGCCGCATTTAATTTACACTGTCCGCTGAGAGACTCGACGAGTAGCTGCTGCGATCGCAATTGCTCTTTGAGCAGCTCGGTGTCGAGGCGCTGGCGGTCGAGCTGAGCCCTGAGCTGTTCGAGTTCGCTGCGCTGCTGTTCGGGATTCCAGCCCGGAAGCAGTGGCGAAGTCGGAGGTAGCGGCAAGGGCGTGGCAGACGGCTGAACCGATGCAGGTGGGGGCGGGAGGGTATTCGGCAAGATAGAAGAATTGGGATCGCCCTTGAGCAACAGGATAGCCGCAATCCCAGCGAAGGCTACCCCAGCTAGAAATGCCATGCTGTCACTCATCGCCCTTGCCTTTGAACCACGACTCGATCCCATCCAAATTGATGCACTGCAACATTCTTCACTTTAGCGGCTGCTCCCCGATACCTAGCATTCTCACAGAGAAGATGGGGGCGTTTGGAGTTTGTTTTCACCTGCGACTGGCTGTGAAGGAGTTTATCAGCGCGATCGCCAAATGCCAGAAAATCTTTAGATTTCTGCAGGGGCGCGCGCCTGTTTTTCATGCACCGTTCTCGCGTGCGGCTTTGCGATCGCCCCTTTGCGATCGCTAGTTTCCTGCTGTCGGTTCAGCCGTCGCCTGGGTTGAGAGTTCCCCAACTTCTGCGCCGCCGACTTCTCTGGAAATCAGAGCCGCCATTGCTTCTGCCTTTGATTTATCTGCAAATGCAGCCACCTCAATATACGATCCTGACCGATCCGGGCGCTTCGTCACCGAGGCATTGGGACAGTACGACAGAATCCGAATGTACTTTTCCTTGCTATATTCGGCGAAAACCGGATACTGCGGGGGCGTTCCGCTTTCCGGGCGATTTCCGCAGCTTCGCCTGGGGCTGCCGGCGAAAGGTTCCCCAACTTCAACAGTGCCGGCGGTGCGTTTGATTGCAGAAGCAAACGCTTCCGCGCGCGATCGCTCCCCAAAAGACCCCACCTGCACCTGCACCCCTCCCCCATCCTCCAACACCACAACCGTGTTGCGGCAGAATTGCGCCTGCAGGCGATTTGAAATCTCAGCTCTGTAGGGAACCAACACCGGATACCACGTTCCCTTGCCGCCCGCCGAGGGATCTTCGCAGAATTTTTGCGGGAAATATTTCCCCAAGCGAACCTCTAACTTGTACTCGCTCTGGCCCGATCCCGGCCCCGGGCTCAGTTGAATCGCGTAGTCGCCAGCGCTAAAAAGCCCGCCTTCCCACTGCTGCAGGGGTTGGGAGGACCCGGGCATCGGTTTTTGATTGGGGTCGAGTACGCGCATTGACACTCCTTCGCCCTCAACCGAAGCGGTTAGCGTTTGCCATTGTTTGGCGGGAATGACGTAAAGGAGGGTTTCGTTTTGTTTCAGGCTCCCCCCAACTCTGGCAGGCTTGTCGGGCACTGCGTTGAGGAGCTGGCGCGAGATGACGGGTTTTTCGTTCTGCCCGGTGTTTCCTTTCGCGCCCGGTTTTGGCGATCGGGCAGAGGGGGAGACTGACAGGGGACTGAGCAGGTAGTAGAGGACTGCCCAGGAGCCAATCCCCACCACTAAAACCAGACTGAGACTGATCGCGTAAGCCCAAAAGTAATGGCTGGCGCTCGGGTTCTTGGGCTGTTGCTTGTAGGCGGTTGGGGCTGCGATCGATCGCAAAGCTTTGGCCACTGCTGCCGCCGACGAGTAGCGCTCTTTGGGATTGTCGCTGAGCATCCGATTCAAAACCCGGGCCAGTGCGGGGCTGACTGCGGCCAAATGCTGCCAGTTTTTTCTAATCTGGCCATTCTCAACCAGTTCCGCCGCCTCTCGCCCCGTCAGCAATATCACTGCCGTGACGGCGAGGGAATACAAATCGCTGCTGGCGGAGGGTGCGGTTTTTGCGCTGAGTTCTCCCACCTCCCCACCTGTCGCGCTCTGAGTGATGCGGGTTTGCAGAGCTGTTTCTGCCGCCAAGTCAACCATTACCGGCATTTGCGGCCCCTGCTGCCCCGGGTTCGGGCGATCGGGCAAAATAATCGTCTCTGGCGAGATATTCCCGTGACTCATCCCTAGCGAGTGCAGGTACTCCAGGGCGGGCAGCAGCATCAGCAGCAATTGCCAGACTTCTTCTTGCAAAAAGGCAGCACTGGAGGATGGCGGCTCTGCGGGCGGGAGGGCTGTTGTCAGTGTTTCTTCCACCGTTGCCCGAGCCCCTACCAGGGAGGGCACCGCCAGACGCTCTCGCAGCAGGGTGTAGCAGCTTTTTCCTTCCACGAATTCCTGCACGAAA
Organism: uncultured bacterium; assembly: GCA_964405435.1. Lineage (GTDB taxonomy): Bacteria > Cyanobacteriota > Cyanobacteriia > Cyanobacteriales > Oscillatoriaceae > DVEG01. The sequence goes on from CAYOOD010000018.1 coordinate 67,246, forward strand.
AACAGGCGTCCCTCTTGGGCGAACGTGCCGTACAACTGCCGAATTTGCGGGTGCTGGATGCGATAGAGTTTTTCGGCTCCGGCTTGCAAGCGATCGAGTGTCTGCTGCACGGCGGCAGCATCCGCCGGCTCGAGGGTGAATTCCTGGAGCGCTCGCAGGTCGTTCGCGCTTTGGATATCTTTGGCCAGATAGGTACGGCTAGATTTCCCCTGAGCCAAAAGGTCTATCAAGTAGTAGCGGTTGAGCAGGACAGTCCCGAGGGGGAGGGGTTGGTGCATGGCAGCTCGGATGGCTCGATGATAGCGTTTGTTAAAGCCTACCGCATTGAGTTTAGAACAAAGAGGAACCGCTCGGTTGGGACTGCGGGCAGAGTTTGGCGCGGGTTGCGCTTGCCATCTGGCTGCATCGCAGCCGTGGCGCTGACGATCGGGATTTTTTGAACTGAGTCGCGGCGGCGGGTTAGCGAACCGTTGATTTTTGATTTTTTGCGGCAAATCCAGAAGTCGGCGCTTGCGTGCCGCTTCCGGGCTTGATTGAATTCATTTTCGGGAACTTTGCGGATTGAGAAACGCTAACAGGCGGCTCGAAAGGATTTTCATAGAGCCCCTCTTCTTCCGGCGCGATCGCCGCTTGTTTTGCGGGTAAATTGATGTCTTTGTTTTCGCGCCACAGGGTAAAATTTCCCTGCTTTTCTACGATCACGCACAGAACATCTGCTTTGAGATATTTCTGACAAGCGGCGATCGCTACTTGACGCCGATCTGAGGGAAATGTTTCCTCTTTTGTAAAAATTAAATTGCAAAAAACCATTTGAGAGACTGCCTCGATGGCAATTCCCTGACGCTCTAAATCTGCGGCGTGCAGCACCAGCATGATCGTACCCCGTTCTCCGTATTTTTCCAGCTCTTTATAATGCTAGCTAAAATCTTTCTCAACAGTATCCGCAAAACCACTCATTCATAGATTGTCTCGTGTATCGTCTTGTGTCTGGGATTTCTACAAGCCAGCAGGGCCAGCCTTCAGCCGGCGCGATCGCGACTGTGATAAGCTTTTTTCTGAGGGAACGCCCCAATTAGCGGCGACCTGCTCTTTAATTTTCATTAAAACTTTTAACCGGATCGAACGATTATAAGAATTTTAACGGCAATGATACAGTGCATTCTTAAAATAAATAAAAATTTGTTAACTGTCTCTGCCGTCCTGGCGGTGATGGGGGGCTCGATTCCCGCAACGGCTCAACCGGCGGATATTTTCCAGCCCTACTTAGAACAAATTCAGTCCAGCCTGCCGTCTGGCTGGTCGATGCGCTTGCCGGGTGTGCTGCAATTCCGCAATATCCCGGAGGAGGAAATCTCTCAGATAAAAGTGCGCGTATTTCCTACGCAATCTCCCCCCGGTTTAACCGTGAGCTTGTTTGGATGCGCGGGCAGTCGGCATTCTTGCTTAATCGGTAGTTTTGCGGTAGATGCGAGAGATTCCCCTAACGCCCAGCGGGAATTTCAAAAACACCAACAGAACGGCGTGTCGGTTGAATTGGACAATCGCGTCACGGTTTTTGTGACGGATGGAGCGAAGCAAAAACCGCCCTCTCCCTTTGCATCGGCGATGTGGGAACAAGACGGGATGTTTTACAAGGTCAGTTTTCTCTCTCTAGAACGGGAAAGTATGTTGAATGCGATCGCTTCGATGAGCCGTCAGCCGCCCATTCAACCGCCTTCAAGCGATCGCCAAAATCTAAAGGAATGATAAAGCTTGCCTGGGAGATAAAGTCCGTGAAAATGCGGGGGATGGCGGTAGGGAAACCCGGCAAATCCCTCCGCAATTTCCCCCGAATCCCTACCGATCGGCGGCGAAATTCAATTGATAGGAAATCGGCTGGGAATCTTCGGAAACGACGACCACTTCGTAGTAGCCCGATTCCGAGAGCTTGCCCGTCCAAGTCAGGACTTTCGAGTCTTCCAGCAGCGGCGGCGTCTTGCTAGTAGGCGGATACAGAGACAGCAGCGCCGATCCCTCGGGGTTGAGATTCAACTGCAGGAGTTGGTTTTTAGAAAGCTTGGCAATGTAGGCTTTGCCCGTACCCGGTTCGAGAGTGCCGCTGAGTTGGGTGCTGGTGGTGCCGGGAGCGAATTGAATCTCTTCGAGGGCGGTGCCGTTTTGCACGGCTTGGACTTGCTCGGTGGCGATCGCCTGCCAAACCTGCCCGATGGGCTTGTCGAGCAAGTTTTCACCCCGCGACTGTTCGGGGAAGAGGTAGAAAAACTTGGCATCGGCGAGATCGTTGAGGGCGCGAGAGCTCAGGTGCAGCTTGTTGACTTCCGCCTTGCGGCGATCGATATCGGCGAGGCTGTACCTTCCGAGGCGGGTTCTGGCTTCCGGACTGATGGCATCCAGCCGAGAGAGCAAGTTATCAGCCAGCCGATCCCAGCGATCGCGCCACTCTGCATCGGCGGGCTCGTTGGTGAGAGGGCTCTGCCGTTCGGGATATTGCGCGTAAAACGCCGCATCGACCAGTTTCACATAGAAATTATAGTCAACGCCCAAACTGCGGCGGCGATCGCGCAATGCTTCTTTGCGCTGCTGTTCCGCAGCAGGGATTTGATCCGATGGCGGCGGTTCGCTGTCCTCAACGATCGCTGTATTTTCCCCGCTGCGCTGGCGATCGACCCAATAATTGCCAAACCACCAGCCCCCGACACCCATGCCCGCAATCACGGCAAAAATCAGCAGGATATTGAGCGCGGGTGACGAGCGGCTGCTGATGGGTGCTGGAGCTGCCGCGACAGGAGCGGGGTGCGGCGGTTGTGGCGCAATGGGCGGGGCGGGGGGCGAGACGGGCTGGGTGGCTTGGGTGGCCATCGGCGCGGGCTGGGGCGGAATGTATGCCGGCTGGGTGGGTGGGAAAGTGGCCGCGCTGGGAGAGCCGGCGATCGCTTGCAGCACCTCGCGCGCCGATTGGTAGCGATCGCTCGGTCGGTGCGAGAGCATTGTCTCCAACACTGCTGCCAAACTCGGACTGAGACTGACATGCTGCCGCCAAATCCAACTCAGAGTGTGGCTGTCGCGCAGTTCTTGCGGTTCTTTGCCAGTCAGCAGCACCAGCGCCGTGACTGCCAGGGCATACAAGTCGCTGTGGGGATAGGCTGAACCCACCTGCATTTGCTCGTCTGGGGCGTATCCCATCTTGCCCAGCCGGGTTGCTGGTGCCAGAGCCGCTGTTTCGCCTCCATATTGAGACTGCACCTCAGCCGCTACTTGCTTGACGCCGCCGAAGTCTATCAGCACCGGCAGCAAGTCAGAACTGCGCAGCATCAGGTTGTCTGGAGAGATATCGCGGTGAATCACCCCCAGGGAGTGAACGTATTCGAGAATCAAGAGCACTTGCAGCAGCAACTGCGTGACTTCCGGTTCGCTGAAGGTTTTGCCCTGCACTTTCCGGTTCGCCAACAGGGTGCGGTAGTTTTGGCCATCTACATAGTCCTGAACTAAAAACAGGCGTCCTTCTCCGTCCACATTGCCGCGAAACATTTCCCGAAATCGGGGGATCTGCGGGTGTTGCAGTTTGTAAAGGACGCCGGCTTCTCGAGAAAACAGCTCTTGTCCCTTTTGTTGGGCGTAGGTGCCTTGTACCAGGGGAGCGAATTCTTTTAAAACGCAGCGTTCGTTAAATCGGTTGATATCTTCCGCCAGATAGGTACGTCCGAAGCCTCCTTGCCCTATCTGGCGCGCGATGCGGTAGCGATCGCCCAAAATCATTCCCGAAAAGATGCCGCCCGCAATCGGCTGTTGCGGCAGTTGCTCGCCGCAGATGTGACAAAAGCGGCTTTCGCTGGGATTTTCGTGTCCTTTCGTGCAGTAGAGGGGCTTCATTGCCTGGGGAGCCTTCCACAAATATCCAGCGCCAGCATAACAAATCTCAACAAGGGAATGAGGGCATCGGGCATCGGGCGCTCGTGGTATGGAAAGAGTGGCGGAGTCCCGTCACTCTTCGCCGATACTTTTCAGTTTATTAACGTTCAGAAACCCGGCTTTTTCAAAAAGCCGGGTTTCTAGCCGCCACAATAAACCCGCTCTCGGGAAATTTTGTATAATTAATAATTGGATTGGTTCTCCTGCTAAACCTAATTCTTAGAAGTTTATTGATATCAACAAAAAATATCGACTGTCCCTTTCAAAAAAGGTTTTTATAGCAGTTTTCTTTTCTCGTAAGGGACGTCAGAAACCCGGCTTCTTTAAGAAGCCGGGTTTCTAGCCTGTACTTCTTTTTATAGGTTGTCCTCACTGACGAATCTCTCAGTAGCGTTAGTTCTTTTAGTGGGGGGTGGCAGTGAAACATTTGTGGCTTTTGACACGGCGCAGCCGCCGAATCTTATTTTCAATTCTACCTATACTGTAATGTTTGCTACAAGTCAAGTTGTGACTGATATTGATTTGGACAGTATCGCCATCGATCCCGCGCTGTTGCGACTGGGGGCGGCAGGCTGGGGGTGGGGCGATCGCCCCATCCGCTGTCTTGCTCCAAATTTAACTCAACCCTCACCCGTCCTTAACCCGCCCTGGAGCCTTTTGAAAATATGTTGTTAATTGTAGTTAAGTTAACAGAATTGTTCGGTCATGCGTGCAAGGATAGTGCTGGTACGAAAGTACCTAATGTAAATACCGCTTAATAGCGCGGGCTCGTCACATCCTGACAAACCATCAGGGATCTGTGGAGGGTTTCGCGGTAGAATAAATTTTTTTTCAATTCAGCAGTTGACTTGAACGTCATCGGGCTGATATCGCGCGCGTTCTGTTCAATCAAATGACGCGATCGCGCACGCCTACATCTATGGCTGTTCTCGCACGTTTTAAGCAGGCTCGCCCGGTCAAATACAGCGCATCTCCGAGTCATGGCTGAGAAAAAATTATCTGAGATTAGGACTTTTGTGCAGGAACTAAAACCCATGAACCTCTCGCAGGCGGCTGTCAGCAACGAACCCGATCTCCCTTGTGTCAATCTTGCGGATGGCGCAAGTCGCGCCTTACTTTCTGCCCCGCCAGCCGCTACTGGGGCGATCGCTTCTCCCCGGGTGGCTGGCGCGATCGCCAGTGACGCGCGCGTGCGCTATCCCAGACACATACCCGTCCCTCTCTTCGATCGCGTTAGCTACACTCGCTTGAATTCCTTCTCGCCACTGCCGACAATGCAACTCATTCTCGATAGCGACTGAGAGCTGAAGCCCTCACTACAAACGAGGGCTTCAGCCCTCGTTTGCTTCAGCCCTCGTTTGCTTCAGCCTTCGTTTGAATAGTATTTTTTTAACTCCAATCAAAGATGAGCCGCTATGAAAAATAGCGGCTGCAATTTTTCTCAGCTAGATGGCAGCTAGCCGAGTTGCCCGTACAGTAGGAAGGGGAGGCAAGAGGCGATTCGCTCAAGCAAGCGCTACCCTTACGGGAGAGCGATCGCCCCTCCCCCGATCGAGAAATCCGACAATCCCCTCCAGTCCGTCGGCTGAAACTTCAAACATCGGGCTGGGTGAAGAAACCCGGTTTCCCAAAGAAACCGGGTTTCCACAGAGCCGAAAATGTGAGGTTTTTCGCGACCGACCGACTCACAATAGCTGGCGTTATCTTGCCCGCTTTTACCTGAGAGCGCCAGTTTCCACAGGACGGGCTTTATGCTCTGTATAAAAAGGCTCTTCCAAACCCATTGCTGGCTCGAAGCCACGCGGAATTTCTCTCATAATTACCTGTTTGGCTTCGAGAGCAGTTTGAAGTAGCTGCATCGCCCGCTCGGGATTCCCCGCCCCACAGAAAAACAGGTCAGCGGCAAAATATCCGTACTCTGGCCAAGTATGTATGGCTATATGGGACTCTGCCAAAGTTGCGGTCGCCGTGACACCGTGGGGACTAAACTGATGTACGCACAGGTCGATGAGAGTTGCGCCTCCGGCTGAAATCGCATCTATTAAGGCGCGGCGGATGCGTTCTGGGTCGTTGAGAAGGTCGCCTGGAGATTGCCAAGCATCAACGACCAGATGGGTTCCCACTTGTTTCATTCTGCCCGTAACACTCCACCCAAAAACATCGCAAACCTTTCGATCGTATCACGGTTCTCGTTTATTCTCAAGCCGATCGCAAACTGTTACAAGCCTGAGATTGTTAAGTTTCTATAAAGTTTTTTAAAGGGCCAAGCAGATTTAAGCGCGGATGCGCGGATTCATCGATATCCGTGCATCCGCAGTCATTGGGGCAACTAACTGAAGGTCGTGCCATTGGGCAGAATGGCCCCTGCCAGAGATGCCTCGCTCAAAAACGCGCCATTCAGGTGAGCGCCGATCAAGTTAGCCTGAGAGAGATTGGCCCCTGTCAGGTCAGCCCCGCTCAAATAGCTCAGAAGCAAGCCCGCGCCGCAAAGATTGGCCTGATTGAGATTGGCGTGGCGCAAGTCGGCTTCCATCAGACAAGCGCCCGACAAGTCAGCCCCGCTCAAATTCGCGCCGCGCAAGTCAGCCTGACTCAGCTCGGCCCCGCTCAAATTGGCCCCAGCCAGGAGCAAGCCGTTGAGATTCGACAGGCTTAAAATCGCGCCGCGCAAGTCAGCGCCCCTGAGATTGGCATCCTTCAAATTTGCCGTACTCAAGTTGGCCCCGCTCAGGTTGGCCCCGCTCAGGTTGGCCCCGCTCAGGTCGGCTTCCCGCAGAGAAGCTTCGCTCAAGTCCGCGCCCGCCAGGGAAGCACCCTGCAAGCCAGCCCGATCCAAGTGGGCGCGAATCAGATGGGCTCCATTCAGGTTAGCCCGTTGCAAGTTGGCTTCTGAGAGAATTGCCCGATTCAGGTTGGCCCGATTCAGATTGGCCTGCTGGAGCGTCGCGCGACTGAGCGCCGCCGCAGTCAGGACAGCCGAGGAGAGGATGGCCCTGCTCAGGTCGGCACTGACCAGGCTGGCCCCCGATAGCTGGGTTTGGCTCAAATCGGCTGCGTGCAAGAGAGCGCCGCCGAGACTGGCTCCGCTGAAGTCGGCTTTGGGAGCGATCGCTCCCAAAAGCGTCGCGCGGCTGAAGCTTGCCTCAATAAAAGTAGCGCCCGACAAGTTCGCCCCACTCAGATCCGACTCGCCCAAGTTGGCAGCGATGAGGGTGGCCCGCGCTAGGGTAGCCCCCCTGAGATTAGCGCCTCTGAGATTGGTGCGATTCAAATTAAACTCGCTCAGGTTCGCCCCCTGCAACTGCGCTCCTTGAAAATCTCGCGTTCCTCGGGCGTGACGAGTTAAAAATTCACTCTTCTTGAGCAGTTCATTAGTATTCATAATGATTGGCCTGATTTACCTTCAGTGTGGAGGTTCCAGGCTCTCCACAAAATTCTCGAAGTAAGTTCTGTGCGAGTCAAACATTCAATAACTCCAGTTGCTAGCGATAAGCTGTACGCCGTGGTAATGGGTAATTTGGTCATGGGTAATGAGCAATTGGGTTTGAAGGAGGGGAGCGACATCAGGAGCGAATGCGGCCTGAAGTTTCCCGATTACCGATTGCCGATTGCCGATTGCCCCATTCCCGGGCTATTCCCAACAACTCGGGTGAGATAGCTAAAAGCGATGTTGCCGATCGCCCTTTTTCCACCTGAAAGCGGCACGACCCGCTACGGGCGGCTTGTCGGGCGTGAAAAAGTAACGAACCAGTCTCGCCAAAGCTCTTGCGCAGCCTAAACAGCTAGCAGTCGTGCCTGCAATTGGCACAACACGTTCACAAGACCGCTAGGTGTACTCTGCTCTTTTTGCCGCTATTAGACGCTCTCGCCCGGGCAGCCAGTGCTGAGGTTGCCGATTCGCACTCATGCAAGGTTTAACGTCCTGTTTTTTTAAACTTTACTGAAACAACTAATCTTCACGGCCCCGAGGCCGCGCTTGTGCGTATAAACTTTTGATTGGCACGTTCGGGCGGTCTGAGGACACTCCTATAACTAGGGGTTGGCTCAGCCAATGTCACCTCCCCTATCTGTTTTTGTCCGGCTGTACCCTGATAGAAACGAGCTTCTTTGGCATTCGCGTGCTGCAAAAGCTCGCTTGCTGTCCAACCTGCGCTCAAATGTCGCGGGCTTTCGGAAGCCTGACTCGGCCTTTGCGTTCGCGCTCCCTCTCGCTTGCGCGGGAGTTCCCAGCCAACTACCTAATAATTAATAAAGATAATCTCTCGGGGCAGGGGCGTGCAAGCTAGAATAGCCCAGCATTTTCTATCGGGCCAGATTTCCCCGATCGCCCGATCGCGCCGACCGCCCCAAGTTCCTTGACTACTTTTTTCTTGCAAGCTTTTCTGCTCGCCTCTTTATCAGCGGAGAGATTGTCAGAACAATGCTCCAGCTCTTTCAGCGAGACTTGTAACAATGCGTGTCAAAATCACTCGGTGAGTTTTCTTGTTTTTGGCCGCTCCTCCAGATGCAGGGGTGGGGGCGCGATCGCTCTGGAGCGGGGCGGCTTGTCATGCGCAAAGGGGAGAAAATCATTGCCAGCGACCGACAGGACGTGATATAAAAATAATCAACCTGAAGGCCACAGCGCGCCAGCAACCGCGCGGATGTAGCCTAAGAGATTTTTTCTCCCAACCAGGGGAAGTCATCGGCAGATAGTTCCCCTAGGTTCGCAGAGCGCATCCTTCGCGTTGAGTGGAAGATGCGGCGGCGCGCTGTGGGAGATCGATCCCAAAGAAACTGTAAAGATAAAGAGAAAAGAGCGCTTTTTCTCCCCTTATTGTCATAAGATTGAAAATTGAAATCGCATCTCTGGATTAACCGAGAAAGGGGTGAAATCTGTGGCGAAATGTCTTGAAAATCTGCCAGCAAGCAATCTCTAAAATTATACAGGAATTTCCCAGTTAGGTCAAGTCAAGGTCGATTCAGACAAAACAGCCAAAGCCGGATTCTCACTACACCCGCGCGGCATCAGGGAGGGCATGGGAGGAAGGGTAAGGAAGGGCAGGTGAAAGGTAACGTTGAGTTTTCCAGAACGCAAATTTTTTCAAAAGATGCGATTTGCTTGCCCGCTGGCGTGGCTTGACGGGCGCGGGTTTGGGGTCTAAGCTGGGTGCAACTTTTGACAGCAGATGCGCAGTCAAAAGCCAGCAGGAAGCGAAGAGCAAAGAAGGCAATATCCAGAATTACCTGAAGAAAGGGAGATCGGAGGCATCATGGTAAACATAGATACGCTGCTATCGGATATTAAATCGTTTATCCCAGTTGACCTGGCGATCGCGCCCAAACACCCTTTGGCTAAAAACCAGGAACTGCCCATTCCCGATCCGCGAAAAGTCAAACCAGAGATAATTCGAGCTATTCAGATGCGCGATCGCATACCGGGCATTGTCAAGCGCCTCATCCCCCTCGACTCTGACTTATCCTGGGAATACTGGTGGTGCGTGCCGGGACGGCTGCTGTTGCCGGAAGACGTGGAAGCGCTCAACAGCGATCTCCCCCGATTGGAAGTCATTGTCTCCAAACTCGTCTGGCTATTTGGGGGATGCTGCTTTTCCAATCAGACGAACCACCAAGGCGATCGCCAACCCGTCTACGACTGGCAGCAGGTTAAAGACTTTGCCCGCCAGCAAGGGTTTGACTCTTATTTGCTCGATATTGATTTTTTCCCGGCTGCGGTCAAACTCTACAACCCGCCCGGTGAAAGCGCCGAGCTGACAGACAGCCCCGACTGGGTAGCCGTCGAACCCTCCCACTGGCACGTCGAGTTTTTCCGCCTGCACCCCACCCGTGGCGGGTTTGAAATTCAAGAGCCGAAACCCCTGTGTAGCTGTCAGATCTGGATGGGGAAGCCATTTATCAAGAACCGCCACACCGGCGAAACGCTGACTCGGCACGATTTGTGGATTTCCTATCCGCTCAACATCACTAACCCCCCTTGGCTGCTGTAAGCTCGGGCTGCTGCCCAAAGGCGATCGCTCTGTTGCCAGAGCGGGACAAATCCCAGCCGCCAGTAGCCGCCCCGCAATCTTCTCTCTTAAGGTAAAGAAATGTGACAATAGGAGAGAAAATTGCGACAGGTTGGGATAAGTGACATTTAATATTGACCTAGACGCCGGCAAAGCCTCGAAAGGCTCGTTTATCCAGAATCTTTTGGCGGACAGTCTCACAATTTTCTGGGGAGATTGGCTGGAATTGCGCGTCAGGATCGCGCAAGTAGCCGCTTCTGGGTTGGTGTCTCCCCTCATCTACATTTTCGCTTTTGGCTTCGGGTTGGGAAGCTCGCTCAAGCCAGGAGCAGGAATTGGCAGCGCTTACGGCAATTATTTAGAGTTCATGCTGCCGGGAATGGTGGCGCTCAGTTCGATGGCGATTTGTTTCAGCGGCACGACGTTTTCGATTTGCGGCGATCGCCTTTTCAGCAAAACCTTTGAAGAATTGCTGCTCGTGCCGGTACATCCGCTGGCGCTGTATCTCGGCAAGATGATGGCGGGCGTGGCGCGCGGGTTGATGACTTCGGGTTCGGTGATGCTGGTGGCGATTTTATTTACCGGCAAGGTGTGGAGTTTTCTTAATCCGCTGTTTTTGCTGGTGCTGCTGCTCAATTGTGCGGTATTTTCAGGATTGGGCGCGATCGTGGGGTTGAGCGCTCGATCGCTCGAAAGTGTCGGGCTGGCGAACAATTTCCTAATTGTACCGATGTCTTTTTTGGGAGCCACTTTTTTCGATCCGAGCGCTCTGCCTATTGCCCTCAAGGCGATCGTTTACATACTGCCTCTCACCTATACCAGTATCGGCTTGCGAGGTGCTGCCTATTTGCCGATTGCTCAGTTTCCCTGGTACAGCCTGCCAGTGCTGCTAATTGTTGCGATCGCGCTGGCTGCCATCGGTGCCAATAAATTTTCCAGCCAGCAAGATTAGATTTCCCAAACGTTTGCAGTCAGGGCTTTTATCCCTCTCCCAAACCCAGAAAAAAAGGACGGAAATCCTCCTTACAAGCGTTCCCAGGAGGGGCTAAAGCCCCTCACCGTCAACCATCTCAGGGGCTAAAGCCCTACTACAAACTAGGGAAATGCTAAGCTAAGGTAAAATTGACTGACGCTGTTTTCCTAGAAACCCATGAATGCAGAAACCAACCTAACACCCACTCCCATACCCATCACCCTCAACTGTTCCGGCGGCGTTTCCCTAGGCGCATATATGGCAGGGGTTTTATACGAGCTGACACAAGAAGCCCTCAAACCGCAACCTAAAATAATCATTGACATCATCACCGGCTCCTCGGCAGGAGCCATGTCAGGGGCGCTAGCGGCGTATTATTTGCTCGGCGGAGAGAATCTGTTAACAACGAGCGCTGAGAAGAGCGCTTTTTATCAGGCATGGGTAGTACAAGCCGACATCAAAAATATTGATAACATGCCGTTCTTTTTTCAAAATTTATGGGACGGAATTGTCGTAACAATTAATGCGTTTCGAGACAGCCTAAAATTAACACAAAAAAGAAACAATCCAGCAGCAAGCGATTCCCTAAACGATAGCTTGACTTCGCGCGAAGAATCGCAACGCGATCGCTTAACTCGTCCCCACCTGAGCGTTTTTTCTAGAGAAGCAATTGACAAAATTACCCAAGTGGTTCAACCGATAGGAGGCATGAAATCGCCCCAAAAACCCCTCGCACTTCTAATGACAGTAACGAACTTGCAGGGGCTCCTAGAACAAGTGATTTTAAAACCCATTTCAGCTCGTTTTGAAACCATTACCAGTTCAGAAACGCGACAATTTTTGTTTCACTCTGCGGTAGAAGCAACTCGCATGAAAGATATGTGGAACAAAGTCGTGAAAGGCTCGCAGGCATCTGGCGCTTTTCCCGTTGCCTTTCCACCCGTGCGGGATAGCTCCAATATCAACAGTGCCAACATGGCAAAAGTGAGTAAAGATTATTTTATCGAGATAGAAAGCAACCCGCCGACACGGGAACTGAGAAATACCGTTCCAAAATCAATTCGATCGATGCCGCCGGATCGCGAAACCTTGAGCTTTCTCTATACCGATGGAGGAATTCTAGACGGCTTGCCAATTGGGAAAGGAATTGCCCTAGAAAGGCATCTGGAAAACCCCGACGCTGTTTTTTCAGAAGAAGATAAACCCTTTGTTGCCGAGTGGAAAACTTTAAATCTAGATGTCAGAAAAAGATTATATGTTTACATTCAACCGACGCCGACTGAAAAATTAACCAGCGAAGCGCGACTGACGCAAGGCTACTTTTCCACCATCCAAGTAGGGCTGAGCGCTTTTACACTGCCCTGGGCAGAACACGATGCAATCCGATTGAATGAAATCGTGCAGCGAAATCAAGACGCGCAGCGCAAACAGGAGTTGCGATCGCGATTGGCTGAAAAATTTGGGACGGATCGGCTGGCAGAAATCGACGCGGCAATTGACGAAGCCATTCCCTATCAATTTGTCAACCTCAAACGCATCGATCCGGCAATTATTGCCGCAATTCACCAATCCTTAACCTCCCCGCGCGACGCCGAAATTAGCAGCCTGCAAACCCTACTTCCCATTTACGAAGCGCTGCCTTATAATATCAAACAAAACTTGCAAGAAAGAAACACCAAAGGAATTCTAGCATCAGATTTTATGGGAGCTTTTGGCGGCTTTTTTGACAAACGCTACCGCGAACACGATTTTCTGCTAGGGCGGATAAGCGGCTTGACATGGCTGTGTCAAAACTGCCAGGTAGAAGTCGCTGAAGGCAAAATAAACGAGATACTCGCCCAGATGCAGGGGGAAAATAAAAAGCTTTTGGAGACAGATCCCAAACCATCCGATCTGAGGCTGAGTGATAAGATTCGCATCGGCAAGCTTGCCCTGCGCGCCCTGAGAATCGCGGTTATTGAGTCTACCCTTGTCGGATATTTTTGGATAGTCAGCCTGGGTTTTCTGAAATTAACCGTCATCTTACTGCTGACGCTGCTGGAAGTTTTGGCAACTTTATTGAGCGCCGCCGCAGGGCTATTAGAGCAAATGTTCGATGGTAAATTTGCATGAGCTGAGTGGGAAATGAAAAGGGGAGCATCCCATTTTTGGAGTGCGTTCGCGAAGCGGGTGCGTAAGCGTTGCGGCTCTTTTATGAGCTAGCACCCACGTCTCGTTCGCTCTTGGATCGATCGGGAGCGAGACGCTTCTGAAAAAAGGTGTTTTGACAAAAACGGGATGCTCCCGTGAAAAGTGCTGAGCTGAAGAAGAACTTAACAGTTAGCTGATTAGATGAACTTCTGCAATGACTTCCGACTCAGCATTCAGCACTTTTTACTTAGATTACCCAAGCCTGCCCCGCATATCCGAGAGTTTTAAATTCAAAATTGACAGTCCCAAAATCAGCAAAAATAGTACCAGTCCGATCGCGCAGGCATAGTTCATTTCCAAGTCTCGAAATGCTTTTTGATAGATGTAGTAAACAATGGTTTTGGAACTATTTTGCGGCCCGCCTTGGGTCATAATATAAACTTCTTCAAAAACTTTTGTAGCGGAAATCGAAGAAATCACCGCCACCAGCAAGAGATAGGGTTTCATTAGAGGGAGGGTGATGTCCCAGTGCTTGCGCCAACCGTCCGAACCGTCAATGGCGGCGGCTTCGTACAAGTCAGCCGGGATGGCTTGCAATCCTGCCAGATAAATAACCATGTAGTAACCCAATCCCTTCCACACCGTCACCGCCATGACGCTAAAAATGGCGAATTGCGGGCTCGTGAGCCAGGGAATGCCTTCGCCGCGCGGAACGATTCCCAGGAAGGCGAGGAGTTGGTTGAGCAAGCCGGTTTCGGCATACAGCCACTTCCAGGCAATCCCGGCTACAACCATTGAAATGATGACGGGGGTGTAGTAGGCGGCTCGAAACCAGGTGATGCCGGCGAGTTTGCGGTTGACTAAAATGGCGAGTGCCAGGGGTGCGACGACTAAAATCGGCACCGCGATCGCGAGGTAGAGCAGGGTTTGCAGGAGGGTTTGCCAAAATAGGCGGTCAGCCCAGAGGCGGCGAAAGTTGGCCATGCCCACCCATTCCGGTGCTTGGGTGATGTCGTAGTCAAAGCGGGTGAAGCTGAGGTAAAAGGCTTGGAGGGCGGGCCAAAAAACGGTCAGCCCCAGGGCTAAGAGTGCTGGGAGGAGGAAGAGGTACGGGGTGAGCGGCTGCCAGTTGATTGGCCAGTTTGGGTTGGAGAGGTGGGATTTGGGCTTCATGTCGGCAATGGCTAGTAGGTTACGGGTAATTGCGGGCAATTCACCGTCATATCTGCGATCGGGCATGGGCTTTCCGGGCATCGGGAATCGGGCACGAAGTTACCGGGTTTCTCAGTACAGCCGATCGCCAATCAATACCGAGTACCCGCGACCGATTATCCGTTTTTTTGTTGAGTTTATCTTAGTGGCTTGTGAAGAAAAAATTTCAGTCTGACGTGAGGAGGCAGTTGCGCCTGCTGTGATAAAGCGCAATACAGCGCAACTGCGAGGGAAATGTTTGAGGAGGTATGAATAGCACTTCAATAAAAATTTTGATGGGGAAGAAGGCGCGATCGCCTCTTTTAATGGCTGTGCAAGGGAAGCGTGACGGTAAACGTGGTGCCGATGCCAACTTCGCTCTCAACGGCGACTTCGCCGCCGTGCAAGTCCACAGAGCGCTTGACGATCGCCAAACCCAGCCCCGTACCGGGAATGTTGCCCACGTTGGTGGCGCGGTGGAAGGCTTCAAAAAGCTGCGCTTGTTCTGTTGCGGGAATGCCGATGCCCTCATCTTGGACGCGCAAAATCGCGCGATCGCCTTCCCGCTTTAGCTGCAAGCGAACCGTGCCGCCGTGAGGAGAATATTTAATCGCATTTGAGATTAAATTGGTGAGGATGTGGTGCAGCAGGTGGTTGTCCATCACTGCATCGCTGAAATCGCCTTCAGCGATAAACTGAATGGCGTGCTGACTTTCCGCCCCATGTTGCAGCGCTTCCACCAGCTCGGCGCAAAAGTCAACCAAATCTAGCGGGATGGGATTGAACGCGATTTTCCCAGAATCGGCGCTGCCGATGGTGAGGACGTCTTCCAACATCTCATTCATGCTCCTGACGGCAGATTGAATGCTGTCAAAATGTTTGAGTTTTTTATCCTCCGTCAACTGAGCGCCGTATTGCTTGAGGATTTCGCTGGTGACGAAGATCGTGGTGAGCGGGTGGCGGAATTCGTGGGAAGCCATGCAGACGTAATGAGAATGGCGATCGCGTTCTTCTTCCGCCTGCTTCCTCATCTTTTCTGCGGTTTCCACGCGCCCCTTGATGTTCTGTTCTACTTGGTGACGGCGCAGGGCAATCTCGATAGTTGTGCGCAATTCTTTCTCTTCAAACGGTTTAATCAAATAGCCAAACGGCTCCGTCACCGTGGCTCGTTCCACCGTTTTTTCATCAGCATACGCGGTCAAATAAACGACGGGAATGTCGCATTCCCGGCGAATTTCTTCCGCTGCTTCCACGCCGTCTATTTTTCCAGGCAGCATGATATCCATCAGCACTAAATCCGGCTGAGTTTGGCTGGCCGCCTCAATCGCTTTCTCGCCACTGGGAACAATATCAACGACAGAGTAGCCGAGACTTTTCAAAGTATCGGCTATATCTTCAGCCACAATTAATTCATCTTCAACAATTAGAATTTTTTTGTTCGCCTTCATATTTTTTAGATTCTCTGCTTGTATTTCAACTCAGAAAACTTAATCCGAAACTCAGTTCCCTCGCGGGTATCCATTTCCACCGTTCCCTCGAGCTGGCTGGCGAGAGAGCCCACCAGACGCAAGCCCAAAGAGCCCGTGTTGCGGAAGTCCAGTCCTTCGGGAAAGCCGATGCCGTTGTCCTTCACCGTCAGTAACAATTGATTGTCTGGCACCTGATGGAACTCAATCCAAATAGTGCCTTTCTGACCGATAGGAAAAGCGTGTTTGAGAGCGTTGGAAACCAGTTCGTTGATCAGCAAGCCGCAGGGAATGGCCGTATCGATGTTGAGATAAACATCATCTACCTTGATTTCCAGTTTAACTGCATTGACGTCTACGCTGTAAGAATAGAGAAGGTTGCGAGCTAGGGTTTGAATGTAGTCGGCAAATTCGATCTGGGCGAGTGCCGGAGATTGATATAACTTTTCGTGGATCAGCGCCATTGATTTGACGCGGTTTTGACTTTCCCGGAGCATGTCCAGGGTGGCCTTATCCCGGGTATAGCGGGATTGCAGTTTGAGCAAGCTGGAAATGACCTGGAGGTTATTTTTGACTCGGTGGTGAATTTCTGTCAGAAGTACCTCTTTTTCTTGTAGGGAAGCTTTAATCTGCTCCTCTGCTTGCTTGCGCTCGGTGATGTCGCGCGTCACGGTGGCGAAGTTGATGGGCTGACCGGTCTTTTTATCTTTGATGACGAAAACGTTCCAGAGTACCGGGATGGGCTTTCCGGTTTGGAAGTGCCGGAAATTAATCTCTTGTTCCCATCGCCCTTGTTCTAAAAGCGCTGGGATAACTTTTTCGCGGACGACAGCGCGGTATTCCGGCATCAAGAAATCTAAAATTTGCGTTTGTCTGACTTCTGCCATGCCTTCGATTCCGACGAGGCGCTGCCCTGCTTGATTGAGAAATAGGGCTTGCCCGTCGAGGCTGGAGATGCCGATGAAGTCGGAGCTATTTTCGACAACGAGGGCTAATTGTTGCCGTTCTGCTTCTATGAGCTTGCGAGCGCTGATGTCGCTGCCGATGCTCAAAAATCCGGTGATGCGCCCCTGGCTGTCGCGCAAAGCGGTGACGGAGAGCAACACGGGGAAGCGGGAGCCGTCTTTGCGAATGTAAGTCCACTCCCGCTGGTCTGTCAAGCTCAAACGCGACTTGGCGACGAGAACTTCAAACCCCGGTTCGACGGGGAATCCGAGTTCGGCTTGCAGGTCGATCGCCCGCTGCTTGATTTCTTCTGAGTCGTGAATAATTTCTAGGGTGGCATTGCCGACGACTTCTTCCGGGGCATAACCTAACAATCGCTGAGCGGCGGCATTGAATGTTTGCAGGGTGCCGTCACAGTCTGTAGAGATAATCGTATGGTCTGCGCCGTCTAAAATAGCTTGCTGGAGTCGGGTAACGTCTAGGAGTTTTGCTTCTGCTTGCTTGCGATCGCTGATATCGCGCTGAATCACCATTATATACGCAAATTGCCCACCTCGATCCCGCACGACCGAACTGGAGCAGTCCATAATGGCGACGGTGCCGTCTTTGCGGATAAACTCCACTTCTTGGCGGTGGGTGCCCGTTTCCAGCAGGTGGGGAAAGGAGCTCGCGAAGCTGCTATGAGAATCCGGGGTGAAGAATTCAACCAGGCGCTTGCCGATTAGCTCGCCTTCTTCGTAACCCGACTGCTGGATGGCGGCGGGATTGGTTTGGCGGATTATCCCCTGCTCGTCCACGACGTGGATAAAATCGGGAGCCGCTTCAAACAGCGATCGGAAGCGCACTTCGCTTTCTTTGAGCGCTTCCTCAGCTTGCTTGCGATCGGTGGTGTCGATGCGGATGGCCAAATATTGGAACGGTTTCCCGCCTTCGTCCAGAAACGGCACGATCGTGGTATCGACCCAATAAAAACTGCCATCTTTGGCTTTATTTTTAATTTCTCCTTGCCAAACTTTGCCGCTTGCGATCGTTGCCCAAAGTTCCTGAAAAAATTCTTTGTTATGATAGCCAGAATTGAGGATGCGGTGGGTTTTTCCGATCATTTCCTCTCTGGAATATTGGGAGATTTCGCAGAATTTGTCATTGGCATAAGTAATGACGCCCTGCGGATCGGTGATGGCGACTAAGGCGGCTGTATCGAGGGCAAATTTTTGAAATTCTAATTCTTTGAGGGCATTTTGCAAGCGGGCTTCTGCCTGCTGGCGTTCGGCGATTTCTTGTTGCAGTTGCTCGACGGCTCGGGTGAGAGCGGTGGTGCGTTCTTGAACGCGGCGTTCTAGGTCTTCATTCATCTGCGCTAGGGCAGCTTCTGCACGCTTGCGATCGCTGATATCGATGGAAACCCCGATAATGCCGATGAGGACGCCTTTGCTGTTGTAAATGGGCGAATCAATAACGTGCGCCGGAAACGTTCCGCCGTCTTTTCGCGTCACGATAAATTCCCCCGACCAACCGACGCCCGATCGCAACAACTTCCAAATCTCAGCGGCGATTATTTTGCTCGTTTCATCGCGGACGATTGCTTCGATCGATTGACCCAATATTTCTGCAGCTCCCCAGCCGTAGAGGACTTCAGCAAAGCGATTCCAGTAAATAATTTTGCCTTCGAGATCGGTGGCGATGACGGCTTGCTGCACGGCATCGAGCAGCCGCGCCTGAAAGCGGATTTTTTGCTCGGCTTTTTTGCGATCGGTGATATCTCGATAAGCGCTTAAAAATAACTCGCGATCGTCTTCCTCGATAATTGACGAAGACACCAAGAGAATTTTTTCAGTTCCGTCTTTGGCTCTAATTTTCGTTTCGACATTGCGAATTTCTCGCGCCGATCGCAATTGTTGCAAGCGGGACAGGCTGGCATGATACTCTGGCGCATCGGGATAGAGGAGCGCCAAGAAATTTTCGCAGCGATTGACTTCTTCTAGGGTATAGCCGGTGATTTCCTGCATTTTGGAATTGAAAATGCTAAATCGCCCGAATTCGTCGCTGAGGGTGATGCCTTCGCCGACGGTTTCGATCACGGTTAGCATCCGCTCGGCGCTTTCTTTCATCACTCGTTCGGCTTGTTTGCGCTCGGTAATGTCGGTAACAGCCGTGACGATATAGCAGCGACCGTCTTCTCCGAAAGCCCGTCCGGTGGTGACGTATACGTCAAACATTTTTCCATCCTGACGGCGAATCTGCCACTCTCCCTCGATGGAGAAGCCGCTATCGAGTTCTCCATGACTCGTCCCTGCCTGTTTATTAATTTGTTTCTCGAGAGTCGAGAGATAGAGCATTTGCGCGAATTCGCGGCTATCTGGCGGTAAGAGGCTGGTAAAAGTCCTGCCGAGCAACTCTTTGGCGGGGTAGCCGCACAGTTGGCAGAAAGCGGTATTGACGCGCACGAACCGCCCCTGCTCGTCGGTAATGGAGATGCCGACGGTGGCGGATTCGTAAAAGGAGGCGAGCAATTGCTGGCTTTCCTCGAACATGTCCTCGGCGCGCCGGCGTTCGGCGAGTTCGGTTTGGAGCTGCCGGAAGAGTTCGGCTTGGCTGATGGCGATCGCCACTTGCACGCTGAGCTGTTCTAAAAAATCCACTTCTGCCGAGAGCCACTCGCGAACCCCCGAGCATTGATGTGCCACCAGCAAGCCCCACAGGCGGGGGGTGGTGTGGGGTGTGGGGTGTGGGGTGTGGGGAATGACTATCGGCACAATCAAACAGGCTTTGGCTTGAAAGCGCTCCAACAATTGCAAGTGGCACTCGCTAAATCCGGCTTGATAGATGTCGGCGATCGCGCGCTTGCGTCCCTGCCGGTACTCTGCCCGCGCCCACAGGGGAAAACAATAGTCCGAGAGCCGGCTTCCGAGCATTTTTGCCCAACCTTGCGCCACGGATTCCGCAACAATGCTGCCTTCCCAAGTCGGTGAAAACTGATAAATCAACACGCGATCGCTCTCGAGCAACTGCTGCACTTCCCCCACTGCCGATTGGAGAATCTCTTCTAAATTTAGGGATTGACGGATGCGCAAAGATATGCTGTGTAAAACGCGCTCTCGTTCAACCTGCTGCTGCACTTCGGCAGTGCGATCGAATAACTGCTTTTCCAGTTGGGCTCTGGGCGTTTGCCAGACTTCGATTTTTTCGGGTTCTGGGTTGCTCGGTTCGGGCTGGGCTGTTGCCGGAACGAGCGATCGCAGCAGGTCTGTCTGCGTCACCATCCCAAGCAGTTCGCCGCGATCGCCGGTCACGGGCAAGTGTTGGACGCTCAGCCGTTGCATTTGCCGCCAAGCCTCTAAAAGCGAATCGCCCGGGCGCGCGATCGCCTCTGGCTGGCGCATCGCGTCTCGCGCCAAGGTTTGCGCCGCATCGACTCCCCGAGCCACCAAGCCCACGATCTCCCGCTCGGTGACGATGCCCGAGGCGAAAAGGGCACTGGGCATCGGGCATTGGGAATCGGTCGCGGGTAATGGCTCATTGCTGAGACTCCCATGCCCGATGCCCGATGCTCTTTTGCCCATTTCCCCTGCTGCCGCGATCGCCACCCAACTGACCCCGCGATCGGCCATCAGCTCAGCCAACTGCTGCACCGTGGCGGTGGGCGGTGCCGTTATGGCGGCTTTTGACATGACTTCGGCAACCAGATGCTGTTGCAGCCCATTCTCAGCCTGTCGGTTCTTGGCAGGTTCTTCTGGGGGAGAAGAGAGGGTACAGTCGTTAGATTCCATTACTCGCTCGGATACTCTTTTGTGGTAGAGGCTTTTCGATCGCCCTCGAGACTGTTAAAGAAAGCTGCGGGCGCTGTTGGCACCGCGATCGAGTAATGGGATTGTTACTCCAATAAAGAGTATCCCCCGTCTCCTCTTCCGAAGCACTTCCTGCTCTTAGAGCGGCTTTCTCGCTTTGCATGGCAGGGGGGATTGGGGAGTGGCGTTGCCGGAGGATTGCGATTACTCGTTCGGCGTCCCATCTTCTATATTGCCAGTAATTGCAGGCTGGGTACTACTGGTCATCAACATTTATTCAACAGCATTTATTGCACCGGTTGTGGCAGAAAGCCCGCCCGAGCTAAAAAAACCGGGTTCCCGCCAGAGAACCCGGTTTTCAACGCTAGTTGACTCTACTTGCAGGCAAAAGCAACGCCTTCTCAAACGAAGCTTCCTGGCTTCAGCGCCCCAAAGTAACCGTCACGGTGGTTTGCTGGTTAGGAGTGCTGTCGATCGTTAATTGTCCCCCGTGCAATTCGGCGAGGCGGCGGGCGATCGCCACTCCCAACCCAGAGCCTTGCTGTTCGTAGACTTTGCGCTCGAATTGCATGTACGCCCCGATCTGGGCTATCTGCTCGGCACTCATGCCCCGCCCTTTGTCGCTGACCGAGAGGATAAAAGTATCGCCCTGTATCCGCGTGGTGACAGTCACAGGAGTGCCCGACTCGGAAAACTTGAAAGCATTCTCCACCAGTTCTTCAACCAGCTTCTTGAATCTGGCTCCCGCCATCAGCACGGAGCCATCTTGCAGGTCTAATTGCAAATCCGTTTCGCGCAACGCCGAGCGGGCTTTTTCCCAGGCTGCCCCTGCCACGATCGCCTGAGTCGAGCTAATCTGACAATTTTGCAGCGCCTGCGCTCGTGCCGGCTCTTTTGCCAATATCTCCAGTTCCGCATACAGCAGAAAATTCTGGATCAGCCGGTACAGCCGCTGTCCCGAACTGCGGATGTGCTGGAGCATCTCCCGAATTTCGGCAGGTTCGAGTTCCTCCCAGTCAGCCAGCAAAAAGTCGGAAGCCCCGAGAATTCCATTCAGAGGCGTGCGCAGTTCGTGAGGGAGTGCCAGCGCTAGCTGGCTGCGCAATTCGTCGAGTTTTTCCCGGGACTGTTTGTTCGCCGCTGCCTGCTTCTCCAGGCGAATGGCGATCGCCTTGAGCAGTTCGTCTGGCGTGCACGGCTTGGTGAGATAGTCGTCTGCGCCCAGTTCCATCCCCTTGCGAGTATCTCCCTTATCGGCCAAAGCAGTCAGGAAAATAAACGGAATCGTGGCCGTTGCTTTCGTGTCCCGCAGCGCTTTCAAAACGCCGTAGCCGTCGAGTTCGGGCATCATCACGTCGCACAGAATCAAGTCCGGCATCTCCGCGACGGCTAGCTGAATGCCGATTTTTCCATTTTCTGCCCCAATCGCTTCAAACTCTTCCGCATCCAGCAGCTCTAATATGTTTTCTCGAATGGGGGTTTCGTCTTCAATTACTAAAATCTTTGTCATTTTTTTTCATCCTTTGTGATTGATTTTTGTTGTTTTGCAGCCAAACGCTGTTGCTATCAATGCCGCTCGATTGGCAATTGCTTGCCGCTAGCTAGTATCTTTTCAAACTCAGCAGCAGGTAAAGGAGGGCTGAATAAATATCCTTGCATCTCATCGCATTTTTGTCGGCGCAGAAAATCCAGCTCTTCTGGCGTTTCGACTCCTTCCGCAACCGTTTTTACCTTCATCTGACTGGCTAATTGAATCACCGACGAGGTAATGGCCTTATTTTTCTCATCTTTGGTAACATTGCTGACAAAAATTCTATCTATTTTTAATTTATCAAAAGTAAATTTTTGCAAATAATTAAACCCAGCATATCCCGTCCCAAAATCGTCGATCGCGATTTGGACGCCGATGGCGCGCAAAGCATTTAAACGCCGCGCGGCTGACGCGGCATCTTGGATGAGGCTACTTTCCGTCAATTCCAAATCTAAAAATTTTGGTTCAAAGTGCGTTTCTATCAAAATTTGTACGATACGCTGGCACAGATTGAGCAGGCTGAATTGACGCCCTGACAGGTTCACTGCCACTCGCAACAACCCGAAACCCGCTTCGTGCCACGCTTTGGTTTGCTGGCAAGCCATCTTCAGAACCCATTCGCCGATCGCCTCGATCGCGCCGGTTTCTTCGGCGAGGGGAATAAATTTTGCTGGAGAAATAAACCCGCGTTCTGGATGCCTCCAGCGCAACAGGGCTTCGCAGCCGACGACTTTTCCCGTTAGGAGGTTGACTTGGGGTTGATAGTAAACGCTCAACTCTTCTCGTTCTAGAGCGTAACGCAAATCGGTTTCTAGCGCCGCGCGATCGCTGCTGCCGATGTTAAAAGCTGGCGTGTAAAATTCCCAGCGATTTCCCCCGAGTTGTTTGGCGCGATCCATCGCTTTGTCGGCATTTTGGAGCAAGGGGGCGATCGAAAGCCCGTCGCGGGGATAGAAAGCGATGCCGATGCTAGCGGTGATAAAAACTTCTTGCCCGTTTTTTACAAAGGGTTCAGCCAGTTTGTCTGAGAGAGTTTGGGCGAAATCGGAGGCAGATTTTTTTTGCTCGACGGGTGCCGCAATCAGGGCAAATCGGTCGGCATTTAAGCGGGCGATCGCGATGGCGCTGCCGGCGCTGGCGGCAATCCGAGCGGCTACGGCTTTGAGCAAGGTATCGCCGAAGTCATATCCCAGGCTCTCGTTAATGCGGCTGAATCGATCTAAACCCAGACACAGCACCGGCAGGAGTTGCCCTTCGCCTGCTGCTGACACAAATTCCCCGAATCGTTCTTGCAAAGCGATGCGATTCGGAAGCTCCGTCAAGCTGTCGCAATAGGGCAGGTTATCGAGTTTGCTAGATGCCTGCTTGATTTCATCGCTGTATCGCTGTTGCAGGGCTTGGCGTTTTTCCAGTCTCGCGGCGATCGCTCGGAGCAATTCATCCGGCAGGCAGGGCTTCGTCAGATAGTCATCCGCCCCCATTTCCATCCCGATTCGCACGTCAAACCGATCGGCTTTCGCCGTTAGAAAAATAAACGGAATGCTCGCCGTATGCGTTTCGGCTTTCAACGCCGTCAGCACGCCGTAGCCATCTATTTCGGGCATCATCACGTCGCATAAAATTAAATCTGGCTGGTGTTCTGCCGCCAGATGCAAGCCGAGCAGGCCATTTTCGGCAGCGATCGCCTCAAATCCTTCTGCATCCAGCAATTCTAATATATTCTGTCGGATTGAGGTTTCGTCTTCTATTACTAGAATCTTTGTCATAATAATCTCGTTGAATCTCTCGGTTTTCCCTAGGGCAATCAGTCTGTCAACCTCCCCCGACAACACCGCGATTCGGTATCGGCTAGCCCGGAGTCGTGACAGGTGGCTGTTTTTTAATAGAGACTCGCTAATCTCTGGCGTTGTCGGGTTTGTTCAGGTTGAGTCGCCGCAAGAATTTTGCCTGTTCTGGGGTGAGAAACTCTTGCAAGTTAGACAGTTGATTGATAATGGCGACTTCCCGGGCGCACTCCTCCTGCAAAATCTTCAGGTAGCGATCGCGCGCTTCGTCCGATGGGGCTACTTTCAACATCTGTATTGCCATCGCGATATTCGACACCGGATCGCGCAAGTCGCGGGAGATTTTTTGCAGCAACTCTTCTGCCGTGGTGCTGAGCTGCTGGAGTTCTTGTACTCTTTGCTGCAGTCCTTTAGCCCGATCGCGCTCGACGGCATACTGCTGCATGTAGGTGTTGTGTTTTTCCAGCCGAGTCGCGATCGCGCCGATCAGTTCCTCTGGCGTGCACGGTTTCGTCAGGTAGTCATCTGCCCCTAAATTCATCCCCTTCCGCGTATCGGCTCTCGTATCTTTCGCCGTCAGAAAAATCAGCGGAATCGTTGCCGTTGCCGGTTCGCTTTTCAACGCCGTCAGCACGCCATAGCCATCGAGTTCGGGCATCATCACGTCGCAAATAATTAAATCGGGCTGGCGCGAGAGCGCCAGTTTGACGCCGACTTTGCCGTTGCTCGCGCCAATTCCCTCAATCTTCTCAGCCTGGAGCAGTTCTAAAATATTCTCTCGGATGGGTTCTTCATCTTCAATTACTAGAACTTTTATCATTTTTCCTCAATTCTCGATATTTTTAGGCTATTCCCCGAAAATGACGCGATCGTAACGACGTTCAGCCCTGAATAAGGGCTCATCGCCCGTGGCTGCTGCTCAGGGGCAAGGTGACTGTAAAAGCAGTCCCCGTGCCCACTTCGCTGTGACACGAGATGTGCCCGCCGTGCAAGTCCACCGCTCTTTTCACAATAGCCAATCCCAAACCTGTCCCGGAAATGGTGCCGACATTGGTGCCGCGATGGAAGGTTTCAAACAGGCGCTCTTGGTCTTCTTTTGGAATGCCAATTCCCTCATCTCGTATGCGGAAAACTACCACTTTTTCGGCTGACAAAAGGTTTTGTTTTTGGCCGAAAGATAAGGAATCGGGGGGGACAAAATTAGAGTCACAAGTGAGGTCAAATTGCACGGTGCTGCCTTCGGGAGAATATTTAAAGGCATTCGAGAGTAAATTACTCAGGACGTGTCGCAACAGCTTCTCATCCATTTTAGCTTCGGTGCAGCCGCACTGACAAGTGAAAATCAGCCTGTGGCGGTTCCCCACCGTCAGTTGCAACTCGTCTGCCAGTTCCTGACAGAACTTTTCCAGCTCCATCGCGACTGGCTTGAATTCGAGTTTTCCGGCTTCGGCTTTGCCGATGACGAGCACGTCATCGAGCAAGCCACTCATCCGCTTGACTGCCGATTCAATGCGCTGGAAGTGAACTTGTTTTTTCTCTTCTGGCCATTTAGCGCTGTAGGTTTGCAGCAATCCAGAGGAGAGAAGAATGGTACTCAGCGGCGTGCGGAATTCGTGAGAAACCATCGAGACAAAGCGGGACCTGAGTTCCGAGAGTTCCCGCTCTCGTTCCAGGGCTTTGAGGATTTCTGCCTCGGCACGCTTGCGATCGCTGATGTCCCGCGCTTCGGCAATCAGCATCACCACTTTTCCGCTCTCGCTCTTGACGGGCTTGAGGGAAAAATCTAGGGTTGCCGCGCTATCTTTTGCCCCGATCGCGTCCAACTCAAAGCGGACAAATTCCCCCCGAGCTGCGGCGGCGATCGCGTCTTTTAACTGCTCCTGCGTTTCGATCGCGTTAGACCATGCCTGTATTTCCCAGAAAAGACTTCCTACTATATTTTCGGGCTGAATGCTTGTAAAGTCAATAGCCGTTTGATTGATTTCTAAAATCCTGCCATCTGGCGCGAGAAGTCCCATTAACTGAAAGGTTTGGTCGAAAATCGCCCGAAAGCGCTGCTCGCTCTCCCGCATCAACTGCAAAGTTTGCGCCCGCTCGATCGCGTAGCGAATCGCTCTGACGAGCAACTGAGAAGTAATTTGTCCTTTCACTAAATAATCCTGCGCCCCCAAGCGCACGGATTCCAGCGCGATCGCTTCGTCATTTAAACCCGTCATCACCACCATTGCCGTCTCTGGCGCGACTGCCCGCAGTTTGGCGAGGGTTTCTAATCCGTGACTGTCGGGGAGAGATAAATCTAGCAAAACCACGTCAAAACGCCGCTGGCTCAGTTCTCGGAGGGCTTCCCGCCGCAGCTCCACCGCGACTAATTCCCACTCCACCCCGGCTGGGGCTGCTTCCAGAAGTTCTTGCAGCAAATCCGCATCGGCGGGGTTATCTTCTATCAGCAAAATTTTAATCGCCATCGTTACTCTCCCTCACTTTTTTTACCGTCAGGCTGACTGAGAAATCGCGGTGAGTGGTGAGTGGGAACGGTTCGTTTTTCCATCCCTACTAAGGGCTTTTCGCGAAAAGCTCCTACTCAGCACTCAGCACTCAGCACTCAGCACTCAGCACTCAGCACTCAGGACTCAACACTCCACACTTACAGCCACCCCCTTCTCGCCCACAATCTTCTAATCTCCTGTTCTGGGAAGGCTTGCTCTTCTTGGATTTCGTCGCATTTCTGCTTTTTCAAAACCGCCACCTGCGCGTCTGTTTCTATGCCGCCAGCAATGACTTTTCGCTGGATGCCGCGAGCCAGTTGCGCGATCGCGCTGACAATTGGAGCATTTGCCTCGGCATTAATAATCGCGCTGCGATCGAGCTTTATAGCGTCGATCGCCAAATCTCCTAAATAGCTCAGCGACGCATGTTCTAACCGAAACTGGCTCAGTGTCGTCTGAATTCCCAGGCGCTTCAAAGCCACCAACTTTAACGCCATTTCGTTAACATTTCTGGCGTTGGCGATTGTATCGGCTGCGACTTCTAGCTCTAAATTGCGCGGGTTTATATCGCCCGATCGCGCGGTTTTTTCCAGCATTTCCAGCAGATTTGCCGCTTTAAATAACGGCTCTGGCAGGCTGACGATCGCTCGAATTCCCATTCTTTCTTTGTTCCAGATTTTCGCTTGCTCCAGCGCCGAGAGCAGCAGCCATTCGCCCAGCGGCAAAACCAACCCTGCTTCTTCTGCCACTGCAGCCAGCTTGCTCGGTGAGATAGCTCCGAGTAGGGGATGTTGCCAATACACCACTGCCGCCGCCCCGATAATTTTATTTTTGCGCAAATCGAATCTGGGCTGATAGAAAACTTGCAGGGATTTTCGCTCTTTGGCGCGGTGCAAGTCGGCGACGAGTTGCAAGTCTTTTGATGCCTGATTGCCGAAGGCGGGGCGGCTGTATATTTTCCAGCTATTGCCGCCGGATCGCTTCGCTTCTGCCATCGCCGTACCGGCTTGCCGCCGCATGTCTTCAAAGTCTCTAGCTTGCGGGTAAAAGGCGATGCCAATCGTGCCCGTGAGGAGAATCGATTTGCCGGAAAGATTGAACGGTTTAGAAATGACTTGCAGCAAGTCTTTGGCAACTTCTGCTGCCGCTTCCTCGCTGCTGACTGGCGGCAGAATAACGGCAAATTCGTCTGCCACCAGCCTCACCGCGCCCGCTCCTTCTATTTTTTCTGAAAACTCAACCAAACGCTCTGCCAATTTTTGCAAGATTTCGTTGCCTTTGGCATAGCCGATCGCTTCGTTTATTCGCCCGAATCTATCCAACCCCAACAGCAAAAACGGCACCAGTTTGTTATTTCGATCGGTTTGCGCGATCGCCCGCGTCAAATAGCCGCCCTCTCCTTCCAAAACTGACTGATTGGGCAAGCCCGTTAAGGCGTCAAATTTTTCGAGCTGTTCCAGTTTCTCCGACACGCGATCGAGCTTTTCATTCTGTACCGCCGCTCGCTTCAATCTCGCCGAAATTGCCTCTATCAGCTCTTGATTTGTACACGGTTTCGTGAGATAATCATCTGCTCCTAAAATCATCCCCTGCCGCAAGTCAGCGCGATCGCCTTTTGCCGTCAAAAAAATAAACGGAATATCGGCGGTTTGCGGGTTGTCGCGCAGCGCTTCTATCACGCCGTAACCGTCGAGTTCGGGCATCATTACGTCGCAAATAATCAAGTCAAATTTGTGCAACTGTGCCAACTGCACCCCAATCAGTCCATTTTCAGCACCCATCGCCTCAAACTCTTCGGCATCGAGCAAGTCGAGGATATTATACTAAGTTGGCTAAGATAGTATTATACTATTAGAGAAAAACATCAGGAG
>CAYOOD010000019.1:0-31661 GCA_964405435.1 uncultured bacterium
CTCCGGGATATATAAAAAAATGTAACAATACTAAGTTAGCCAACTTGGTATGACACGATCTCACCAGTTCGCCTGGAGGCGGGGTAACAGAATATAATAGAGAGTAGATATTTTGTAAGTGGGGGGCAACTCTCGTGATTCCCGCAATTCCCCAAGACGCCCTGCAAGAATTAGTCGCGGAACGCGGCGTATCGGATGCGGAGCTGGAGGCGCTGCTGCTGGCTCTCGACGGGCAATCGACAGCCGCGATCGCGTCCGGGCTGGGCATTAGCAATATTGCCGTGCGCAAGCGGCTCGGCGAAGTCTACAGAAAATTTAATATAAATGGCAGAGGCCCGGGCAAATTAGCCGAACTCAAGCACTTGCTGCTAACCATCCACCAAAACGGGCACGAAAATGGGGCGGCTCAGGCGGAGCTGCCCGCGAAATCGACGGGGGCGATCGCGCGCAGCCGCCGCGATTGGGGCGACGCGCCGGATATTGCGGCGTTCTACGGGCGCGCCAAAGAACTCGCCACACTCGAGCAGTGGATAGTCAAAGATCGCAGTCGGTTGGTGGCGCTGTTGGGTTTGGGAGGGATTGGCAAAACCACCCTCGCCGTGCAGCTCGCCAAGCAAATTCAAGAAGAATTCGAGTACGTTATTTGGCGGAGTCTGCGATCGGGGCCATCTTTAGACGACTTGCTCGCGCACCTCAGTCACATTTTGTCCACCTCAAAGAAAGCTGATTTAGCCGAAGATATCAATACGCGACTCTCGCGGCTCGTCGAACACTTGCGCAAGCACCGCTGCCTGTTAGTGCTGGACGATTTCGAGACGCTGCTGAGCCCCGAAGAACTGGCAGGGAAGTACCGCAGGGAGCACGAAGGTTACCGGGAACTCGTCAGGCGAATCGCCGAAGCCAATCACAACAGTTGTTTGCTGTTGCTTTCGGCAGAGAAACCCGCCGAATTAGCCTTGCTCGAAGGCGAAAAAGCGCGATCGCTGCAGGTACTCGGTTCTAAAGAAATCGGGCAAGCCATCTTTCAAGAAAAGCGCTTGTACGGGCAGGAATATTGGGGTTCCCTCATCGATCGCTACGGCGGCAACGCCCTAGCCCTAAAAATCGTTGCGGGCACGGTTAAAGAACTTTTTAACGGTCAGGTGGCGGAATTTCTCAAAAATACCCTATTTTTGGGCGACATTCGCTATTTGCTGGATTCTCAGTTCGAGCGCCTGTCGGAGTCAGAGAAAGAAATCATGTACTGGCTGGCGATCGAGGGGCAACCCGTGGCGATCGCGACGTTGAAAGAAAATATCCTCCTGCCGATTTCCCAATCCGACTTGTTGAAAAATCTCGCCTCTCTCGATCGGCGATCGCTCATCGAGAAACAAGTCGAGCGCGGCAATACCCTTTTCGCCCTCCTGCCCGTGATTCTCAAATACATCACCGAGCGCTTTGTCGAGCAAATCTGCGAAGAAATCCTCGATTTAATCGCCCATCAAAAACTCGAAAACCTAAAACTCTTCAGGAGCCACCTGCTCAGCACCAACAAACCCGACGGCGAGCCCCGCTCGAAAGCGGCTCAACCGCGCTCTATCCTCCAGCGCGTCAAAAACGAGCTGTCCCCGATGTTGATGCGGTACGGATGCGATGAGTTGATAAAAACCCTCAAGCAAATTTTGTCCAAGTTGCCGGAAAAATCCCAACTCGAAGTAGGCTATGCCAGCACCAATCTGAAAACATTAATTGCAGAACTGAAGGACGATTTAATTCCGTGAGCTACTGCATCAATCCCCAGTGTCCCAATCGCAAAAACCCGGAAAATTTAACCCAGTGCCAGACTTGCGGGTGCGGCTTGCTCATAGGCGATCGCTACCGGCTCGTCAAACCGCTGCGCCAACTTTCTCCCGCCCACCCGACTGAAATTTTCGAGGTCAGAGATTGGGACTCCCGCTCGGATGCCTGGGGAACTTTTAAAGTGCTGAAAGTGCTAAAATATAACAACAATCCCGACTTAGTGCGCTTGTTCGAGCAAGAAGCGCGGGTATTGATATTTTTGAGGCATCCGGGAATCCCCAGAGTAGAACCGGACGGTTACTTCACCGTAGCGCTTCCCAACAACAGCAGGCGATCGCGCTGTTTAGTCATGGAAAAAATAGAGGGAAAAAACTTGGCGCACTGGCTCGACAAAAACAAGCCAATTTATCCCGATATTGCCCTAGACTGGCTGCGACAAATGACGGAAACTTTGCAGCAATTGCACCGCCACAACCTCGCGCATCGGGATGTCAAGCCATCCAATATTATTTTAACTCAAAATAGCAAATTAGTCTTGATAGATTTTGGCACGGTAGGCGTCGGTAACTGGGGAACAACGCCCGTAGGTTCGATCGGGTACGCCGCCCCCGAACAACTCAGCGGCAAAGCAGTGCTGCAATCGGATTTATTCGCGCTGGGGCGAACCTTCGTACACTTACTCACCGGCATTTCGCCGATGGATTTCCCCACCCGCGCAAAAACTGACAAACTCATTTGGCGAGACAAGACAAATCCCAATATTCCCCATGAATTGAAAGATTTAATCGACGAACTGATGGCACCCCTACCGCAGCACCGCCCCGAACATGCAGCCAGCATCTTCCAGCGCATAGAAAGGCTGGTTGGAAGCACGGGCGAAGCATAAAGCCCTTCGGGCATGGCTGTCGCTAACGCGGATAAAAATTTCGGTTAACCCGACAGATTATCTGCGCGAATGCTTCGCCCCTACAGGTAACTTTACAAAATCGGGATGCTAGCCGCTGGTTTTTTGTGACAAAATATGGCGGGTGAGAGCCGAAGAGTTGCGGGGAAATCAAAAACGATCTAAAATAAAAAACTTAACAATTCACGGGAGAGGCGATCGGTGAGTTTGTGGCAAGATGTAGTGACAGCAGCACTGGTGGGAAGCGATCGCCTCTCCCCAACTTTACCGCCCGTCGAGGGGGAACTGGGGAAACTATTGGAAAAACTCAACGCCGCAGAGCCAGAAAAATTCCTGCTGGGAGCCGCCGCCGCCATTTCCCTGCACCAGCGCGCCGGCAAAGTGCCCAAACGGGCAACCGCAAAAATCACTCCCTGCGATTTAGAGGATTTGCCGCCGTGCAGCGATCGAGCAGGTCAGTATCTAACCCGGATATTGCGCGGCGAACACCCAGAATTGCTCTACAAGTGGCTGGCGATGGCTCAAGCGACTTCCGTGCGGGTATCTGACGCGGCTTTGCCAGAGCTGCTGGAGCGCGGCAAAACGCAATTAAAGCTGCGAGAGGCAATGGTGCCCGTGCTGGGCAAGCGGGGATGCTGGCTGGCAGCGCAAAATCCCGATTGGAATTATATCGGAGCGATCGCAGACGATTCTACCTGGGAAAGCGGCAGTCGCGAGGCGAGATTGTGGCTATTGCAGTTGCGGCGTCGGGAAAATCCCGCGCGCGCGAGGGAAATGCTGGCGGCAACCTGGATAAAAGAAAGCGCCGCAGACAGAGCTATCTTCCTCGCCGCATTGGAAACCGGATTGAGCTTAGAAGACGAATTATTCCTAGAAAAAGCACTCGACGATCGCAGCAAACCAGTGAACCGCACAGCCGCAGACTTGCTGGCGAGACTGCCGGAATCCGGGCTGTGCCAGCGCATGACAGAGCGATTTCGGACTTTGGTAAAAGTGACACCGGGATGGGCACCGAACATCGAAATAACCCTGCCCGAAGCCTGCGACACTGAAATGATTCGCGACGGCATCGACTCGCAGCCCCCTGCCGGCACGGGCGCAAAATCTTGGTGGCTGCAGCAAATAATAGCAGCCGTACCCCTTGAAGTTTGGTGCGGGGAAGAAACAAAACTCCCCCATCTCATCCAGACTGCGATCGCGCGCGAGTGGGAACCAGTGCTGCTGGAAGGCTGGGCGATCGCAACTTGCCGACAGCAAAATATTCCCTGGGCAGAAGCCCTGCTCGAAACAGCCATCAAAGCCAAACTGAATTTATCCAAATTCCCAAACCTCAGCGAAAAAGTAATCGAAGTGCTGCCGCCCGACAAGCGAGACGCGATCGTATTAACCGCCCTAGAATACAACCGCGAAACCCTTCTCGGCACTCACCCCGCCCTCGTGCTGCTGCGGCAGTGCCAGCACAATTGGAGCGAGAAATTATCTCGCGCCATTCTATCTCGCCTGCACCGCCAGTTTACAACCGCGCGCCAAAACAGCGACGGGCACTTGCTAGCCGCTATCCAACAATTCGCCCGCTACATGCCGCCTTCTCTAATCCCAGATATCACAGAAAGCTTGCAGCCCCTGACAGTCGGCTATAATGCAGGGACAATCCACAAAGTGCTAGACGGGCTGCGATTTCGCTACGAAATGCTGCAAGCCTTTTCCATCCAAAAATCCCCCAATCCCCCAATCCCGGCAAACCCCTAAAAAAATGAAAGATTCCGCAAACTTGTGGCAAGATTTAGTCAGCACAGCCGTCGTCGGCACTCACGGAAACTCCTCAAGAATCCCACCTGCCAGCGGCAAACTGGGGAAATTTTTATCCCGCCTGCCTGCAAGCGATTCTGAGGGAACTTTGCTCGGTGCCGCAGCCGCGCGGCTGCTGCATCGAATAGCCGGGAAAAAACCCCTCAAAGACGAGCGCCCCCTGCCCTATCCGTGCGAATCCGATTCTCAACCGTGGTGCAGCCCCCGCGCTGCCGATTCTTTAGCCTGGATTTTAATGGGGAAATATCCCAAAATGCTGCCAGAATGGCTGCTCTTTGCTGCTAAAGCAGGCGTGAGACTTCCTGAAGAATACTTGCCCGCTATATTAGAAATCGGGCGCGAACAACCCGAACTGCGATCGGCAATTTTACCCGTATTGGGAAAGCGAGGGCGCTGGCTAGCCGCCCAAAATACCGACTGGAATTATGCAGCGGGCGAAGATGACAAAACTATCTGGGAAACCGGAACCCTCGACGCCCGCATTTTACTCTTGCAGCGACTTGGCGCTGAAAATCCCGCTGCCATTCGCGATCGAGTTGCCGCCATTTGGGCGGAGGAAAAAGCAGAAAATAAAGCCGCCATTCTCGAAACCTTTAAAATAGGATTGAGCATGGCAGACGAACCCTTTTTAGAAACCTGTCTCGACGATATCAACCCAGACGTGCAGCGCGTGGCAGCCGATTTGCTGGCGCGACTGCCTTCCTCTCGCCTAGTTGCCAGAATGATTCCGCGAGTCAGCCCTTTGATGATATTCAGCAAAGATAAAGAATTTTACATCGATATAGATGTAATGGTTGATTGCGACGATGAAATGGTGCGAGACGGCATCAATCCAGAAGCGCCCGATACTTGGGGAGAAGATTCTTGGTACTTGATACAACTGCTAGCCGCCATTCCCCCCTCTTTCTGGAGCCAAAGTTGGGGCATCTCGCCCGCCGAAATCGTGCCGAAAATTAGCGATATTTACGAGGGTTGGGATTTAGCGGTGATGTCGGGCTGGGCTGGTGCAGCCGCGCGATATGAAGATGCGGATTTGGCGGAGGCGCTGCTGAGAGTATATGACATCGTTTCCGAGCTTTACTATGATAATTACATTGAGGAAGACTTGAATGTTAAAGCCTTACTAGACATGCTGCCCCTGAAGCGCAGAGACGCCTTGATGATCGATTTCTTGCAATCTGAAGAAGGGCTGGATTTCAACAGCCGAGAACTGCTGCCCCTGTGCCGCTATCCTTGGAGTATAGAGCTGAGCCGCGCTCTTTTGGAGGCGGTGCGGCGCTATATGGCGAGTGGCGATACAAATTACCTGGAGGCAACGCGAGCGATTCTTATAAACGTTGCCGCTCCCGTCATGTCTCTTGATATAATAGACGAAGCATCTGCCCTGTTAGCAGAATTCGCGGATCGTTCTGATTGGGCTCGAATTCTGGACGAACTCCTGGGGAGTTTAGAATTTCGCCGCGATGCCTTGGCAGCGATCGTTAACAGTTAGGAACATTTATGAGAAAAATTGCTCGGTCATTTTTAGGATTGTCTCTCACAGCTTTTATAATTGCATTAGCGGCAAATGCCGAAACTGCCATTTCAGCCCGGGAACCGTTAAACCAGGTGCCTTCGCCTCCGGCAAATTCTGAAACTAATCGACTCAAACAATCAAAATCAGTGCCGGAGTATGAAGAGAGTATTTTGGTAGAGAATCAAACATTTTTCGGAATAGGTTTAGCTGGAGATGGCAGCGTCTACGGGACAGATTATGTGGAAGCTACTCTGGTAAAGTACGATTCTAAAACAAAGCAAACAAGCAAAGTCTTGCAGAACCTTAAAGGACCTCTCAAAATCGCGATCCGAGAAAACCTCGTTTACTTTACTGAAACCGGAACGGAAGATAAAAAATATAAAGACGGGCGTCTTTCAGTTTACAATATAGATTCTGGGCGCGTGCAAGTGCTTTTAGAAAACCTGGATTATCCAAATGGGTTGTATGTCGCTACTGCCGGGGATATCTACTATACAGAAGCCGGAGCCAGCAGCACGTCATTTGGAGGTGTCGATCGCTTGTCTGTCTTGCGAAAAGGAATGTCGAAACCGACTGTAATATCGGAAGAAATCGACGCTCCTACAGACGTAGTTGTGGATTCCGCAGGCAACATTTTTGTTTCTAAAATGGGAAGAAGCAGCCCCGGAGATACAGGGGAACTGTGGAAATTATCGCCGGATGGTTCGTCCCCGCAACTCCTTCTAAAAGGTTTGGCTTCACCTACCGATTTGGATATCGATAAGGAAGGAAACATTTATATTGCTGGGTTGGGTGAAGAGAAGGGGAATTTTACGGCTGTGGCATTAGTGCCGAAAAAACAGCCCTATGAAGCGATCGCTTTAAAAGAGGGACTCTTTGCCTTTTCTGTGGCGGTTGCTGACAGTGGAGATGTTTATTATTCAACGGGAAGAACCCTCGATAGCGTGAGAATTTTGCGAAAAAAGCAGTAAGTGCCGCTTCGCAAGTGGAAGAAACCGGGTTTCTGGCTCCCCGCTCGTGACGTTTATTGATGTCCCCTGACTGATCTCTCCGCCTGCCAAACAGGAAGCCGAAAAAAATCAACAAAATTTATAATTCTCAGGGGTGGTTGGCAGCGGAAACGTGCTATAGTAAGGGAGTAAAAAATAGAAAATAATGCCAACCCACAGTCTGCGCAAAAAACCAGAGATAAACCTTTAAACAGTCAACAGCCATTGGGAGCATCCCGTTTTTGTAAAAACACCTTTTTTCAGAAGTGGGAGCGAGACGCTCCCTATCTATCCAATAGCGAACGAGACGTTCAGCGAACGAGACGTTCGCACTCCAAAAATGGGATGCTCCCACAGCCATTTCAGGCGCGATCTCTTGTATCGCCCGTCGAAAATCCCCGCCAATTTAAAAAGTCACCCATGAGCCCAGCCAAATCAAAAGCCCAAGCTGCATCCAAAACCGAGTCCAATCTTTTGCGCGAGCACGCCGAGCAGCAATTTGCCCGCGAATTGGAAGAACTGGCAAAAGTTGAGGCGCGACAAAAGCCGCCCAATTGGAAATTATCGCCGTGGGCGGTATCCATTTACTTGCTGGGCGGCAAATTAGATAACGGGTTCGAGGTGACGCCCAAATATATCGGCAATCGGCGGCTGATAGAAATCGCGATCGCCACCCTGACGAGCGATCGCGCCCTGCTCCTGTACGGCGTTCCCGGAACTGCAAAATCCTGGGTATCCGAACACCTCTCCGCAGCCGTTTCCGGCGACTCCACAATGTTAATCCAAGGCACCGCCGGCACCAGCGAAGAAGCCATCCGCTACGGCTGGAATTATGCTAGATTATTAGCAGAAGGCCCCTCAATGGACGCATTAGTCGCCAGCCCCTTAATGCGAGCCATGCAAGACGGAAAAATCGCCCGCGTGGAAGAACTCACCCGCATCCCTTCCGACGTGCAAGACACCTTAATTACCGTTCTTTCTGAAAAAACCCTGCCCGTACCCGAACTCAACACGGAAGTACAAGCAGTGAAAGGATTCAACCTCATCGCTACCGCCAACAACCGCGACAAAGGCGTCAACGAACTTTCCTCAGCATTAAAACGGCGATTCAATACCGTGATTTTGCCCGTACCCGACAGCGCCGAAGAAGAAGTACAAATCGTGCAGCAGCGCGTCGAAAGTCTCGGACGGGCTCTAGAATTGCCAGCCGAACCCCCAGCACTGGAAGAAATCCGCCGCGTCGTGACAATCTTTCGAGAATTGCGAAACGGCGTCACCGCCGACGGGCGAACGAAGCTAAAATCCCCCAGCAGCACCCTCAGCACCGCCGAAGCGATTTCCGTCGTCAGTCAGGGATTGGCGCTAGCGGCGCATTTCGGCGACGGGCGCTTGCACGCCGGCGATGTCGCCTCTGGATTGCTGGGTGCGGTTGTCAAAGACCCCGTGCAAGATAGTATCGTTTGGAAAGAATATCTCGAAACCGTGGTGAAAGAGCGCGACGGCTGGAAAGACTTGTATCGCGCCTGCCGAGACGTATCGTAGTCGGTGGGGTACGGCACTGCCGTGCCCTCTTGCCCGATTCATCGATTCCGTGATAGGATTGATAAAATCATTCCTCAGTAAAAATTAATTTTAGAAAATATGCTCCGAGAAATCTTCATAGAAAATTATAAGTCCATTCAAAAGCTCAGACTGGAGTTGGGGCGGGTGACGGTATTGATTGGCGAAAATGGGAGCGGAAAGAGCAATATATTGGAGGCGATCGCCCTGGCTTCCGCTGCTGCCAGTGACAAACTGGATAACGAGTTTTTAGCCTCCAGAGGTATTCGGGTGACAGAGCCTCAGTTCATGCGATCGGCTTTTGAAAAGGAGAATGTCACGCAACCGATTTTCATTCAGGCACGAGACAGGGAGGAAAATATTTTTGCTTGCCTGCTTCAAAATGATAATGCACCTTATTCTAAATGGCTGGATAAGCAATTTGATGAAAACTACCAGAAGTTAAAATTTCTTGAAAATCCCTTGAAGGAATTTATGGAAGAAATATATTTTCATCTGGATGAACCAGAAAAAATAGCAGCTATTAGCAATATTACAAAAGAAATTAACCAATTAAAACTAAAAGAGTATTTCAAAGCTAGGAAGCATTTATATAAATTCCTCATATACTCGCCCGACAACCCTTCCCTGCGAACTTTTGAAAAAGAAGGACAAATACAACCATTAGGAATTAATGGCGAAGGTTTGTTTAAACTTTTAAAAGTTTTGAATCGTGAAAATGAAGAGAGATTTAACGAACTCAAGAAGAAAATCGGATTAATAGATTGGTTTGAAGATTTTGAAATAGACCATAATTTATCTGAAAGCGAAAAAAAACTCAATATTAGGGACAGGTATTTAGACGCAGATATAGCAGAATTTGACCAAAGAAGCTCTAATGAAGGTTTTTTATTTTTGCTGTTTTACTTCGCGCTATTTATCAGCGATCGCACGCCTAATTTTTTCGCCATTGATAATATTGATGCCTCACTCAACCCCAGATTGTGCCGGCGGTTAATGGAAGAATTAATCCAATTGGCTGTAAAATACGACAAACAAGTCATCTTCACCACCCACAACCCTGCCGTTTTAGACGGGTTGAATTTAGAAGATGACGAGCAGCGACTTTTCGTAATATACCGCAACCTTTCGGGACATACAAAAGCCAGACGCATTTTCAAGCCCCAACCTCTAGAAGGGCAAGAACCTGTTAAACTATCAGAAGCCTTCTTGAGAGGCTATATCGGCGGACTTCCCAAGAATTTCTAATTATGGTTAGTTTTGGATTAGTTACAGAAGGAATCACGGATCAGATTGTCATTGAATATATTTTAGCAGGGTATTTCAATAACCCCAACATACTTGTCAACCCCCTTCAACCCGAACGGGATAAAGACAATGAAAATAAATCTGGTTATGGCGGGTGGACTCTAGTTTTTCAATATTGCAAGTCTGTGGATTTTCAACAAGCCTTTCAATTTAACGATTATATTATTATACAAATCGATACAGATGTTTCGGAAGAGTATGGGGTGCCCAAACAAGACGAAAACGGGGAATTGACGCCCGATCGATTAATTGCCGAGGTGATAAAGCAATTTCGAGTTGCCATTGGCGAAGATTTCTACACCCAAACTGAACATAGAATCATTTTTGCCATAGCCGTTCACTCGGTGGAATGTTGGCTGCTTCCGCTTTATTATACAGATAACCGCAAGTCCAAAATCCAAAATTGTTTAGATACGTTAAATCGCGAACTGGGCAAAAAAGTAAACTTTACAATTGGCGCAAAAAATCCGCAATATTATAGAAAAATTGCAGAACAATACTCCACAAATAAAAAATTATTAAAATCTTACAAAAACAATCCCAGCTTGAAAATTTTTATAGAAGAAATGGAGAAAAGAAAAATTGTCATTGAAGAAGAGGAGTTTTAATTTACCACTCAGGCAGCCTGTCAATTAGCAAGTAGGCAGTAATACCCGAAAAACATCCCGAAACAGAGGCAAAAATGAGCATCCACATCTTCGGAATTCGACACCACGGTCCCGGTTCCGCTCGCAGCTTGCGGCAAGCGCTGGAAACCCTGCAACCTGACGCGATTTTAGTAGAAGGTCCCCCCGATGCTGACGGGATTTTGCCGCTGTTAATCCATCCCGAAATGCAGCCGCCCGTCGCTCTCCTGGTTTACGTTCCAGACGAGCCAAATCGCGCGGTTTATTATCCGTTTGCCGCTTTTTCGCCGGAGTGGCAGGCGCTTCACTACGGGTTGAGTCGCAGCGTGCCGGTACGCTTCATGGATTTGCCCCAAACTCACCAACTCGCAAAGGAGCCGGTGAGTTCGGAACCGCAGGCAATTTCTGAAGAAATCTCTCAAGAATTGCTGAAAGAAGCGATCGCGCTGCGTTCCGATCCCCTGCGCTTGCTGGCAGAAGCCGCCGGTTACAGCGACGGCGAGCGCTGGTGGGAACATTTGGTAGAGCAGCGGCGCGACAGTGCGGATTTATTTGAAGCGATTTTGGAAGCGATGACGGCTCTGCGCTCAGAAGTCGAAAAGCAATCGGCAATTCTCCCGGAAGAACCCGCCGAAATGCAGCGCGAGGCGTACATGCGGCAAACCATTCGCGCCGCTCAAAAAGAAGGATTTCAGCGAATAGCGGTAGTTTGCGGCGCGTGGCACGCCCCCGCTCTGGCAACAATGCCGGCGGAAAAAGAAGATGCCGAAATTCTCAAAAAATTGCCCAAAATAAAAGTAGAAAGCACTTGGGTGCCGTGGAGTTACGGGCGGTTGGCGGCAAGCAGCGGTTACGGTGCGGGAGTGGAATCGCCGGGATGGTACGATCACCTCTGGCACGCGCGCGATCGCGTCGCAATTCGCTGGATGACGAAGGTGGCGCGGCTGTTGCGGGAAAAAGATTTGGATGCGTCGTCGGCTCACGTCATCGAAGCGGTGCGGCTTGCAGAAGCGCTGGCGGCAATTCGATCGCGCCCCCTTCCCGGATTAGAAGAATTAAACGAAGCAACGCGCTCGGTGCTGTGCTTCGGCGACGACGCGCCCATGCGCCTAATTCGCGAACAATTAATAATCGGCGATCGCATCGGCGAAGTTCCCGACGAAACGCCGATGGTGCCGCTGCAGCAAGACTTTCGCCGCGAAAAGAAACGCCTGAAATTGCCGGAAAATAAAGACAGCCTCGCACTCGACTTGCGTAAGCAGGTAGATTTAGAGCGATCGCACCTGCTGCACCGCCTCGCGCTGCTGAACATTCCCTGGGGAGAGCGGCAGCAAGCGGGCGGCATGGGCACGTTTAAAGAAAACTGGCGCTTGCAGTGGCAGCCGGAATACGCCGTCAAGTTGATTGAAGCGGGCATCTGGGGCAATACCCTGTACGCTGCCGCCACAGCCTTTGCGGTGAATGCAGCCGACAAAGCCGCCGATTTACCCGCACTCACCGCACTGTGCGATCGCGTCTTGCTCGCAGAATTACCCGACGCCATCAGTCACCTGATGGCGCGACTGGAAACAGAAGCCGCAATCGCCAGCGATATCGGGCATTTGATGGATGCGCTGCCGCCCCTCGCCAACGTGCTGCGCTACGGCAACGTGCGCAAAACAGACGCCAGCACCGTCGCTCACGTTACAGACGGATTGGTGGCGCGGATTTGCATCGGATTGCCGAGCGCGTGCGCCTCCCTCAACGACGAAGCCGCCGAAGCAACGTGCGATCGCGTCGTCAAAGTCAACGGCGCTGTCAAGTTACTGCAAAATGAAGAATACCTCGCCGCGTGGCAAAGCGTTTTGATGCAACTGTGCGATCGCGATTCCTTGCACGGGCTGCTCGCGGGGCGCTGCTGCCGCTTGCTGCTCGACGCAGGCGCGATCGCAACAGATGAGACCGCGCGGCGCATGGGGCTCGCCCTCTCCAGAGCCAACGAACCGACGCACTCCGCCGCCTGGGTAGAAGGATTTCTCAAAGGCAGCGGCTTGTTGCTGCTGCACGACGATGCCCTCTGGCAAGCGATCGATAGCTGGGTGACAGAGCTATCCGACGACACCTTCACCGCCCTGCTGCCCCTGCTGCGCCGCACTTTCGCCACCTTTTCCGCCCCCGAACGCCGGCAGATGGGAGAGCGAGTCAAACGCGGCGCTGCCCAGGTGCCGGTTGCCGCGCGCGTCGCCGATGCGGGGGAATTCGATACAGCCCGCGCGGATAGCGTACTGGCGATCGTTTCTCAGTTGTTGGGGGTGACGGTTAACCCTCTTTTATGAAACTGGGCAAAAACGACATCTATCAATCTTTATAAAGACGCTTCTACATCTTGCAGAATTATCAAATAGGGTGACAATCAAGGTGTACCAACCACTACCACACAAGTGGATAACTCCCACTACTAAAAGGCAATTAGAATGAAATGCAGTATTGAAGGATGCCCTGGCACCTATGAGGAACGCGAAATCATTCACGCTGTACGATACAACGGTCAGGTTATCGCGTTCGATCGCGTTCCGGCAGAGGTTTGTTCCGCGTGTGGCGACGTACTCCCAAAGCCAAATACCGTGCGACAGATTGAAGCGTTGCTGCGTGCAGGGAAACAACCTGCAAGAACAGTCCCTCTTTACGAGTATTCTGCTTGAAAGCTAAACTGGTAAAATTAGAAAGGTCTGCAAGGGGCGATCGCGCGTTTTTGCGTGTTCCCTCTCGCAGACTCCTGCCTTTTCCGTATTTTTCAGCATCGGGGAACTTTGTCAATGGCAAACACTGCATCCTATCCTTTGGCGCTAAAAATAAATTTAGTACCATCGTTCGAGGGACTGTTCGAGTATGGGAAGGGTCTTTATCTCGATTTAAAAGTGACTGTCACTATTTTTATGCTGGCCCAGCGGGCCAAGAAAAAAGTGAATGCTCTTTTTGCACAAATAATTATACATCTTGCTAGAATACTAGGGAAGACTGTTGCCGGTAAACCTCCCGACCATCAGGACGAGCCAGATCGCAATCGTCCCCATTGGTGGAAAGAAATTAAGAACTTCCTCAAGCAAATTCGAGCTGAGGGGCTCTCCGAAGCTCAATTGCGGAAAATCCTTGAAGATGCTTTCAGCACTGAGGAGGTAGAGGCTGTTATGAAAGCCTTAAGGCAAGCTGCTGAGATGATGGGAGAGTCTGAACCGACTTTGTTTGAGTAACTTTTAATCGGGAGGTAAGCGACGTGAGTTATAAAATCTCTTCACTTCGAGAAGCCATTAATATTTTGAAGCTACATCGCACTAAGCTGGAAGCTCAACTCGGCACAAGTCGCCTGGAAAGGCTGCTTTTTAATCTAGAAGAAATCAGTTTAGACATAGAAAATATTTCAACTCAGCTCGGCGAGGCAGCCACAGGGGGAACGCCAGCCGAGAAGTTTGCAGAAATCTTGGATTTTTTTCAATATGGTTGCATTCCTCACATAACCGGGCATCTCGAAACCATCGAGGAGCTACTGGAAGAGCCACAAAATGGAAGTGAAACGCCTGACGAGGTAACTTGGCATGGCAGCGATATTTCGGTGGCAGGCGATGTGAGATGAGCGATCGCCCCTTTAGGTACT
The DNA here is from genome assembly GCA_964405435.1 of uncultured bacterium. GTDB lineage: Bacteria > Cyanobacteriota > Cyanobacteriia > Cyanobacteriales > Oscillatoriaceae > DVEG01. Next base: position 14,123 of record CAYOOD010000019.1, read on the forward strand.
GAGAAACCCGGTTTCTTGAAGAAACCGGGTTTCTGCCACTTACTTCAAAAACCACTATATAACGCTCAATCCACCCAATTTTTAGCCCGTTCTACGGCTTTCAGCCAAGTGATAAAATTTGCCTGCGCTGCGGTAGCGCCTTCCCCCGGCTCGAAAATTCTATCAATCTGGCGGCTGGCAACAATTGTGTTATAATCTTCCCAGAATCCGACGGCTAAACCAGCGCCAAAAGCAGCGCCTTGAGCGGTGGCGTCGAGGATGGCGGGGCGCTCGACGGGAATGCCGAGAATGTCAGCTTGAAATTGCATTAAAAAGTTATTTTCACAGGCTCCGCCGTCAACTTTTAAAACGGCAACCGGGGTGTCGCTGTCTTTATTTATCGCCTCAACCACTTCTTTCACTTGATAAGCGATCGCCTCCAGCACCGCCCTGACAATATGTTCCCGCTTCACGCCCCCGGTAATTCCCAAAAATGCGCCGCGAGCGCTCATATCCCAGTGCGGCGCACCCAATCCGTTCAGGGCAGGGACGAAGTAAACGCCGTTTGTATCGGCTACCTGACGGGCGATCGCTTCGGTTTCGTCTGCGGAATTAATCAATTTTAACCCATCTCTGAGCCACTGAATGCAAGCGCCTGTGGTAAATATCGCTCCCTCTAAAGCGTAGCTGGCTTTATCGGGTTGCGTCCACGCTACAGTTGAGAGGAGTTGGTGGCGCGATCGCGCCAATTTTTGCCCCGTCTGAGAAATCAAAAAGCAGCCAGTTCCGTAAGTGCATTTCATCATCCCCGGGCGATTGCACCCGTGGGCAAACAGCGCCGCTTGCTGATCGCCAAATATCGCTGCAATGGGAATTTCTGCCCCCAATAAATTCGCGTCTGTATTTCCAAAAATACCCAGACTGTGCTGAATCCGGGGCAAGATTTGCGCCGGAATGCCGAATAAATCCAAAAGCGCTGCATCCCACTCCAGCGTTTCCAGATTCATCAGCATCGTGCGGCTGGCATTGCTGCGATCGGTGGCGTGAACTCGCCCGCCCGTGAGATTCCACAGCACCCAAGTATCCACCGTGCCGGCTATAATATTATCGAGGTTAATATCCGGCTGTTCCCGCCGCACCCAATCCAGCAGCCAAGCAAGTTTAGTAGCGGAAAAATAAGCATCTAGCACCAATCCCGTGCGGTTTTGAATTTCTTCAGCGTGACCTTTTTCTGCTAATTCGCGACACATTGGTGCCGTGCGGCGATCGAGCCAGACAATAGCGTTGTGCAGGGGTTTGCCAGTAGTTTTATCCCACAGCAAGCAAGTTTCGCGCTGTACTGTCAAACCGATCGCCGCTACTTGTCGAGCTGAAATGCCCGCCGTTTTGAAGAGTTGCTGGATGCAGGCGATCGTATCTTGCCAAATTTGAGCGGGATCGTGCTCTACCCAACCGGGTAGAGGATAGTGCTGGGTTAGCTCTTTGTAAGCTTGGGCTGCGATCGCCCCAGAGCGATCGAACAGGATCGCCCGGTTTCCGGTGGTGCCGAGATCGAGCCCTAAAATGTATTCAGGCGCAGGGTGACTCATAGACATGCAAAATGCGTGAATGTTGACGGCAACACCCAGTTTACCGCCGAGCGTCGCAGGGGAGATCGTGCATTTCCCTGGGGCTTTACGTCTGTGCATTTAAACTGTTGCCGAGTCCGGAAATCTCACAAAGGTGATTTTTACTGAGATAATGTTATATGAGTGTATTTTTTATAGTTTAAAATATTTTGATACAATTTTATTAAAAGCCAAACATCAGGCGAACTCGCTATTATATGAGAAGCCAATAGCGCGCTGAGACTTTACTGAGAATAACTGTGACTATTTACTTCTACGGCACGAAAGATAAACCCTACGGCTGCTTCTCCAATTTTTCGCCGCACGGCTTCGAGAGTGATGGCGTTTGGTGGGCAACGGTTGAGCATTATTTTCAAGCGCAAAAGTTTCCCAACACGCCCCACGTTGAAGAAATCCGCGCCTGCAAATCGCCAACGATCGCAAAAAGGATGGGGCGATCGCGCTCCCGCCCCCTGCGCCCCGATTGGGAACAGGTGAAAGACGACATCATGCGCCAAGCCGTGCTGTGGAAATTCGAGACTCACGCCGACATCCGCGAGGTGCTGTTATCTACCGGCGACGCAATCATTGTCGAAAATGCCCCCAGAGATTACTATTGGGGTTGCGGGGCTAAGGGCACGGGCAAGAATATGCTGGGGGTGATTTTAATGGAAGTGAGAGAAAAACTGCGCGTGAAGCGCTAGCTATCGCGATAGCGAATCGCTCCCTAGCATAAATCTTTAAAAAACTTTCACATCAAAATCGTTGGTTTCGTCTATGCTAGGTGAAAGTGGGTGCTGAAAAGAGACTTACAGGCGATCGCTTGCTTTCGAGCGACAAATATAACTAGCGTCCTTGAAATTCACGGGAAAGCGGCAATCCCCGCTCCGCTTTCCTCTCGCCGATCGGGAGTTCCTCGCACAGGGGCGGGAGCATTAGCGGGTCTTCTACCAAACGTGAACGAGCAACAAGCAGCAAAAAAACCTTTATTTATCAGCCTGCGCTGGAAACTACTAGCAGGTTTTACGGCGGTGTTCAGTCTGGTTTTCAGTGCAAGTTATTACTGGTTTTATACCTTTGCCATCGGTCAGGTCACGGAGCGGTTGCGAATTGAATTAAAAGATGCTGTTCGGGGGGCGGCTCCTGGCGTTGACGTGAAGGGATTGCTGACTTTATGTGCTGAAGGCCAACCCAACACCCAAGGATTTTCTGACCATCCCCAGTACAAAAAGCAGTTAGATTGGCTGCAGGTCGTAAGAAGTTTAAGACCCAATGCGTGGCCGTATCTTTTTGTTCTCGGCGATACAAAAGAGTGCCAGCGCAACGGCAAGCCTTTGGGGGGCGATCGCGAAATTTTTTACCTGGTTGACTTGGGAGCCAGATACAATCCGTCTAAATCTACAAAATTTCTCGATCGCGACACGGCGAACTATTGGGATTACGAAACCCTGAAAGCAGGTAAGATTCAGGAAACACCCACCCCCTATTCCGATCGCTGGGGAACTTGGGTGAGTGCCTATGCGCCTCTCAAGAATTCAGCGGGCCAGATAGTGGGTGGCATCGGCATAGATGTTGAAGCCGATTACATCTGGCAGCTTCAGCGAGGAATTCGCCACCGACTCTTCATCGCTTTTGCTATCTCTTACGGAGTATTGTTCGTCCTCATTTATATCAGTGCGGGCGTGCTGAGTCAACCTCTCATTAATTTAACGAAGGCAGCGGAGAAGATTAGCGAAGGAGATTACGACCAAAAACTCGTGTCTTGTTACCCCTGGCGCTTAAAGGACGAAATTGTTACTCTCACCCTGGTTTTCAAGCAGATGGTTGCCAAAGTGCGCGATCGCGAAGAAAACCTCAAGGGCAAAATCACGCAATTGCAGATCGAGATTGACGAAGCCAAGCGGCACAAGCAAGTCCAAGAAATTGTAGAAACCGACTACTTCAAAAACATGCAGGCGAAAGCTAAGGACTTGCGCGAACGCCAGAAGCGCTCTTTAAAGAAGGAAAACAGCGATGGCGATGAGGAAAATTCATCCTCGGAAAAAAATTGACTTTTTTGCCCCGGTAAACCCTCTAGTGGCAAAGGCAATCAGGGTTGTAAAATAATCGGGGAAGTTTTAAAAGCGTTTTTACAGGGCAATTTTATGCAGAAGATGCCCCTTTGATGCGCGATCGGCTGAGAACTCGATCGCTCGCCTGCCGCGATAGGTGCCGTCTGGATATCCCAGAGGCAAAAAATTTCGCCCCCAAAACGGCTGGGATGCTAAAATTAGTCATAACGGGCAAAAATCTTGGGAAAATTAAGATGGCCATCTATTTCTACAGCACTCGCGAAGAATACGGTTGTTTTTCTAACTTTTCGCCCCACGGCTTCGAGTTAGATGGGGCCTACTGGCCAACTTGCGAGCATTACTTTCAAGCGCAAAAGTTTGCGGGGACGCCCCACGCCGAAAAAATTCGCCAGGTGAAACTGCCAAAAGATGCAGCGAAAATGGGGCGCGATCGCAAGCGTCCTTTGCGTACCGATTGGGAACAGGTGAAAGATGACGTGATGCGCAGGGGCGTGCTGCGAAAATTTGAAACTCACGCCGATATTCGTGAAATTCTGCTTTCCACGGATTCCGAGGAAATTGTCGAAAATTCTCCCATAGATTATTATTGGGGTTGTGGGGCAGATGGGAGCGGCAAAAATCGGCTGGGGCAGATTTTAATGGAAGTGAGAGAAAAACTGCGCGATCGGGATAAAAATGAAAGAGCAAATTGAGGAAACACTGCAGTGCCTCCTTGGCTTGCCGCTGTGGGGAGCTTCTCGCGCGTCTGATTTGCAATCGTTCCAATTTGGCGATCGCGGCACGGTTTCCACCAGACGACGCGGAACAAAAGAAGTAGGCGAATATGCTTTGCACGTCCAATGTGCTTGGCGGATTGCGGGAAAAGATGGTATTGTAGTGGCATCCCGCGATCGCTACTATCCCGCCGGAAATCCCGATGAATTTCCGCCAGACTTTGAGTGGGACTATCCGGGTGTAAATCGATGCGACGAGCGAGTAGCGGCTCTGTTCAGCGAAACCGTGAATTCTCCTCTCACGGTGGAAGCTATTCAAGCAGATAATGCGGGCAGCATTTCCCTCACTCTTAGGGGCGGATATAAACTAGAAGTGTTTCCTGATGACTCGCTCCCAGGAGAACATTGGCGGCTGTTTCAGCCCTCCATAAAAACCGAACATTTTGTTATCACCGGCTTGGGAATAGAATAATTATAAACCCTTTAACGGAGAGATTTATGCCAGAATCCGCACATCCGAATACTGATAGCAATAACGAACGCCTGCGTCGCTGGCGTCTTATTTTGGGTGGCGGCGATGCTGACGGGATTTGCACGGGAATGGGTGCTGGGGGTAAAGGCAGTAAAGGCGACGGCGCGGGTTTTTCTCTCAGCAGCGGCGATTTGGCAATTGATAAAGCTTTGCAAGCGCTTTACGACAGCGATCGCACTGGCGGATTGGGCAGTTCTTCCCCCAACGTTGCCCGCTGGTTGGGAGACATCCGCAGCTACTTTCCCACCTCGATTGTCAGGGTGATGCAGCAAGACGCTCTCAAGCGGCTGAATTTGCGGCAAATGCTGCTCGAACCGGAGTTGCTGGAAGCCGTCGAGCCAGACGTACATTTGGTTTCTGACTTGCTTTCTTTGAGCAATGTCATGCCCAATAAAACCAAAGAAACCGCTCGCATTGTGGTGCGCCGCGTCGTCGAAGAATTGCTCCGCAAATTAGAACAACCGATGCGACAAGCGATTTCAGGCAGCCTCAACCGAGCCATCCGCAACCGCCGCCCCCGCCACAGTGAAATCGACTGGAATCGCACCATCCGTGCCAACCTGCGCCACTATCAGCCGGAATACCGCACGATCGTGCCGGAAAGGCTCATCGGTTACGGGCGCAAGCGATCGGAATTGCGCGATATTATTCTCTGCGTCGATGAGAGCGGCTCGATGGCAACTTCGGTGGTTTATGCGAGTATTTTTGCAGCCGTAATGGCATCCCTGCCGGCGGTAAAAACTAATCTGGTTGTTTTCGATACGGCGGTAGTAGATTTGACAGAACAGTTGCAAGATCCGGTAGAAGTTCTCTTCGGCACCCAATTAGGCGGCGGCACGGATATCAACCAAGCCCTCTCGTATTGTCAGAAGTTGGTGACTCGCCCGCAAGAAACAATTTTAATTTTAATTAGCGATTTGTACGAGGGGGGAAATAATGCCGATATGCTGAAGCGGGTGGGTTCGCTGGTGGCGTCTGGGGTGCAATTGATTGCCTTATTGGCGCTCAATGATGAAGGAGCGCCGTATTTCGATCATTCTAATGCGGCGGCATTTGCCGAGTTGGGGATTCCGGCTTTTGCCTGTACGCCAGATAAATTCCCCGATATGATGGCGGCGGCGATTAACAAACACGATATCAATCTCTGGGCGGCGAAGAATGATATCGTCACGAATCGCAGCGATCGCAGGTAAGCTCGTGTCTGGTGGATTCACCCTAATTGATAGGGGAAAGGGGGAGAGTGGGAGAGGGGGAGAGGGGGAGAGGGGGAGAAATTCACAGACAAGTATTCTCCACCTCTCACCTGCGGGTTGTTTTTTAATTTTCTTTCTCCCTTTCGGCTGCTTCGGCAATCAGCTTTTCTTGAAGGCTGGCGCTGACTTGCCGGTAGCCCGCCAAGTGCATCGAAAAGTCAGCCCGTTCGCCAAAGTGCGATCGCAAATATTCCCCATACCCCAATATTTCCTGCAGCGGCACCTCGGCGAGTACGAGACAACCCTCTGCCGAAATTTCTACCTCTACACCTGCACCACGGCGAGTCAGTAAATTGCTCTGAATCTGTCCGGCAAATTGTCTGGGTGCTTTGACCTCTACCCCCACAAACGGTTCGAGGAGAATCGGGTTAGTGTGGGGGAATCCTTGCCGGAAGCCCAGAAGCGCCGCTATCTTGAACGAGAAGGGGCGAGAGTCGCACTCGTGATAGCTTCCACTTTCTAACCTAACTTTAACTCCGAGGATGGGATAGCCGGCAAGCGTTCCTTTTTCCGTGGCTTCGCTGAACCCTTTTTCGCAATCGGGGATAAATTCTTCTGGAATATCGCAGCTCGCTACCGCGCTTTCAAATGCAAACGCTTCGGCAGCGGGGTAAAGGTGCCCGATGACGTGCCCGTAATGACTCGGGCAGCTCGATTGTCTGAGAAAACGCCCGTTGAATGCAGCGGGTTGCGTGGGGGTTTCGCGATATTGTACTTGCCAATTACCGACGGTGATTTCGACGTCGCACTCGCGCTCGATTCGCTGGATGTATGTTTCTAAATGCCGATCGCTCGTTCCGAAAATGAGCGTTTCCTCAGTCCAAGTATCGAAGCGCGTGCAAAATGTGGGGTCTTCTCTAGCATAACGCGCGATCGCCTGTTCGACGCGATCGGCATTTTCCGGCTGTTTAGGAGCGATCGCCACGGCGATTGTGATTTCAGGCGCAAACATTTTCTCCTCTCCACTTGACGGCGAATCAAAGCGCGTGCTATCTTTTAAATGATATCTATTTTAAAAAAAACATTCACTTTCACCCCCGCGCCCTTTCCGGGTGATGTAGAACGGCGAAATTTCCCGCCGCTACAGTTAAGGAGCGCCTCCAGACTGCGGCTGCTGAACCCAAAGTCTCCAATACCTTCACAACTACCCCGGCGGGCGTTATAAACCCCTGCCTAATAGCGCAAGTCGGTTAAAAACCGACTGAAACCCGAGAAAATTAATCTCTTCAGTCCTCTTGAGAGGACTTTGGGCTATTAGCCGTGGCTTTAAACCCACGGCGGGGGAGAACTCGCAGCAGACTCTTGATTTATGCAGCAGCCGAAAAATCTCACCCGGCTCTTGCGGGCTTTGGCTCGCGAGGGGCTCGATGTCAGTTACGAAAATAACACTTATTCCGTTCGCCTGAAAGATTCGCCCGACACTCCAGCGGCAGAAGTTTTGCTCCCGGAAGGATTCCCCGTGGAAGCCAAAGCGCTGCAACAGTTGGCGAATTTAGCCAATGCCCGCCATCCCGCAGGAGGGCGCGCCTGCAAGTGCTGCGCGACTCCTGACTTTCATCCGGGGGATGCCGGCGTCGCCATCGGCTCGGTGGTGGAAACGGAGGGAATGCTGATTCCATCTGCTGTCGGCTCCGATATCAACTGCGGGATGCGCTTGCACGTCGCCGACTTGTCGATCGCTCGCTTCCAAGAAAAGCGGAATCAGTTCGTAGAACTCGTGAAAGGCGATTACTTCTTCGGCACCCGCGATGTCGCCATGACTGCCAAAACTTCCCGCGCCCTCTTCCAGCACGGAATCCCCGGCTGGCTCGATGTCATGCTAGACGCCCCCACCGGCAGCGTCAAAAGCAGCGATTTCAACCAGTTGGCGGCTGAAAGCGATCGCATTTACCAGGGCGGCTCCCTGAATGGTGACGCGAAATGGGCACCCGAAGAACTGATTCCCGAAAGCGGCATTGTGCGCGATGGGGGATTGGCAACGATTGGAGGCGGCAACCATTTTGTCGAAATTCAGGTGGTTGAAGAAGTACAAGACAGGGCAAACGCCTACGCTTGGGGCGTGCGCGAGGGACAGCTTGCATTTATGGTGCATTCCGGTTCCCGCAACGTGGGAAAATATATCGGGGGATTGTGGCGCGATCGCTCCCGCGACACATGGCCAAAAAATTTCAAAACTCCCCCATCCCGCCTTTTCCCCCTCTCCCAAGCCGACCATCCCGAACTAATTGCACAATACTTGCAAGCAGAAGCCACAGCCGCTAACTACGGATTTCTCAACCGCCTGCTGCTGGCGGAACTGTTGCGCCTGCGCCTGCGGCAAGTCTTCGGCGATGTCGAGGCTCCCTTGGTTTGCGACTTGCCGCACAATATCACCCTGCCAGAGGGTAGCGGGTGGGTAATTCGCAAAGGTGCCTGCCCCGCCCATTTCGGAGCGCCCGTCGTCATTCCCGGCTCGATGGGAGCGCCGTCTTATTTGCTAGTGGGGAAAGGCAATCCGCGATTTCTCAACTCAGCTTCCCACGGCGCGGGAAGGGCGCGATCGCGTTTTTCCATGTCGCGCCAGGGAGCGGATAAAAGTGAGGAAACCCTGGGTTTAATCGGGGTGGATTGCATCACTTTGCGCGAAGAGCGGCGCATCGAGGAAGCCCCCGCCGCTTACAAGCCGATTCAGCCGGTTATCGAAGCTCAGGTAAACGCTGAAATGGTTGGGGTGGTGGCACGGTTAAAACCGTTGCTGACGTTTAAGGCGTAATCCCCTCATCTCCCAATCCCGGCTGTATTTTGCCGGGATTTGGGGATTGGGGGATGTGGGGAGATTTTTTTGCGCGATCGCTGTTCATTTGCTATATAATCGTTTTATACTGAAATTTTGGCCCTCATTCATTTCTTGAAAAGTTAAGATAATGCTGACATCACAAGAAAAAGGTACAGAGCGTCCCACTGTGCCCAGTGAAGTGACGAAAGAGACTGAGTTAAATTCTCTTAATCTCAACTGGACAGAGAAAGATTTACCGGAAAAAGAACGGACAAAGCACGTTCACAGGCTGCACCCTTATTTGGGTAAGTTTATTCCTCAATTAGTTGAAATATTTTTGCGCAAATATTTTACAAAGGGTCAGACTGTCTTCGATCCTTTTTGCGGTTCGGGAACGACTTTAGTTCAAGCAAACGAGCTAGGTATTAATGCGATTGGTTATGATGTTTCGGCTTTTAATATTATTCTCGGCAGAGCCAAGACACAGAAATATGATTTAGAACGAGTTCGCAAAGAGGTGATGGATATTTTTAATAAAACGCGCGAGTTTGCCGAAGCCAATTCTCGGCAATTAAATTTATTTGAAAGCAATTTATTGACCTCTTATTTACTTGCGCCTGAAACTGACAACCCCTATCTCAGACAGTGGTTTGCCCCGCAAGCCCTACGGGAGCTGCTAGTCTACCGTCAATTAATTGAAGCGGAAGGTTACGAGTATCAAGATTTATTAAAAATAATCTTGTGTCGTTCGGCACGTTCGGCTCGGTTAACGACGCACTTTGATTTAGATTTTCCCAAAAAGCCCCAGACAGAGCCTTACTGGTGTTACAAGCATTCGAGAGAGTGTCAGCCGATTGCAGAAGCCTTGAAATTTTTAAGACGATACAGCCTTGACACGATTAAGAGAATTGAAGAATTTTCTTTTAAACGCACGGATGCTAGTGTTATAGTACGGCACGCTGACAGCCGAGAAATACTTCCTCCTGCAATTGATGGCGCGATTTCCAGCCCGCCTTATGTGGGGTTGATTGACTATCACGAGCAACACGCTTACGCCTACCACTTACTCGGTTTAGAAGACAGGCGCGATCGCGAAATTGGAGCGGCGGCTAGTGGTTCTAGCCAAAAAGCCCAACGACAATATCAACAGAATATTGCACAAGTTTTCCGCAATGCGCTGGCTTCGATGCCTGCAGGCAGCCGCCTGATTGTCATCGCCAGTGACAAAGAGAATTTGTACGGGGGAATAGCCGAGCTTATCGGTGTAGAAGTAGAAGCGATCGTGCAGCGTCACGTCAATCGCAGAACGGGGAGACGAGCGGGTGAGTTTGACGAGTCTGTATTTGTGTGGCAGAAATGCTGATTTTTGACGCGGGAAAGACCAAATCGCAACCCAGTGAGAAAACGTAAAACCGGACTTGTCCGTGAGATTTAGGTTGGCTATAGAACGGCTATAAATGCCGTAGGGACAACGGCATTTCCGCTGCCCCTTGCCGGGATAAAAACCAAGGTTCAATCGCCTTTTCCCCAAATCCCCCTTTTCCCAGTACTGCCATCTCATTACAAGCGATCGCTCCAACGAGAACGAACGAACTCCCTGACAGATTCAGCCGAATCTAACTGCAAAACCGCAGCCGCCATCGCCTCAGCCTCCGGCACCGTCAGCCGCGAAATCGCTGCTTTCACTGCCGGAATCGCCGCAGGATTCATGCTCAACTCTTTGACGCCCAATCCCAACAAAATCGGTGCTGCCAAAGGCTGCGCCGCTAATTCGCCGCAGACTCCCGCCCAAATCCCCGCACTGTCAGCCGCTTTTACAGTTTGCTGAATCAGGCGCAATACTGCCGGCTCGAAGGCATCGGCGAGGGGTGCTACTTTGGGATTGGCGCGATCGGCAGCCATGACGTACTGACTGAGATCGTTAGTGCCAATACTGAAAAAGTTTACCTCGAGAGCGAGCAGGTCAGCGACGGCAACGGCTGCAGGGACTTCTACCATTATTCCTACTTGTATCTTTTCGTCAAAATTGATGCCTGCTTGCCGCAATTGCGCTTTTGTAGCAGCGAGAGTTTCTTTGACAGCGCGCACCTCTCGCACGGATGCTATCATCGGCAATAAGATTTTAATCTGGCGATCGCAACTGGCGCGCAAAATCGCCCGCAGTTGGGTTTTCAGCAAGTCGGGGCGCTCCAGCAGCAGGCGAATCCCCCGACATCCCAGAAACGGATTTTCTTCCGGCTCTCGCTTCAGGTAAGGGAGGGGTTTGTCGCCGCCGACGTCGAGAATGCGGATTGTCAGCGGATGCGGGGCGATTGTGTCAGCGATCGCGCTGTAGATTTCTAACTGTTCCTCTTCACGCGCTGGAGTCGCGCGATCGACGTACAAAAACTCGCTCCTGAGCACTCCTACTCCCTCCGCGCCGGCTCTGACGGCTTCTCTGGCATCGGCGAGTCCGAAAATATTGGCCATTATCGTCACGCGGCGGCGATCGCGCGTGAATGTCAACTGCTGCGCTTGCAATTGCGAAACCTCTCTAGCCGCTAGCTGTTCTTCCCGCTTGCGCTGCAAGTCTTTGACTAACGTTTCGCAAGGGTTCACCCAGACTTGCCCCGTCTCTCCATCAATGGCGATAATCGTACCGTTGCGAAAGCTAGACAACTCAGTGCCCACTCCCATGACGGCGGGGATGCCGAGCGATCGCGCTAGAATCGCACTGTGAGAGGTGGCAGAGCCGGCAACCGTACAAATTCCCAGCACTTTACTTTTATCTAGCCCGACCGTGTAGGAAGGTGTCAAGTCTGCTGCCACCAGTATCCCCGGCTTTTTCAAATCCAGCCGCGTTGGTGCGGTGCCGAGGAGGGCTCTCATCACCCGCGCTCCCACATCTCTGACGTCAGCGGCGCGCGCCTGCATGTAAGCATCTTCCAGCGCTTCGTAAGTGGCGATAGTCTCGTCTATCGCCATTTTCCAAGCGGTTGCAGCGCTCAGACATTCGCCAAAAATCAACTGCCGCACCTTTTCTACAATCGCCGGATCTTCCAAATACATGCAGTGGGCGTCGAAAATCGCGGCGTCTCCTTCTCCCACGCGACTCGCTGCCTCGCTGCGCAGCGTCTCGATCTCCTTGCGCGCGGTTTGGAGCGATCGCTGCAACTGCGCCCACGCCGCATGGGGATCGTCCAAGAGCTGCTCTCCCAAATCCGGCATAGCTGAATCGTACAAAATTACCCGCCCGATCGCAATGCCGGGGGATGCCGGAATGCCGCAAAACTTGTTTGAGTGCTGAGTGGAAAGTGCTGAGTGGAAAGTGCTGAGTGCTGAGTGGGGAGTGCCTATTGCGTGGTGCTGAGCTCTGTTCGATTTCGCTTCCGAGGTTGGCGGCGGCAGGCGGTGCCCTTCGCCGAAATTGGCTTCTACCAGTTGTTGCAGGGCACATATCGCTTCTGTTGCGTCGGCTCCCTCTGCCGCGATCGCGATTTCGTCTCCTTTGCGAACGTTGAGCGTGCTGACTTGATTGATACTCTTGGCATTCACTGCTTCTGTACGGCGGGTGACGTTGCGGGCGGTGATGTTGGCTTGAAACCGCGCCGCCGTGGAGGCGAATTTTGCCGCAGGGCGGGCGTGCATTCCCAACAAATTGCGGACTGTCAGTTGAATTTCTTTTTTCAGTTCTGCAGTATTTTCTTCTGACTCGGTAGAGCGCGCTTCTGGATTTTGAGGGACTTTTGCTGACAGGTGAGACGCTTTCGCCGCCAAGGCAGCGCGCGCTTCTGAGAGTACCTGCTCGATGTCGCCCCCTGCCGCCGCCACCACTGCTGCAGCGATCGCTCCCTCTACGAGCGGCGCTTCGCACAGCCGGATTTTGGCGCGCTTTTCTTCTTCTAGAAACTCCAGCGCCATTTCCGCACTCATCACGGCAGATCCCACATCCACGAGCACGACAACGCCATCCCCGCTGTCTGCCGACTCGATCGCTCGATACACTTGCATTGCATCCGTGCCAAACGGATTCTGTTCGTCGTCTATTCCTGCCGCAATCTCAATGACGACTTTGCCTGGAACCATCTGCAACGCCAATTCTTGTACTCCAGATGCCAGCTTGGCACTGTGAGAGACGATGACAATCCCTACCATTATAAAATCAACTCCATCGCGTTACTTGGGATTAGAGAGTGCTGAGTGCTGGATGCCTCGGCTGAGTAATGAGTGTGCCATTCTCCATTACCCATTACCGATTAACCATTGCCCGTGCCCTTTTAGTCACTAGCCTAGCGCTCGGGCTGCCAAAATCGCTTGCAGCCCCTGCACCAATCTCCCGATGCCCTCGGCTGCTACTTCTTTTTGCAGCGCGCCATACGCTACCCGCAGGTAGCATCCCCCCTCGATCCCGAATGCCGTTCCCGGCATTGCCGCAACTCCATGCTCTCGAATCAGCCGCTCTACTAATTCCATCGCGTCTAATTCCGTCCGAATTTTCAGCAGGAAATAGAAGGCTCCATCTGCTGGAGGGATTATACATAAATCCTTGATTTTGTCAAGTTCATTTAACAAAATTTGCCGCACTTCGGCGATCGCTTTGAATTTTTCCCGGCAGTAGCTCGCGCCTGCCTGCATCGCCCCCAAAGCGGCATACTGCGAAATCACCGGCGGGCAAATCAAGAGGGTATCTTGAATTTTTTTGAGGGAAACTAAAAGGTGTTGGGGAATGACCATATAGCCAATGCGCCAAGAAGCAAATCCGTAAGCTTTTGAGAGGCTGTAGAGAGAAATCGTATGGGCGGCGCTGTCGGGGAGGGAAGCGGGGGAAAAGTGCTGCTTGCCGTTGTAGGTGAAATATTCGTAGGCTTCATCGTGGATGTGGTAAATGCCGCGATCGCGGCAAATTTCATTCACTGCTTGCAGCGCGGATTTTGGATAAACCGCCCCCGTCGGATTGTTGGGGGAAACCGTGACAACGGCGCGCGTTTTGTCTGTAATGGCTTGTCGAATCGCATCGGGGCGCAACTGGTAATTTTCGTCCGTCGCCACCAGTACCGGACGGCAACTCGCCATTGTGACGGCCATTTCGTGGTTAAAATAGTAAGGCGTCTGCAAGATAATCTCGTCGCCGGGGGAGGTAATGGCGAGAATGGCGTTGGCAAATGCCATATTGCCGCCAGCGGTGACGGCAATGCAGCGATCGCCGTCTTCTTCGAGAGCGATTTCGATGTGATTTTCAGCTTTCAGTTTCTCGGCGATCGCTTCCAATAGGGGCTGGATGCCGAGGGCTAATTTATATTTGTGATTTTCCCCGTCGCCGAGGAATTGAGAAATCTGGGCGATCGCCTCCGGTGGAGGGCCATAATAAACCACACCCTGTCCCAGGGAGATCGTGCCCGGGCAGTTGCGGATCAGTTCCCCCACGACGGGAATTACCGGCAACTGTACGGATTGCATTCGGGGAGTTTCTGTTAGCATGATCGATAGGCGTCAAGAGAAGTTTAAATTTTAAAGTTTATTTAAATTTTTAGATGCCCGTTCTCGCAAACGAATCAAATCCTTGCTGCAAACGAGGAATTGATAAAGATCGTACCTAAAATTGCCTACCCTCCATTCTCCCTTGCCCAAAATGTCCTTAAAATTCTGGCTAGACGGTTCTTGTGGCTGCGATCGAGGCAAACTTTCCGTCCAGGCAGCCAGTCTCGGCTGGGAATGCCGCGCCTTTTCCCTGGAAGATGGCGCAGCGATCGCAGTCGTCCCCAACTGTGCTAGGCCATTTTCCCGGGCGAGTCGCCCCTGCTGGCAGCGTGCCATCGCAGCCGATGGCGATGCCGACGCCAAAGCAGCGGGCTTTGATATTGTACCGTTCGACTGTCTGGCGGCGCGCCTGAAAGCACGTCTGTCGGATGCGTCGCGTCTCATCCTCGGCTGGAAAACTCGGGCGATCGATTTCGGCAGCGGGGCAGTCAGCGCCGTGACGATTTCGTGGGGCGATATCTTCACGGCTTCCTGCAGCACCGGTATCCCGGATTTAGAGGATTGTGCGGGATTTCCAGAATCGACGCAGCGGGCAATGGCGATCGATCGCCATCCGGGCTGGTTGCTGCGCTTGCCCCCCGAGCCTGCTGATGGGGAACGGGCGCGGCAGAGGCAGGGAAGGAGAGAGGACTTACTTGCGCAGGAGATGCACCCTACTCGACGGACTCTTCAGAGCCGACTTTCCAACCCTCTCACCAGTTCATGGGGGAGATTTTATCTTAGAAATTGACGGAGTTAGGCGGGAGGAGAAATCCTCCTCCACAACGGATGATTCATTGAGTACAATTGTAAGTATCAATTCTGTCAGTCTGTAATAATTTCGGCGGTGCAGACGGCTTTTTTTTACTTTTCGCAGGCGAGAAGGATAGAACTTTAAAAAACAAAACGCCATGAAAACAGTCGCAGTCACTATCAATCGCTGGAGTATCGTTCTTGCCTTGTTCGGTATTTTGGCAGCCCCCGCCACCGCTCAAAATCAAGCGATCGCGCCAGCCAATGACAGCACTGGCACCCTCGTGACTCCCCAGGGAAATCGCCTCGATATTACTGGCGGCACGACTTCGCGAGATGGAGCCAATCTCTTTCACAGTTTTCAAAAATTTGGCCTACCTGAGGGGCAAATTGCCAATTTTTTGTCTAATCCAGCGGTTCGCAATATTTTCGGTCGCGTCACGGGGGGCGACGCTTCGTATATTAATGGTTTAATTCAAGTAACTGGGGGCAATTCTAATTTATTTTTGACGAACCCCGCCGGGATCGTTTTTGGCGCGGGTGCTAGCTTGAACGTGCCAGCTTCTTTTACCGCAACAACGGCAACCGGGATCGGATTTAACGGCGGTTGGTTTAACGCGATCGGCACGAATGATTATGCGGCGCTCGTCGGAACTCCCAGCGTTTTTTCTTTTGATTTATCACGACCGGGTTCGATTGTCAATGCTGGAAATTTATCCCTACAACCGGGCAACAATCTGACACTGCTGGGCGGTACGGTTTTGAATGCAGGCACCCTCTCGACTCCCGTAGGAAATATTACCATTGCTGCCGTACCGGGGTCAAGTTCCGTCCGCATTTCTCAAGCGGGACACCTCCTCAGTTTGGAAATAGAGCCGGGGGTATCGGGCAGAGGAGTCGTGGCGGATAATTCTCTCTTAAATCCTCCATCCCTGCCGGAATTGCTCACTGGAGGCCGTGTCGCTCCTGCCAGTGGAGTACGGGTTAATCCTGACGGCACGATAACTCTGACTGCTGCAGAGATGAACGTACCACCTGAACCGGGCGTGGCGATCGCTTCCGGCGCGATCGAGGCAGCAGGCGGAACTATCAATATTTTAGGCGAGAAAGTAGGAATTGTCAGCGCCAATATCAACGCCTCTGGAACGAACGGCGGAAGCATATTAATCGGCGGCGACTATCAGGGCAAAGGTACTGTCGAAAATGCTTTATTCACTTTTGTCAGCAGCGACTCGACAATTCAAGCCGATAGCTTCCTCTCCCCTTCTTCTCCCACGCCCTCTTCCGGCAATGGCGGGCGCGTCATTGTTTGGGCTGACAATACCACTCGCTTTTACGGCAGTGTCAGCGCCAAGGGCGGCGAAAATTCCGGTAACGGCGGATTTGTAGAAATATCGGGAAAAGAAAATCTAATTTTTCGGGGAACGGTTGACGTCTCGGCGGCGAATGGTAGTGCCGGGACTGTACTTTTTGACCCTAAAAATATTATCATTGGCAATGGAGGAGCGGATAGCGTCTTGGGAAATAATGCCTTCGGTGCCAATCCCAATGGTGACGCCACCTTCGACGCCAATAATATTAATAACTTGAGCGGCGATGTCAGCCTGCAAGCCAATAACGACATTACCGTCAGCGAACCCATACAAGCGAGGGCGATCGCGAACTTACAACTAAAAGCAGGGCGCAACATTAATATCAATGCCGATATCGACACATCGGGCGGCAACGGCAATATCACCCTGACAGCCAACAGCAACGAGGCGCAACTTCCCAGCCGCGATCCCGGTGCAGCAGCCGTGACAATGGCACCGGAAACCACTCTGAATGCCGGCAGGGGAAATATTTTAATTAACTTAGAAACTGCCGGAGCGATTGGCAATATCAACCTGGGAAATTTAACCACCACGGGTTCTGTGAGGGTAAATGCTGCTGGCGGCAATATCTTGCGCAGTTCTCCTGCTTCGTTAATCACAGCAGGTTCGGCAGTCTTCGAGACAACAGGCAGCGGTGGAATGGGAACGCCGACGGAGCCGCTGCGCCTGAACGTAACGAATAATAATGTACAGGCAATAGCCGGAACTGGCGGGGTGTTTTTCGATCCGCCACTGCAGCCCCCGCCGGAGTCGCAGCCGACAGGAACTCAACCCCCGCCGGAGTCGCAACCGACAGGAACTCAACCCCCGCCGGAGTCGCAACCGACAGGAACTCAACCCCCGCCGGAGCCGCAACCGACAGGAACTCAACCCCCGCCGGAGTCGCAGCCGACAGGAACTCAACCCCCGCCGGAGTCGCAACCGACAGGAACTCAACCGCCGCCGTCACAGCCGACAGGAACTCAACCGCCGCCGTCACAGCCGACAGGAACTCAACCGCCGCCGT
>CAYOOD010000019.1:31761-93207 GCA_964405435.1 uncultured bacterium
CGCCGTCACAGCCGACAGGAACTCAACCGCCGCCGTCACAGCCGACAGGAACTCAGATTGCGCAACAACTTGCGCAACCGCAACCGCAGCAGCAACCGCAACCGCAGCCAGTGCCAGCACAGCAGCCAGTGCTGCAAACCCAGCAACCGCAGCAGCAACCGCAGCAGCAGCAACCGCAACCAGTGCTGGAAATCCAGCAACCGCAGCAGCAACTGCAACCGCAGCAGCAACAGCAGCCAGTGCTGCAAACCCAGCAACTGCAGCCGGCGAGCCAAGAACAGATCGGATCAACTCCCGGGAGCAGCAACAGCACTCCTAATAATGAGGGATCGAACGGCACTGAGAAAGCCAGCAGCGACAGCAGCAGCCAAGAAGCACTGACAGCAGTCAATAATGCAGGGAATGCGGGTTTTGCGCCAGTCAATGTGCCCCCAGCGATCGCCCAGTTGGAACAACAGCGCGACAAGGAATTTGGCGATTATTTCGGCGCGGATATTTCTAAAGACTTCGCGAGTACCACAAACGTTCGAGAGGCTCTGGTGGAAATTTACCGCCAAACCAAAAACCACTCGGCAGTTGTCTACGTCAGCGCGCTCCCCAACGAATTAGAACTGATAGTGTACGCGGCAGAAGGGCAACCCATTCGCAAGACTATCCCGGAAGCCAAGCGCGACGAACTGATGAAAGTCGTTGCTGAGTTTCGCAATAGCCTGACAGCGCCCCGCTACCGCATGACCACCAATTATTTGCAACCCGCTCAGCAGCTTTATCAGTGGTTGATTGCGCCGATTGAAGAAGACCTGAAAGCAAATTCGATCGATACGCTGCTGTTCAGCATGGATGCGGGATTGCGCAGTCTGCCGGTGGCAGCGCTGCACGATGGCCAACAGTTTCTCGTGGAAAAATACTCGCTTTCGCTGATTCCGAGTATCAGTTTGGTAGATAGCCGCTACAAATCTCTGCAAGGGGCAAAAGTCCTGGCAATGGGCGCGAGTAATTTTTCCATTTTCGAGCCGAATCTTTCTCCCTTGCCTGCCGTGCCAGTGGAACTGTCTGCCATTACCCAGCAGCGGGAAGGAACTGCTTTGTTGAACGAAGCGTTTACCCTGGATAACCTCAAGTCGCAGCGCTCTAAATATCCCTTTCAGATTATTCACCTAGCGACTCACGGAGAGTTCAAATCGGGAGACTTGAGCAAGTCTTACATTCAATTGTGGAACGAGAAGCTGCAATTAGATCAGATGCGATCGCTCGGCTGGAACAATCCTCCTGTAGAATTGCTGGTACTCTCTGCTTGCAAAACCGCCGTCGGGGACGAGCGCGCCGAGTTGGGCTTTGCCGGTTTCGCCGTTGCCGCAGGCGTCAAAACTGCACTCGCTTCGCTCTGGTACGTCAGCGATGAGGGCACCTTAGCCCTGATGAGCGAGTTTTACAGCCAGCTCAACAATGCCCAGATCAAAGCAGAGGCACTGCGCCAAGCCCAAGTAGCGATGATCCGGGGCCAAGTGAAGGTGGAGGGGGGCGAGTTGCGCGGCGTCGGCACTCGCGGCAGCGTCCCGCTCCCCCCAGAACTGGCCAGCGGGAGCGCGGCCAATCTATCCCATCCTTACTATTGGTCAGCCTTTACCATGATTGGCTCTCCGTGGTAATTTCCCCTCCCCCCTGCCCGATCGCTCGCGCTTAGGTATAAATTTTGCTGAACCCCAAAATAAGCTGGATTGCCCTGCGAATTTTTGGGGAAAGTTCGTCGTACAATTTTATCGGTCTGTGTCATTAATTCTGGAGATTAGCTATGGCCGCAGCAGTTGGTATGGTTGAAGTCCTAGGTCTTCCTCCTGCTCTAGCAGTGGCAGACGCAATGGTTAAAGCCGCCCGCGTTACCTTGGTTGGCTATGAAAAAGTGAGCAGCGCTCGCTACACGATCGTTGTTCGGGGCGATGTATCCGAGGTGCAAGCCTCTGTAGCGGCT
Source organism: uncultured bacterium (assembly GCA_964405435.1). GTDB lineage: Bacteria > Cyanobacteriota > Cyanobacteriia > Cyanobacteriales > Oscillatoriaceae > DVEG01. The sequence continues at coordinate 33,731 of CAYOOD010000019.1, forward strand.
GGGGTTGATTCCGTCAAGCGAGTCAATACAGAGCAGCAGTTGTTGCTTTCCTATCACGTCATCCCCCGTCCTCACGAAAATGTCGAGACGGTTCTGCCCATCCACTACACCAGAGAAACCGAACAGTTCTGGGTGTAAGGCAGGAAATTTGTTATGGCTAATCGCTAATAGTTAATAGCTAATAATTCCCAGCTAATTTTCAGCAAAATTACCAGCAATTAGCAATTAGCAATTAGGGCAGCTCTGATGGGGATGCGGCGCGAAACTTGCTAGAAGTCCAGTCATGCTTCTCGAAACAGACCTTCTTGGCGATATTCCCGAACGGATGTCTGCCGATGCAAATTGCTTGCGGAAAGCGCGATCGAGCCACTTTCAGGCAGCGATCGCCTGCCTGAAAGGCGCAGAGATCGCCACGAGCGAGCGATAATAGTATCCTGAGAGTCTGTGGCGCATGGGAACGGGATGAGTATCTTTACACTGCAATCGGTAAAAAAAGACTTCGGCATCAAGGAAATCCTCAAAGATGCCAGCTTTAGCCTGGATGCCACGGATAAGGTGGGATTGATTGGCACCAACGGTTCGGGCAAATCAACCCTGTTAAAAATTATCGCCGGGTTAGAACCCATCGACAGCGGTCAACTTTTGGTCAATTCCAACGTCCGCATCGTCTACTTACCACAACAACCCGACTTGGATGAAAACCACACCGTACTGGAGCAGGTGTTTGCCGACAGCGGCGAACAGATGACGCTGGTGCGCGAATATGAAGAACTCTCCGACAAACTCGCCCACGCGCAGGGAGACAGTCAGTTGATGTCCCGCCTGGGAGCTGTCATGCAGCAAATGGATGCAACGGGCGCGTGGGAACTGGAGACAAAAGCCAAAATTATCCTCAGCAAATTGGGAATCGAAGATTTCGACGCTCGCATCGGCAGCCTTTCCGGCGGCTATCGCAAGCGCATCGCCCTCGCGGCAGCGCTGCTCTCCGAGCCGGAAGTCTTGCTAATGGACGAACCCACCAACCACCTCGATGCCCTCTCCGTCGAGTGGTTGCAGAGTTATTTAAATCGGTTTCGCGGCGCAATTTTACTGATTACCCACGATCGCTATTTTCTCGATCGCGTCACCAATCGCATCCTCGAAATCGATCGGGGCGATTTGTATACCTACAGCGGCAACTACTCTTATTATTTGGAGAAAAAAGCCGAAGCCGAAGAATCCGCCTTCAGCACGCAGCGCAAGCATCAGGGCGTCCTGCGCCGCGAACTGGAATGGCTCAAGCGCGGGCCAAAAGCTCGCAGCACCAAGCAAAAAGCTCGCATTCAGCGCATCGAACAGATGCAAGAGCGCGAGTTCAAACAGGTGCAGGGAAAAGTAGAAATTTCTACTCCCAGCCGCCGCATAGGCAAAAAAGTAATCGAATTAGAAAATATTTGCAAAAGTTACGGCGATCGCACCCTGATCAAAAACTTCACCTACGAATTCGCCCCCGACGATCGCGTCGGCATCATTGGCGGCAACGGAGCCGGCAAATCCACCCTCCTCGACATCATCACCGGGCGCGCTCAGCCCGATTCCGGCACCGTCGAAATCGGCTCTACCATTCACATCGGCTATTTCGACCAGCATTCAGAAGACTTGCTCGCTGCCCTGAATGAAAATCAGCGCGTCATCGATTACGTTAAAGAAGTCGGAGAATACGTCAAAACCGCCGACGGCACCTTAATCACCGCCTCCCAAATGTTGGAGAAATTTCTCTTCCCCGGAAATCAGCAATACGCGCCCATTCACAAACTTTCCGGCGGAGAAAAGCGCCGCCTGTTCCTGTTGAACGTGCTGATGAGCGCTCCCAACGTGCTGATTTTGGACGAACCCACCAACGATTTAGACGTGCAGACGCTTTCCGTACTGGAAGAATACCTCGAAGATTTCAACGGCTGCGTCATCGCCGTGTCGCACGATCGCTACTTCCTCGATCGCACTGCTGACGCGATTTTTGCCTTTGAAGAAGGAGGCAACCTGCGCCAGTATCCCGGCAATTACTCCGTGTATTTAGATTACAAGCAAGCCGAGGAAGAAGAAAAAGCCCGCCAAGCAGCGACGGTTAAAGAAAAGCCGAAAGAAGCGCAGCCGAAATCGTGGAAGTCAGCCGATCCCAACAAACCGCGCAAGCTTTCCTCGAAAGAAAAGCGCGAATACGAGCAACTGGAGGGCAAAATCGCGCAGTTGGAAGCGGAGAAAGCGGAGCTGGAGAAAGCGCTCTACAGTGCTGCGCCCGGAGAAGTCAGCCGCGTGCAACAACTGCACGAGCAGGTAGAGGCGATCGCGCAGGCGATCGACGCGGCAACCGAGCGGTGGATGGAATTGGCAGAGGTGGCTGAGCAAACCTGATAGTATATTTTCCGGGGCACCGAGCAGTGGTGTCCCTCGGAAAGTATTATATCTGCGATCGAGCGACAGGAATCTACATGAGTTTAACTTGCAAGCAACTTTTGCAAAAGTATCCTGAACCGTGGCACGCCGCCACCGTGCATCCTTTTTTGGAGCAGTGCAAATTAGGAACAATTCAACCGCAGCAATTCAATACCTGGCTCTCGCAAGATTATCTATTTGTTGTCGAGTTCGCGCGGATGCTGGCGCGAGTATTAACTGCTGCCCCTGCGCATCATTTTGATGTCTTATTAGGAGGATTGAGCGCTCTCAAAGACGAGTTGAACTGGTTTAAAGCCAAAGCAGGCGATCGCCAGATTGCCCTCAACGTTCCCCAGCAGCCAACTTGTACGGAATACTGCCAGTGGATGTACAGTTTGGGAGCAGAGCCCTATCCCGTTCAAGCAACCGCATTGTGGGCGATTGAATTGGCGTACAACCAAGGATGGCAATTGCCGGGAGCCATGCCGGAACCTTATGCAGAGTTTGCTTCTCGCTGGGGAAATCCGGGGTTTACAGAATATGTCCAACTGCTAGAACAGCAAGCAGATGAAGTGCTGGCAACGGCACCGCCAGAAATCGGGCAGCAGGCTGAAGCTGCATTTTTGCAAGTGGCAAGATTGGAGAAAGATTTTTGGCAGATGGCTTTTAATGCCGCACAGTAGCCGCTGCCTTCCCGCGTCCCTCCTTCAGCCAGCCAAATCTTAAGAAAATTGGAGGGGTAGAAAAAAGGCGCTCGGCAGGGGTTTTGATATAAGATGGGAAAAGTCGGGCGATCGCCCGCTACAAGCCCAGGAAATTGTACTGAAGAAGGGAAAAGCATGACCCGCGCTATAATGGAAACGGACAAGGGCACGATCCACTTGGATTTGTTCGATCAGGACGCTCCGAACACGGTTAAAAATTTTGTAGAACTCTCTGAAAAAGGGTTTTACGACGGACTCAAGTTTCACCGAGTTATCGACAATTTCGTCATTCAAGGCGGCTGCCCTCAAGGAACTGGAACGGGAGGTCCCGGCTATACGATTAAGTGTGAAATTAACAAAAATAAGCACCTGGCAGGTAGCTTGTCAATGGCTCACCGGGGACGCGATACCGGTGGCAGCCAATTTTTTATTTGCCACTCTCCCCAACCGCATTTAGATGGAATGCACACCGTCTTCGGCAGAACGCAAGATATGGAAGTCGTCAACGCCATCCGCCAAGGCGACAAGATTCTTTCCGTCAAAATCGAACGCTAGTCGCGGCAGCTTGGCTGGCGCGTTTTGAAAGTTAACCGATCGCTGGGTATCAAACATTTCGGTCAACCCCCTGCTCCCGCAAAAAATCGGAACGATCGGTTGCAGGAGTAGGGGGCGATCGACAATCGCGCGAAAAGCGCCCCAACCAGACTAATTTTCAAGTGTCGAAAGATTGAGAACGAGCCGAATGCTGACTCCCACAACTGAAGAACTCCGCAGCCAGTGCATCCAATTTCTAGAAAAGCCTCCTCAGCAGCGCTTGCAGGTGCTTAAAAATATCGGCTTAGCGCGGTACGATTTTTTAACAAAACTCCCCTCAACAGAAGCCAACATCGCCTGCCTCATGCGCTTTCTGGGAAATCGCCAGCAAGTGAAATTTCCCAACCTTCGAGGCGCTGATTTATCCGGGTTAATTCTAGATGGCGTCAACTTCATCCGGGGCGATTTGACAGGAGCCAATCTCCGAGGCAGTCGATTAGTCAATGGCGACTTATTATTTGCCAATTTTACGGGCGCTGATTTGAGAAATGCCGATTTAACGGGGGCAACGCTCAATGAAACAATTTGGACGGGTGCCCTAGTAGAGGGCTGTCAGTTTGGCGCAGGAATTGGCATCATGGAGGAGCAGTATCGAGCATTAAAAAATCGCGGCGCTCGGTTTGCTGAGATGGGGTAAAATTTTTCTACCTTTACAATCCATACCGACAATGACGCAAATCAACGAGCCGGCTGTCGTGGCTGAGGTAAGAGAACTGTATCTAAAATATGAAAAAGCGCTGTGTACAAATGACGTTGAAACCCTGAGTAATTTATTTTGGGATTCGCCGGAAGTCGTGCGTTTCGGCATCACCGAGAACCTCTACGGCAGCGCGGAAATTAAAGCCTTTCGCCAGTCGCGATCGCCTGCAAATATCGATCGGGAAATGTTTAACCTCAAAGTCGTCGCCTTCGATGCAGATACGGCATCGGTGACGCTGGAATTTCGCCGCGCGATCGCTAGCGTCGATCGCCAGGGGCGGCAAAGTCAAATGTGGCGCAAATTTCCCGACGGTTGGAAGATAGTTTCTGCTCACGTTTCTTACTTGCCGGTGTAGCAAACAAGCCTGCACAGTAGAGATCGATCGCCAACACGGATAAAAAGATTTTTTTTCAATTCGCGCCTCTACCGACAGGTAGGGGCGTTTCCTCGGGTGGCGAAACTCCTGTTAAAAGGGGCCATTAAAGTCATTAGTAAAACAATCAAAACCTTTCTAAAGAGAGTTTTTTATAGGGCGCAGTTGTGCAGTTTTAACTTGCCACCTATCAAAAGTTATAGAAGCATGTAAAATAAGGCTATATAAAAAGAAAGAAGAAAGCTCGACCGTTCTATGGCTTATTTATTTGACGGCACTGCGGTTACAATTGGTAACTATTTAGCAGCCTTGGCAATTGGCGACTATGCCAAAGCGATCGCCATTTACCGGCTGTTAACTGACTTGGCGGAAAATGAGCAAGAGCTTGAGCGCCTTGCTCAACTGAAAAAAAAACTCGGGCTGTCTGACGACAGCCCAGAACGCGACTAGCTCAGCGTTTGGAGCTTCCTGGAAATGTCAAAAAAATTTATTTAATAAAGTTCATACTTCAATAACGTACATGCCAAAGCTCCATTATAGACGGGAAAGCGCCGAGACGATCTCAGCCCTATTCTTTTAGCCAGCTCCTTGTTTCCCGTCAAAATATAGGCAGTCCACCCTGTAAAGCGCTGCTTTAAAATATCGCCGAGCAGCTTGTAAAAATCTCCCAGTTCTCTCGCATCCCCTAGACGCTCTCCATAGGGAGGATTGCAAATCAAAAGTCCGCTGTCGGCTGGGGCTTCGAGGAAATATAATTCAGTTTGGGAAAATTTTATAGACTTGTCAAGTCCGCACTTTTGGGCATTGGCGCGAGCTTGCTTGAGAACCTCGCGATCGCGATCGCTCCCGCCAATGAGAGCTGGCAATTCTTCTAATTGACTGTTTTGCGCCTCCTCCCGGATTCCCTGCCACAGAGGCTCGTCAAAATCGCGCCAGCTCGTAAACCCAAAGCGATCGCGAAACAACCCAGGCGCAATATTCAGCGCCTTTAAACCCGCCTCCAGCGGCAGCGTTCCCGAACCGCAAAGGGGATCTAAAAACGGCAGAGTGGGGTCATATTCAGCCAGATCGAGAATAGCAGCCGCCAGCGTTTCTTTGAGCGGTGCATTTCCCATTGCGGCGCGATAACCCCGGCGGTGCAAACTCCCGCCAGAACTATCCAAACTGAGCGTACAGCGATCTTCGCGAATGTGAACGTTAATCAAAATATCGGGATTTTGGATATCGACGCTCGATCGCTGCCCGTATTGATTGCGCTGTAAATCGACGATCGCATTTTTCACCTGCAGCGCTGTAAAATGGGTGTGGTTGAGCAGTTGGTTGCCGCCCGTACAATCGACGGCTATCGTATTATCTGGGCTGAGATAGTCATCCCAGGATATTTTCTGCACCTCCCGATAGAGCATGTCGGCATTGAGACAGCGAAATTCTCGGATGGGCACCAGCACCCGAAACAGCGTCCGCGCCCAGAGATTGACGCGGTAAAGCAAAGCTTTATCGCCTGCAAAATGTACCCCGGCAAAATCCGGGCGCACTTCCTGCGCTCCCAAACTTTCTAATTCTCGGGCGGCGATCGCTTCTAAAGAGCGTGCAACTGTCGCAAAGTATTGATTCATGGTAGAAAACGCCCGCGCTTCCAGGGTGAGGGCATTTGGTTTTACAATATATTAGATCGTTGTCTCTCTCATATTCTATCAATCGGGGGAAAACTTATGAAATTGCCACAAAAATTAATGTTGTTGGGTTCGGGGGAACTCGGCAAAGAATTTGTCATCGCGGCTCAACGCCTCGGCAATTACGTTATTGCCGTCGATCGCTACGACAACGCCCCCGCTATGCAAGTGGCGGATGCGCGGGAAGTGATTTCCATGCTGAGCGCCGAAGATTTGGAAAGAGTCGTGCAAAAACACCAACCCAATTACATCATACCAGAAATCGAGGCAATCCGCACGGAAAAATTGTTAGAATTTGAGCAGCGGGGAATAACAGTTATTCCGACGGCGAAAGCCACCGACTACACGATGAACCGCGATCGCATTCGCGAACTGGCTGGAAAGGAATTAGGCGTCAGAACGGCGAAATATGCCTATGCGACAACTTTAGAGGAGCTGATAGAAGTTTCCAAAGAGATCGGATTTCCTAATGTCGTCAAACCCGTGATGTCCTCGTCTGGAAAAGGACAGTCGGTAGTCAAAGACGCGAGTGAGGTAGAAAAAGCGTGGAATTACGCGATCGCCGGTTCGCGGGGAGACACGCAAAAAGTTATCGTCGAAGAATTCATCAATTTTGAAATAGAAATTACCCTCCTGACAGTAAAACAGTGGAATGCGCCGACGATTTTCTGCCCGCCCATCGGACACCGGCAGGAACGCGGCGACTATCAAGAATCGTGGCAGCCGGCAGAAATTTCCGAGGAACGAGTGCGGGAAGCACAAGCGATCGCGCAAAAAGTAACCGATGCCTTGGGAGGCGCTGGCATCTTCGGCGTCGAGTTCTTCATTGCCAAAGACGAAGTAATTTTCTCCGAACTTTCCCCCCGCCCCCACGACACCGGCATGGTGACGTTAATTTCGCAAAATCTCAACGAATTTGAACTGCACTTGAGAGCCGTTTTGGGCTTGCCCATCCCCAAAATCGAACAGCTCGGCGCTTCCGCCAGTGCTGTAATTTTAGCCAATGAGCAGTCCGATTCGATTTACTTTGAAGGCGTCGCCGATGCGCTGTCAGAGCCCGATGTAGACGTGCGGTTATTTGGGAAACCCGATTCCCGCCCCTTCCGGCGTATGGGAGTTGCTTTAGCGAAAGCGAGCACTATTCAGGAAGCGCGAGAGAAAGCAACGCGGGCAGCGAGTCAAGTTACAATAGTCAGATAGACGAGCCCCTTCCTCGTTCCTAGGGCAATGGCGGAGGTAAGCTGTAGCGACTGGGAACGAGAAAGGCGATCGCGCAGTGCCATTATCTTTGCCGTAAAATCCTGAGATGCGCGATAATTTAACTGGAGAGTTTGCCTTAAAGAATAGTCCGAGAGGTTCGGGATGGCTGCACGCTATATTTTAAGCGAATATTTAGACAAAGCCATATCACAGGCTGTCTATGACAAGCTCGAAGACGGAAGCTTTGCCGGTCGGATTCCCTGCTGTAAAGGAGTGTTCGCGTTTGCAGAAACATTGCGCGAGTGCGAGAACGAGTTGCGCTCGACTTTAGAAGACTGGATTCTGGTAGGACTAAAACTTGGCCATCCTTTGCCTGCGATCGAAAATCTGTGACTCAACTGCTCGTGATGATTCGGGAAGTGGAGGAAATTATCGATCGCGAGCTTCTGGTTGATGAGTGGAATAGCTTATAAGTGTCAGATATGCTAGGCGGTGAACCTGGCTATTAGCCGTTTGAGTGAGTCAACAGGCGATCGCTCCTACTAAAAAAAGTGCAGCGCCGTACAAGGGATTATTTATGGGAAAATTGAGGTGTAGATAATTTCCTACTCCCCCTCTCGCTAAAACCCGTGATTAAATCTGCAAATTCTGCATCTACCTCTAGGCATAATCTCCCAAAAAGTCCCCATCCAATGCGCCGCCTGTTCGCTTACGGCGACAAATATCGCGCCCAAATCTGGCAGGCGACTCTCTGCTCGTTCCTCAATAAATTCTTCGACTTGGCACCCCCCGTTTTAATCGGTGCTGCCGTCGATGTCGTGGTACAAAAACAAGATTCTATCATTGCTCAGTTAGGCGTTAAAGATGTCTTCGGACAATTTGTAATTCTTTCCGCACTCACCGTTATCCTCTGGATACTCGAATCGGTATTTGAGTATGCCTACAAGTTGATTTGGCGCAATCTCGCGCAGTCGATCCAGCACGACTTGCGCCAAGATGCCTACCGCCACATTCAAGAACTCGATATCGTTTATTTTGAAGAACGCAGTACCGGTGCTTTGATGTCCGTACTCAGCGACGATATCAATCAATTGGAGCGCTTTCTCGATGTGGGGGCTAATGAAATTATTCAAGTAACGGCAACGGTGCTGTTAATTGGCGGGGCTTTTATTATTCTCGCTCCCACCGTGGCGGCGAGTGCGGTGCTGCCGATGCCGTTTATTCTCTGGGGTTCTGTTTGGTTTCAGCGCTTGCTCGCGCCTCGCTATGCGGACGTGCGGGAAAAGGTGAGTTTGCTAAACGGGCAACTGGCTAATAACCTTCAGGGGATGACGACGATTAAAAGTTTTACTGCTGAAGAATACGAAGCGAAACGGATCGAACGGGAAAGCGATGCTTACCGCCAAAGCAACCGCCGCGCCATCTCTCTTTCTGCGGCGTTCGTGCCGTTGATTCGCATGATTATTTTAGCAGGATTTACCGTTCTTCTGCTCTATGGTGGCATGGAAGCGGTGAATGGTAAAATGTCGGTCGGAACTTACAGCGTGTTGGTCTATCTTATCCAGCGGTTGCTGTGGCCATTAACGAGATTGGGAGAAACTTTCGACCAATATCAGCGGGCGATGGCGTCTACTAATCGAGTGCTGAATTTGCTGGATACGCCGATCGCCATTCATCCGGGAGACAAGCCGCTGCCCGTCGCCTCGGTGCGGGGCGAGTTGGTGCTGGAAAATGTCACCTTTGCTTACCGCGATCGCGCCCCGGTGATTAAAAATCTTTCCCTGCGCGTACCGGCAGGTAAAACCATCGCGATTGTCGGCGCGACGGGTTCCGGGAAGAGTACCTTAGTCAAACTTTTGCTGCGACTGTACGAAATTGAATCGGGAACGATGACTCTCGACGGGATAGAATTGCGGGAGCTGAAACTTAGAGATTTGCGCAGGGCGATCGGTTTGGTGAGTCAGGATGTTTTCTTGTTTCACGGCACGGTTGCCGAGAATATCGCTTACGGCACTTTTGAGGCGGCGCGCGAGGATATTATCGCAGCCGCGACGGTGGCGGAAGCGCACGATTTTATCATGCAATTGCCGCAAGGTTACGAAACCATTGTCGGGGAACGGGGGCAGAAATTATCGGGAGGGCAGCGGCAAAGGCTGGCGATCGCGCGCGCGGTTCTGAAAAATCCCCCCATTCTCGTCCTCGACGAGGCAACTTCGGCGGTGGATAACGAGACAGAAGCGGCAATTCAGCGATCGCTCGATCGCATTACCCGCGATCGCACCACCATCGCGATCGCTCACCGCCTCTCCACCGTGCGAAATGCCGATTGCATTTACGTTATGGAGTCCGGCAAGCTGGTAGAATGGGGGCGGCACGAAGAACTGCTCGACCTAGAGGGGATTTATGCCGGCCTCTGGCGCGTGCAGATGGGGCTCTTAGCCTGACAGTCAACAACAAAAAAACGCACAAAAATGTTTAGAATTGGCAGTAGCGAACCGGAAACCGCAGAAAACCTATGGCGTCGCCAACTGGCGCAGTTTGCCAGAGACAATCAGAAAGACTTGGCGGCGCTGGCTTGGGGATTGTGGCTGGATCGGCAAAACAAGGAGGAAGCGCTGGGAATCGACCTCAAACCCGTGCCCCATTTCGTTTACTGTCCGAAACAGGCGGTCGAACAATTGAATCAAAAAGTCAACAATCACTTAGAGGAAGTTCTGGGAGTTATCGACAATCACAACCCGGAAAAAGAGGTGTTGATTATCGGGATTGGCGAGGGTCAATTAAAGCTGATTCAGTTCGAGACTGAGCCGACACCTCCCGTTTGTTTCGAGCAAGTAGGAGCCGATGTCAATACCTTGCTCGATCGCCTGGAGGAACGGCTAGGACAGCAGGTGAATGTGTTGATCAATACCAGATCAGCACAGGGCAAACTCGCGTAAATTGTAGCGTTTTCAGAAACCCGGCTTTTTGAAAAAGCCGGGTTTCTCGCAGCGGCAAAATGCTATACGATGAAAAATGGAAAAGCTGGGGAAAAAAGAATTTAGGAGAGGGATTCGGTGGCTGGCATGGTCGGGAATTCTGGCGATCGCCAGCGTCGGCGGTTGGGTTGCCTGGGCACAATGGATGAATCGCCCTCCTGAAGCAGTTTTGGTGCGCGTCACCACTGCGCAAAAAGACACGGTAGAAGATGCCATCAATGCCAGCGGTACAGTCGAACTGGCCGATCAGCAAACCCTCAAATCCCCCGCAGATAACGCGGCAGTGGAAGAGGTGCTGGTGAAAGTGGGCGATCGCGTTCGTGCCGGTCAGGAATTGCTAATCCTGCGCAATCCCGAACGACAAACGATTCTTACCAAAAATGAGTTAGACACGCGGGAAGCCGAAATAAAACTAGCAAACCAACGCCAGCAAATAGCGGCAGCGGAGGAAAAAGTCAAAGCCGCCGAGCGAACACTCCAAGACCTCCGCGCCAAGCGTTCCACAGAGAAACAAAATAAACTCGAAGATTTACAGGTGAGAATTCAAAAACAGGAAATTTCCCTGAAAAACAACCGCCATAAAATAGGAGAAGCCGAGCAAGAACTGCTATCTGCCGAACGGGAACTTAAAGACAACCAGACTTTATTTGACAAAGGGTTTATTTCTGAAAATGACCTGCAAGAGAAAAAAGACGCAGTTCGCCGCGCTCGTTCCCAACTGCGGGATGCTGAATTACTCGTCAGCCAAGCTATCCTCGACCTTCAACAAATCCAGTTAGAGCGACAAAGAATCGAGCAAGAATTTCAGGATAAAGCCCTAGCAGACGAGACTGCCCTGCGGGCTGCTGAGGCGGCTGTGCGGGATGCACAGGCAGCACGGAAACAGGCTGAAACAGAAGTTCGCACCGCGACTATCGCCCTGGAGCGACTCCAGCTCGATCGCAAAGAAAGCGAGCAAAAACTCCAAAACAACATCGTCAGCGCTCCCATCGACGGCAAGATTCTCGATGTGAAAGTCAAGGCAGGAAATGGGGTGAAAGTGAGTGACGATCTGATCGTTTTGGGCAATCCCGATCGAGAGTTTGTCAAACTTCAGTTATCTACGCTGGATGCGGCGCGAGTGCAGCCCAACCAAGAAGCCCGCATCAGTATTATCGGTCCCGATGCGAAACCTTTTGCCGGACGAGTTATCGGCTTATCTCCCCTGGCGATCGCGGGAAACGGAAGCGATGGAAACAGCAACCAAGGGCCGGCTAGTGTATCGGCAACAGTTCAGCTCAATACCCCCACGGGCATGCTGATTCCCGGCAGTCAGGTGAGCGTAGAAATTATCGTGCAGCAGCGACAGAACGCGGTCGTTTTGAACCCAGAAGCCATTCAGCGAGACGATAAAACCCCTTATGTTTGGGTGCGCGACGCCCTCGGAAACGCGCAGAAAAAACCCGTCACGACAGGGCTAGAAGGCATGATGGGAGTAGAAGTAACCGCTGGATTGCGATCGGGCGACGAGGTGCTGCTGCCCCCGCCAGAGCCACCTCTCGAACCCGGAATGCCGGTCAAGATTGAAGAAACCGCGAAAAAAATTAAGAATGGAAAAGAACCCGGCAAAGAGTAATAATATTCTCTCCAAAGCCTCCCAAAAATCTATAAATTGAAAAATTAATCTTTCCCCCTCTCTTTCCCTCAGCACTCAGCACTCAGCACTCAGCACTCTCGCTTATGGGTTTAGCATTCTTCGATTTACTCGCTCTCACCTGCGACTCTCTGCGCGGCAACCCCTTGCGCTCTGCCCTCACGACTGTGGGGGTTTTCATGGGAGTTGCCGCCGTCAGCGCCACGCTGCAAGTTGGCAACATCAGCCGCGCGGTTATCGAAGAGCAACTCGCCAAGCGAGAAGCGCCTCAAGTCTCTGCATGGATGTGGGGCGGTGAAAGGAGTTTGAGGTTAGAAGATCTGGAATTTTTCAAGCAGCGCTTAGCTGGCGCGCGCGCCCTTTCAGGCTCGGCTTGGGTGGATTACGGTGAAGTCGTGTTTCAGTCGCAGCAGGCTGAGTTATCGATGGAGGCTGTTTCGAGCGAATATTTGCTGACTTCGGGGCGGTTAATCTTGCAGGGGCGCTTTTTTAATGCTGCCGATTTTGCCAACTATCGACCGGTGGCGCTCGTCGATGAATTCTTAGCCGAGCAACTTTTTCAGGGGCAAAATCCTGTCAATCAGCGCATTTATGTGGTCGGCAGACCGTATATCGTGGTGGGCGTGATGGAAACCAAGCTTGAGCGTAAGGATCAAAAACCCAGAGGCAAACTGTTGGTGCCGATGTCGATTTACTCAGCTTTAACAGGGAGGCGCGATATTAATGGATTTGAGATTCGCCCCTACCAGTTAGAAGACATGCAAAAGATAGAAGAACAGGTGAAGCAACTGCTGTCGCAGCGCTTCCCCGATGCCGATGTTTTTGTTCGCAGCAATGCCAAAGATATTCTCGAACAGCGGCAAACTTTGAAATTAGCCTCGCAGGGGCTGCTGGCAGTCGGGGCGATCGCTTTATTAGTGGGCGGCGTCGGCATTGCCAATATTACCATCGCCGCTGTCATGGAGCGCACTCCCGAAATCGGTTTGCGGCGGGCAATTGGCGCAACTCAAGCCGACATCATGCTGCAATTTATTCTCGAAGCCGCTATCCTCAGCTTAATCGGCGGAACTGCTGCGATCGCCTGCGTTCACGGGTTGACGCTTGCCGTCGCCGATACCTTCAAACTGCCCTACAAATTCGATTCCAACACCGCCACTTTGGCACTCGGCTCGGCGCTGCTTGTCGGCGTGGGCGCTGGATTTTTGCCCGCCCTGCGCGCTAGCCAGCTCGATCCCGTCAAAGCCCTGCGATCGCAGTAAAGAAAATCTTAAAAAATAAAAAGACTCTGCGAAAATACTCTTTACTGAGGTATTGCACGAATGCTCTCACTCGCGTTTGTTTGACCTCAGTTGAGAAATGATGCACCTTCCCGATTCCAACCCAACTCCTCCAGAACAAAATCCAAGCGATCGCTCGCTTTTTTCGCTTTCCACCTGGATCGTTCGCGCCGTTGCTTTGCTCAGCGCTACTGCGGGTACGGCTTGTATTTTCACCTGGGTTTTCAAATCCCAGCCGACTGTCCGAGCCAATGATATCTTAACGCCTGCCGCCCAATTCGCCAACAAGCAACTAGCCCTACCTGCTAACTTCAACTTTATCCCATTTCAAGCAAATTCAGAGGGTAAAATAGTTTCGCCCCCTCAACTTACAACCCAAACAAAACCGGAAAAACAAACTTCTCAAATCAACATTCTTCCTCAATTATCCCTGAAAAAACAAGCGCTAACCTCTCCCCCAACCCCTCCCTATCAGGCAGGGGGAGGTGGGGAGGGGAGTAAGAGTTCTTCTTTGACCGCTACTCGAACTCCTCCAATCCCTACTCCAATCCCTACTCCTCTGCCAGGAGAAGAAAGCAAAATTTCCGCCTCCCCTACTATCCCAACCCCTGCAATTCCTACTCCTCTGCCAGGAGAAGAAAGTAAAATTTCCGCCTCCCCTACTATCCCAACCCCTGTAACTCCTACTCCCCCCTTCCGCGAAAAAAATGTATTCCGCTACCCTCTCCTCTCAGGAGAGGCTTCGGATAGGTGGGAAGGGGGATTGGGGGAGTTAGGTTCCCCCTCGCCATCCAAGCCTGCGCTCGAATTAAAACTTTCTGATGCCGTTGTTTTGGTATTGCAAAACAACCGAGAGATTAAAAATGCTTACTTAGATAGAATCGCCCAAAGAGAAGATTTGGCCGTCGCTGAAAGTAAATTTAATCCAACTTGGACGCCGCAAATTTCTGTTGCAATCGATCGCAACGTGGCGGGCGATGCGAAATCCTACCAGCGCGGATTGAATGTATCCGCCGCCGTTACCGTTACTATTCCCACTGGCGGAGAGGTGACAGTTGGCTGGGTGGGAACCGGGCGATCGCAAATCGCGCCCGGGCTGGAAACGAATGCTGATGACTTGAATCAAAATCTCCAACTCAGGTTCAAACAACCTCTCTTGAGAGGATTTGGCGTCGCCGTCAACAACGCTTCGATTGAAATGGCTCGGCTGAACGAACAAGTCAATATTTTATCTTTAAAATCCACCTTGGCAGAGACAATAACCCGCGTTATCCTAGCCTATCGAACGTTAGTGCAAGCGCAGGAAAGGGTCAAAATTCAGCAGAGTTCCCTGGCTAGCGCTCGCCAGCAATTGGAAATCACGCAAGCTTTTATCGAGGCAGGGCAACTGGCACGGGTTGAAATTATCCAAAATGAAACAGACATTGCCAACCGAGAAGTTAGCTTATTAGAAGCAGAAAATAATCGCGAATCTGTAAAATTGCAACTCTTGGATCTTCTCGATATTGACCAGAATCTGAATCTTGTAGCAGCCGAAATACCTTCCGGGAGCTTTACGGTTCCCGATTTGAGCAATCTCAGGCAAATCGCCTTAGAAAAAAATCCAGCTTACTTGCAAGCACGGCTGAGTAAGGAGATAGCCCAATACAATTTCTTGTTAGCTGAGGATGAAAAACGCTGGGACTTAGATTTCGAGGCGAGTTACGGCAATACAACGGGCATTGCCACAGACAAAAGCACCGACTTGAGGGCGGGGCTGACTTTGCAGCGACAATTCGGCGATCGCTCCGTAGA
This sequence comes from uncultured bacterium, assembly GCA_964405435.1. Taxonomy (GTDB): domain Bacteria; phylum Cyanobacteriota; class Cyanobacteriia; order Cyanobacteriales; family Oscillatoriaceae; genus DVEG01. The sequence continues at coordinate 49,069 of CAYOOD010000019.1, forward strand.
GCAGCGGTATCAGCAAAGCCGCGTCAACCTCCTCAAAGCCGAAAATACCTTGGAAAATCAGCGAGAAAGTCTCGAAATTGAAGTCGCCGACAAAATTAGAAATGTTAACTTGCTCCTCAAACAGGTGGAACTCGCCCGCCGAGCCAGAGAACTGTCCGAACAAAAACTAGAGAACGAACGAGAAAAGCTCAGGCTGGGATTGCGAAATACCAGACTGATCGATGTCTTAAATTTTCAAAGCGAGTTAGTACAAGCTAAAAATGCCGAATTAGGGGCGATTATTAACTATCTCAATGCCCTGACTGAACTCGATCGAAGCGTCGGAACGACCTTAGAAACCTGGCAAGTGACGGTGGAAGTGAAATGAAAATGGGGCGGAGAGTGTGGAGTGTGGAGTGTGGAGTGTGGAATTACAATAATTTTTCTACTCAGCACTCAGCACTCAGCACTCAGCACTCTCCGCCCTATTCCCGATTCCCAATAAAATCTAGAATGTGTCGGGCAGTGATTTGCGGCTTTTCCAGGTGCGGAACGTGACCGCAATTGTCTATCCAGATGAGGTTGCTATTGGCGATCGCCTGCTCGAACTTCAGCGCGTCAGCCGTGCCCAAAATCCGGTCATCCTTCCCCCACAAAATCAGCGTCTGCTGTTCGACGCGCGCTAGATCGTCCCGAAACGAACCGTAACCGCCACTTTTGGCAAAGGCAATCAGCGCCTCACTCCAGCGGGGCGCTTTTAAATGCAGTGCCGCGCATAATTCCGCATCGGGCGAAACGAACGCGGGATCGCAGTAAGCTTTGAGGCTGACTCCCCGCCGCACCTTGGGATTGCGGAGAAATTCTGCTGCCAAATAGCCGAGCGGCGGAAATAAGAATTTGCCGATCGCGGGCGGTTTTGCCAAACCAGCGCTGTCAATGAGTACCAACTTTTTAACGATTTCCGGGTGCGAGAGTGTCAAATCGATCGCCGCTGCTCCCCCCATCGAAACGCCCACCCAAATTGCGGGTTTTTCGATGAGGGTTTTCCAGAAATAATAAAGGTGCGTCTTGATGGCTTTCGGGCTGAAGGGGATTTCTGCCATCCGCTCTGTAAACCCAAAACCCAATAGGTCGATCGCCCAGGTTTCGGTTTCGGCACCCAGCAGCGGCAGCAGGCGGCGGAACTCAAATGAGGAGCTGTCAAATCCGTGGAGCAGCACGATCGGCGTCTCCCCGCTCCCCTGACGCGCAAAAGACGTGGGAATGGGGCGATCGCTCATTGATGTCAGAATTTCCTGACATTGGAGGCTCTGAGCGAAGGCGATCGAAGTAGATTCTGTGAGTTCACTGACTTCAGGCGGGAGGAAACTGGCAAACATGCGTTTTAGAGCGTACCCGGAACGGTATCGCATTTTACCAGTTTGTGCATTGCGCATGGGGAATGGGGCATGGGGATCGGAGAGTGGGGAGTGCTGAGTGCTGAGTGCTGAGTAGTGAGCGTGCTATTCTGCATTACCCAATGCCCCACCCTACCCAATGCCCCATTCGCCCAATCAGTAAATTTTTTCAAAGTAGCGAGAGAGCGAGCAAATTTAATTTGTAAAGAACGGTAAAAACTGGCTGACGAACAACTTACTTTAATAAAATTTATAAAAATTTACAATATAAATTTATAAATATCTACCCCGTGAGGGATTGAAAATGTTGCCAACTTGTAGAACCATGTTAGATGACAGTAAATAGAGGCAAAGACTTATGATCGCAACAGCTCCTGCTCCTGCCCTACCGGCTTTGCCAGACATCATAGACGGATTGCCGAATATTTCCGGGTGGGAAAAAGAAGTCCTTGCGGTGGTGAACCAGGACAAACCCGTATATTTGCCCAAAACAAATCTCCGCTTAGAGGATATAAATGCCTGCGTTGCGGTCGCCCTGCACATGCACCAGCCCACCATTCCGGGGGGTTACGACGGCGCTCTCATCAATAACCTGCAGCACATGTTTGATTTTGGCGGCGACGAACACCGCTACAATGCAGGCATTTTCGCATGGTGCTACAGCCGGATTGCGGATTTCGTGCGCGAACTGGTGGGCAATGGCTGCAATCCGCGCGTCATGCTGGATTATTCCGGCAATCTCCTCTGGGGATTGCGGCAAATGGGACGGAACGATATCATCGACAACCTCAAATCGATCGCCTGCGATCCGACTTACCAGCCTTATGTAGAGTGGATGGGCACGATGTGGAGCCATGCGGTGGTTCCCTCCACGCCGATTCCCGATATCAAGCTTCACATTCTGGCGTGGCAACATCACTTTGCCGCGATTTTTGGCTGGGATGCGCTCGCGCGCGTCAAGGGTTTTTCTCCCCCAGAAATGCACCTGCCCAATCACCCCGATACTTGCTACGAATACGTCAAAGCCCTGAAAGAATGCGGCTATCGCTGGGTGCTGGTTCAGGAGCATTCCGTCGAAACCCTAGAAGGTCACTCCCTCGGCTACAAGCACCTGCCGCACCGCCTGATTGTCCGCAATTCCAAGGGGGAAGAACTCAGCATCACGGCACTGATCAAAACCCAGGGATCGGACACGAAACTGGTGGCTCAAATGCAGCCCTACTATGAAGCGAAAGGCTTGTCGCGGCAGAAGGTGGGTAATATTTCTATCCCGCCGATCGTCTCTCAAATTGGAGATGGGGAAAATGGCGGCGTGATGATGAACGAGTTTCCCGACGGGTTCAAAAATGCGTTTTATGACATGCGCGCCAATGGCGGCGGCAAGTCGGGAACCGTGGGAGTCAACGGAACGGAATATCTGGAATTGATTGAAGCCGCTGGGTGCAAGCCACAAGACTATCCGGCGTGCCAGCCAATTCAGCAGCACAAACTCTGGCAGCGCGTTTCCAAAGACAATCCGACGCCGGAAGCGGTGGAAAAAGCGATCGCCGAACTGAAGGAAACTGACTATCAGTTTCACATGGATGGCGCGTCTTGGACGAACAACCTGAGCTGGGTTCACGGTTACGAAAATGTCCTCGGACCGATGAATCAACTGAGCGCGACTTTCCACGAAAAGATCGATCCGCTTTTGAGCTCTTCTTCGGATAGCGATCGCCTGACTCAGCAACACCGCTACCGGGAAGCCTTGCTGTACAACATGCTGCTGCAAACGAGCTGCTTCCGCTACTGGGGGCAAGGAGCCTGGACGGATTACGCTCGCGCCATTTACGATCGCGGCGAGGCGGTTATTCGCTCTAATTTCTAAGCAGGAATTGGCGATCGGAAACCCGGTTTCTCCGACAAACCGGGTTTTTCAGTCTTCAGAAACCGGGTTTCTCCTGCGAAACCCGGTTTCTAAAATGGGTGTAAATGCAGCGATTTTGTCACTCGCTTAAGACGAGACTAAGGTACGCTACTCAAAAACCTCTCTCAAAGCGGGTGCAGCTCCCGGACTGTCAGGGGAGATAAAATAGACAGATGTCTCGATAGTGCAGGAGTGCCGGATATTTCGGGCGCGTCAGAAACAAGGCTATTGTAAGTTCGCAACAATCTGCGATTATTCTCAACTTATCGTTAATCTTCTTAATAATTTCCAGAAAATCACGGCAGCGCGGGCTCTATTCGCCCCGCCCGACAAGAAGTGAGCGAACCCAGCAGATAAAACTTGACCCTCTCGGACAAGTGAGGTATGATGAGTTGGAGATAAAACTCACATATCTAAAGCAAGCTCACAGCCAGTAGGCTACAGGCGAGGCGTTACCGGCGATCGGTACATGAGTAAGAGATCGGTCAAACTCCGCCACCGTGCAACTTATCTTCTAACCGGGCTGGAACTTCAGTTCCAAGCGGGGCTAGAGGTTGGAGGGAACGCCCAGCCGAGCTAGGAGAGGCCCTCCCGGGGACTTCCGCCTATACGGTGCATCATCGCCCTCGAGGGACAAGAGAGTCGTTCCCAGACACGCAGCCAGCCCGATCTCGAATCGAGTTGACCGCCTTCCAAGTCTTGCGCTCCTCGGCGATAAAAAGCTTACACGCGCGCTGTCTGTACTTGGGTTTTAGATGTGGTTTTAGATGTAAAACCTCAACGGTCAAATATCCGGGCATTCAAAAGCGATATGATTCCCCAAGACTTTCTCAAAGCAGTAGCAGCGGAGCGGAGCGTGTCGGACTCCGAAATCGAAGTGCTCTCCCACGCCTTAGCCGGTGAATCGATCACGGCGATCGCGGTTAACCTCGACATTCGCCCAGAGGCAGTTCGCAAGCGGCTCGGCGAAGTTTACAAAAAATTTCACATTGGCGGTGCAGGGCCTGGAAAATTAGCGAAATTGCAGCAGATTCTGGTGACTAAATATCAAGAACACGCGCGGGGCGAATATTCCAGCTCGTCGTTACCCATCGGCATCGAGGGCACGCCCGAAGAAGCAGCACCGACGGGAGGAACGCCGCCGCGCCGGCAAGATTGGGGCGAAGCACCGGATGTCTCGATTTTTTACGGGCGATCGAGCGAACTGGCGACGCTGGAAGAGTGGATCGTGCAAGATAGCTGCCGCCTGGTGGCGGTATTGGGCATGGGAGGGATTGGCAAAACTGCCCTATCGGTACGCTGCTGCCACCAAATCAAAGAAGAATTTGATTATGTGATTTGGCGAAGTCTGCGCCACGCCCCGCCCATCAAAGAACTTTTAGACAGCCTGATTCAATTTTTGTCTCACCGCCAAATCGGCTATCCGATCGCCGACATCAACGAGAAAATCTCGCAAGTGATTTCTTATTTCCGCAAATATCGCTGCCTGCTGGTACTCGATAGCGTCGAAACTATCTTGCAGAGTGGCGAACTGGCGGGGTATTACCGTCCCGGCTATGAAGGCTATGGCGACTTGTTCAGACGCATCGGAGAAGAACCCCACAATAGCTGCTTGGTGATTACCAGTCTGGAGAAACCCAACGAGATCGCGATCGTAGAAGGCAAAACTCTGCCAGTTCGCTCCCTGAAGCTGAGCGACTTGCAGCGAGAAGAAGCCTGGGAAATCTTCCAGTCCAAAGGACTGGCAGAGGAGGAAAAGTGGGAACAGCTCATCGAACTCTACCGAGGCAATCCCCTCGCCTTGAAGATAGTGGCAACGACGATTCGCGAGCTATTTGGCGGGAAAGTTTCGGAATTTCTCAAACAGAGCACGTTGGTGTTTGGGGATATCAGTACGCTGTTGGAGGCGCAATTCCTGCGCTTGTCCCCGATCGAGCAGGAAATTCTCTACTGGCTGGCGATCGAACGCAAAGCGATTTCCCTGCCCCAACTGCGCGAAAATATGCTGCTGCCTATTTCTCAGAGAGAATTGCTGGAAGCGGTAGCGTCCCTCGGACGGCGATCGCTCATCGAAAAAATTCCCGGCAATGAAGCCGTTTTCTCCCTGCAGCCCGCCGTCATGGAATACGTCACCAACCACTTCATCGAACAAATCTGCGCCGAAATTCGGGAAGTCTTCAAAACCAAAAAACCTGAAAAATTCGTGCTGTTCAGGAGTCACGCGATTATTCAGCCCAAGGCAGACGAAGAAGTCAAAGGCGAACAAAAACGCTACCTGCTCACGCCTATTCTGGAACGGCTGCGCCGCATGTTTAGAAGCGAAAGCAAGATAGAAGAATACCTCACCCAGATTCAAACCTTGCTGCAAGTAGAGCCCCCCCTCGAAGTCGGGTATGCCAGCGATAATATTCAGGCACTCGGCGTTCGGCAATAGATTTCGGGCATGGGGCATTGGGAATGGGGCATGGGGCATGGGGGATCGAATAGGGTTAATAAAATCAGTAGCCACTAACTGACTGTCAATTCTCTTTTGCCCAATTTCCAATGCCCTTTTGCCCAATGCCCCATTCCCAATTTTTGTGATAAAGTAGGGAAATAAGCTCCAAAGAGGCGGGTTTTTACCCCCATTCCTCCAAGGTGTGTTGACGTATCCAACACAGCGCTGCTGCTTTCTGTAGTGCGCTGCTTTTTTGCTTTTTTTTTAAAGGAAAATGGGGCAAGTAAAAGATATCTAGCCCCTAGAGATAAGCGGGTGAAGCACGAGCCGATCGCGAGCCAATGATCTCACTGGAATTGCTGCCAATTTTCCGGTATTTCTAGATAATCCGGCAGCACAGTTGCGCTATCTCCAAATGCCGAGGCAATTTGTTCCTGTTCCAAGCCTTCGGTTTTGTCGAGGATTGCTCCTTTCAAATCGGCTTCGGTGAGAATTGCACCTTGCAAATTCGCTTCAGTCAGGTTGGCATTTTGCAAGTTCGCTCCAAACAGAATCGCACCTTGCAGGTTGGCTTCTCGGAGATTCGCACCTTGCAGGTTGGCTTTCCAGAGAATCGCACCTTGCAAATTGGCTTCTGTAAGAACCACCTCTTGCAGGTTGGATTCCGTGAGAATGGCTTCTCGCAATTGTGCTCCAAATAGAATCGCTTCTTGCAAGTTGGCTTTAAATAAGATAGCCCCGACGAGGTTGGCTCCAAACAGAATCGTCCCGATAAGGTTGGATTCCGTCAGGATTGCCCGCTGCAAATTGGCTTTGCGGATATCTGCGCCCGCGATATTCGTATTTCGCAGATCGACGATCTGATCTTCCTGCTCGTTTTTCGCGTCGCGGCGTCCGATAACGGTGAGGGCGGCTTGAATGTCGATCGCCAGTTTCGATCCCGGCTCTTTGTCTTCTTCCGATCGCAACTCTTCTGAATTGGGCAGCTCAACTATTTTTTTAGAGGCTTTTTCTCGGACAAAAGCCGTTAAAATTTGAACAATTGTCCAGTGTTCTCGCTCGTTTTTATTGGCCATCTGTTCCAGAGCGTAAATGCCTCCCAGACGGATTGCCAGATTGTCAGAGCCCAGTTCTTCAATGGCTTTGGTAAAGCGATCGGAGACTTTCCCCGCTTCGGAAACCTCGACACTTTGAATCGCCGCTAGGGTATTTTTCTCGAACAGCTCCGCTCGCTCAGCGCCGTAATAAATATTTAACAGGATGGCACTCCCTCCAAAAAGTATTGCCAGAGTTTTTATGGCTTCAATCCGAGCGGCTAGGGAGTGAATGCGCAGCTCGAAAAGTTTTTCGGCAGTCAGGGTTTCGGTAAAATTATCCGGGAGTTTGCTGTAAAGAATCACAAATATCAATCCAGCCAAAGCCAGTAGGGCGGCGGAAAAAAATATAGAAAGTTGAAAATTTAACCTGTTTTTCAGTTTATCCCGATCTTTATCACTCATAGTCTGGCACTCTCCTGATTGACTGGAACTTTTTAATAAACTCCTGTCGGTAAAGACAAGACCGCTCGGCGATGGTGCTGCCTGAATTTTTAGGATACTGAGGCATCGGTGCCCAGACGAGGTGACGCCCGCATTCAGTCAGGCGTTCTCCAGGGTTTCCGGGTTTCAGCCCCCGAAAATAAAATAGGAGCGCTACGCCTGCGCCCCTATTCTAACGGGAAAAGTGAGAGCGACTTACTTCACAGACACGGCAACGGGTGTACTTTCATTCGCCATGCGATCGACAGCACGCAGGGCATAGGTTCCCGGTTGGACGCTAACAGAGACAGTCCCCGCCGACAGCACGCGCGCGAGAGTCCAGCGATCGCCATTTTGCTGGTAAAGCGTCCAAGAACGAATCTCCCCGCTCGCCGGATTCCAAACAATATTGCCATCTTTCACCGCCACGCCAGTCGGGGGCGCAGGGGGTGCGGCATCCAACCACGCCATCTGCGGCACCAGCGCCGGAGCAGTATAAGTGGAAGCTTTGAAATTGTCGAAAACCCCCTCGCGATTTTCATTAAAAGACTTCATGCTGTAGAAAATATTCCCCAGAGCCAGCTTTTCTTTGAGATCGCGCGTAATTTGCACCTGCCGAGCAATTTCCTCAAATGTCCAGCTTTTTCCGTCGAGCAGCGAGAGATTATTGCCAATATAGAAATGCCGTCCCTTGGGATTATTTTCTACCCACCATTTGAGCAGAACGGGATAGCTCTGAGCGGGGGGATCGATGCGCCAGTACAGTTGCGGCGCGTAATAATCGACCCACCCCTCTGCGAGCCATTTTTTCGAGTCTAAATAGAGTTCGTTGTAGGCGTCCAAACCGCGAATTCCGGGCGGTTGTCCGGGGCGGTAAATTCCAAAAGGACTGATGCCAAATTTAACGTGCGGCTTGACAGAACGAATTCCCTTGGCTAGGCGCTCCACTAATTGATTGAGACTTTGCCGCCGCCAGTCATTTAAAGACAGGGTGCCGCCATTCGCTTTATAAGCGGCATAAGTGGCGCTGTCAGGAAAGGGGAGATTGACGATGGGATAGGGATAGAAATAGTCATCTAAATGCACTCCATCTATGTCGTAGCGGCGCACGACATCGAGAATGACATTGTAGGTCCAATCCTGAACCACTTTTGCGCCGGGGTCCATCCACAGTTGATTGCCGTATTGCTGAACGAATTCGGGATGGGTGACGGCGATGTGAGGGCTGACATTGGGAGAACCGGTCAGCTTGCTTTTAGCGCGGTAGGGATTGAACCAAGCGTGCAATTCAATATTGCGCTTGCGGCATTCTGCGATAATAAATTCGAGCGGATCGTAGTAGGGTTCTGGCGGCTTGCCTTGGGTTCCCGTCAGCCACGCGCTCCACGGTTCCAATTGCGAAGCGTAGAGGGCGTCGCCTTCCGGGCGCACCTGAAAGATCAGGGCGTTGAAATTGAGGGATTGCAGGCGATCGAGAATTTGAATCATTTCCGCTTTTTGCGTTTCAACTGGCAGTCCGGCTTTAGAAGGCCAGTCTCTGTTCCAGACGGTTGCTACCCACGCGCCGCGAAATTCTCGAACGTGATTGATGCTGCCCGTCGAAATATCTCCCGGCGGCGTCGCGCCTCCAGGGGGAATGACGATATAGCTCGATTGAATATTAGGAACTTGTCCCAGATAGGCTAAAGCTTGGTAGACAAACGCGGCGACTTCGCCCCGGGTGGCAATTTGGTTGGGTTTGAGTAATTTTAAATTGGGGTAGTTGACGACCATTTTTGCGCCAACGGCGATCGCGAGCTTGTCGGTTGCGTAGCCGGGGATTTCTTTGGTATCGTGAAATAGAGCGGGCAGGGCGGCTTTGAGGGCTCCGAGGCGATCGGAAGTTATCCCCAAACCGCTGACGAGGGAAATCAAGACTTGCACCCGGGAGATTGATTCGTCGGGACGGAAGCGCCGGTTGGGATAGCCGGATAAAAACTCTGTTTCGTAAGCTTTTTTAATCGCCGATGCCGCCCAGTGACGGGCAGGGACATCGGCAAAGGGGGAATACTGCCGCTTTGACGGTTTCTGAAAAGCTTTGCTGAGCAGGGCGGCAAACTGAGCGCGGCTCATGGGTTGGTTGGGTTGAAAAGTCCCGTTAGGAAAGCCGCTGATAATGCCGCGTTGCGCCAAGGCTTGAATGAAGGGACGCGCCCAATTATTTTTAATATCGGAGAAGTTAACCGGGTTCGATACCATAGTCCACCTGAACCATAGAAGTTACTCACAAACTTCAGCCTTCAAGAGCGCCTCTCAGTCAGGATCGTTGTTGAAGGCTGGCAAGTGTCGGGGGTTGGCGGGGGGTTGGCGATCGCCCTGTGTCATCGATGGGGAGAAATTGTGTTAAGAAAGCCTGAAATCATCGCTAGGTGGCTTCCGGAAAACTCGCTTCCATGCTAACTTTTAGCTATTAGCACAAATTTAAAATCTAAACTCTAAAATCGACTCGGTGGATATGAGCAATAGAGAATTTCTGCGATCGCATCTGCTGCAACTGGAAGGGCGCGGGTATAAAGCCTACAAGGATATTCAGGGACAGTATAAATTCTCCGATTTTACCTTGATTGTGGATTACGTTCAAGGAGATCCCTACGCCGCCCCCAGCAAATTTCGGGTGCGGGTGCCGCAGCGCGTGGCTGGGTTTGAGCCGGAACTCTACCGCAATCGCAGCCGAAAAATTGCCCTGGAAGATTACCTGATTCGACAGTTCGAGCGGGCGACGCGGGAATTCAGCAGCCGCCGGGGTTCTGGAAAAAGTGGCGCGATCGCGATCGCGCGCGTTTCTCAACAAGTGCTCGATCGCACCTGTGCTTTCATCACCGACGAATTTGTCGAAATGCGATTTGTCGTCGGACTCCCCGCCGCCGGCAGGCGGATTTTAGGGCGAGAAGCTGCCGAAATGCTCTGCGACGACATCCCGCAAATTGCGGATCGCGCCTTAAAATTTCAAAAACTCGATGCAAGAAAACTCCAGCAGCACGTCGAAACCGTAGAAGATGCCGACTGGCTGCGCGAACAATTGCCCCAACGCAATTTAATCGCTTTTATTGCCGACGGCGCTATTTTACCGCGACAGAGCGGCGTCGATCCGAAACCGGCGCTTGACGGCATCGCTTTTCAATCTCCCGATTCCCGGCGCGTAGAATTTACTTGCCCGAATCGGGGTAAAATTACAGGCATGGGAATCCCGGCGGGGGTGACATTAATTGTCGGCGGCGGCTATCACGGCAAATCTACTTTGCTCAGAGCGATTGAATTAGGAATTTACAACCACATTCCCGGCGACGGGCGGGAATTTGCGGTGACAAATCCAGCAGCGGTAAAAATTCGCGCTGAGGACGGGCGATCGGTGGCAGGCGTGGATATTTCCCCGTTTATCAACCAACTGCCGCAGGGGCGTTCTACAGCAAAATTTTCTACGGCGAATGCCAGCGGCAGTACCTCGCAGGCGACAAACATTATGGAAGCGCTGGAAGCGGGGGCTCGCGTGTTGCTAGTGGATGAAGACACGGCAGCGACTAATTTTATGATTCGCGATCGCCGGATGCAGGAACTCGTCGCCAAAGATAAGGAACCGATTACGCCGTTTATCGACAAAATCCGTCAATTATATAGTGAAATAGGCGTTTCGACAATTCTCGTTATGGGCGGCAGCGGCGATTATTTCGACGTAGCCGATACCGTGATTGCGATGGAGGATTTCGAGCCGCGAGACGTCACGGCAAAAGCGCGGGCGATCGCGCAAAAATACGCCACCGGACGCGCTGCCGAAGGCGGCAAGACTTTCGGACAAATTACGCCGCGCGTGCCCTTACCTTCCAGTATAGATCCGAGTCGGGGTCAGCGGGACGTGAAATTAAAAGTGCGGGATGTGGATGAGGTGATGTTCGGAACCGAGGATATCGATTTGTCAGCGGTGGAACAGATTGTCGATGCGGGGCAGGCGCGCGCGATCGCCGAGGCGATGGTTTACGCAAAGCGGCACTATATAGACGGGAAGCGATCGCTTTCCGAGATTTGCGATTTGATTGTTGCCGATATTGAAGCGCAGGGATTGGATGTTCTCACGCCATTTCCCCAAGGCGATTTAGCTTTATTTCGCCGATTTGAGTTAGCGGCTGCGATTAATCGCTTGCGGACTCTTGAGGTGCATTAGCGAGCTGATAATATACCCTAAAGGGTGTGACTGCGCGAAAAAAGCCCCCGTTGCTTGGGGCTTTTTTGTTGATGAGAGGCAGAAGAAGCGCGATCGCTTTATTGTATTTTGATTCCGCCCTTAGTCAATTTTTTTACCTCCTGTTTTGTGGTAAAGTAAAGGAAACGTGGGGTAAAGATTTGCGCCCTCCCTATCCAATTCGTTTCTAAACAATACATCTACAAGATGACACAGCTAACGCTAGCAATTTTTAAGACCGCCGCCAGAGAGTTTGCGCTAGAATTGAGTGCAACGGCGATCTCCAACTTGTATGGCATTACAGATGGCAAAGCAGTAGGAACGTATGTAGAACAGACATTCCATCGGTATTTATTAGCCAAATACTCCTATACGCCAGGGAGTTCTGCAAGCGGGATCGATTTTCCTGAGTTAGAGGTAGACTTAAAGGTAACCTCCATCCGACAACCGCAGTCTTCGTGTCCTTTTCGCGATGCCAGCCAGAAAGTGTATGGGCTTGGTTATCATCTTCTCGTACTTGCCTATGAGAAGACTGACGATCGCGTGTTAAGCGCCGCTCGTTTAAACTTCCAGCACGCTATATTTGTATCGCGGGAACAAACAGGAGATTACCAAACAACTTATGGATTGCGAGAAGTGCTACGCCGCAATGGCAATAAGGATGATGTGGTTGCATTTCTTGAGGATCGCAACCTGCCTCTGGATGAAATTGGACGCGAACTTCTGGCGGAACGGATAATGGTGCAACCTCCAGAACAAGGCTACCTGACAATTTCCAATGCCTTGCAGTGGAGGCTTCAGTACGGCAGAATTATCTCTCTGGGAACACTAGGTAAAACTGAAGGATTGGAGAATCTCCTTGTCTAAACAATTTGGCGACTTTCAAACCCCTCCCGCTCTTGTAACGGCTGTCCTTGAATGTCTGGGTGCTAGTGGCCATAAATGGCCCCGAGTTCTCGAACCGGCTTGCGGTTGCGGTAACTTTATTGCGGGATTACTCAATCTTAGCATTCATCCCCGCGAAATTCAAGCGATTGAGTTGCAAAACTCCTATATCAGAAACGCTCGAAAAATTGCCGACCAGTCTTCTTTTACTCGCGTTGTTATCAAACAAGGACAACTATTCGAGATGAATCTTCTGCGAGACTTGCACTGGAGCGAAACAGGCTCTCTCTTGGTTGTCGGAAATCCGCCGTGGGTGACAAACTCGGCTCTAGGCGCGATCGCGAGTAACAACCTTCCTCACAAGAGAAATCTAAAAGGACTTAAAGGACTTGAGGCGGTAACGGGCAGTGCTAATTTCGACATTGCCGAATATATTTGGATAAAATTAATTAAAGAACTGGCTCCAGAAAAGCCCGCGATCGCTCTTCTCTGCAAAACTTCGGTAGCTCGTAACGTTCTCCAGTTTGCTTTTGATGCAAAATTACCAATTTCAAAAGCTTATCTCAAGCTTATTGATGCTAAAAAGTGGTTTGGGGCGGCGGTTAGTGCCTGCCTGTTTTGCGTCGAAGTGGGAACAGAAAAACCACAGTACGAAGCCGCCGTTTACCGAGATTTATACGCGACCGATCCGGATTCTACTATCGGCATTGCAGGGGGAAAACTGGTGGCAGATATGGGAGCTTCCCAGCGATTAGCTTTCGCTGATGGAGTGTGCCCTCTTATATGGCGTCAAGGGCTAAAACACGATGCTGCTTCCGTGATGGAGCTAACCTACAATCCTTTAGGGACTCTTCAAAATAAGCTGGGCGAAACAGTTCTTGTCGAATCGGAATATGTTTACCCCTTGCTTAAAAGCACGGATGTATTTAAGCAATCGATCGCGCGAAACTACAGGGCTGTCATAGTTCCTCAAAAACGCTTGAGCGAGGACACGCATCAGTTACAGCAAGCTGCGCCAAAATTGTGGAGTTATCTGACGGCACGGGCGGAGATTTTCGCTCGGAGAAAATCATCTATTTATCGCGGCAAGCCACCGTTTTCTATATTTGGGATTGGAGATTATTCATTTGCTCGCTACAAAGTGGGCATATCGGGCTTGCACAAAATTCCGAAATTCCGGGCGATCGCTCCGGTTGAAGGGCGTCCAGTTATGCTTGACGATACTTGTTATTTTATCGCTTGCTCCTCCCCGGAACAGGCTGCTTTTCTGACTAGCCTTCTCAACGCTCCACTTTGTATGGATGTTATTAATTCGCGGATGTTCGCAGATGCCAAGCGCCCGATTGCTAAAAAGCTACTGCAACGCATTGACTTAAAAGCATTGTTAAACAAAATTGAAATTCAATCGGTGCTTAGCGAGGCTGAAATAGAGTTTGAAAAACTGACAAGTGCAGCGGGCAAACCCAAGCCTGTATGGCCTTCTTCATTAGAGGAACTTCTGGCGGAGGGGTGACTCAGCCTGGGTCAAATCCTTAAGATTGTGCCCGCTCTCTAATAGAGAGATAAAGGTATAATGAGATGAAAAATCTCAAGGAGTGACTGTGATGCGCAAGCGTTTTATCATTGAAATGGGCATGGGAGTCGATCAGCACGGGCAGGAACCGACGATCGCAGCAGCGCGGGCAGTCCGCAACGCGATCGATTACAATGCGCTGCCCGGTATTTGGGAAGTGGCTTCTTTGAGCGATCCCAATCAAATGATCGTCGAAGTACAGGTAGCAGTCCCCTATCCGGAGCAAGTGCGGGAAGCAGAGGTTTTAGCCGTGCTGCCCTTCGGGCAAAAAAGTCTCAGGGTTGAGGATGGGGGAATGGTGGTTCAGGGACGAGCGATCGCGTCTCTCAACGATAAAAATGACGAAATGTTAGTGGCAGTTGCAGCAGTGACGGTTTGGGTAGAAACGGAATAGGCGATTCCCTGCGCGCCCGGGCAGGGGAAAACGAGCGAAATAACTGAGTTCACTTCTCCCTAAATATGATAGAATAGATTTGTTAAAATTTCCCCGAAAGGAGTGCTTTTGACGATTCTTAAACTCCCAGTTACTCCGGACAAAACCGCGTCAACTTTTGCCGACAATATGAAATTACCGGTGCATCGCTGGTTTAGGTTCAGCGCCGGGTTCTCTGCGCAATGGGTGGAAACCGTTATTGCTAACGCAAAAAACCAGGGAAACGTCACTGTTCTCGATCCATTCGCGGGCTCTGGCACAACCTTGATTGCGGCTGAAAAAACTGGAGTTAAATGCTGGGGACTGGAGGCGCATCCTTTCCTGGTTCGCATAGCGAGAGCCAAGTTGTTATATCGGACTGAGCCTGCAATCTATCTGGAGCATGTAAAAAAGGTAGTAGAATGCGCTGAAACTCGGCAAGGCTGTGTAGATAATTATCCGGATTTGATTCGAGCTTGTTTCAGCGATCGCTCGCTTGAATGCCTGGATAGATTGCGACAGGCTGGGGAAAAATTGGCTGACGATTCCCCCCAATCTCAGTTAGTATGGCTGACACTTATAGCGATTCTCCGCCCTGTTTCCCATGCCGGAACGGCTCCTTGGCAGTACGTTCTCCCGCAGCAAGCGAAAAAAACTCCCCTAGAACCCATGTCAGCTTTTCAGAGAATGGCTGAAAACATGGCTGCAGATATGAAACTGCTCAGCCAAACAGCGATATCTCGCTCTGCACTCCTTCAGTCAGATGCTCGAAGCTGCCAAGGCGTACCCGATAACTTTGCTAATTTAGTCATCACTTCACCCCCCTACGCCAACAACTATGACTATGCCGATGCTACCCGCCTGGAAATGTGTTTTATGGGAGAAATTAACGGGTGGGGCGACTTGCAAAGTGCCGTGCGGCAATACCTGATTCGCTCGTGTTCGCAGCACGTCACCCATAAGAATGTCAATCTTGATGAAGTTTTGACAGCCTCCGAATTAGAGCCAATTCGCGCCGAGCTTATCGAAGTCTGCAACCACCTGACTCGAGAGCGCCAAATGCACGGGGGCAAAAAAAATTACCATCTCATGGTTGCCTGCTATTTTTTTGATATTGCGAGAGTTTGGAAAGCACTGCGACGGGCGTGTCAGCCTGATTCAACCGTTTGCTTTGTGATTGGCGATTCTGCTCCCTACGGGATTTATGTTCCGGCGATCGCGTGGATGGGAAAACTGGCGCTAGCGGCGGGGTTTGAGTCTTTTGAGTTTGAGAAGACTCGCGATCGCAACCTCAAGTGGAAAAACCGCAAACACAGAGTTCCTCTTTGCGAGGGGTGCTTGTGGGTTCGCGGCTGATTAACTTATAATATAACCAGGGGTTTTAAGGAATCAATGGCGGAGTCATTTTCTCATAAATGGGGTCAAATAATCGGCAATCTCATCCAAGAATTTATTCGCGATAAACTTCAGGAAATTGCTCACGAACACAGTCTTTATTTGGACTTTCAGAAAAAACGCAAGGCTCGCTCTAGCAAAAAAGTATCGTGGCAGGATCGCTACGGGAACTCTCACGATCTTGACTATGTATTGGAACGGGGTGGCACGGAAGAAATTATAGGGCTTCCCGCTGCTTTTATTGAGACGGCATGGCGGCGATACACCAAGCACTCTAAAAATAAGGCTCAAGAAATCGAAGGAGCGCTCTTACCGCTTGCAGAAACCTACAGTCACCTGAACCCCTTTTTGGGCGCTATTGTAGCCGGCGTGTTTACCTCTGGTTCGCTCAATCAATTAGAATCTAAAGGCTTTAATATCCTTTACCTCCCTTACAGCAGTATAGTACAGGCATTTTCACAGATTGGAATTGACGCGGATTTTGACGAAAGCACGCCCGAAACTGAATTTCAGCAAAAAATTGCTAGCTGGAATAGATTGTCAGAGGCGAATATCGCCACTTTGAAGAATCAAATACTAGCTGTAGAAAAAATTCGCATCGATCGCTTTATGAATACTTTAATACAGTCGCTTTCACGTCGGGTTGAATGGGTGTCGGTTACTGTCCTCCACGGACTCCCTCAGCCAATAGCCACCATCGATCGCGCGATTGAATACATTCAAACTTATGCCGAAAATCAACCCAGCCCAGCGCCAGCCTTGAAATACGAGATTGATATTCGCTATAACAATGGTGATGCAATCCGCGCCATCTTTCAGAATAAGGCGGAAGCCATCAAATTCCTGAGAACATTCGCTTGAACCCGACTCGATCGCAAAATCCTATGAAAAAACTCATCAACCACCCCGACGACGCCGCGCGCGAAAGCCTGGAAGGCATGGCAGCCGCGCATCCCGACCTCATCAAAGTTCACTTCGATCCCCACTTTATTTACCGCGCCGACGCGCCCGTCCAAAATAAAGTGGCCCTCATCTCCGGCGGCGGCAGCGGTCACGAACCGATGCACGGCGGTTTTGTGGGAATGGGGATGCTCGATGCCGCGTGTCCGGGAGAAGTTTTTACCTCTCCCACCCCCGACCAAATGTTAGAAGCTGCCAAAATTACAAACGGCGGTGCTGGCGTTCTCAATATCGTCAAAAATTACAGCGGCGACGTGATGAATTTCGAGATGGCAGCAGAACTGGCGCACTCGGAAGGCATCCCCATTCGCAACATTTTAATCGACGATGACGTGGCTGTTAAAGATAGTTTGTACACCCAAGGGCGGCGCGGCGTCGGCACGACGGTATTGGCTGAGAAAATCTGCGGTGCTGCTGCCGATCGGGGTTATAATTTGCAGCAGTTAGCGGAACTCTGCCGCCGAGTCAATCTCAACGGGCGCAGCATGGGAATGGCGCTAACTTCGTGTACCGTACCCGCGAAGGGTTCGCCGACTTTTGAGTTGGGGGAAAATGAAATAGAATTCGGCATCGGCATTCACGGGGAACCGGGACGTCAGAGAATGCCTCTCAAATCGGCGGATGAAATTACAGAAATGCTGGCGATTTCAATCATTGAAGATTGCGCCTATACTCGCGCGGTACGGGAGTGGGATGCTGAAAAAGCCGAATGGGTTGAAGTAGAACTGACTGACCCTCCTTTGCAGGGGGGCGATTCGGTTTTGGCGTTTGTCAACAGTATGGGGGGAACGCCTCTGTCTGAATTATATATCATTTATCGCAAATTCGCTCAAATTTGCAACAAAAAGGGGCTGAAAATTGTCCGAAATTTGATTGGCCCCTATATCACGTCTTTGGAAATGCAGGGCTGTTCTATCACTTTGCTGAAACTGGATGAAGAGATGATTAAACTTTGGGACGCACCCGTAAAGACGCCGGCGCTGCGCTGGTGAAGGTGTCGATTTTTTAAAGCAGAGATTAGCCGTCTGGCGAATCGCGCGAGGAAATGGGTTTCTTAAAGAAACCCATTTTTTACCTATCTAGAGGCTAAAAATGTAAAGTTTTGTAAAATTTGGCCAAGTTGGCAACCCATTTGGGCAGTAGGGGACTGTAATGGAAAGTAAGAAGGATTTTACAGGAGAAGGTTATGACGGCGATAAAGCAATTTCGGGAAATTGAAGAGGCTGTGAAGGTAAAAGACAGGATTGTTCACTGCATTGAAGCTGGAAAACCGACGGCATCGAGCGTGCTGTTTCTGCACGGTGCAAGTTTTAGCGCCAAGACTTGGAAAGAACTCGGCAGTTTAAAACTTCTAGCAGAAAGAGGATACCGGGCGATCGCGCTGGATCTTCCAGGCTATGGCAGTTCTGAGAGCTTCTCAGGCTCTCCTGTAGAGTTTTTGTCTCTCGTGATGGAGGAATTAAATTTAAATCGACCCATTTTAATTTCTCCCTCGATGAGTGGCCGATACAGCCTCCCTTTCATCGTAGAGCATTCGGACAAGTTGCGCGGCTTTGTCGCGATCGCTCCGGTCGATATTTTGAAGTTCAAGCGGCAACTGCAAGGAATCAACCTGCCAGTTTTGGCCATTTGGGGCAGCAATGACAAGATTATTCCCGTCGCCAAAGCAGACGAATTGCTGGAAGTCATGCCAGCCGCTCAAAAGGTAATTCTACCAAATGCCGGGCACGCCTGCTACATGACGGCGACTGACGAGTTTCACGATCGCTTAATTCAATTTATCGATCGCTGCTCGTCCGTTTGAAGCGATCGCCCGCTCCTCTCCAACCCATCCCCCGCCTAAAATAGAGAGTGGCGTTTCAACCGGGCAACTTTCAAAAAAATGGTGACGAAAGAGCAAGTTATTCAATGGCTGCGGGCGGCAGCGATAATTTTCGAGCAAAATAAGGATTACCTCACCGCACTCGATGCGGCGATTGGCGATGCCGATCACGGTATTAATATGAATCGGGGTTTTCAAAAAGTTATCGCGCAACTGCCCAGCGTTGCCGACAAGGATATCGGCAGCATCTTCAAGGCTGTCAGCATGACGCTGATTTCCAGCGTCGGCGGCGCTAGCGGCCCCCTTTACGGGACGCTATTTTTGCGGGCGAGTAGCGCTGTGGCGGGCAAGCAAGATTTGAGCGATGCGGATGTGGCGGCACTGCTAGAAGCCGGATTGCACGGCGTAATTGAGCGGGGAAAAGCGAATCTGGGGGATAAAACCATGCTCGACGCCCTCTCGCCAGCAGTGGAGGCTTTCCAAAATGCGATCGCCTCTGGCAATTCTACCGTGGAAGCTCTAGAAAAAACCGTCGCCGCTGCTGAAGAAGGGGTGAAAAATACGATTCCCTTAGTGGCAAAAAAGGGACGGGCGAGCTATCTCGGCGATCGCAGTGCCGCTCATCAAGACCCAGGCGCGACTTCTACTTATCTCCTCCTCAAAACGCTGCTGGAGACGGTTGCGGGTTCGTGAGGAAGGGAGCATCTCAGTTTTGTAGTGCGGGCCAGAAAGTCCGCGATCTATGACCTCATCGCGGGCTTTCTGGCCCGCACTCCTGATAGTGAAAAACTTTTGTCTGAAGGCAGAGCCTCCCGGCAGGCGTTCCCAGGCTGAGCCTGGGAACGAGTTAACGAGTTAACACTCAGCACTCTACACTATTACTCAGCACTCACCACTCAGCACTCAGCACTATTTTCACCCCTGCAGGGCTTCGGCGTGGTAGCGGAGGTGATCTTCGATAAAAGTGGCGATAAAATAATAACCGTGATTGTACCCTTCCTGATAGCGCAGCGTCAGCGGTTGACCGACTTTTGCACAGGCTTGCTCGAATACTTCGGGAAGCAACTGTTCGGAAAGAAACGGATCGGCGGTGCCTTGATCGATGAGAATCGGACGGGTATAATCAGCAGTGAGAACTAATTCGCTGGCATCGCAAGCCCGCCAACTTTCTCTATCAGCGCCGAGGTAATTGCTAAATGCTTTCTGCCCCCACGGGCAGCGCGTGGGCGCGGCGATGGGCGCGAAGGCTGAAACGGAACGGTATTTTTCGGGGTTTCTCAACGCACAAATCAGCGCTCCGTGTCCCCCCATTGAATGACCGAAAATGCTTTGTTTTTCGGGTTGTGCCGGGAAGTTTTCGGCGACGATTTCCGGCAGTTCGCGGGTGACGTAACTGTACATTTGATAGTGGGATTTCCACGGTTCAACGGTGGCGTCAACGTAGAAGCCCGCACCCGTGCCGAAATCCCAGTCTTTATCTTCGTCAGGAATGCCGGTATTGCGCGGGCTGGTATCGGGCACGACTAGCATTAATCCGTATTTGGCTGCAAATTGCTGCGCTCCGGCTTTCACCATAAAGTTCTCTTCCGTGCAGGTCAACCCGGATAGGAAATACACGACTGGCACGGGTGCTAATTTGGCTTGCGGCGGCTCGTATGTGGCGAATTTCATCTCGCCGTTACAGGTAGGGGAAAAATGCCTGTAAAAGCTGACTGTTCCGCCGAAACTTTTATGTTCGGAAATGAGGGTGGGGGAAGGGGGCATGATTTTTGATTTGCCGGGATTCGGGGATTGGGGGATTGGTTTCGAGTTTAGCGTTTTAGATGAGTTTGGTTTTGGAAAAATTATAAGTTTGTTTAATGACTCAGTTGCGCTTCTTTTGTTTTTTCGATAAAAAGGCGATCGCCCCCCGATAAAATTACTGACACTATTCTCATTTAGCCGACGAGTTTGCGCCTCTTGACACCTCTTTATTTTTCTGTTATGTTTTAGGAGACTGTAAAGATAGTCTATCTGTGCCAATTAAATTTTTCCCTAAAAACAAAAACAGGATAACTTTACCACAATAAACCAAAAGCCTCGACTTGTCAAGCGGGGGGTTCAGCAAATTCGCAGCGGGAGGATAGATTTTCGCCCGTGCCGATGCACGAGTTTTTTTGCCTAAGTATTTTAGCAGGGATTGACAAAAACATGTTTATGTGATATTGAGTTTAATCGACGAACCACTTGGCGGCGACTTTGTGGTGGGCGAGCCCGTCTTTGCGCTTGTGCTCGCCGACATTCCAGCGAATCACCTCTCTGTCGCCTCGGGTATTGACGATGGTCATAAAATAGTAGGAGTCTTCTAGAAATACCAAGCGATCGCCTTTAAAAGTGGCGCTGACAGCGGAGGTATTCTGCGCGTAAACGACGCCGTTTCTAATCCAGAGGATATCGGCATCGATCGCGTATTCGTAATCTTTGATATCGATAACAATTCTGACTTTGTGCCCGTTGCGAACGGCGTCGATGAGCAAGTTGACATTGCCAGCAGCGGGCTTGCCGTATTCGTCGTGCGCGTATAATAACCGCCAACTGCGCTTTTGCTTGAGTTCGCGCAGTTCTTCGAGAATGGCAGAGAGGGTTGCAGGCAGAGAGTGCCCGCCCAAAACGGCATCGTAAGGACGGGGGTGGTTGGAATGGTTGTTCATCAGCGATGCCTCTAGGCAGTTATTTTTGAACTTGCGAAAGAATGGCGGCACTGTCCGGCAAAACTTCTAGCTGTTGCAGCAAGCCAAGAGTATCGATAATCGTTTGATTTTGGGTAATTTTGCCGCTTTGACAGTGGCAAATCGTCACGCCTTTGAGCGTCAGGGGCTTGCCGGTGGCGGGAATTCCCATAAAAGGATTCTCGTTCGTGCCGGTGGCGCTCCAGTGTATGACGGCGTGGCGATCGTCGGCGATAATCTTGTCAGGGGTGAAGCGCATGTCGGGGACGGATGCGAGCCAGTGCTCGATGTGGTGCTTCATGCTTTCGGGACCTTTGCCCTCCCAGGGGACAGGCTCGTGGCTGATGGTGTGGGTGACGAAATCTTCTGAGAAAATTTCGTCAGCGACCTGGAATTGGCGCTGATTCCAGAGTTCGTCCATAAAGCGGCGAGCGATCGCGATATTTTCCTGACTCGACACGCAAACCTCCTTGTTTTTTAAGTGCTGAGTGAAAAGTGCTGAGTGCTGAGAGGGGAGTGTGGAGTGTTGAGTGTTGAGTGTTG
Source organism: uncultured bacterium (assembly GCA_964405435.1). Lineage (GTDB taxonomy): Bacteria > Cyanobacteriota > Cyanobacteriia > Cyanobacteriales > Oscillatoriaceae > DVEG01. Next base: position 70,816 of record CAYOOD010000019.1, read on the forward strand.
AATGTGGAGTGTTGAATGTGGAGTGTTGAAGAATTTAACTCCTGACTCCTGACTCCTCACTCCTGACTCCTGACTCAGCCGAGGCACCCTTGCACTTTTCACTCTTTCCAACTCCTTTTAGGAGAACGTAACGACGCTGCGGATAGTTTCGCCTTGGTGCATCAAGTCGAAAGCGTCATTAATCCGCTCGACGGGCATGACATTGGTAATCAAATCGTCGATATTGATTTTGCCGTCCATGTACCAGTCAACAATTTTAGGAACGTCGGTGCGTCCTCTGGCTCCTCCGAAAGCAGTACCTTTCCAAACGCGCCCGGTGACGAGTTGGAAAGGACGGGTGCGGATTTCCTCCCCCGCGCCGGCAACGCCGACGATGGTGCTGACGCCCCAGCCTTTGTGGCAGCATTCTAGCGCTTGGCGCATGACATTGACATTGCCGACGCATTCAAAGCTGTAATCGGCACCGCCTTTGGTTAAATCCACCAGGTAGGCGACTAAATCGCCCTCTACTTCCTGGGGATTGACAAAATGCGTCATGCCGAATTTTTCCGCGATCGCTTTTTTGGCAGGGTTGACGTCCACCCCGACAATCATGTCGGCACCCACCAGGCGCGCGCCCTGGATGACATTCAAGCCGATGCCGCCCAACCCGAACACGACGACTCTAGCGCCCGGTTCGACTTTGGCAGTATTGATAACGGCACCGATGCCAGTAGTGACGCCGCAGCCGATGTAGCAAACCTTGTCAAAAGGAGCGTCTTCGCGGATTTTGGCAACGGCGATTTCCGGCAGAACGGTATAGTTAGCAAACGTCGAGGTGCCCATATAGTGGTGAATCATTTTCCCGCCGAGAGAAAAGCGGCTGCTGCCGTCGGGCATGACGCCCCGCCCCTGAGTGGCGCGAATCGCTTGGCAGAGGTTCGTTTTTAGGCTCAGGCAGTATTCGCACTGGCGGCATTCGGGGATGTAGAGGGGGATAACATGGTCGCCCGGTTTAACGCTGGTAACGCCCTCCCCCACCTCCACGACGACGCCCGCGCCTTCATGCCCTAAAATCGCCGGGAATAACCCTTCGGGATCTTTTCCCGACAGGGTATAGGCGTCGGTGTGACAAATTCCGCTGGCTTTTATCTCTACCATCACCTCGCCGGCTTTGGGACCGTCGAGCTGAACAGTTTCGAGGGAGAGCGGTTTCCCGGCTTCAAAGGCGACGGCTGCTTTTACGTCCATCCTGCATTCCTGTCCTGAGTTGAGATAATGCACTCATCGTATAACGGGATTTGCCCCCATCCGCACGATGCGGATAATACGGATGCGCGGATTGATTCTTTAAAGTAATGAGTATCCCGCTTCGTACTCCGTGCCGCCTCCCCAATCCTCGCAACTGCTGCCAGTCTCCGCGATAGTTTTGGATTGTAGCGCGATTTTTTTCGATGAAGATTTCCAGGGAATATACGAGGGCGAGAAAACTGAGCAAACAGCAATCTACCGACTTAGTTTCTTCTTCAGCTTGCTCATTATACCCTGGAGCTTTAACTTTAACTTTTGAGTCCCCGTCAATTTTCTAATAGGACTCAACTGATTTTCAGCTCCGGCATCAAAAAATAGATTGATATCCTTTAAAATTATTTCCAACCGTTTGATAATATTCCCCGATCGATACTCAGCTAAAACTTCCTCAGCCAGAGCTAAAGGCTCTGAATCCTGCAAGACATTCAAAATTCGCTGGACATCGTATTCTTTGGAATATCCCGCAATTTTGTAGCAATTAAATCCCGGATCTAAATAATCGGACAGCCCCCCATTCACGCTGGAAAATACCTGACAGCCACAGGCGAGCGCTTCCATCGGTTGCAAGCCAAATCCTTCACTGACTCCCTGTAGCGCCCAATATTCAGCCGAATCATAGAGGTAAATTTTCGCCCGATTGAACATTCCCGGTAAATCTTCTACATAAGAATCAATGACGCAGACATTACACTGCTTTTGCAACGCAGGAATTAATTCCTCTAGGAGATAACTGGAAGATTTGCGGGCTTGTACTAAAATGTCGATATCCCGCTTCAAATTGAAATTTTTAAATTCATCAGAAATTTGATTGGGCAAATAATAGAGGAGGGAATGGGGAGATTGCTGCCCCCAATATCCCAGAGTATTTCGGCTGACGGCAATAATCGGAATGCTGGCAGGAAGTTGGAATCGATACCCGGCGCTGTGGGCGTGGTAAACAACATTATAGGGTTTGAGTTTAGCCGAGAGTTTGGGAATATCAAATCCCCAGCTAATCACAAAAATAATCTCTTCTAAATTTTTTTCTTTCAGCACGTCATCTAAGAAAAGCGCGTCTTTTTCGCGCTGGCGGTAAGTCACAACCTCAGCCCGACAAACCTGCTTGGCGAGATTGAAGGTTTTCAACTCTGCCCAGAGCCCACCACAGGCAAAGTTTCCACGGGTTCCGGGAACTAGGAAGTACAGTTGTCTCACGCCTATCCTCTCTTTCATTAAAACGCTGGTTAATAGCTTACCCGATCTCACTTCAGCCGACAAGTGTTAAAATCGGCAAAGTATTGGCGATTGCGAGGATTCACATGGACGGCGATTTACTGGCGTTTCTGGCGGGGATTAGTTTGCTGATAGTCTATCTCATTTTCTCTGCCATGACGGAAATGGGGACAAAACTTCCTTGGAAGAAGTAAAAATTTTCGGCTCTGCCATACAAGCAGAGCTGGTTTCTTTTCTGCAAAGAGAACCTGGTTTTGAGTTTGCAATCAGTAGATGAGCAGAAATAATTGCCATCATTGGGAGTGTAGAAGTCTCCTACCTCTACATAGTTGTAACTCTACATGTAGCAGGTTTCAAGCGACTGAGGGACTTCAGAAACCCGGCAACTTCTACGAAGCCAGGTTTCTTCACTGGACTTCATCGGACTGAAAAACGCTATAGTAGCGAGCGGGGAAGTCCGCACTACCGGATCTGCAATTAATGCTGCACGATTACTTGCCATTTTTCAAAAAGACCGATCGCAGTTATAGAAAAATGGTAGAATTTCTGTGAAAATTCCGGCTCGAATTTACCACGGGCTGCCAATCGTGGTAAACGCCGACCAATAATAAGGATGAGATAGATTGAGCGAATCCACTGTTGCCAGTTCAGGCGGCAGCGCCACGCTCGATCGCTCTGAAATTCCGCGCAGCGTCCCCTCAGAGATGAGCACGTCACCGCGAATCATCGCCAGTTGAGCGCGGCGCAGTGCCTCGGCTTTAATGGGGGCTGCGTTCAGATGGTGGTAAAATTCGCTCATTAGTCCGAGCGTAGCCACATCGCTGACGTACCACAGAGAAGCGAGTGCGGATTTGACGCCAGAAAGTACCGCCAAACCAGCAAAACCCATCTCGGCTTTTTCATCTCCCAAAGCCGTGCGACATGCAGAAAGTACCAGCAACTCGACTGACGGATTGTTCAGGCGCAGAGAGCGCAGCCGATCGAGTCCCAGTTTGTCATCCCACAGTTGAATGTAGGAATTGGCGATCGCTCCCGGTACAAATTCGGCATGAGTCGCTAGGTGAACGATTTGATAGGGATAGCGCTGGCGCTGCTGCTTGAGATTGTCGAGGGTGAAAGCCTCATTCAAGAAAGTCAGACCTTCACGTTTTTTAGCGATCGCTTTCAACTCCAAAGGCACGGCAGGTAAAGGAGCGAGATCGGCAAAGTCAGACACCCCAAAAGCCAAGACTTGCGTTTTCTGTAAGGATTGGTAGCGAGCGTCCATCAAGCTGACGCTGGGGATAAGCGCTAGAGAATATTTTTCCACCAAAAATTGTTTGCCGTCGTGCAAAGCCGCCAGGGGAAGAGAGCGCAATCCGGCATCCATACTAAATAGAAGCGTATCAATACCTTCTGCTTGCAAGTCCGGCTCAATCGGTGCAATCAACCACTGATAAAGTTGTTGAGCGCTGGGCAAATAGGTAGTCGCATGTCGCTTTCGGGGATCTGTAATTTGTTCGCGAAACTCTTTCGCAACTTTGAGAACTATCTCGCGCTTAGCTGCTGGAATGCTCTTGCGAATGGGTTGCCCTTGGGCTGTAAATAGAACGATTTCTAATTGTTCGGGGTGGGCGTTGACGTAGGCGATCGCAGACTGCATCCCCGTCTGCCGTTCGACGGCGGATAAAGCCTCGCGCGCGCTTTGCAGTGTCGTCGGCATATCGGGCATGTCTTGCTCAAAATAATTGGTAAATTCCTGCAATCGCGCCGTTTCGATTTCTTCTAACAGCGCCTCTGGTGCGATCGCAGCAATAACGTTGTTAGTGAGCCGAGGATTGGAGATATTTAAAGGGCTGCTTCCCTCTGGCGTGTTGAGATTATTTGAAATGCGATTGCCGCTCACTTTCCCACTGTCTGCTGCCACTTTCTCGGTTTCGACTTCACCCGTTTGCTCGGTAACATTAATCCGCCCATTTCCCAGAGCGCCAGTAGAATTCAGTTCTCCCGCAGTCACGCCGTTTTTAGCAGAAAGGGCAATCTCGCCGGCAGTGCCAGTATTCGCTCTCGTTTCGATATCGCCCGTTGTAATAGCCCCCTCGCGGCTGGTGATATGAATATCGCCGCTATTATTGCCGCCAACCGAGCTGATATCGCCCGTAACAATATCGTACAAAGCCCCGACAGTAATATTGCCAGCATTGCCCAACGAGGAAAAAGATTCTAGATTGCCTGTCGCCACCGAACCCCCAGCGCTGCTCAGAGAAATATCTCCCGCTCCTGTACTGCCTTGAGAGCGCAAATTTCCTGCTATAATATTCCCATAAGCCGTCACCGTTACCGAACCGGCATTGCCAGATTCGGAGAGGGATTCGAGATTGCCTGCGGTTACATTTCCAGCCGCGCTAGTCACTAAAACGTTACCCGCCCCCCGGGTTCCGATTGAGAGAACATTGCCAGCAGAAATACTGCCAGCAGCCTTGACGATCGCATTGCCAGAAGTCCCTGCATTCGCGACTGAGAGGAGATTGCCAATTTTAGCCAATTCACCCGCACTGACGATAGCATCGCCCGCCCTTGTTGTTCCCTGAGCGCTGACATTTCCTGTCGTAACACTGCCGAGAGCCGTAACGCTAGCAGTGCCAGAAGTGCTATTTCCCTGAGAGGTAATATTTCCTGTTGTTACACTGCCGAGAGCCGTAACGCTAGCATTGCCAGAAGCGCCAGAACCCGAAAAAGAACCAATATTTCCAGTCGAAACATTTCTGCCCCCTGTGACAGCAGCACTTCCAGCACTGGTATTGCCAGAGGAGAATACATTCCCTGTCGTGACATCGCCGAGAGCCCCGACAGAGACATTGCCAGAAGCACCAGAGCCAGAATTTGAAGAAACATCAGCCGCCATCACATTGCCGCCACTGCTAACCGCAACCTCGCCGGCACTTGTATTGCCAGAAGAGGTGACGTCCGAGGTGTTCACATCGCCATTGCCGCGAATAATAATCGTTCCAGACGAACCAAAAGACGACGTAGAAGAGACATTGCTAGTAGTGACGTTGCCAGCGCTATCAACAGTAATATTGCCAGCGCCGAGCGAGCCAGAAGAGGTAATATTCGCCGTGTTGATGTTGCCATTTGTCGTGAAAGTATTGAGCGCGATACTGCCAGAATTTCCGCTGGCAGCGATGGTTTCTATAGCATCTGTCGCAATAGAGCCATAACCGCTAAGAATCGTAACGTTACCGCTTTTGAGATTGCCATAGGTGGCGATATTCCCTGCCTCGATCTGATTTTGCGCCTGCAAGATAACATCGCCGCCGATGCCCATTTCTGAATAGGAAGCGATCGCTCCAGTTGTTGTATTAATCGCGTTGCCGCTGGCAATCCTTATATTGCCGCCGCTCGCGTCACCATCGGAACGAATGCCCCTAATCGTCACGCTGCCGCCCGCAGAGACGGTGACGTTGCCAGCACCTCCCAACTCAGAATACGACACCAGAGTGTTTTCTAAGTTTGTATTGGCAAAATTATTTGGGTTGGTGGCGACAGAACCGCTGCTGCTAGTAATAGAGATATTTCCCCCTATTCCGCTGCCACCTGACGACGAAATAATTTGGGTGATTTTTATATCTCCAGACGCACTGAGACTCACGGAGCCCGCATTTCCTTGAGATGAATAAGCATTGAGGCTGCTAGAAGAGTTATCAATGCCACCGAGGGTACTCGTTAAAGTAATATTGCCTCCGGTGCCCCTGCCATCTGAATGCGAGCTGATGAAACCTGCCTGAATATTTCCACTAGCTGCGAGAGCGATACTGCCGCCATTACCCGACGAGGCAGAAGATCTGATCCCGCTAGAAAGCGTATTGATAGCCCCACTGCGGCTGCTAATGGCGATATCTCCCCCTTTGCCGGAGCCAGACGAGTTGATGAAACTTGCTGTTGTAATATCTCCACGAGCGGCGAGGGCGATATTGCCGCCATCACCCGCCATTGAATAAGAGTCTATTCCGCCAGAAGAAGTATTCACAGCGCCACTGAGGCTGGTAATCGCGATATCTCCTCCTTTACCTTTCCAAGAAAACGAGCGGATTTCACCGACGTTGATATCTGCATTGGCAGTGAGGGTGACTGCCCCGGCATCGGTTTCGTTCGAGTAAGAAAATAGCTTGCTCAGTGCAGTATTGATAGAGCCCGCGAGGCTAGTCAGCTCGATATTGCCAGCGTTCGATCGATTGGAGGTATTGATTTCTTCTGTAACGACAATATCGCCGCTGGCAGTCAGGCGCAAATTGCCTCCCCCAAAGGTTGAAATTCCTTTTAAAACAGTGGTGGCACCTCCTACCGTGACTCCGCGACTCGGAGAGTCGAAAAATGCTCCGCCACTTCCGGCGGTGGCTTCTAAATTATTGAGATTAAGGCGCAGGGGTTGTTCTGGCACGCCCAAACTGCCCGTGCCTGTTGTCTGGAATATTCCCGAACCGGCGACAATCAGGGAGCTGTCAGAAGCTCTCCGTACATTTCCACCGACTGCGTTGATGTTGACAGTGCCCGTGGTGTCTAAATTCGCCAGGGTAATAGTGCCGATTTCAGCGAGGGTGCCTAATTCGAGGGTAATATTGCCCCTCCCGGCGCTTAAAGAAGTGTCGGGAGCCATTGTTATATTTCCGGCTCCCGAATCGCGCCGAGTTATATCAGCTCCGTTATCATTGGATCGCAGGATAATGTTGCCATTGCCGCCAGAGGTATCGATGTCGGCATTGATAGCGATCGAGCGCCCCGCTCTGAGTTCTAAACTGGAGATTGAACGGGTAGAAATGGGTTCGCTGACGGTAATGTCGTTGTGGGCAGCGAGGGAAACTGAACCCGTCAAATTGTTCAGATTATCGGCATCAGAGATAATGCTGGCATCGGCATCGGTACTGAGGGGATTGTCACTGCCGCCATCGGCTATGGCGAGATTTTTTGAACTGCCGAGATTTCCGACTGCAATGCTGCCAGAATAAGCCGCGATCGCAATATTGCCTGCCGTGCCCGCAGTCGAAGAAACGTCAAGAGTTCCCCCGGTGGTATCGACGTTACTGTAGTGGCTGGTGAGGGTGAGGGTTCCCCCCTGCAACCCGCCAGAGGCGTTGATGTTGCCGACACTCAATAAACCCGATGCGGTGAGGGTGATATTGCCTGCCGTGCCGCTAGTAGAAGAGGAGTTGATATTGGATTCTATAGTATTAATCGTTGCGGAGGTGCTAGTAAGGGCGATATCTCCTCCCCTACCGCTATTAGAAGCTGTTCTGAGCATCGTTCCTATTTTAATATCGCCGCTAGCTGCGATCGCGATTTTGCCGCCATCCCCCGATCTTGAAGAAGTGGATAGCACGCCAGCAGTATTGACTGCTCCTGCGCTGCTGGTTATGGCGATATCTCCGCCCGCTCCCGAACCACTAGAAGATGAAAGGATGGTCGAGGCGTTAATCTCTGCGCTGGCTGCGAGTCTGACATCGCCGCCATTACCGGATATTGAATTAGAGAATATCCGGTCTGAAGTAATTTTTCCAGCGCGGCTAGTCAGAATGACTTCTCCGCCGCTTCCAAACCCATTAGAAGAGGAGCCAATGTAATATGTGTTAATATCTCCGCTGGCTGTAATGGTAATATTGCCCCCATCACCCGATAACGAATAAGACTCTAAAAAGCCAGAGAAGGCACTGACGCCTCCACCGTTACTGGTGATGGCGATATCTCCTCCTTTGCCGCTGCCGCTCCCCAGCCTGGTATTATTCAAAGGAAGTTGATAACTTGAAGAAGAGACTGCCGAGCGAAGGTTAATCGCTTCAGCCGCTACAAGAGTGATATTCCCTCCATTATTATTCAAAGAATAGGAGTGGAACTCTCCCGCTGTGGTATCGATCGCGCCGGTGCGGCTCTCTAGGGTGATATTCCCTCCGGTTCCGCTACCTCCATTCGAGGAAAATTGTTCGCTGCCATATTCATTCGTTCCTAAAGAAATTATTTCGCCCGCTGCGGATTTGAGGGAGTTGGTTATAATGTCACCTTCAGCCGTTAGCGCGATCGCTCCTCCATTCCCATCCACAGAACTAGAATCTAGAGTGCCAGCACTTGTATTAATAAACCCATTCGCAGAAGTCAGGGCGATCGCTCCTCCATACCCGCTGCCACCTGCCGAAGAGCGCAGGGAACCCGTTACAATATCTGACAAAGCATTTAAAGCGATCGCTCCCCCGTTAGATCCCGCCGAACTCGTGTCAATATTGCCCAGATTTATCCGAGCTGCTGAAATGGTCACGTTTCTCCCTTCAGCGCGGATGGTGTCAGTGGAATTCATCGAGAAAGCCCCGATTCCATTCCGATCGGCATCGGCGGTAAAAGTAATAGAACCCGTGCCCGGAGCGAAGGTTAATTGCCTGTCTGATAGCGGTTGAATGGTAATGTCGTTACTGGCTTCTAATTTAACCTCTGCATTGCCATCGAGGCTTTCTAGGGCGGTTTCGGAGATGGTATAAGTATCGGTGCCGTCTTCAAACATAACTTGGCTGTCGGCGGCTACTTCGCTATCTTCTGCTGCCCCATTCCCTGTCACAATGGTGATATTTTCCGGATCGAGGAGCAAACTTCCGGTTGTGCCATTGGGAGCGCTCAGGTTAACCGAACCTCGGAAAATTAAGTTTTCCTTGCCCGATATCTCGACAAATCCGCCATTGCCTCCATTAGTCCCTCCAAGAGCATTGATATTTCCATAAAAGGCTGTAGTTTTGTCCGCCCAAACGATGACTTTTCCACCATTGCCAGTATCCAAAGCATTCGCATTTATCGTCGAGTCACTGCTGACAAAGGTGTGATTCGCTAGAAAGCTTCCCGTTCCTCGATAGTCGCCGCCAATCAGTACCGTGCCGCCGCCATTGTTTGCAGAAGCGTTAATCTGCGAGGCGATCAGTCCTATTTTATCGCCTAAAATATTGACTGCCCCGGCAGTTTGTCCGGATACGTCGATAGTGCCAGAGGCGATCGCGACTCCCCCTTCTGCTGGCAGGCGAATCCCGGAACCGGTGAGAAACACTTGCCCGTTTTCATTCACGCTCAGTTCCGTAGCGTGACTTTCGCTGCCTCCACCGGTCAGCAATTGCGGCAGCGAGAGCGGATCGATCGAGGCTCCCTCCTGTGCAGTCGCAGGGATTGGCTGCATCTCTAAAGAAAGCAGGTGCCCCTGTTGAGAAATGCGTACTGTATTGGCTCCCGGTACGGCAGCGATGGTAATATTTCCTCCGGGACTTGATAGGGTGCCAGTGTTGATAACTGTGCCGCCTAAAAGCGTGAGATTGTTGCCGGGTTGTAGCGTTAAATTGCCGGCATTTGCGATCGCGCCCGGTTGCGCTGCTGAAAAGGTAAAAGCGCTGGGCGTCCCCACCAGGGCAGCATAATCATTCACCCCGCTTGCGTTGAACCATCCCGAATTAAAACCAATGCCGCTAGCGGTGGTTGCCGTGAAAGCTGCCGGCACGTTTAAGCTTGCATTCTTGCCAAATACTATCCCGCCTGGGTTCATCAAAAATAGGTTAGAATGCCCGCCCGTGACTTGAATTAATCCATTAATATACGAAGCCTCTCCGCCCGTTACCCGTCCGAAAATATTGCGGATATTCGGGTTAGAGAGAAAAATGGCTTTTTGTCCTTCACTGAGTCCAAATCGTTGAAAGCTGTGGAAAAGATTGGCACCATTTCGACTGAGCGAACCTCCAGTAATGTTGTAGCGATTGCCATTGAAGTTGACGAGAGTGCCAGTGCCGTCTGCTGCGGGGGCGATGGGTTGAGCTTGGGATTGAGCGGGGAAAGCAAACCCTCCTATTAAGGAAAAAATAACCGCCCACTGGCTTATCTCTACTGCCGATGCTTTCATCGCGCTTGCGCTCCTGATTGACTGAGAAATCGATCGCTTTCAATTCATCACGAGCTTGTCCATTTGAACGAACCCGTGGCGAGATTTTGATGAAAAAGTAGAGTCCCCCAAAACCAACGCCTTATTTTCTATGAGTAGATGCGCGGCGTCACCCCTGAAAATTATCGACACAGACAGGGCAGTTTTTTTACTTGGGTTGTCAGTGCTGCTCTGTCAAACGACCTCTTGAGTATGTCACAAGCGATCGCTCGCAGGTATGCCGCCAGTCACAGCTTTTTTGTGATTTCCCTCACTCGACCGAAAATTTAACAGGGGATTGGGGCAGAATCGCAGCTAGAGTAGCGATCGCACAAATATCCTTTGTTCTTCACGAGAGGAACGCAGCCCGTGAAATTTTCAACAGCACGCAGGAAGAATTCAGGAGCGAGAATCCAGAAGATAGAAGCCAGAAAAATTCGAGCGGTAATTCTAAAAAATCCGAAAGTATAGGAACTGTATCAATAAAACTTATTTGCCTTATAACTTACTATAAATAGCTGAAGTTAAGTTTCATTGGTTTCAGGACTCGCTAAATTAAAAGCCTGATGGAGGGCGATTACATTTTGCCCGAGCGAGTCTAGATCGATAGGTTCTGGGTTCCGCGCGGGATAGCGAAACCGAGTTGTTTTCGGGTCTAGGGGGCTTAGGGATTCTACGATATGTCTCAAGTTAGAGTCTGGCTCATTCAAAGAATCCCAAAGCGTTAAAAAATCGTGACTTTTCCTTAAGTCTTCAGTCAAAGTTCCCCGCTGTTGCGCTAATCCTTTCAGAAGCAATTCGGTTGACTGGATATAGCAAAAAGCCACCGGATTACTCCGTTTTTCCAGCCGGGAAAGTGCCTCTCCAGCTTCTAGATACTCTAACGAAAGGCTGATAAAGTCATTCACGCTTCAACTTTCTTCTAAAATGGGTAAAATGCGACTACTCTTTTTCTCACAGTTTGTTTACACTTGGGAAATGAGAATCGCGGCTGTCGTTAATTATAACGCCCCGCGATCGCCCTAACTGGTCAAGCAGATGTCCCGATCCAACCGTCACAATAGCAAAAAACTGGCCTTACTGGCAGCGTTCCTGACGTCGCTGTTCCTCCCCGGGTTGCTGAGTGCAATTGGATTATTTCTCAGCCTTTGGGTAGTGGTGCCAGCGCCCGCGTTTTTCCTGTTTCCTTTGACAGTGGGAGCGCCAGAGGTGAGCCCCTGGCTGGCGAGTGTGAATGCGATCGCCCTTTTGCTGAGCTTTTTCAGGCTCCACGAAGGCTGGCTGTACAAAGTCTCGCTGGCTGGCAGCCTTTTCGCCCTAATTCTGAGCGTGCTGCCGCTTTTGCAGTTGCCCGCTGCCAGCGCGCGCGCGGCAGCCGAAATGGAAACGGTATTGGGGTCAAATTATTTGGCAGCAGTTCCTGAAGCGGCACGGGCGCAACTGCGTCAAGAGCCCTTTGTACTCGCAGATGTGTTTCGGGGAATTCCCATCGCAGAAGTTCGCATCGATCGCGGGATCGTGTTTGCCAGCCCTGACGGCGTGCCACTGAAATTAAACGTTTACCGACCGGTGCAAATCGGCTCCTATCCGGCAATTGTCGCCCTATACGGCGGATCTTGGCGATCGGGCAGTCCCGATAACAACGAGGCATTCAGCCGCTACATGGCAGCTCGGGGTTATTGCGTGGTGACGATTGATTACCGCCACGCGCCCCAGTATCGCTTTCCGGCTCAACTTGAGGACGTGCAGGCGGCTCTATCCTACATCCAAACCCGTGCAAGTGAGTTAGAAATAGACAGCGATCGCATTGCTTTAATGGGAAGATCGGCAGGTGCCCACCTGGCATCGCTACTGGCTTATGGTTCAGATACAGTTGCAGTTCGGGCAGTGGTGAATTATTATGGCCCGAACAACCTGCTGCAAGGATACTATGACCCGCCTTTCCCCGATCCCGTTGACGTCCGTGCCGTCTTGCGCGACTTTCTGGGAGGAACCCCCGATGAATTGGCAGAAATCTACCGAAAAGCTTCTCCGATCAATTCCGTCAAACCCGATCTTCCCCCTTCTCTATTGGTTTATCCCAGTCGCGACCATATTGTAAAAGTGAAATTCGGACGGGAGATGCACGAGAAATTGCTCGCAGCCGGCAATCGCGTCGTGTGGCTGGAAATTCCCTGGGCTGAACACGCCTTTGATGCGGTTTTTCAGGGAACGAGCAATCAATTCGCTTTATACTACACAGAACGCTTTCTGGCTTGGGCTTTGAAGTCTTCTTAAGATTAACCAACAATTATGAAACCACTTGAGGGGAAAATTGCATTAGTCACGGGTGCGACGCGAGGTTTGGGCAAGGGAATTGCCATTGGACTCGCGGAGGCAGGGGCAACGGTATACGTCACCGGTCGCAGTTTGGACACGTCTCGCCCCGGGAATGGCATATCGGGAAGCCTTGAGGAAACCCAATCGGCGATCGCTGCAGCCGGTGGGGCGTGCATTCCCGTGCAAGTCGATCACGGCGACGACGAGCAAGTGCGCCTGCTGTTCGATCGCATTCGAGACGAGCAGGGAAAGCTCGACGTTTTGGTTAACAATGCTTACGCGGGCGTGCAGGCATTAACGAACGCTCAGGGCAAGCCTTTTTGGGAGTGCGAACCCAATCTCTGGGATGCTTGCAATCGCGTCGGGCTCCGCAGTCACTATATCGCGAGTGTTTTTGCGGCGCGGATCATGGCTGAGCGCAAACAGGGATTGATTTGTACGATTTCCTCTTGGGGCGGTTTGTCTTACATTTTTGGCGTCGCCTACGGTGCGGGCAAGGCAGGGTGCGATCGCCTAGCCGCCGATATGGCGGTCGAGTTCCAGCCGTATAATATCGCCTCGCTCTCAATTTGGCCGGGAATCGTGGGGACTGAGCATTTTTACCGTTTGGCTGAGGAAATGGAAAAAAGCGACGCGATGGACTCAAATAATTCAATCTTCCGAGAACGCTACAACTGGGAAACCCCCTTGCTGACAGGGCGGGCGATCGCAGCGCTGGCAGCCGATCCCGCAGTCATGCGCCGAACCGGGCGCGTGCAGATTGTGGCTGAATTGGCGCAACAGTACGGATTGGTCGATGAGAAAGGTTCCCGCCCCGTGTCGTTGCGTTCTCTGCGTTTCTTGATTCCCTTCGCCTTGCCCGGGTTGAGAAAGTACGCCGCAGCTCTCCCCGATATTCAAGTGCCGTGGTGGCTGCTGCTCCTGAGCACGCTGCGATCGCCTAAAATTTGACCTAACACGAAAAGAGAGTCAAGAATGACCCAGCTACGCGAAGCCGTGGTGCTGATTACTGGCGCAGCCGGTGGGTTCGGACAAGAACTCACGCGACAGTTATCGATCGCAGGTAGCCGATTAATCCTCACCGATTTAGACGCAGATGCCCTGCACAAACGGGTTGAAAGCATCCAGCGCGACGTTTCGACGGGTGAAATACTCGCTTGCCTGGGAGTCGATCTTTCTTCTAGTGAAGGATGCCAAACGCTTTACGAAAAGGTGACAGCCCTGGGCGTGCCCGTTGACATTTTGATAAACAATGCAGGAATTGCAGCGATCGGGCTTTTGCATGAAGTTCCCCAGGCAAAATGGGAGCATTTGATGCAAATCAACCTCCTCACTCCGATGCGATTGAGCGCTTTGTTTATTCCCGACATGATTGCCCGTCGAAAAGGTCACATTGTCAATATTTCATCCCTCGCAGGCTGGGTTGGCACTGCTGGTATGGTGCCTTATTGTGCTAGCAAATTCGGGTTGCGCGGGGTGAGTGAAGGGCTTTCCGATGAATTAAAGCCTTATAACATCAAAGTGACAGGCGTTTATCCCTTTTTCAGCCGCACTCCGATCCTCCAGTCCGAACGGTATGGAAGCTTCGCCGAAAGAAACACAAATTTACCAGACTATTTAATTACCGATCCGGCGGAAGTCATGCGACAAACCATTCAAGGAATAGCGCGCGATCGCCTGGAAGTGTTCCCCGACAATATCGCTCGCAACAGCTCCCTCTTAAAACGCTACTTTCCCAGCTTGCTCGCTTGGATTGGCGAAATAGTCAAAAAAGGATAATCAATTATGCAAATCAACGGCAATCATCTCCCCAGAGAAACTCACAATACAACTCACAAGCATTTAATTATCGGCGCGGGTTTTGTCGGGCTGGGAATGGCTCAGGCATTGCAAGCGGCTGGCATTCCCTACGAGCAAGTCGATGCCAGTGACGATATAGCTGGCAATTGGTATCACGGAGTTTACAAAACCGCCCACATTATTTCATCCCGCAAAGTGACTCAGTTCACCCATTTTCCCATGCCGGAAAATTATCCCGACTTCCCCAGCGCTCAACAAATGCGGGATTATCTCAACAGTTTTGCCGATCGCTTCGACTTGCGCCCCGCGATCGAACTCAAGCGCACAGTTACTTATGTACGCCCCATTGAAAATAACTTGTGGGAAGTCACCTTTGAGAATGGAGAACAGCGAATTTACAAAGGAGTTTTGCTGTGCAACGGTCATCACTGGAGCAAGCGATTTCCAAAATTTGACGGAGAATTTCAGGGAAAAATTATTCACTCTAAAGATTACAAAAACCCGGCACAGTTGAGCGATCGGCGCGTTCTCACCATCGGCGGCGGCAATTCAGCCTGCGATATTGCCGCCGAAGCAGCGCGAGTCGGGAGCAAGAGCGTTTTAAGTATGCGAGAACCCGTTTGGTTTCTCCCCAAAACGTTTGCCGGGGTTCCCCTCGTCGATCTCATTCAATGGTGGATGCCAGAAGGATTGCAACGGCTCATCGCCTACAGCATCATCCGCCTTACTTTCGGGCAGCACTCAGCCTATGGTTTGTCTGAACCCCAGTATCGCATTTTTGACAAGCACCCGACCTTAAACAATGAAGTGCCCTATTATATAAAGCACGGTCGGATTATTCCCAAACCGGCGGTGCGTCGCCTCGATGGGAAAAAAGTTGAATTTGTCGATGGCAGTGTAGAGGAATTTGATTTAATCGTTTGCGCCACTGGGTATGACGTTGCGTATCCGTTTTTGCCGGCGGAACTTCAGCGCGTCGAAGGAGCAGTCGTGAAATGTTATGGCGGCGCGTTTTTGGATGATTACAAGGGATTGTATTACATCGGTTGGGGACAGGCGCGCGGTGGTGTAGGCTCTGTCATTTCTGCTAGCGGGCCAATTTTTACCCGTCTCCTAAAACTACAGGATGAAATAAATGTTCCGATTGGTTTAGTTCTGAAAGAGATGGGGCACGGTTTGCCTTCGACTCACTTATCAGATCCCCAGGCAATCTTTCGGCTTTTAAAGATTACGCAATGGTTGTTTAACAGAATTGTAAAAAAAGCTTTTCAGGTGGACGCTCAATCTCCTGATTTTGCCAACCGTCCTCTCTCTGCTTTACCGCAGAGCGAGACACGTCAGCCACTTGTAGTGTATTGATCGAGTCGATGGCAAGGGAAAGTTCAAAAGATGTCTTTCAGAGGCAATCTCTTGAAACAATCGGGAGTTTCCTGCTGTATAATTATCTATGGGGCTAAGCTCGGCTCATTAAAAATCCTGCACTTTCCCTCTCATTGCTTTAATCTGACCGCGCTTTGTTTTGCTGTCGAGGCGCTTCCGTTGAGAGCTGCGAGTCGGCTTGCTCTTAAAACGCTTTTTAGGAACGGTAACAGCACTTTTAATGAGTTGTTGCAGCCGGCTCAACGCTTCCTCTCGGTTCTGTTCCTGGCTGCGGTGTTCCTGAGCCTTGATGATAACAACGCCGTCTTGGGTAATGCGCTGGTCGTTCAGATTCAACAGCCGTTCTTTGTAGCGATCGGGCAGGGAGGAAGCTTTGATATCAAAGCGCAGGTGAATAGCAGTTGCTACCTTATTGACATTTTGCCCCCCGGCTCCTTGAGAACGAACGGCACTGGTTTCGATCTCGCTTTCCGGGATGCTGACTGTGTTAGAAATTTGTAGCATATTCATAAGTGCGGTGAGAATAGCACGTTGTTCTCAAGGGACAAGCCGGAGCCTGCCGGCAATGACTCCATCATAGAGCAGCAGGCGCGTTAAATGAGGCAAAGTAAGACGTGTTTGGGGTAGTCAGGAGGGTTGGAGGTAACTTGGAGGTAACGATGAGCAAAGAACTTTCTCTCGAGGAATTATGGGAGTCAGCGCCACCAAGCGAAGGGGTTTTTGAGCCGGCGCAGTTGGCTGCCCTTCCTGATGCAGCAAGGCGCTATCTCGATCGCGCGATCGCCCCTGGAACAAAACTCGCGTCTGCGGTGCGGCTGCGAATGCACGGCGAAATAAAACTGCGGGGTTGGCTCCCTTTCACAGCCGAGCAAGTCATCTGCTGGAAGCGCGGTTTTATTTGGCGCGCGGCAGTACGCACGAACGGCTTGCCGATTTGGGGCTCCGATCGCCTTGTGGACGGCGCAGGTGCGATGCGGTGGAAACTCTTGGGGTTGTTCCCGGTGATGGCGGCGGCGGGAGCCGATATCACTCGCTCGGCTGTCGGTCGAATGCAGGGGGAACTGATGTGGTTGCCGTCTGTACTCTGCCAGAGTCAGGTATCGTGGGCGGCACTGGATGATTTTCACGCTCGCGCTAGCTTGACGCTGCTGGGTGAAAGCACGGAACTCACCCTCCGCGTCAGCGAACGGGGGCGGTTGGAGAGCATCAGCTTGATGCGTTGGGGCAATCCTTCTGGCGCTGAGTACCGCGATGAAAGCTTCGGCGGGGTTGTGGAAGAAGAAGGGACGTTTGCCGGCTACACTATCCCGACTCGCTTGCGCGGCGGGTGGTATTTTG
Organism: uncultured bacterium; assembly: GCA_964405435.1. Classification (GTDB taxonomy): domain Bacteria; phylum Cyanobacteriota; class Cyanobacteriia; order Cyanobacteriales; family Oscillatoriaceae; genus DVEG01. The sequence goes on from CAYOOD010000019.1 coordinate 88,064, forward strand.
GCACGGAGCGGTTCGAGTCGGAAGGGGAATTTTTCCGAGCCACTATTGATAGTGCGATCTATCGTTAGATTGAGGAGGAGCGGGCCGCTTTTACGCTTGATGCGATCGCTTCACGGGCGATACGTCTAGCGATCGCCTTCTCTCGCCAGAGAGCCGCAACTCGACTGAAGGAAAGGTTAAGATTGGCTTCAGTCTACCCTACTCCCTGTCAGGTTTTCTCATGCTGACCTTATATCACGCGCCCATCTCTCCCAATTCCCGCCGCGTTTGGATAGCGCTGCTGGAAAAGGGACTGGACTTTCACCTAGTAGAAGTCAAACTGGATGGAGAACAGTTTCAGCCAGATTTTTTAGAAATCAATCCTTTTCATCACATTCCGGCTTTGGTCGATGACGGATTTAATCTCGTCGAATCTTTGGCGATTCTCGACTATTTAGAGGCTAAGTATCCTGCCCCCGCGCTGCTGCCCGTAGAGGCCAAAGATATTGCTGTCGTGCGGATGGTGCAACTGGGAACAAACAATGAATTGTTGCCTGCCTGCTATTCCTTATTTCCGCTCATGTTATAATTGCCCGGAGCCGATTTAGAAAAAATTGAGCAGGCACGGCAGAACATTTCAACCGAGTTTAAATTTTTTGAAAAATTATTAGACTCGCGCCTTTTTTTTGGCAGGCAAAATCTAACCCTTGCCGAGTGCGGGCGTGTCGTTGGATGAGTCCCAAAAATTAAAGGTTTGGCGCGATCGCGTCACAGGGCGAGAATCGCGGAAAGCTACCTCGCCTACACCAGAGGTTGTGGCAGCTTTCAAGACGATTGTGGCAGCGCGAATGGCGCAATAGTTGGGCTGGCGGGCATGATGTTAGGGGAATGAGGCGCGATCGCGTCAACTGAAAAGCGAGAGCGATCGCTCCTCCCCCTATTGAGTGATTTTCACCCAATTACCCCTCGTCCCACAATTCCTGAGTGTAGCCGAGTTTTTCAGCCGCAGCCTGCTCCGAGGAAGTTAACTCTTCCCAATATTTATCATTCGATTCCGGAGGATCGGTTTCTTCTTCCCAACTCTCCTCATCCCACCCCAGCGCTGCCCAGCATTTCTGCTCGGCGCTGTTCATATCTGTCCAACTCAAATCATCCCAAACCGAACCCGGATCGCCTTGGACTTCACGAATGGTTGCCATTGATGACCTCTTGGGTAAAAATTCATTCTAGCTTGCCCAGATAAGTTTAGTGAGGCACCGTCACCCGCCCGACTGGCGATCGCGCCAAATCCTCTGTGCCGTGCCGAAAAGGTTGTTTTCCTCACCTCTGAGCAAGGGCGGGTAGCGTTACAAAAATTTACGAAAATTCAGGCGATTCGCGTTTCCCGATCGCTGCGAAACACGCCCACTCAGGCGGGTTCCCAGTTGTCTATTTCCTGATTTTCTTCAATGGCAAAATCTTCCTCCCACGCGCGTGTCATCGTCCGCTCGGCGGTGGCTTTTTTTAAACTTTTCACCAGTCGCTGCACTAGAAATACCGTTGACTCTCCCGCAGTGGCTAAAGCCCGTCGCACGTCTACGCTGCGGGCGGCAGTAGGAGCGATCGCAAAGATTTCTTCTGCAGTTGCTTCTACCAATTCTGCCGGGGCAGCGGGTTCGGTTTCTGCAGCTTTTTCTGGGGCGGGTGTTGCATGAGACGCCGCTACTTGTTGCTGCAGCGATCGCATTTGTTCGATCGCCGCTGCCAGTTGTTCCTGCAGTGCGGCGATTTGTTCGCGATACTTTTGTTCGATTTCTGCCGTTGAGGGAGCGGGTTCCTCTTCTTTTTCTTGAAATTCTGGGGCGGTTGCGAGCAACTGTCCGATCAGTTTGTTGGGCGTCACGCCGCGCGTTTCCGCAAGTTTGGTGAGTTTGCGCTCGTCTTCTTCCGAAAGGTTGTAAGTAGAAATCGCGACTTTCGGAGCGTGCCGCTTGCTGCTGAAAGTGCTGTTTTGGGAACTGCCTTCAGAACTGCCGGGTTTTTGCCCCAGTCTGAAACCCAGATGTTCTAAGGCTTTCGTGACGTGCCCGCGTCGGATGAGTGCGGTTGTGGCGTCTTCGGGGGTTTCGGCGATTGCAAATATCCGCGCCTGTTCTCTGACGTTACAGAGCTCGCTCTCTGATAAGCCGTAGTGTTCGGCGATGCACTCCCATTCTTCCAAAGTCATTTCTGCCGCAGCGGCGGCGGCATCGCGAACGCTTCTAGCCGTGTGTTTTTTGCGGCTCGATACCAATTCTGTGATGAGGGAAACCGTCAATTTCTGCAACTCGCACAGGGCGGAAACGCTCCAGCGGTGGCAATTTCTCATCACTAAGCGCTGCACTTTCTCCGGCAGAGTGTTGTACCACGCGCTCAGTTGCATGGCGGAGCGGGCGATGTAGCGGGATGCGCCGAACTCTTCGGAATCGAGCCACGCTTCAAAGGCGGCTTTGCCTTCTTGCTGCCCCAAGTGGACGAGCAGTTCGCTCTTGAACTCCCACAAGGCAGAACCTTGAGCGAGTATGCGTTCAAAGGTGTATCGGACAAAACCGAGGAAGTTCGATCGCGTTGATTTGGCTTTTTGTTCTAGCTCGGAACTGTTGAAACTGTTGTAAATAAAGCAATTAGCTGGCACCATGAGGGTATCCTTCGCCCCTGATCTGGGTGATTTAGGTCTACAGCCACTCATCCGTTTAGTAGCGGACGTGGCGTTCTCTCGAACATCACATTTTATAGTGATGCTTGGATTGTATATCCCGGCACAACGCTTGTCAAGGGGGGTAGGAAAAATTTTTTTCGTCCTGGCGAGCGGCGTTACCTCACTGGCTGTCAGTCTCGACAACAAGGGAGCGATCGGGCTTTTCTCGAAAAAATTGTTAAGTTTTTCGGGGGAATTACAGGAGCATGTGCTTCTTGCGCTGATTCCTCAATGCGTGTATTTTTAGAAGTGCAATCGCTTGAACCCCGCAGAGAAATCAAAGACGGATTCAATTCATCAAATGCTTTCACTTTTTACAGCAAATTATTCCCAGATGGCTGATAAATTGAGGACAAAGCCGGGGAGTACATCTTCGCCGGATAGGCTGGCGGGATTGTCTGAGATTTCTTTTTCCCTGCCTTGGCGGTAAATTTCTACTTGGCGATTTTGGCGGTTAATCAACCAACCTAAGCGGGTGCCATTTTCCATGTATTCCTGCATTTTATTTTGCAAGGGGTTTAAGGCGTCGCTGGCGGAGCGCAGCTCGACGAGAAAATCGGGAGCAAAGGGGAGGAATTTTTCCTGCTGTTCTTCCGTGAGAGCGTTCCACTTTTCCAAGGGAATCCAGGAGGCATCGGGAGAGCGATCGCTGCCGTTAGGCAGTTTAAATCCAGTTGAGGAGTCAAACGCAATCCCCGTGCCATCAGCGTCAGCCCAGTTGGCTAATTGTTGAGAGATTTTCAGGTTGCGCTTGCCCGTTCCTCCTCCGGTTGGTGACAGTACAATCAATTCTCCTGCTGCCGTGCGTTCAAATTTAAAGTCTCGGTTTGCCTGACACAGATCGTAAAATTGATCGTCAGTGAGTCTGGCACTGGGGGGAACTTTCAAAATAAAGGCTGTCATGGGAGTTTCAGGCGATCGCGCGTTGCTGAGATTATATCACGGGATGCCAGATTTGCCAAGGCAAAAAATTTCTCTCTCCTTTAGTTTTCATTTTCCATTGCCGAGCCGTTGCTCAATGGCATCGCAGGCAGCAGCCGTGCCATTTTCTGCTTGCACGATGCGCCCGATTTCTGCGGCTTTAGCGGCATACTTGGGATTTTCAAGCAATTCTCTCAATTCCCTGACAGCCCGCCGAGCGGTATAATTTTTGCGGGGAATTACGCGAGCACTCCCCAAGCGTTCGACTCGCGCGGCATTGTCGGGTTGATCGTGATTGTAGGGAATGACTAGGGTGGGTTTTCCTGCTCGCAATGCTTGGGCTGTCGTGCCGATTCCGCCTTGATGCGCGATCGCGCAGGCATGGGGAAATACGAGGGAGTAGGGAACGTAATTTACGGCGACAATACTTTCAGGTAGTCCGACGGGCGGCGGATTTTTTCCGATGAGCAATATGGCGCGGCGGTTTAACTCTCGGGCAGCGCGAATGCTTTCCTCATAGAAATTACCCGGAGCGCCGACTGCCGCCGATCCTAATGTGAAAATAATCGGCGGTTCGCCTGCGTCTAAAAACTGCTGAAGTTCGGGAGTGAGTTGGCTTGTTTCTGTTTTGCCGTCGTAGAAGGTAAATCCCGTCAAAACGGTGTTGGGTGCCCAATCGGGCTGTGGTTTTCCGATAACGGCGGAAAAAAGCGCCAGCACGAGATAGGGAGAATATTTGCCTTCAAAGATCGGATGCGCGATCGCGGGCAATCCCAGTTCTTCCCTAAATTGATACAAAGGCTCTATCCAACGGCGGCTCATCCCGCGAGCGAGTTGCATCACGCCGCGATTGACAATTGAGCCGAGGAAGCGAAAGTTTGCCAGCGTTGCCAACAGGGGAACTGGCAAGACAGGGGCGTCATAGACGGAACAAAATGAAGCCGGTGCCAGGGCAAAAAATGCCCATTTTTTGCCTAATTTTTCGGCAACTAACGGAGCAGCGATCGCCCCGTCTCCCGCGATTAAGAAATCAGCCGTTTTGGCAATGTCGAGCAAGTCGGCGTAACTGTTGCGCAAATTCCCGACAACCCAATCTCGGATGATAAATTCGGTGCCGGTTTTGCTGTCCATCATCCGCGCCATAATTTCTGGATCGTCTAGGGCGGGGTTGTCGGGACGCATGGGATGAAATTCAAATCCCAGAGATTCTATTTTAGTGCGATACTCTTTGTGGGTGGCAAATACGACATCGTGCCCGCGATCGCGCAATTCCAGCCCTAGCGCGATGGGGGGATGCAAATCGCCCAGCGATCCAATGGTCGTTAAAACAATTCGATTCATTGCCTGCTTTATTTTAGACTACAGCCTATCTATTTACTTTTTGGCGATTGTAGAAACTTGTGGCGAGCATTTTCCCCGTCCAATGCCCCATGCCCAACACCCGTTAGGCTGATGCTTAGACCACAAATACTGTCTAATACCAATTCTCTAAAATCCGGCTACAGATAAAGCTGATAAAATATCATGC
>CAYOOD010000020.1:0-90650 GCA_964405435.1 uncultured bacterium
CTCCTGATGTTTTTCTCTAATAGTATAATACTATCTTAGCCAACTTAGTATCAGTAGGATTGCGTAGGCTGGCGGTAAAAAGGGCTCCCGCGTGGAGAGGGAAGCGGGCATCGGGAGGAGGGGATCGATTTTCATAAGGCGGCAGGCGATCGCTCCTCCTAACGGCTCAGCCGTGTAATTACTTAGGCCAGGTTTTGGCTGAGGTTGGTTGCAGTCAGCACCCGACTGCCAGCCCGGGTTGCGGCGCGATCGGCTCTATATTATGTGAGGGGAAGGCAGTTTTTGCTGTGGCGGTTGAGGAAGCATTGCCGAGATTGGGGGATTAGGGGAATGGGGGATATGGGGACACGTTTTCTGTGGGGAGGCGAGCCTTTTTCAAAGCTGACAGAAGACTACACTACTTGCAACTGAGCTGGCTGTAACTTGCAGATGGTTTTCAAAACTCGTCCTAACTCGATGGCGCGATCGCTGTCAATCAGGTTCAGCTCTGGTAAAATCTGATAAGTTGGGGGATTCCCCCGTCTGAGAATCACGAACTGATAACTGACTCCATTGGTTGCGAGCCCCCACACTAACGATTGCTGCTCTAAGCTTTTAAACGCATAAGTCAGCAATTGCGGCAAGCCCGCAAAAGGCTCGATCGCGCTATTTTTTGCTTCTATTACCAAAAGCCACAAATTCGTAGCCGTCTCGCCCTCGGTGTTTGTGACGGCTAGAATCTCCAATTTTCCTTTAACTGTTTTATCCTCGTCTTCAATTTCTACGGGAATGCTGTCTTCCATTGAAATCCACAGGGGAGCGTCATAAAATCCCGTCAATCGCATTAAGGGCGCGAGGGTCAAGAATTTAACCAGCCCTTCCGACACTTTTCCGTCTGCCCAATATCGGCGAAAGTCGCGGCGAATTTTTAACAGCTCTTTTTGTTCCTCTATCGTTAGTAATTCTAAAGATGAAATCTCCGCAAAAGAGCGTCTTTCCAACTCTTCCAGTTTCAAGAAAATGCGAATATCATCCAGCGGCAGCATCCCGATTTTATTAGTATTTTTCATGTTTTTACAGAAAATAATTTTACAAAATTGATTGTCAATGCCATTGTATTTTAACTGATTTTTTTGCTATTTTTCAACCGATAGGAAGGAGTAAAAATTGAGCAAAAAAGTTGAGGCCGTCAGTGCGATCGCGTACCCAAACGAGTGAAAATATTTCCGCTCCCCCATGCCCCCAGTCCCGCCGCCATGCCCCATACCCCGAATCGCCCGCTAGTTTAAAAAAACTTAAGATTCTCAGGTGCCTGTCTGGATCAAAAATGATGTAGCACAGTAACGGCATATACCAAAACAGCGATGTCCGAATCCACCATTGAATCCGTTCTTCACGAAAACCGCCTGTTCCATCCCCCGGAGGCATTCTCCCAAAACGCCCACATCAAGAGTCTAGAAGACTACAAGCAGCTCTACAACCGCGCCAAAGCCGATCCCCAGGCATTTTGGGCAGAACTGGCAGCAAAAGAGCTGCACTGGTTCCAGAAGTGGGACAGAGTTCTGGACTGGCAGCCCCCCTTTGCCAAGTGGTTTGTCGGCGGTAAAATCAATATTTCCTACAACTGTCTCGATCGCCACCTGACAACTTGGCGCAAGAACAAAGCCGCTCTGATATGGGAAGGCGAACCGGGAGACTCGCGCACCCTCACCTACGCGCAACTGCACCGGGAAGTCTGCCTGATGGCAAATGTCCTCAAGCAGCTCGGCATCCAAAAAGGCGATCGCGTCGGCATCTACATGCCGATGATTCCAGAAGCAGCGATCGCCATGCTCGCCTGCGCCCGCATCGGTGCCGCTCACACGGTGGTTTTCGGCGGATTCAGCGCTGAAGCTTTGCGCGATCGCCTCATCGACGGGCAAGCCAAACTCGTCATTACCGCTGATGGCGGCTGGCGCAAAGACGCGATCGTCCCCCTCAAAGATCAGGTAGACAAAGCGATCGCTAACGGTGCCGTTCCCACCGTCAAAGACGTGCTCGTCGTCAAGCGTACCGGGCAGAAAATCCAGATGGAACCCGGGCGCGATCACTGGTGGGAAGATCTCAAACAAGGGGTTTCCGCCGACTGCCCCGCCGAACCGATGGACAGCGAAGATTTGCTGTTCATCCTCTACACCTCCGGCAGCACCGGCAAGCCGAAAGGCGTCGTTCACACCACCGGCGGTTACAACCTCTACACCCACATCACCACCCAGTGGATATTCGATCTCCAAGAAACCGACGTTTACTGGTGTACCGCTGACGTGGGCTGGATTACCGGCCACAGCTATATAGTATACGGCCCCCTCTCCAATGGGGCAACCACGGTGATGTATGAAGGGGCTCCCCGCGCTTCCAACCCCGGCTGTTTCTGGGATGTGATTGAAAAATACGGCGTCACCATCTTCTACACGGCACCGACGGCGATTCGCGCCTTTATCAAGATGGGCGAACACCTTCCCAAAGCTCGCAATCTCTCTTCCCTGCGCCTGTTGGGAACGGTGGGCGAACCGATCAACCCCGAGGCGTGGATGTGGTATTACCGAGTCATTGGCGGCGAGCGCTGTCCGATCGTCGATACCTGGTGGCAAACGGAAACCGGCGGGATTATGATAACGCCGCTACCGGGCGCGATCGCCACGAAACCAGGTTCTGCGACTCTGCCCTTCCCCGGCATTCTCGCCGATGTCGTCGATTTAGACGGCGATTCGGTTCAAGAGAATCAAGGCGGCTATTTGTCGGTAAAATATCCCTGGCCGGGAATGATGCGGACGGTGTACGGCGATCCGGAACGCTTCCGCCGCACCTATTGGGAACACATCCCCCCCAAAGACGGGAATTACATCTATTTTGCTGGCGATGGCGCTCGCCGCGACGAGGACGGTTACTTCTGGGTGATGGGGCGCGTAGACGACGTGATCAACGTCGCAGGGCACCGATTGGGGACGATGGAAATCGAATCGGCGCTGGTATCTCACCCGGCAGTCGCGGAGGCGGCGGTTGTCGGCAAGCCGGACGAACTCAAAGGGGAAGAAATCGTCGCGTTTGTGACGCTCGAAGCGAATGCTGAGGCAAATGAGGAGCTCAACAAGCTGCTCAAGCAGCACGTCGTGCAGGAAATCGGCGCGATCGCCCGCCCGGGTGAAATCCGCTTTACCGAGGCGCTGCCGAAGACGCGATCGGGTAAAATCATGCGGCGGTTGCTGCGTTCTCTGGCTGCCGGTCAAGAAGTTTCGGGAGATACTTCGACGCTAGAAGATCGGACCGTCTTGGATAAATTACGCGAAGGCGCGTAATTCTCTCGGTTCTGGCGCGATCGCCCTTACGACATGCCGATGTCTTGCACGACGGCGATCGCGTATTTCGCCTCGCCAGATGGCGATCGCGCCAGCGACACGACAAGCTTCACCGAGGCAATCCCTCCCTCTTTGCGGATAAAGCGTTTTTCCAGCGCGTAACTGGAAATTTCCCCGGCTAAGAGTTGGTGCCAGCATTCCCAAAAAATATCTACGTCGTCGAGGGGCATCAGCTCTTGAAATTTCTTCCCCAGCAATTCGGAGCGATCGCAGCCCGCCATCTCGCAGAGCTTCTGGTTGACTGTCAGACAGCACCCGTTGATTCCCACGCGAGCAATCCCGACAGCCGCCTGCTCGAAAATGGCGCGAAATCGCTCCTCGCTCTCCCGCAAAGCCGCCTCTCTCTGCTGGCGAACGATGATTTCATCCCGCAATTTTTGCAGCGCATTCCGGCTTTGCGCTTTCCAGCGATCGACTTGAATCGCTAGGGATTCATTCGCCCGCGCCATCGCTTCTTCCGCGTGCTTGACGTCCGTGATGTCGCGCCCCACCGCGTAAATTAACTGCTGTTCTATCTGAAAGCTGACGTGCCACGAAACCCACTTGTAAGAGCCGTCTTTGCACAAAAAGCGATTCTCAAAGCTGGCAGGGCGATCGCGATTGACACTCATTTCCGCCCTGCCCGCTCTGACGTTCCTGTCTTGCGGATGTACGAATTCAATCCACCGCCTGCCGAGAAGTTCTCTTTCACTAAAGCCCAGGATTTTTTCCCACTGGGGGTTAACCTGCTTCAAGTAGCCGTCAAACCCGATCGCGCCCAGCAAATCTGGCGCGAGATTGAAAAAATAGTCATTCGTGATTCTGGCAGGCTGGAACCCGTTTAAAGTTGCCATTTGAGAATTTTCCCAATTTAACATTGTATTGCCCTTTTTTCGCCTTAATTTATCGAGAGTTTTTCTGGTTTCCCCTTCCAGCCCCTCATCCCCCTTTTCCCGGCAACTCTTCAAACCCCTCCACAACCCTCTTGACAAAACACTAGAAAAACGCTTTCGGCGCGGTTTTAATCTCGTTGAAATTTCAGGAATTTCCCCGATGCAACCAACGCCAACCGCAGCCTAAAATAAACCGACTAGCAGCTCTCGTCTTATTTCTCTTCCGGCTAGCGTTCGATAGCTTTCGATTGTAAGTGAAGAACTCAGGACTGCCTGCGATTAACACGAAACTTTTAAGGCTTGTGAATTTCTTGGGAATCTTGAGATTTAATAAAATTAAAAGCCTGTAGTCTGCTGTCAGCTTTGAAAACCAGACTCGCCGCCCCACAGACGACTTCTACCCCTTTCCCCCAATCCCCCTTTTCCCGGCAACGCTCCCACCCACCCGCCACAACCCTCTTGACAAAACAGTAGGGGCAAGCCCTGTTTCTCGACGCGGGACAATACCAGCCGCAACCTTGAGGTGGGGGCATCTAACCGCTGGGCTCCCCGCCGGGTGGCCGCGACTGGCCGCTTTGTGGCCCTGGCCAAAAGTCGAGCGGGGGGCGATCGCCGCGCTTCACGCCAAAAAAAGACGCTTCTCGAATAGCGCAGCGCCAAAGCTTCTGATAATATTTAACAGAAAGTTACAAAAATTCATCCGAAGGGAAGAAGAAGACCATGACCGGATTCATTAAAGGTATCTTTGGTTCCAAGCCAAAAGCAGAAGCCGCAGAGGCACCGAAGGCTGAGAAGCCAGTCGCGCCTGCCAATAACAAGTCTGGCTCCTTCTACCTGGATGCAGACGCCGCCCAAAGTCTGGGCGACGTGAACTATATGCGCACCCCCAAAACCGTGAAGAAGTCGTTTCCAAAGGTGGAGGGCGGCAAGAAGGAGAATGTGGAGCGCGTGGATATAATTTCTGCGATGGAGAAAAAATCGGCTTCTGAAAAGCCGGCTTCTAACTTCAGCTCCGCTTCGGCGTCAGAAGTGTCCGCGCAGGTGAGTGCTGCTAGCTCGGAGCGCCGCCGTGCTGACAGCAGCATGGATGCCTTCCGCAAGATGGCCCGCGATATGAAGAAATCTTAAGATTTTTTAATACTGGCCCGTTCTGGGCGGGCATCCTGTCGGGGCGATCGCGCGGGGCAAGTTACCTTTCGGATTGAGAGAAAGGTCGTAGAGCTGCAGCGATCGCCCCGACACTCTTAAAAGGATCGACTGCACAACTGCGCCACTCCCTGCCCAATGTTACCAAATACACAAAACAACTTTACGCCCCCTCTTTCAGCGGTTAGATTCCCGATCGCGCTTCATTTCTCCCCCAGGGGCGATTGTTACTGCCGATAAGCTCAGCCATACTAAAAGCATCAACTCAATCCCTAAAAAACCGTTTTACAATACCCGCCAGCTAATTTGAGGCGGGTTATTTTTTTTGTCTGAGATGGCTGTGCGCTCTCAAAATTCCGCGCCTGCCGTCATTTGCCCGATGAATTTTTTGAGCTGCCGCCCGATGCCTTTGAGCCCGCCAGAACCTGCTGCTTTCAATTCCTCCGCTGCCCCATAGCCGATGACGCCTGCCAGGGTTCTGCCTAATTCTGTCGCCAGTGCTTCTGGTGAATAAATCTCTTTCACTTGTTCGATTTCTCGTTCTAGTTGCGTACAGCGTACTGCCCGTTCTCGCAGTTCTTCTATGGCTCTCGACTGATCGATATGTTCTAAGGCGATACTCCGGCTGCGATTGATTTCCACGAGTTCGGCGGGAGTCAGGTTCACCGATTCTAAAGCCGTCTGCCACTCTTTTACGAAGATTGGCATCGGATATTTCCCCCCTTCGTCGATGAGGATTTTCGCTTCTACCCACTCGGCTAATCCGTTATCTTGTTTCTCGAAACCGAGGAAACGTCCGATTTTGCCGATGTTGGCAGCTACGCGGTGCGTTTTGACGCGCACGATGTCATTTTCTCGCAATTCCGGTTCTGGTTGCGCGTTTTTTTCAGTTTCTTTCTCGCGCCGCAGTTCTTCAATTATTGCCAGCAATTCTCGTTCTCGCTCTTGCGCGGATTCGCGCTCCGCTTGTCGTTCGGCGTGTTGCTGCTGGATTAATTCCATCAGCTCGTTAAAATCTCTGGTTGACATGGGAATGCCGCTGTTGCCTGTTTTCTTCGCAGGTTTGAAGAGGAAGGATGCGATCGCTGCAGTTAACTGTTCGGCGGTAAATTTTGGCTCAGTGTCTCCAGGGTTTCTCAGCCGCACTGGTAGTTTGGCTTTGGCTAAAATCATCTTTTTGTCGGCGTCTTCTGCAATGTTGTAGGCGTTAAAGGCTTTCTCGCAAAAATCTGGCGTTGCCAGTTCGTTCGGGTTGACGGGCGGCAGGTTTTTCAGCAATTGGCTGCACGAAATTTCGCTAATTCTCAGTTTCATACTCAGCAATCGGCGGCACTTGGTGAATTGCGCGATTTTCGTTTCTATTTCTTTTTGCTCTAGGCTGTTGTCGAAAGCGCAAGCTGTTTTAAATTGGGCGTGCAAGTTTTCACTCAAATGCAGCACCAGCAGCAGTTGTTGGAAAATATCCGGGTGGAGGGGCTCGACGTCGGCTGGGTGCAGTTGCAGGTGTTCTCCTGAAAACAGGCTTACCGCTACGCTGGCTATTTCTTCCTCGCTGCCTTCTAGGGCTTCGACGGTGCCGATCGCTCCTGGTTCTATTCCTTGCGTTTCTATTAAAACTTTTACCGGAATGCCGATCGCGATCGCTGGCGGGGCAGCGGTTTCAGGCGTGGCGTCGGGGCGGAGGTGTTCTTCGATGAGTTTAATCGTCCACTTCGGCTCGTTGCCTGCGGCGAAGTCTTCGAGGATTTGCGCGACTTGTTCCTCGCTTCCTGCCAGCAGCGCCGATGCGTAACAGGCGGGCAGGTTGAGGATTTTCTCCAAAAGCTGCGGGTACAAGTCTACTAATTTGGCTTGCGCGACACAGTTGCGGAAATAGCGGACTAAATCTTGCGGATAGCAGTGTTTGAGCAGCCGCAGCAGTTCGTTCTTGCCAGCGACTTGTTCGTATTCAAGGAATTTGTAGCCGGCTTCCAAGCCTTGATACTTGAGCTGCTGGGCATTCTGGGCGACAACGTTGCCGAACTCCACGGCTAAAAGCGCCAGTGATATAGTTTCGTCGCTGGTGGCGGCGGCGAATTTAAAAGCTTGAAAGTCTTTATCTGTCTGGGTTTGTCTGTTTTTGTGTACCATGATATTACCTTGTCCCGCTGATTTCGGGATTTTAATTTTTGGCCACCGTTGCCGATGTTTCGTCGGAATGGTGGGAACTTTTTGACGAGTTCTATAGAATCAGTCTGTCTGGTACGGCGAAACGGAGAAGCCGAATTGGCTTGTTTTCCTTGCCGCCAGCTACAGCGCGATCGCGAGCTGGCCAGGGAGAGACTGGCTCTTTTACCTGTACGCTTGTCAAGCTAACACAGTAGATGGGGGTTTGACAAGGGGGTATAAGAAATAATCATCGATCGCCCAACTCAGCACGGCGAACGGGTGGCGGTAATAATAAAGATTGGGTTCTATCTGGCGGCAGCGGTGCAGGAGTCGTGCGGCAGTGCCGGGGTAGCAGAAAACCGAAGTTCAATACGAGCGATCGAGGAGCATGGATCGATTTTACAATTCTCCGTCCGAAACGGACTACGAGCTGCGCGACTATCAGAGCGCTCTCATTCAAGAAATCTACGCGCAGTGGAAGGTTCACCGGCGGGTACTCGCACAAATGCCAACGGGCGCGGGAAAAACGATCGTGTTTGCCGCGATCGCGCGCGAATTCATCAAGCGATCGGAAACCGTCCTCGTTATCGCCCACCGAGAAGAGCTCATCGCTCAAGCGGCGGCTAAATTGCAAGCAGTCAGCCATCATGCTCCTGCGATTATCAAAGCCGGCTACAAGCCAGACTACTCAAATCCGGTACAAGTTGCCAGCATTCAAACCCTCGTTCGCCGTCAATTGCCGCCAGCAGCGTTAGTGATTGTCGATGAAGCGCACCACAGCACTGCGGCATCTTACTCGCGAATTATCCAGCACTATTCAGAGCAGGGATCTTATCTTTTAGGCGTCACGGCAACCCCGGCGCGCATCGACGGGCGCGGGCTGCGGCACCTGCACGGCGGCATCGCGGGCTACGAAGCGTTAGCGATCGCTCCCTCTACGAAAGAATTAATTGAAGCGGGATATCTCAGCCCTTTTAAAATCTACGCTTCTCCCGTGAAATTGGACGCCAGCCACCTGAAAACACTAGGCGGGGATTACAACGAGGGAGCCCTAGAAGAGTTTGTGAGAAAAAATCTCGTCATTGGCGATGTTATCAGTCAGTGGCGCGCGATCGCCAGCGGAAAGCGGACGGTTTTGTTTGCCGTTTCTGTCGAACACTCGCGAGAAATTGCCCGCTCGTTTTGCAACGCCGGCATCAGCGCCGAACATCTCGACGGCGACACGCCCGTGCAGGAGCGCCGCGACATTTTGCAGCGCTTTGCCGCAGGGGAAACGCTGGTATTGTGCCAGCACAGCATCGTTGTTGAGGGCGTAGACATTCCCCGCATTGAAGCGGTGCAATTTTGCCGCCCGACTAAAAGTTTGGTGGTTTGGTTTCAGGCGATCGGCAGGGCACTGCGACCGGCACCGGGCAAGGATTTTGCCATCATCCTCGATCATACCAAAAATCACGAATATTTGTGCTGGCCAACTGATAAAATTACCTGGAGCCTCGATCCGTTAAAGATTGAAGAAAGCGATCGCCGCGCCCACACCTGCCCCTTTTGCCAGCACGTTTATCGCCTGACAGCGCGAGAAATACTTCAGCAAAAAACCATTTGCCCTGCCTGCCAGCACGAGGAGGAACTGCCGCCGCCGAAAGGGCAGAAGAAAACTCCCGAAACCATCGCCAAAGAAATTGAGACGATTTTTAGCGAGTACGATTTTGTCGAGATCGAGCGCAGCCAGTCAGATTCAGAGTTCGCGTCTGTCGTCCCCTTTAGAAAAGAAGATTTGCTATCGAGATGGATAAAAGACATGCAGGCGCAGCAGCACGAGCCCGGATGGTTGCTCCAACAGATTGAGGCAGCAAATTTCTCCCTGAATCTGGAAGAATGGCAAGCCGTTGAGAAAGCTTGCGGGTATAAAATCGGTTGGGCAAAGCAGCGCTTTGAGGAACAGCGACAATCAGCCCTGTCGAAGTCGCCCGCAGAAATTTGGGAGGAAGCGCTCGATTATGTGCCGAGCGCCAATCGGCGTTTTATTGAAAAACACTGCACTTTAAAAAGTTTCAGTCCCGCACTAGCCGTGATTGAGACGACGCCTTCAGCCCTGTCGATGGTGCAGGCTCGGTTTGCGGTGATTCGAGAAGCGTTGCGGCAGCTCGGGCTGAAAGGAAAGTTGATTGTTAAGTAGGGGGTTTGTGTGGGAGCGATCGCTCGTTTTTCCACTGCTCCCCCCTCTTTTAAACTCCTTTAAACTCCTTGCAAGCCCAATTCCGGCGCGGCAGGAATGGCAGGAACGGCAGCAGGTTTTGCCTGCTGTGCTATTCCTATCTGGCTCAAGAAAAGACCGGCTAAAATCGCGCTGCCGCCAATGGATTGCGCGAAGTTCGGCACTTCGCCTAAAATCAAATAAGCGGCGGCAATCCCGGCAAGCGGCGTAAAGCAACCGGCTAGGGAAATCTCGGCGGCAGCAGAGTTTTTGATGCCGGTAAACCAGCAGATTTGACCGAGGCCGAAAATTATTGGCCCTCCTAAGAACATAAACTGCCACAAATAAGGAGAAAAGGCACCTGCTAAATGATGGCTGTCATATCCGGCGGCAATCAAGCAAAATGATACGATGGTTCCTCCTAATGCCCGCGATACGGTGATGATTCCACTCGGAATCTGGCTGAGTTGCGTTTTAATAATTAACGTCGCGCCGGCAAATGCGATCGCTGCTGCGACGACTAATATTTCACCCGCCCCCACACTGCAAAAAATTCCCGCGCGCTCTGGCTGGAGAGCAGCCGTGAGCCCGACACCGATGAAGGCGATCGCAGTTCCGAAAAGTTGATAAATTGTGACTCTTTCTTTGAGCAACCAGACAGAGAACGCTAGCACCAATAGCGGCTCCAGTCGCCCGACTAACACGACATTGGCTACAGGCGTTACTGACAGGGCTTTGAAAATTAATAGGGGCGCGATCGCTCCGTTCAAAACCCCCACTGCTGTCAAACTCAGCCACTCCTGCCCCGAACGCTGTTTGAAAAAATTGATATCCCACTGTTGGCGGTATACCCCTATCAGAAATATTAAAGCACAGAAGTTGCCCGCCAGCAAGATATTTAAATAAGAAATCGGATTTTTCCCGTCGATTAGGTGCTGCGCTCCTATTTCCGTCAGCCGCCTCACGAAGGCAGTAGACGCGCCGAAAATAAGAATCCCTAACAATAAATAGACTGGCCCGGGAATCGGGAATGCCCGATTAGAAAAACTTGCCCCTCTGATTTCCATCCCTGAACACCGCAATTAAAAATTGCTCATTTTTCAAAGAAGATTTTGCCCCTGAATTCAGGAGCGATCGCTTCCATTATCTATTGCCTGCATTTCGCCGAACCTTCAGGCAGAACTGCGGAGAGGTTTCCCTCTGCCAACCCCTGCGAACCCCTAAAACTCTTGCAATTGCCCTGTCAATAACCTAGTCGCCAGTCCCCGTTCGACAATCTGGCCAGCAGCCGATTATATTTCTGAAAACATAATTCGCAGTTCGGTCATTTTTTTGGGTTGTTTAATATAAAAAATAGTTGTCCTACAAATCAGCAAGAAAACCTGCTTATTTGCAGTTATCTCCGAGAGGAGAATCTTTTTTTACCTCAATTATATTGTAGCACGAAATTTAAAGAAAGATTGCAAATTTCCCAGAACTTTTTCCGGGGGAAGGGGAGAGAGTGCAGGGGGCCAAAAAGACCTGCTCGTTTAACCCACTGAACGCCTCGACAGTGGGACGATTCAATGCCCGCGCCTTTGTCGGATACAAGGCAAGATCGCTTTATCCTCAGAACAGCTAATTGGCACAGCCCCGCCGCGAGTGGAGTTCGCGAGGTTGCGCGAACTTTTAAAATGGGAATAATGCCCTCCCACCAGCGCGTCAGTTTATGTCCCATGCACACAACCACGCACGCAACCACCCGATCGCGAATCACAACCGCGCTTTCGCTATCGGATTAGTCCTCAATATCGGTTTTGTCGTTGTCGAAGCCGCCACCGGCTTTATTGTACATTCCCTAGCCCTGATAGCCGATGCCGGTCACAATCTCAGCGACGTTCTGGGATTGCTGCTGGCGTGGGGAGCGAGTTTCCTGGTGCGCCGCCCCCCGACGCCGCGCTACACCTACGGGCTGCGCCGTTCCTCGATTTTTGCGGCGCTCCTCAATGCGCTCGTGCTCTTGTGCGCGATGGGTGGCGTGGCGTGGGAAGCGATTCGCAGCTTCAGCGATCCCAGCCCGGTGCCCGGGGGTTTGGTGATTGCAGTGGCAGCAGTTGGCGTCGCCATCAATAGCGCAACCGCCCTGTTGTTTCTCTCGGGCAGCGATCGCGATTTAAACATTCGCGGCGCGTTTTTGCACATGGCGGGCGATGCAATGGTGTCGGGAGGCGTCGTCTTGTCGGGCATCGCGATTTTGCTGACTGGCTGGCTTTGGTTCGATCCCGCCGTGAGTTTGATTATCGTTGTTTTTATCGTGCTGAATACCTGGCAACTGCTGCGAGACGCGCTGGATATGGCGATCGATGCCGTCCCCCAGGGGATCGATCCCCTCGCCGTGCGGGAGTATCTGGCTGAACTTCCCGGCGTGGCTGACATTCACGACTTGCACATCTGGGCGCTCAGCACCACGGAAACGGCGCTCACCGCTCACCTCGTCATCCCTGACGGCATCCCGGGGGATGCTTTCCTCCAGCAAGTCAGCGAGGAATTGCACGATAAATTTGACATCGAACACAGCACGCTGCAAGTAGAAAAAGGCGATTCCGATCGCCCTTGCGCGCTGGCTGGCGAACATGTCGTGTAGGGTTGGTTGGAGGGTTGCCGAGAAAAGGGGGATTAGGGGATGCGGGGTGCAAAAAATCTGGGTGCGTTGCGTTCTGGCGATTTGTATTTAGGCAAAAGGGTGCTTATATTGGCGCGCTTCCTAATGTTTACCGAAACCGCATCAATTGTTTCAACTCTTGCCACCAAAGCATTTTACCAGAATCGGTTCGCTTCTGAATGAAAACGCCGTGACTGGGGCTGAACAAAAGCGCTAAAAGAAAGAATCCCGACGCGACTAAGACGATCGCCGGCCCGGGGGGGACGTTGTTGTAGTAGCTGATATACATGCCGCTGACGCTGGATATAATACCGAAGAAGGCTCCTAATATCATTACTTGGTGCAAGCGGGGCACTAACAGGTAAGCCGTCGCGCCTGGGGTAATTAACAGCGCCAAAACGAGTACCACGCCAACGGCTTTCATGCTCGCAACAACGGTTAAGGCAATCAAAACCATTAAGCCAAAATTGAGCAGGTTTACGGGCAAGCCTGCTGCCTGAGCGCCGAGGGGATCGAAGGTGTAAAAAAGCAGTTCTTTGTACAGCAGCACTACGACGAACAGGACGATCGCGGAAATGATGGCGGTGTCGCGGACGTCTTCGGGAAGTACGCTGAGGATATTGCCGAATAAAAAGTGATTCAGGTCAATTTTGTTATCTTTTTGTATAATAGTGATTAAGGTAATGCCCAGGGCGAAGAAGGCAGAAAAGACGATGCCCATTGCCGCGTCTTCTTTGACGGGCGATCGCGTGCGTATCCAGGCTATAGCCATCGTACTGAGAACGCCGGCAATAAAAGCCCCGACAAAAATATTGAAATCCAACATATAGGCGATCGCCAGCCCGGGCAGTACCGAGTGAGAGATGGCATCTCCCAGCAGCGCCAAGCGCTGCACCATCAAGTAACTGCCCACCACAGCGCAAGTCAGCCCAACCAGAACCCCGATCGCGATCGAGCGCTGCATGATTTCCGAATGCCACGGATCGAGCAAAATTTGTAACATATCAAAAACGAGCATATATAAAACGCCGCCGAGCGAGGCTGAAGCCTCTAGTTGCTCAGACAAAAAAGAGACAGTCGCGCGAGAACTTCTTTGTGAATCAGCACTCCGGGACTTTTCTCGCCCTACTGTATCACGCTTTTGGAGGCACTCAGCACTGACGCACTCAGCACTATTTTCAACTTATGCCGCCTCGGAAAAGAACATAACTTGCCCGCCATAAGCGCTGTAGAGGTTTTCTCGCGTCAGCACCTGCTGGCGGGAACCGCTGGCGATCACTTCTCGATTCAGCAGAATCAAATCGTCAAAGTGGGTGATAGATTCTCCTAAATCGTGGTTGACAACGAGGACGATTTTGCCATCTGCCGCTAATTCGCGAAAAATTTTGAAAATGACATCCTGCGTTTTTTGGTCGATGCCGACAAAGGGCTCGTCAAAGCAAAAAATATCTGCTTCCTGCGCTAGCGCTCGCGCCAGAAACACGCGCTGCTGCTGCCCGCCGGAAAGTTCGCCAATGCGGCGGGTGCAGTAGTCGAGCATCCCCACGCGATCGAGTGCCGCAGCAGCAATTTGGCGGCTCGGAGTGGAAAAGCGGCGAAACCAGCCCGTTTTTCTCACCCGCCCCATCATCACTACATCCCAAACCGTGGCAGGATACGTCCAGTCAATCTGCGATCGCTGCGGAACGTAAGCCACCCGCTCCAACTGGCTGTACAGCGGTTGCGCGCCGTACAAAACTAACCCGCTTGTAGTGGGAACTAGCCCCAGCATCGCCTTCAATAGGGTACTTTTGCCCGCCCCATTCGGTCCGATAATCCCCGTCAACCGCCCGCCGCGTACAGCGCAGCTCACATCTCGCAGCGCCTCCACCGTGCGGTAGCTCACTCCCAGATGACTGACATTAATGCTTTGCTCCCCTCTCCCTGAATGGGAGAAGGTTTGGGGGAAAGGGTTCTCGTCCATCTGGCGGGACAACTTGACTGCCTTCATGCTTTCTTTTCCACTTGCTTTTTTTCCAGCCTACCTCAAAAATGAAAACAATATGAAAAAATCTATAAAGTGGAATAATACTACAGATAGATAAAAGTGATGGCTCACTGCAAAACGACCTCTCAAACCCGCAAAACCCGCGCAGGGGGATACTTGGCAGCACTTGGGATAGCATTGGGGCTGTGGCTGAGTGGGTGTACGCCCCCAGCCAGTAATCGCCAATCAAGCGCCGGTGAAAAGCCCCGAGTCGTCGCCACCAGCACCATCCTCGACAACCTCACCGAGCAAGTCGCGGGAGACGAGGTAGAACTCACCGGCATTCTCAAACCGGGAGCCGATCCCCACGTTTACGAACCCGTTCCCTCAGACAGCCTCGCCCTGGAGAGAGCCAACCTGATTTTTTATAACGGCTACAACCTCGAACCGGGGCTCATCAAGCTGATGAAAGCAGCAGGTGTCAAAGCGCGGCAAGTACCGGTGGGGGAAGTCGCGCGATCGCTGCAGATGCAGAAAAACGACGAAAAAGTACCCGATCCCCACGTTTGGGGGGATGTAGAAAACGTCATTCAGATGGTCAAAGTGATTCGAGACGAACTCTCGGCACTCTCCCCGGAGGATTTAGAAGAATTCAGCGAGAACGCGGCGCGACTGACGGACGAGCTCGCGCAATTGGATGCGTGGATCGGCCAGCAAGTGGCCACTATTCCGGCGGACAAGCGCAGGCTGGTGACGACGCACGATGCCTTTCAATACTACGCGCGGGCGTATGGGTTGGAAGTGGTGGGAACCCTCATCGGCATCAGCACCGAGGAGCAACCCAGCGCCCAGACGGTGCAGAAACTGGTGAAGGCGATACAGGCGACGGGCGTGCCGGCTATTTTTGCGGAAACCACAATAAACCCCGCCTTGATTTCAACGGTGGCGCGAGAAGCCAAGGTAAAATTAGCGCCGCAACAGCTCTACTCCGACTCGATTGGCGCTCCGGGGAGTGCGGGAGATTCGTACATAAAGATGATGGTGGCGAATACGCGCGCCATTGTCGAGGCGCTGGGCGGAAAGTATACGCCGTTTGAGCCGGTTGCAAAGCCCGCTGCAAAGCCCTCACCCTGAAGGGTGGGGCTGCACGGAATGAAAGCCCCCGTTGAGTGGGGCTGTAGAAATGCAGTTATATTAAAAATTTGTAAACGGCGATCGCCCATCTGTTAGACTTTAAAAATGGGAACGAACCGGAAGCATCCCGATGCCTGTAAATACATACGTTGAGGCTTGTAGGGGCGAAGCATCCGCGAATAAATATTGACGGTTAACCGATAGATTATCTACGCGAATGCTTCGCCCCTACACAAGTGGGACGCTCCCGGACGAACCCGATCTAATGCCCACAACTGTAGCGATCGCGCTTTTTCAGAATTTCCCAGCCATGAACGGAGAAAAACGACCAATCGGTGTGGATTTGTTCGCGGGTGCAGGCGGCATGACCCTCGGCTTTGAACAAGCGGGTTTTGACGTACTCGCTGCCGTGGAAATCGACCCGATCCACTGCGCTACCCACGAATATAATTTCCCCTTTTGGTCGATTTTGTGCAAAAGTGTCGTCGATACCACGGCAGCAGAAATTAGGGAAAAGTCACAGATAGGCGATCGCGACATTGACGTAGTATTTGGTGGTCCCCCCTGTCAAGGTTTTTCCTTAATTGGCAAGCGCGCCCTCGACGATCCCCGAAACAGCCTTGTTTTTCACTTCCTGCGGCTCGTGCTAGAGCTAAATCCAAAATATTTCGTCATGGAAAATGTGCGGGGTATCACCATCGGCCATCACCGGCAATTTCTCAAGGAAATTATAGAAGAATTTCGTAAAAATGGCTATAATGTAGAAGAAAATTATCAAGTTCTCAACGCCGCTCATTATGGCGTGCCGCAGAATCGAGAACGATTATTTCTGCTGGGCTGCAGGCAAGATTTACCCTTACCGAAATATCCCCAACCGATAACAAAACCCGCCAAATCCAAGGCAGGTTATTCTCCCGAACTTTCGCACCTGCCCGCGAGTCCGACGGTGCGGGATGCGATCGCGGATTTGCCGACAGTCGAAAATTACCCCGACTTGCTGACGAGAGACTGGGTTGTAGAAGCAAAATATAAAAAATCTAGCGAGTACAGCCGACGACTGCGCCGCCCTCATTTAGCAGAAGACGATTACTCGTATCCGCGCAACTTAGAGCTAGGAAAGCGCCTGAGTTCATCTTTACTCACTTCCAGTTTATTGACGAGACACTCTCTCACATCACAAGAAAGATTTTCGGCAACAAAATACGGCGAAACTGAGCCAATCAGCCACTTTCACAAACTCGATCCTCAAGGAATTTGCAACACCCTCAGAGCCGGAACCCCCAGCAATCGCGGCGCGTTTACTTCCCCTCGCCCGATTCATCCGTACAAGCCTAGGTGCATCACCGTGCGAGAAGCCGCGCGATTGCATTCGTATCCCGATTGGTTTCGATTTCACAGTACAATCTGGCACGGTTTCCGACAAGTGGGAAATTCCGTGCCGCCTCTCTTGGCAAAAGCAGTAGCGTCAGAAATTGTGCGGGCTCTGGGTGTAGAATTAGAGAAGCCAAAAAAAAAGCGATCGCTTGGAAACAACAGTTTTCTCGAAATGACCATGTTTCAAGCAGCGCAATTTTATCAGGTCGATCGCCATATCATCGAGCCGCGAATCAAAGGAGCAGGGAAAAGCGCTGTTTGTGGATAAATCCGGAATTTAAGAAGGCGTGTAGGGGCGAAGAAGAAAGCGCGAAAAATCTATCGGTTTTTTGTCAATCTCCAAACGCAAATGCTTCGCCCAGCCACAACGATAAAAGTCTCGCTGTGAGAGCGCTTTAGCGATCGCTACGAACCAGCAGCGCTAAAGCGCTCACTACGAACAATTTTTTGCTATAATTTTACCAGTCTAAAAAAATAACCTCGCCGTGAACCTTGACAACAATCCTATCCCCTTAAATCATATCTTTCTGGGAGATTGCCGAAAACTCCTCGCGCAACTTCCCGATGAAAGTATTGACTTAGTGGTTTCCTCACCGCCCTACAACCTAGGCAAAGAATACGAAGCCAGACGAGCTTTAGAGATTTATCTGGAAGAACAAACTCTCGTACTGCGCGAGTGCAGCCGCATTCTCAAAAAAACTGGCTCGCTATTTTGGCAAGTCGGCGCATTTTCCGACAGGGGGATGCTGATTCCCCTGGATATTCGCTTCTTTCCGATTTTAGAAGCTTGCGGCTTGATTCCGCGCAACCGGATTGTCTGGGCGAGGCAGCACGGGCTGCACGCTCAAAAGAAATTCTCTTGCCGTCACGAAACGATTCTCTGGTTTACGAAATCTGAAAGTTACACGTTTAACCTCGATGCGATTCGGGTGCCGCAGAAGTATCAGAACAAGAAACATTACCGAGGAACGAGAAAAGGCGAGCTTTCTTGCAATCCAGACGGAAAGAATCCCGGCGATATCTGGCTATTTCGCAATGTCAAGCACAATCACGAGGAGCAAACGATTCATCCCTGCCAATTTCCAGAAGATTTGATTGCGAGAATTGTTTTAGCAACGACGAATAAAGGCGAGGTGGTATTCGATCCGTACATGGGAGCCGGCACGGTGGCAGTGGTGGCGAGAGAGTGCGATCGCTCTTTTATCGGCGCAGAATTAGAGCAAAAATATTATAATGTGGCGCTGCGGCGTCTGAGTGGCGAACCCGACGAGAATAACTGTTTCCCCAATTTAAAAACATTGCGGGAATATGTAGAAAGAACGGGGGAACCTATTGAGAAATTTAGATTTGACGTGCAAGTCGGAGAAAGAGCGACAGAACGCAGAAAGGCGAAGATATATCCCGAAGAATATCACTTGCAGGAATTAGAAGAACGCTTGCTTTATGAAGAGGCGGCGTTTGCGTGCGATCGCCGTGGCGAGGAGCGCCCCGTCGATGCTAAGCTCAACGGCAAGGGCAAAAAATAACAGGCGATCGCGCTTCGATCGGACACCTCCCGCCCCGAGGGACGGATGCGCGATACCATATTTCTGTAAATTGGCACAAACACCACAGAGGAGCTGGGGAAACACTCGTGCTCGATCTAAAGCAAATCCGGGAAAATCCACAAGCAATACAGCAGCGCCTGAACCGGCGCGGCGGCAACTACGACGTGCAGCCGATTTTGGATCTCGACGGGCAGCAGCGGGAACTGGAGAAGGATCGCTCCAACCTCCAAGCTCGCAGCAACGAAATTGGCAAACTCGTCGGGCAAAAAATGAAAGCGGGTGCCAAACCCGACGATCCTGAAATTCTCGCCCTCAAGGAAGAGGGCAACCAAATCAAAACCCAACTGAGCGAACTGGAACCCCAGGAAAAAAACCTCAAAGCTCAGATAGAAGACTTGCTGCGCAACCTCCCCAACTTGCCCAGCGATTCCACCCCCGTCGGCAAGGATGAAACGGAAAACGTGGAAGTGCGCCGCTGGGGCGACGAGTACATTCCCCAATCCGACGGCATTCTCCCCCACTGGGAAATCGGGGAAAAACTCGGCATTCTCAATTTCGAGCGCTCCGTCAAAATCGCTCAGAGTCGCTTTGTCACCCTGCTCGGCGCGGGTGCCGCCCTGGAGCGGGCGCTGATTAACTTCATGCTCGACACGCAGATTCGCGCCGGCTATGTGGAAGTCATGCCGCCGGTTTTGATTAACACCGACTCCCTCACCGGCACGGGGCAGTTGCCCAAATTTGCCGAAGAAAGCTTCAAGTGCGCTGAAGATGATTTGTGGCTGGCTCCGACTGCCGAGGTGCCGGTGACGAATTTTTACCGGGGCGAAATTCTTGCGGCAGAGGATTTGCCCATCTACCACTGCGCCTATACCCCCTGCTTCCGCCGCGAAGCGGGCAGCTACGGCAAGGATACGCGGGGGCTCATCCGCTTGCACCAATTTAATAAAGTCGAACTGGTGAAATTCGTCCACCCCAGTACCTCTGAGGAGGAGCATCAAGCTCTCGTGCGCAACGCTGAGGCGATTTTGCAAGGGCTGAAGCTGCCCTATCGCGTCATCGAGCTGTGTACGGGCGATTTGGGCTTTGGGGCGGCGCGGTGCTACGACTTAGAAGTGTGGCTCCCTTCTGCCGGGAAATACCGCGAGATTTCTAGCTGCTCGAATTTTGGCGATTTTCAGGCGCGCCGTGCCAATATTCGCTTTAAGGAAGCTGGGAAGAAGGGGACGCAGTTCGTGCATACTCTAAATGGTTCCGGTTTGGCGATCGGGCGGACGATGGCGGCGGTTCTGGAAAATTACCAGCAGCCTGACGGCACGATTCGCATCCCGGAGGTGCTGCAGCCTTATTTGGGGCGCGAGGTGCTCTGAGGCGCGTTAAGAGGAGGGCTCAAGCCCTGTACGGATGAAGAGGGGGGCTGAAGCCCTGTACGGACGAAGAGGAGGGCTCAAGCCCTCACTGCGAACGAAGAGGAGGGCTCAAGCCCTCACTGCGAACAGAATGAGTCACAATAAGGAAAGGCTCGATGGTATCGAGTCTGAGGATCTATAGCAGAGTTTAACTGGAATTATTTCATGTCTGTTTTGGCAGTTTTGCAGGCGATCGCAGTTCTGGCGCTCCTGATTGTGGTACACGAACTCGGCCACTTCATGGCAGCTCGGCTGCAGGGAATTCACGTCAATCGCTTCTCGATCGGATTTGGGCCTGTTTTGTGGAAATACCAAGGGCCAGAAACCGAATACGCGCTTCGGGGCTTTCCCTTGGGGGGCTTTGTCGGCTTCCCCGACGACGATCCGGACAGCGAGATCCCGCCCAACGACCCGAATTTACTGCGGAATCGTCCCATTTTCGACCGGGCGATCGTCATCAGTGCCGGCGTGATCGCGAATTTGGTCTTTGCCTACCTGCTGCTCGTGTCGCAGGTGGGCATCGTCGGCATCCCTACATCCAGCCTGCCCGGAGTCGTCATTCCCGAAATCGTCTCGCAAACCAGTTCGGCGGCGCTGCAGGCAGGAATTCAACCCAAAGACGTGATTTTAGCGGTGAACAGTAAAGATCTGGGTTACGCCCCCAGCGCCATCACCACTTTAAAGAAAGAGATTGAATCCCATCCCAACGAATCTCTGAACCTGACGGTACAGCGGGGCTCGCGCACTCTGGATATCGCCGTCACGCCGCAACCGGGAGAAGACGGCAAAGGCAAAATCGGCGTGGGATTGGCTCCGAACGGCGAAATCGTGCGGCAGCGAGTCGGCAGTATTGTCACCGCGTTTAGCGAGGGAGCTAAAGAGTTTCAGCGCCTCGCCACCTTAACCGCTCAGGGCTTCGGGCAATTGATCGCGAACTTCAGCGAAACCGCCGAGCAAGTCGCAGGGCCGGTTAAAATTGTCGCGATCGGTGCCAATATCGCCCAGTCGGATGCTGCCAGTTTATTTGAATTTGCGGCCCTCATCAGTATCAACCTCGCCCTGATCAATATCTTGCCCTTACCCGCTCTCGATGGCGGGCAACTGGCTTTTCTGCTCGTAGAAGGGCTGCGCGGCAAACCCCTGCCTACCCACATTCAAGATGGCGTCATGCAGACGGGCTTGATGTTAATTTTGGGTTTGGGTATTTTTCTGATTATCCGCGATACCAGCCAACTGCCAGCAATTCAGCAGTTATTTCAGTAGTTTAAGTCGCTCCTAACAGTTAAGAAAATTGGGAATTGGGAATTGGGAATTGGGAATTGGGAATTGGTTAATTTCTATTCATTTTATTCGCTCGATCCCCATGCCCCATACCCCATACCCCATACCCCATACCCCATGCCCCATGCCCCATGCCCGCCAATGAACATCACGCGCAAATGGTCTTCTAAACAGCAGCGGGCGTTAGAAATTTTGATTCGCCTGAAGCGCCTGTATCCAGACGCTACCTGCACGCTCAACTACTCGACGCCCGTGCAGTTGCTCGTGGCAACGATTTTATCTGCCCAATGCACTGACGAGCGGGTGAATCAAGTAACGCCGACTTTGTTCAGCCGCTTTCCCGATGCCGGTGCGATCGCTTCTGCCGACATTGCAGAACTCGAAAATCTCGTCCGCTCCACCGGCTTCTACCGCAACAAGGCGAAAAATATTCAAGGCGCTTGCCGTCAAATCGTCGAAAAACACAAAGGTAAAGTGCCGCAGCGGATGGAACTGCTCCTCGAACTGCCTGGAGTCGCCAGAAAAACAGCGAATGTCGTTCTCGCCCACGCCTTTGGCATCAATCAGGGCGTCACCGTCGATACCCACGTCAAGCGCCTCAGCAATCGCTTGGGCTTGACGGAACACACCGATCCCATCCGCATCGAGCGAGATTTAATCCGACTCTTGCCTCAAGAAGACTGGGAAAATTGGTCGATTCGGCTGATTTATCACGGGCGGGCGGTTTGCACGGCGAAAAAACCCGCCTGCCACGCTTGCGCCCTGGCTGATTTGTGCCCCTCTGCCGCGATCGCCGCTACTCCAGTGCCCGAGTTAACGATTCAGTGAAAGGTGAGGGATGATTTTTGCACGTTAAAAATAAATATATGATTAGGAGCAATGCAGGTCTTTATCTATAAAGTTTCTTTTAGCTAACTTGCATTTAACCTGCATTTTTACCTGAGAAGGAAAAATTGGCACCCTCTCCCCACTCTCCCACTCTCCCCCCTCTCCCCTTCCCCCAAAGCCAAACAATAAGATAGAATGTAAGATGCTGTCTTTTTTGGGATCTGAGAATTATTCATGGCTAAAAAGAGCATGATCGAGCGGGAGAAGAGACGCCGCAAGCTGATCGACAAGTACGCTCAGAAGCGGGAAGACTTAAAAGAAGAGTTTGCCGCCGCTGAAACGCTCGACGAAAAAATTGCGATCCACCGCCAGATACAGCAGCTCCCCCGCAACAGCGCTCCCAGTCGCCTGCGCAACCGCTGCTGGCTGACGGGGCGTCCGAGAGGCTACTACCGCGACTTTGGCTTGTCTCGCAACGTGATTCGAGAAATGGCCCACCAAGGGCTGCTCCCTGGCGTGGTCAAGTCTAGCTGGTAGCAACCGTCCAGTCGCGTCCTCGTTCATCGCTATCGACCGCAGCAGCGTTCTATTCCCATCCGGTCCATCAGCAAGTCGCTGACTGCATTGGCAACGACAAATTCGCTGTAGAAGCTCTTGGAAAAGTCAAACGCCTGCAGCTCAGTTACGATAGCGATAACGATTTCGCCCAAGTCATTCTCGCCTTCCATCCGCTGTCGGAAATAGACTTGGGCTGCCTGTCTGGCAATCTGCTCGTTGACTGGCTCCGGGATGTACTGTTGGTCGAGCCAGCGGTGCAGGGCATTTTGCAGCCATTCGCTCTCCTCACAGAGATCTCTGGCAGGGGGGAGGGTGACGGGGGGGATGGGCTCGGACATAAAATTCTCGCGGCAGGAATTTTTCAATATGTTAAGTGAAGGCGATCGCCCTGAACAGTAGCAACCCGGTTCGATAATAGATTTTTATGGGATTTGGGAGCGTTTGGGGCCGCCAAGCAGCGCTCTCGCCTGATGAGAAAAGTGTTAAAAATTATAAAATACAGTCAAAGGATCGGGCAACCGATCGATATTTTTGCCGAGCTGAGGGGATGAAATTTGACATTCCAGCCATAATCCAGGGGTACGCCCGAGGCTACTTCCTGATGTCCAATGACGGGGAAGAGAGTTTGGAGTGGTATTCCAGCCGGGAGCGAGCGCTGATTCCCCTCGACGATCGCTTTCGCTACCCGCGATCGCTGCAGCGCTCCCTCAATCAAGAACGCTTCAGCGTCGCCGTCAACCGCGACTTCAAAGCTGTCGTCGAGGGGTGTGCCAACCGGGAAACCACCTGGATTTCCCCGATGTTAAAAGAAATTTACTGGGAATTGTACAAAACTGGATGGGCATATAGTTTTGAAACGTGGCAGGGAGACGAACTCGCGGGCGGAATTTTAGGGCTTGTTATCGGGGGAGCTTTTATCGGGGAGTCGATGTTTTACCGGATTCCCGAAGGCTCGAAAGTGGCGATGGTGAAATTAGTGGAAAGATTGCGATCGCGCCAATTTGTTTTTTTTGACGCGCAAATGAACAATCCCCATCTAGAGCGTTTCGGGGCGTACATTGTCGAGCGTAGGGAGTATCAAGCCCTGCTCCAAAAAGCCTTGCAGCGCCGCTGTTCCCTAGAGTGAAGCGCGATCGGGAGCGGTTTTGAATAGGCTCGCTCAAAGCAAATCCACCAGCCAATAGGTTTCCATTTCTCCTTTCCCCTTGACTTTAATCCTTCCGCGCTTCTCAAATTGATATTTATCCTTGAGGCGCTCGTAGGTGGCGGCAGTCACCTGAATCTTTCCCGGTTGCCCGGAGGATTCCATGCGCGAGGCAACATTGACGGCATCTCCCCACAAATCATAAATAAATTTTTTCGTGCCAATCACGCCGGCGACAACGACGCCCGTATTAATCCCGATGCGGATTTGCAGGTTCTCGCCGCGTTGAGATCGGAAGCGAGCGAGCGCTGAGAGCATCGCCAGAGCCATTTGCGCGATCGCCTCGGCATGATCGGTTCTCGGTAAGGGCAAGCCAGCAGCCACCATATAAGCATCGCCGATCGTCTTAATTTTTTCCAACCCTAATTGTTCCGCGAGGTGGTCAAAAGTCGAAAAAATATCATTGAGTAAATTCACCAATTCAATCGGCATCAAGCGAACCGAAAGGGGCGTAAATCCCACAATATCGGCAAACAAAATCGTCACTTCATTGAACTGTTGCGCGATCGCCCCCGTATTCTCTTTGAGCTGAGTTGCGATCGCCTCTGGCAAAATATTCAGCAATAACTGTTCTGACTTTTCTCGCTCTAACCGAAGCGCTTCCTCGGCTTCGACGCGGTAGGTAATATCCCGCGCCACCAGAATCGCCGTTTCTTCCGACAGGGGAGAAATCGTCTCGACAAACCAAACCTCTTTGCCGCGAATGGGCAGAGAATATTCAATTTCGACCGTTTTCTGGCTGGAAACAGCCTTGAGGATGCCCTGGAGAATCAAATCGGCTTGCGATCGCGGCAAAGACTCGTGAATGTGCCGCCCAATCAATTCGGCTGCTGGTTTGTACAAAGCGTTCGTATTCGTTGGCATCACGTTCAGGCAGCGTCCAGAAGCATTGCGCACAACCACCACATCCGTCATCGCCGCAAACAGGGCATTCATTTCTGCTTGCACTTTTTTCTGCTGCAGCACCGTGCCCGACTGAGCCGCCACGGCTTTGACTAATTCGCTCAACCGCTTGTCTTCCGGGCGGGTTGAGCGGGTAAAAAATATCAAAACCGCCAACACTGGCGAGGCAGAACTGAGCAAGTAACTGGATGATTCCTCTGCCTGCTGTCGTTCGTTTCCGAGCGGGACGATCGGGACGGCAAATGCAGCTTTTAAACCGCACTGCGTCGCTAGTTCCAGTCTCAAGAGAACGTCCTCTATGTCGGCGAACTCGGTAATCCACTGCGACTGTTGGCTTGCCCAGACTTGTCCCGGAATTTCTTCTCCCGGAAGGAAAGTGAGGGCTTCGCTGTATTCTCGAAATCGCTCGATATCGGCGAGGATTGTGGAGTCAACTCGCCATTGCTGACAGTACCAGCGGGGGCTGCAGGTTAGGGCTGATTCGTCAGTTGTAGGAATCCAGGCTTCGCCGTACATCCAGTTGGTTGTTTCGCAAATTTGCTGCAAGGCAACTTCTATAGCGGTCTCGAAATCGGGAGCGCCGCTGATGGCTTGCCCGATGGTGAGCAGGAGTCGCACTTCTTCTTCGGCTTGTTTGCGATCGCTGATATCTTGATGCGATCCCACCATGCGCACGGGTTCGCCGCTTTCGTTCCACTGCACTTGTCCCCGCGCTAAAATCCACTTGTAGCTGCCGTCTTGGCAGCGGTTGCGATATTCGACGTTGTACTGCGGCGTTTCCCGCCGCAGATGCGCTTGCAGGGCACCGAGCGTCGCCTGCATGTCCTCTGGATGGATCATAGAACGCCACGTCTCGAAGCTGTAGGGGAGTTCTCCTTCGGCATAACCGATCATTTCTAGCAGGCGCGGTGAAGCAAATGCTTCCCCGGTGAGGATATTCCAGTCAAAAATCCCGTCTCCAGTGGCGCGCAGGGCTAGCTGCCAGCGTTCTTCACTCTGGTGCAAGGCAATTTCGGCTCGTTTGCGATCGGTAATATCTGTAATCAAGCCTTCTAAATACAGCAATTCTCCATTCGGAGCGAAAATTCCCTGCCCTTGCTCCCACACCCATTTCTCATCCCCGTTTGCTGCAATAATTCGGTAGGTCATCTCGAAGGGGCGGCGGTTCGCGATCGCCACTTGTACCTGCTTCCAGATGTTTTCTCGGTCTTCTGGGTGAATCAAGTCCGTGTAAGAGATGCTTTTTTTCCCGATCAATTCCTCGGCGCGATACCCCGTCAATTTGTAACAGCCTTCGCTGACAAACAGCATTGTCCACTCCGGCTCATTTTGACAGCGGTAGGCGATTCCGGGAATGTTGCTCATCAGCGTTGCTAGAGTGCGCTGGCTCTCTGCTAGGGCTGATTCAGTCTGTTTGCGTTCTCGCGCTTCTATCGCCAAGGCTACTAAGTCAGCGAGCGATCGCGCGAAATTCAAATCTTCTGCCGTCCAGTGACGTGAGGCTCCGACGTGTTCCAAACAGATTACCCCTGCCGTTCTTCCCTTGATTCTGATGGGAATATCCAGCATGGAGCTGATGCCTAATGGGGTCAAATAGGACTGAGAAAATTCTCGCGTTCTCGGGTCGGTATGGGCATCGTCTGCGGCAATCGGTTCGTCTTGTTCCAGGGCTCGAAAATACCCTGGATAGTCGCTTTCTACCAGTTCCATCCCTTCGCTGTGTTGGTTGCTCCTCTGCTCGAAGAGATCGAGGCACTGAATTTTACTCTTCGTCGCATCGTACAGCCACACGCTGGCGCGTTCGACGTTAATATTTTTTATACTGGCTTCTGTAATTTCTTCTAAGGCGATTTTTAAATCCCCCTCGTGCAGGGCTGGATTTTTCGCTAATTGGGCTAAAACTCGGTTGTGTTGGCGCAGCTTGGCAGAGCGCTCTCTCTCCGCTGTTTCTGCTCGTTTTCGCGCTTCGATTTCTCTTTCGAGCTGTGTTGTTCGCTCCTGCACTACCGTTCGCTGGCGCGCGATCGTCAGTTGATTTTCGATGCGGACGATGACTTCTTCCGCCTGAAACGGTTTGGTGATATAGTCTGCGCCCCCAACTCCAAAGGCTTTCGCTTTATCTAAAATATCATCCAGAGCGCTGATAAAAATTACCGGAACCTCCCGCGTCAGGGGGTCGGCTTTCAGATTTTCGCAGACTTCATACCCATTCATATCGGGCATGTTAATATCGAGCAAAATTATATCGGGCACCGTGGCTTTCGCGGCAATCAATGCCATCGAACCCGATATGGCTTTGCGGACTGAATAGCCGCGATCGGTTAAAATTGAAGATAAAAGTCGCAGGTTGTCCGGTATATCGTCTACGGCTAAAATGGTTGCTTTGCCGATTGAAGTTTTTTCGCTATCCATTGGGTGTTAAAAAATATCGATCCGAGCAAAATTCTTGAACGAGGCTCGCTGGCTGTTCGCCGATCGCCTGTTTTGGCGCGTATGGAATCGAGCAATTTGTCAATAGGATTTTTTTATAGCATAAAAAGCGGCAGTCAACAGCTCGGTTAAGCGCTCAACCGAATTCTAGTTTGGACTCACATTCAAGGAAAGAAATACTCAAGGATGCCTGATGCCGGCCCGAGGGTCTTCTTAATTGACGATTGAGCATTTTTCGTTCCTCGTTTAACGGATCTGCACGTTCTTAGAT
Organism: uncultured bacterium; assembly: GCA_964405435.1. GTDB lineage: Bacteria > Cyanobacteriota > Cyanobacteriia > Cyanobacteriales > Oscillatoriaceae > DVEG01. Next base: position 27,278 of record CAYOOD010000020.1, read on the forward strand.
ATAGCGCACTTTTTTAAAATCCGCTTTTGCCCGGTTCATTGTCGGAGATAGGGCGGGAAATGCGGGCGCTCCCGCTACAAGGCGATCGCGACCGCCCCCTACTCACAACCCCCTAGCCGCTGACTTTGCGTTCGGTGACGAGGGTAAGGCTCGTCCATTCGCCTTTCTCGCTGTAGCTGCGAATCAGCCGCTGTCGCAAATCCGGCTGTATCAGCCAGCCCACTTCTAGAAAAAACGGCGAATGCAATTTCACCTGCTCGGGACAGGTGGCAGAGGCTCCGTCGGGAAGCAGCAAGACTTGCACCGGCAAGGCACCTCGGTTAAATCGCAGCACTCTCTCGCTGACTGAACCGGTAGATTGAATCGTTTTTCGATCCGCGCCGCTGCCGAAGGTTAGCCGCTGCACGACTTCGCCGGAAAGGGTTTCGTGCAGTTCCAGGTGGGTGCTGTAGGTGTCGGGCGATCGCCAGTCCGGGTAAAGCGTCAGCGCTTCTCCTTGCCACTCTCCCAGCAATTGCTGTAGCGTCAGGGGCGGGCGTTCCGTTGCGCTGGTGCCAGCCCGCATTTCCCGAATCAGGGTGAATTGAGACAATTTGCCGCTGCTGTTGTAAAGCTGCACCAGTCTCATGCGGCGGTTCTCCCCGACAAAGCCGAATTCTGCCCCGAACTCCGAATAGGGTGCGAGTTGCATCGAGCCCTGAGAAAATGCACCGTTCTCGAAAAACAGGATGTCCCGCGCCAGACAGTTATATTCCCGCACCAGTTCGCTAACTTTGCCGTCGCCAGAGCCCTCGACAGAAGAGGAGAAGCGGCGGAGCGTCAGGCGAACTCTTTGATTGTCTTCCAAGCTTTCCAATAACAGAACGCTCGGTGTATTCCCCAGTAGTTCTCCCTCGGGGGAGAACTGGGTGAACGATCCCTGCCATTCGCCGAGATTTTGCAAAAAGTTTTCCCACTGGGATGTCATTGTTTTTCTTTTAGGTGGTAGTTTTTATATTTTTTCCGACTGCGCGCCCTATTTACTTTCTCTCTCCCCCTCCCCCCCTCTCCCCTAAACCCCCTCTCAGCACTCAGCACTCAGCACTCAGCACTCTTCCCCCCTCTCAGCACTCAGCACTCAGCACTCAGCACTCTCCCCCTCCTTCTCACGCCACCCGATAAATAAAATTGAGCGTCGCGTAAGCGGCTACATCCAGCGCGTAAGCATCGGCTGAAACTCCTGCTATTTGTGCAGTTGGGGCGCTGGCTTGGTGCAAGTCTTGCAAGAGTGCTTGGGCGACGGCCAAAGGATTGGACAGGACGAGGATGGGCTGCCCGTCTGAGCGGGGGCGCAGATCTCCCGCCAGTGCGGCAAGGGTGCGGGAGAAGGGGGCGATCGAGCAGACGATCTGGGTTTCTGCCAGCCCGGGGGTGCCGCGAACAAGATAAGCGGAAGCGGTTTCGGCGGCGGGTATCGTCACGGTTTGTCCGGGAGCGATCGCTCCGGGCTGCGATCGCGCCATTTTTTCGGCGGCGGCAGAGGCGGCAGAGGCGGCGCAGGTTTCCAGACACCCCGCGATCGCCCGTCCCCGGCTGTCCAAGCCCAGCAGCAAGTAATACACCGGGCGATCGCTGTGATTGCTCAATCGATAATGAATGCGACTGCCCGCAGGTAAGGTAACAACCTGCAGCGCTTCCTCCCCTGGCATTGCGCTGCCCCCGGCTGCGCCACGAAAACGCAAGCTTTCTCGTTCTATCCGCACCCTGAAACTAGACGGGCTTTCCACCACTTCCAGCCTTGCTGCAATCCCCAACCGAGAAGATCCCTCATTCGCGGTTGAGCGCCACAATTTCGCGGCTAGCAGGGCGTGCAACTGCGGTGCCAAGCGGCGCACGGCGGCTTTGACGGCTTCTCCGCCTTCGCCAACCGTATCGGGGATTAAATTCTGACCGAGGGAAAATAATCCGTAGCTGCTCGGGGCGAGAGAGGGCAAGGCAGCGGTTGGGGTGGCTGCCAGCAGCGTCTCGCGAACGCGCCCGAAAAGGCAGTCAGCCGGCTGCTCCGAGGCGATGACGGGGGAGACGTAAGGAATCGTGGCAAAGGCACTCGTCGCATCGACGCGCTCGATGCGTTCGAGGGCGGTATCGAGGGCAACTGTCAAGCTGGGAGTGCGGGGCAGCACCCGGACGCTTTCTCGAACCAATTGCCCCACCTGTAGGGGGGAAGTGGCGGCACTTTCATCATTGAGCGCGTGAACTGTTGCCGACAAGCCGCTGCGCGATCGAATCTGCAGCAGCAGGCGATCGCGCTCTGGCAGCGCTGCCACGCTCAGCAGGGAATTCACCCCGTAAGACTCGAGTATCCGCCCCGGCAGTCCCCCCAGCCAGACTTGAGCCGTTTTGCCGTCGTCACCCACTGCCGTCACCGCGCCGTCTGCTGGCGGATTGAGGAACACATCAGGGGGAAGTAGGGGGCGTTTTTGGGCGTCGGAGAGCCACTGGGGTTGCTGAGCCGTGCCAGCCAGTTGCTCTACCGTACAGGCGGCGCGCTGGAAGCTGAAGCGCAGCGATCGCGCCGGGGTTGCCCACCACAGGCTTTGGGTGAGGGCGTAGGTAAACACGCCGGCACTAAATCCGTTCCAGGCTAGTTCGGCGGCGACTTCTCCGGGGCTGGCTGCTGTCAGGAAAACTCCGGGCCATTTTTTGCCCTTAGAGTTTTCTAAATGTAGGGAGGCGTTTTGGGGCGCTAGTGGCTGCTGTGGCGGGATTGTTTCGGTGCTGGTTGATTCGGTTAAAGGGCTCGGGCGAGAGCGAATCCGCAAGTTTCCCTGGATGGGGGTGCCGGGATAGGTGTAGCTGGCATCCACGACGGCTAGCGATCGCTCGGTTCGCAGCGATCGCAGCAACTGCCACAGGGTTTCTTCTAGCAAGTCACTGACGGCAATCCCGTCGGCTGAAAGCGGGCTGTCAGCAGGCACGAGGGCATTGACATCGGAAGGCTGGGCGAAAGTCTGTTTGAGGGGAGACTTCTCGCTTGCCACTGCCGGCGCGATCGCGCTACTGTGCAAGCAGCGACCGTATCCGCTGAAGTGGAAAACGACGAGATCGTCTTCACTGGCTTGTGCGATTAAGTGAGTTTGAAAAGCCTCTTCAATATTCTTGCGGGTGGCTTGGCTGTCTGCGAGCGTCACAATGTCCTGGGGCTGGAAGCCGAAGCGATACATCAGCAGTTCCCGCTGCAGTTCTACATCCGTCACGCAGCCAGCCAGGGTGCTGCCGGCACCGTACTGGTTGATGCCCACGAGCAGCGCTAACTTGCGCCCGTTCGGCTGTGCCAGGACGCTTCTGGCGCGATCGCTCACCTGCCACAACAGCGTCTCGCTCATTCCAATGGACGCCAGCAAGCCGCCGGCTCGTTGCAAAAATTCCCGCCGTTTCAGTCCCATGAATGTCTTCCTAGCTTCCCTTCTCTAGTTTAAATTCTTCGGTGGCTCCAGTCACGTCAGATCCTCTGGCGTGCTGCGCCGACTTCAGGCAGCGCCCGTCTTGGCGCGCTCGGTGGGGCTTTTCGGGGATCGTCCCGCGCCCCGAAAAGCGATCGCGCTCTGTCATCCCTCTCCCGAATGATTTGAGCAATTTTTCAGAGATTTTAAATCGTCTTGTGGTGCTGCCGTCGGCACTGACTGGCGCGGGCAACCTGCCCCTATCTCATCCCTATTATGGGTCTGCTTTTACTGCGATCGCCTCTCCGTGGTAGTGTTTTGTCAAGAGGGTTGTACGGGGTTGGTGGGAGGATTGCCGGGGAAAGGGGGGAAAATAAGAGATGCGATCGCCCGTTGTTTGCATTTCTTTACAGGTTGAGGATTTTTTCCCGGTTTCTACCGAGCGCTCTGTGGCTCGTTCCCCGCCTCCATTTCGCCGCCTCCCTATATTTAGGTATTTTATCCCTTCTCACTTTCGCTCCTATAGGGTATGCTGAAGTCAATATAAGAGTTGCAGGCAACTGTATAAATTCGCAAAATAAGGCCCTCTGACAGGTATGAGAAAGCCCGCAACGGGCTTGTCAATCGACATCAAATCGGCTAAGATTACCAAGCGTGCTGTTTATGAAAAAAATTAATTTTTTGCTGTCAGGACTGCTCGTTACCTCTTTCTCGTACTGTCAGAATTTATCCCTTGCCCAACCGATCGCCCCAGATGCCAGTGGCACCAATACGACGGTGACGCCTCGCGGAAATCGCTTCGACATTTCAGGGGGGCTCTCGTCGCAGAATGGAGCGAATTTGTTCCACAGTTTTCAAAAATTTGGTTTGTCTGAGGGGCAAATTGCCAATTTTTTGTCTAATCCAGCGGTTCGCAATATCTTCGGACGGGTGACGGGGGGCGATGCCTCTTATATTAATGGCTTGATTCAAGTGACGGGGGGCAACTCCAATCTCTTTTTGATGAATCCAGCAGGAATAGTATTTGGGGCAAATGCAAGGCTGAACGTGCCCGCTGATTTTACCGCAACAACGGCAACCGGGATAGGATTTGGGAACCATTGGTTTCAGGCAGTTGGCAATCAGAACTGGGCGCAATTGGTAGGAGAGCCGAGTGCGTTTGCGTTTGGGGGGAGCCAGCCGGGAGCGATCGCCAATTTCGGCAATTTAACCCTCAATCCGGGACGGAATTTAACTCTTGCTGGGGGCAGTATATTAAATGCGGGTTCTCTGTCATCTGCCGGAGGGAAGATTACTCTGGCGGCGGTTCCGGGTTCGCGTACCGTTCGCATTTCTCAGCCGGGGCATTTGTTGAGTTTGGAAGTGGGAGCCGGGATGGGGGGATTGGGGGAGGGTTTGGGGTTGACTCCCCAATCTTTGCCGGAGTTGCTGACAGGTAGTGGGTTGTCTCACGCCAGTCAGGTGCGGGTGAATAGTAATGGAACAATTCAGCTCGTCGGTTCTCAAATAGCGGTGCCTGTTGCAGCGGGAGACGCGATCGCATCTGGAAAGATTGACGTTTCTAGTTCTTCTTTTTTGGGGGGAAAAGTTAGCGTACTCGGCACCCGCGTCGGTTTAATCGGCGCGAATATTGACGCCTCTGGCAGCAATGGCGGCGGCACGGTTTTAATCGGCGGCGATTACAAGGGTTTGGGAACAGTTCCCAATGCGACATTTAGTTTTGTAAGCCCGGATTCAACGATAAAAGCCGATGCTTTGGCTCAGGGCAGCGGGGGGAAAGTAATAGTATGGGCAGACGATACAACTCGTTTCTACGGTACTATTTCAGCGCGGGGCGGAGCCGTGGCGGGAAACGGCGGATTTGTCGAGACATCGGGTAAAAATAATTTGGATGTCGTCGGCGCGTCAGTGGATGCGAGCGCGGCGAGTGGATTGCCGGGGATGTGGTTGCTCGATCCGCGCGACGTGACGATTCAGGCGGCGGCGACGGCGGGAGGGAATTTTAGCGGGGGAAATCCCGATATTTTCACGCCTGATGCTGACAGCGCGCTCGTTTCGAGGGACAATATTCAGAGCGCGCTCAATGGCGGAACGAGTGTTACGATTACGACGGGCAACACGGGCGCTCAAGCAGGGAATATAGAAGTTAATGCTGGCATTCAGAAGACAGCCGGGAGCGAGGCAACTTTTACTTTAGAGGCGGCTGGCAATATCTCGGTTAACGCCCCAATTGGCAATAGTTCTGCTGCTCCGCTAAATTTGGTTTTCACGGCTGATACGAATGGAAACGGTGAAGGCACGATTAACATCGGGCAGTCAATTTCGACGGGGGGCGGCTCTGTCGCCCTAACGGCGACGACTACCTCGCTAGCGGGCGGCATTGCTGTGAATGCCCCGATTAATTCGGGAGGCGGCAATATAACTATGACGGGCTCGGCTAGTTCCCCAGGGGGGCAATTTCCCAATGTCGGAGATGGAATTACTATCAATGCCGCCGTCAATTCGGGAGGCGGAAATATTAGCTTGACGGGGACTAGCAACTTCAATAGCAATGGCATTTTTGTGAATGCTCCCCTCGCATCGGGGGGCGGCACAATTGAGCTGATTGGAAGTAGCAACGGGGGGAATGGCATCGCGATTGCTTCCTCGGTGAATTCAGGTAGCGGCGATATTGTGCTGAGTTCGGATAGCCTCAATCTCGACGCGGGCGGCGCTCCTTCCATTGCGGGCACTGGCAACTTAACCCTGCAGCCATTAACTCCGACGCTCGCCCTGCAAATTGGCGGCGCGGGTGTTGCCAATACTATCTTTCTCACTGACGGAGAATTGAGCAGATTGACGAATGGTTTTGCCTCGATTGCTATCGGGCGGGCGGATAGCAGCGGGCAGATTACTTTAGGAAATAACGTAACTTTTAACGATCCGGTAATATTGCGATCGCCTGCAGGTTCTATTGATACGTCAATCGGCGGTTTTACCCTTACGGGAACCGACAACGCTACGATTACTTTAGAATCGCAATCTATTACCACTGGCACGATTAACAGTCAGGGGCAGGCAATTCGTTTAAATAGCAGCGGCACTGTCAATACGGCTGGAGGAACTTTAAACGCGAGCTCTGTCACGGGCAACGCCGGCGATATTGCAATTATTGCCGCTGGGGATATTATTTTTGGTCCTTTAAATGCCAGCTCTACTGCTGGGAATGGCGGTGCCGTTACTCTCACCAGCACGGGCGGCTCTGTTGTTCACAATCCTTTTACAGGCAGCATCGACACGCGCTCTACTGCAGGCAGCGGCGGCGCAATTTCTATCAGTGCTGCGGCGGATATTTCGGCACCTGAATTAAATTCGAGTTCTCCTGCACCCAATGGCAGCGGCGGCACGATTGCTCTCAGCAGCAGCGGCGGTACGATTGACACCTATGAAACGCTCGCAGGCGGGCTCGACTCCAGCTCCGCCAGCGGCATGGCGGGAGATGTCATTCTGAGTGCTCCGAATCTGATTAATCTCTTTAATATTAATGCGATGGGTTTGCCCGGAAGCGGGAATATTACCGTGACGAGCAATCAACTTGATTTTGCTGATGACTTGGCTAATCCAGCTAGCGTTCGAGGCAGCGGTACGTTAACTGTTCAGCCTTTTACAAGCAGCCAGCTTGTTCAAATTAACCCCCTTTTGAACGAGCCAATTGAGGAGGGCAATATTTTGCTCGTGGGAGCAGAATTTCAGGCGGCAGTGCAAGATGGGTTTAATGATGTTATTATCGGGCGGGCGGATGCAACGGGCGCGATCGCAATTGACGGGGCTGCTACTTTTAACGATCCGGTGGCGATTCAAACGGGAGGAACAATCAATGTCAATCAGCCGATTTCGGGGGCGGGTAATGCTTCGCTGACGCTGAATGCTCCTCTTATTAATTTAAATGAAAATGTCGCAACAATTGACCAAAATATCACGTTAGGTGGTAATATTATATTGGGGGCTGATGTAACGCTCGACACGGGGGGAGCCGGGGCGGGAGACGTGATTTTTAACGGCACGGTTGACGGCGCGCGAGCGCTCGGCGTTAATGCCGGTACGGGCAACGTTACTTTTAACGGGGCTGTGGGCAGCAGCACTCCTTTGAGCGGGCTAATTGTCAGCGGGCAAACTATCAATACTGCAGCCATCAGGGTGGCGGGAAATATCGACATTGCGGCAAGCGGCACCCTCAATTTCGGCAGCACTGTCACGACGAGCAATAACGGCAGCCTCGCGATCGCAAATACGGGAAATTTAACCCTGTTGGCAGATAATTTGCAGCTCGACGGCGCTTTTCTTCAAACCGGGGCGGGTGCGGTTTCCCTATCGGGCAATTTGAACACGACTGACGACGCTATCGCATTTAATGCCCCGGTGACGCTGGCGGGAGCTGCGAATTTTAATGCCGGTACGGCTGAGATTACCTTTAATTCAACCTTGGCGGCGGGCAACAACAATCTCGCCCTCACTGCCGACACGATAAATTTAAATAGTGCGGTTTCCGGCACGGGCACCCTGCTGCTCCAACCGGCGACACCGAGTGCGAATATTGACTTGCCGGGGCAGTTTCAATTGGGAGCGGGGCTGAGCAACTTGCAAGATGGGTTCAGTTCGATTACAATTGGGCGAAGCGATGGCAGCGGCGCGATCGCAATTTCGGGAAATGTGACTTTTAACGATCCCGCAACCATTCAATCGCCCAGCGGTACAATTACAGTTAATGGCGCGATATCGGGTACGGGCAACGCTTCCATCACCCTCAACGCTGCGACTATCAACCTCAACACTAATATTGCCACAGCCGAGCAAAATATTGCCATTGCGGGAAATACTGTATTGGGCAACAACGTCACCCTCGACACGGGAGCGGCGGGCGGCGGAAATATCCTTTTGGGGGGAAACATCGACGGCGGCAACGACTTGACTTTAGCAGCCGGTACGGGGGATATTACTGTTACTGGAGCAGCAGGCAGCAGCGCCCGATTGGGGAACTTTACCGTTAATAGCGCTAACAACGTCACCGCAGGTGCGATTGCCGCCGCCAGCCTCTTGCAAATTAGCGGCAGCGGTGCTACTCTGATCAATGGCGCGATCGATACCAATAGTGCCGCAGGCATTAATTTAACGGGCAACAGCTTCAACTTAAACGGTACTGTCACCGCCACCAATCAGGGCGGTTTCTCCGTCAGCAGCACCAACTCCCTGAATCTCGCCAACGACGTAAACTTAGACGGAGATTTCACCGCTACCGCCGCAGCCATTTCTCTGGCTGGAAATATTGCCACGCCTGACAGGATAACTTTCAACAGCCCCGTCACTCTCGCAGGCAACGCCACCCTCAACACTTCGGCTCTCGGCGGCGATATCGCGTTTAATTCCACCCTCGACGGCACGCAAGACTTGACGTTAACCGCCGGCACGGGTAATATTACTTTGGCGGGAGCGGTGGGTAGCACGGCAGCTCTAAACAACCTCGCGATTGAGAGCGCGAATAATCTCACGGCTGGAGCGATAACCGCCGCCAGTCTCGTACAAAATTCCGGCAGCGGCACGACTATTTTTAACGGAGCGATAAACACCAGCAGTGCCGCCGGCATCAACCTCGCGGGCAGCAATTTTACCGTCAACGCTCCCGTCGCGGCAGCGAGTGGCGGCATGACGGTGAATCACAGCGGCACCCTGAATATTGCTGCTCCCATAACGCTGAATGGGGCTTTCAGTCAAACCGGCGCGGGTGCGGTTTCTCTGGGAGGAAATATCAGCGCGACGGGCGGCGGCATCAATTTCACCTCGCCCGTTACCCTGACGGGGGCGATTGCCCTGAATGCGGGGGGGGGAGATATCGTTTTTAACAATCGTCTTGACGGGGCGCAAGACTTGACTTTAAATGCTGGCAGTGGGAATATTATATTTAACGAAGCGATCGCCATCCGCAACCTCGCAGCCAACAGCAGCGGCACCACTCGATTTAACAGCACCGTCAGCGCCAGCACTCTCGCCACCGATGCAGGCGGCACTACGGAAATCGGCGGCAGCGTCACCACCACCGGCGCGCAACAATTTAACGATGCCGTGCGGCTGGCGGGAAATGTCACCTTTACCAGCAGCGGCGGCGATATCCTCTTCAACTCTACCGTTGACGGCACCAACGGCAGCGAAAGCCTCAACTTGAATGCCCCGGCTGGGAATATTGCCGTAAATGGCGCAATTGGCAGTCTCGCAGCGATTGGCAACCTGACAAGTGCCAGCAGCGGCACTACCGATTTTAACGGCAATGTCGCGGCGGCATCCCTGACTGCAGGCGGCAGCGGCACCGCAGAATTAAACGGGAATATCGCCACAACCGGCACGCAGCAATTCAACAGCGCCGTGCGGCTGACAGGCAACGTCGCCCTCAACAGCGGCAACGGCGATATTATTTTCAACGCTACCCTCGACGGCACGCAAAACTTGGCGTTAACCGCCGGCACGGGCAATGTTACATTTGCGGGGGCAGTGGGCGGCGTTTCGCCACTGGGTAACCTCGCGATTGAGAGCGCGAATAATATTACAGCCGGCGCGATAACTGCTGCCAGCCTTGTACAAAATTTCGGCAGCGGCACGACAGCGTTTAACGGCGCGCTAAATACCACCAGTGCCGCAGGCATTAATTTAACCGGCAGCAATTTTACCTTCAATGCGCCTGTAACAACAGCGGGCGGCGGCGGCGTTGCGATAAATAACAGCGGCACGTTAAATAGCGGCGCTGCCTTTAACCTCGACGGGGCTTTCAGTCAAACTGGCGCGGGAGCGGTTTCTCTGGGAGGAAATATCGCCACCACTGGCGGCAGCATCAACTTTAATTCGCCCGTCACCCTCGCCAGCGGGATTACTCTCAACACGGGGGCGGGAGATATCGTTTTTAACAATCGTCTTAACGGGGCGCAAGATTTGACGCTCTCGGCGGGAAGCGGCAATATTACTCTAGGCGGCGCTGCGGGCGGAAACGTGCAGCTCGGCAGGCTGACAATTGACAGCGCGGCAAATGTCACGGCGGCAGCGATAACAGCCGACAGCCTTCTCCAAAATTCCGGCAGCGGCACGGCGACGTTTAACGGCGCGGTAACTATTAATAGCGCCGACGGCATTAACTTAACCGGCACCAATTTTAATTTTAATGCCCCCCTTAGCATAACAGGCGGCGGCTTGACTGTCAATAACAGCGGCACGCTGAATGTGGCGGCTGACGTGAATGCACGGGGGGCTTTTACTCAAATTGGAGGGGGAGCGGTTTCTCTGGCGGGGAATCTTTCCACCAATAATAATGATATCCGATTTAGCGGGGCGGTGACGCTGGCGGGGGCGGTAAACTTCAATGTGGGAAGCGGAGCGATCGCATTTAATTCTAGTTTAGCAGCCGGCAGCAACCCCCTGACTTTAACCGCCAGCGAAATCGATTTTGCCGGGGCAGTCACCGGCACCAGCACTCTCGCCCTCCAGCCGACAGCGCCGGAACAAACTATCGCCATCGGAGGGAGTGGCGATAGCGGCACGAACGTGCTAGATTTGACAGCAACCGATATTTCTACCTTGCAAAATGGCTTCAGTTCGATTACAATTGGGAGGGGGGATAGTCGCGGCGCGATCGCGTTAATTGGCAGCGTCACTTTTAACGATCCTACCACCCTTCAAGCGCCTGCAGGCAGCGGCTCTATTACCTACAGCGGCGGCAGCATCGCGGGCACCGACAACGCAACAATTACCCTACTCGCGAATCAAAATATCGCCGCCGGAAATATCGCCACGACAGGCGGAGCAATTAATATAATCAGCTTGCTCGGCAGTATCGATACCCGCGCCGGATTTATCAGCGGCGGAGCGATCGCATTGAGCGCCAATACCAATATTAGCACGAACAATATTCGCGGCGCAAGTATTGCCCTAAACAGCGCCAACGGCAGCATAACCGCAGGGAATCTCGACACCAGCTCCAATACAGGAAATGGCGGAGCGATCGCGTTAAATGCCAATAGCAATGTTACTGCAGGCGATATCAATTCCAGCACCACCGCCCTGCAAAGTAGCGGCGGCAATATCACCGTAACGAGCAATACCGGAGCCATCACAACCGGCAGCGCCAACGCATCCGGCACCCTCAACGGCGGAGAGATTTTCTACAACGCCAGCACGCAAATAACCGCCGGAGAAATTAACACAAGCGGCGCTACAGGCAGCGGCGGAAACGTCACCCTCGATCCCAGCGGCGACATTCAAGTCACCTGGATTAACGCCCAAGGCGGCACCGCAGGCGGCAACGTCGATATCACCACAGGCAGATTTTTCAGAGCAACAGGCAGCTTTACCGACATCAGCGGCTCTGCTGCCAGTATTTCAACAGCAGGTAACAGCAGTAGCGGCACGATTATTATCCGGCACGGCGGCAACGGCACCACCCCCTTTATCGTCGGAGATGCCGCCATTAACGGCACGGCAGGTGCAATTAATCGAGGCACTGCCGCAGAATCGAGTCTGACAAACGGCACATTTCCCTACACCCACACCCAAGACGGGGGCGGCATTCAAATTATCTCAGTTCCCGAACCCCCTGCAGCAGAATTGCCCGCAGAAGTGACGCCGACGCCGACGCCGGCAGTCACCGCAGAAATCGCCCCCGCAATCGCCCCCGCAATCGCGCCAACGCCGACGCCGGTACTCGCAGTAGAAACTGCCCCCGAAATCGCCCCCGAAATCGCCCCAACGCCGACGCCGGTACTCGCAGCAGAAACCGCACAAACGCCGACGCCAACGCCAACGCCAGCACCCGCGCCACAGAATAGCGAAACAAATCGCGATCGCAATTCCGGCGAGTGGAGAGATGACACCATTTCGCCCGAAGAAAACACCTTTGCCGAAACCGGCACTAGCGAACCGATTTTGCTGCCGGTACTCCGTCAAGAAATCGAAAAACAGCTCGACGAGGGGCTCGTCGATGAGGCAGTGCCGTTTATCGATATTTTGTTCGCGCGAGAATTTCAAGAATACTTTCAAGGAACCTCTGACTGCAGTACAATGGGCAGCAGCGGAGCCGCAGCAGGGGAAATTCCGCCGTGGCTGTCTCGCCACGCGCAAAAATCAGGATTTCTCCCGGAAGAAAGCGTCGATTCCAACCCCTCTCAGGCGACGTGCCCCACCACAGTTGCCGCATCTGTCGAAAGTGGAAATGCTGGCAGCGAACTGACATTCAGCACCGAATTGAAGACAGTAGAAGCCATCCAGGCGCAGTTGCAAAGCATTCAGCGCTCTACCGGCAGCAACCCCGCCATACTATATCTTTTAAGCCGCAAAGAGCAACTAGACTTGGTAGTGGTGCCGCCGACAGGAAAACCCATTTACCGCAGCGTTCCCGATGCGCCCAAAGAAACCCTGCTGAAAGTCGCGAAACAGTTTAGAGATAGAATCACCAGCCCTTCCCTGCGACGCTCCAACAGCTACAAAGTCCCGGCACGACAACTTTATGAATGGACGATCGCGCCGTTAAAAGCCGAGCTAGAAGAGCGCGGAATTGATACTATTGCCTTCTCAATGGATGCCGAATTCCGCTCTCTTCCCATCGCTGCCCTGTACGACGGCGAAAAATTTCTCGTAGAAAATTACCGCATCGGGCTCTTGCCTAGCGTCAACCTCACCGATACCCGCTACCAATCCGTCAAGCAGACTTCAATCTTAGCAATGGGAGCCTCTGAATTTCAGACATTGCCCGCCCTGCCCGGGGTGCCGAAAGAACTCGCTGCGATCGTCAGGGATTCTGCCTCTGCCAATAACAAAGAACGCTTGACAAAAGGAATCTGGCCGGGTAAGTTATTCCTAAATCAAGCTTTTACCCTCGACAATCTCAAATCGCAGCGCAGAGTTGAGCCTTATGGCATCATTCACCTCGCCACTCATGCCGACTTCAAACCGGGCAACCCCGCCAACTCCTACATTCAACTGTGGGATACCCAATTGCGGTTAAACCAAATTCGGCAAATGGGCTGGAACAACCCAGCCGTTGAATTGCTCGTGTTGAGCGCTTGCCGCACCGCCATCGGCGACAAACAGGCAGAAATGGGTTTTGCGGGGTTAGCCGTAGCGGCAGGCGTCAAGTCAGCTTTAGCCAGTTTGTGGTACGTCAGCGATGAAGGAACCCTCGCGCTGATGAGCGAATTTTACCGACAGTTGCAACAACCTGACGTCGCCGTCAAAACCGAAGCCTTGCGGCGCGCTCAAGTTGCCATGATTGGGGGGCAATTGGCGGAATTTTCAGAAGCGCCTCTGTCGCATCCTTATTACTGGGCAGGCTTTACGCTGATTGGCTCTCCCTGGTAGGGAGATAAAATAGCGAGGATGAAATATTCTGTTTCAATTGTTAAGAACTCGCAAGAAAATAAGTTCAAATCTCAGGGATTTAAATAAATATTTTAAGTGAATACTAGAAGGGTCTTGCCATTGGCCGACTGATGTGCTAAAAAGCGCAACCGTCAAAATTTTTGCTGAAAATTTAGAGATTCAGCGAAAGCAGACGTGCATCTGTGAGATTTTGTGGTAATAATACTAAAAAGCAGGGTAGATGGGTTTTTCAATATATTCGGACAGTGGGGCTGTGGGAAATCTCCTTGTCCCCATAAAAATACTCATGCCAATTATTGAGCGTCAGAGTTATAAATTGATATGAAATCCCATCAGGTAACAACTACGGGCATGAAGAAAATAAATTTTTTGCTGGCAGCGCTGCTACTTGCTGGCGTTTCGTCGCCTCAAAAAAAAGCGATCGCTCAACCCATCGCCCCCGCCGCAGACGGCACGGGCACGAAAGTCACTCCCCAAGGGAATCGCTACGAAATTACCGGGGGGCAGACTTCCAGAGATGGAGCCAATCTGTTTCACAGCTTTCAGAAATTTGGACTCTCGGAAGGGCAAATCGCCAATTTTCTTTCTAACCCGAATATCCGCAACATTTTAGGAAGAGTAACGGGCGGCGACGCTTCCTATATTAACGGCTTAATCCAGGTAACGGGGGGCAGTTCCAACTTATTTTTAATGAATCCCGCCGGGATCGTATTTGGGCCAAATGCGTCTCTGAATGTCCCTGCTGATTTTACTGCCACAACCGCGACGGGGATAGGATTTGGCGGCAATTGGTTCAACGGAATCGGGAATAATAACTGGGCGGAATTGGTGGGGACGCCGAGTGAATTTGCGTTTGGTTCTCAGCCAGGAGCGATCGCGAACTTAGGTAATCTCACTCTCAATGGCGGACACAATCTCACTTTGCTCGGCGGCAGCGTGCTCAATGCCGGCACGCTGTCATCGCCGGGGGGCAATATTACCGTCGCAGCGGTTCCGGGTTCGAGTACGGTTCGCATTTCTCAAGCAGGGCACCTCCTGAGTTTGGACGTAAAAGCCGGGATTGGGGGATTTGGGGAAAAAGGAGCGATTCCCTACGGGATAGCTGCGCTTCACGCGCCGTTATCCCTGCCGGAGTTGCTGACAGGCAGCGGTTACGCGCACGCCAGCACGGTCACGGTGAATAGTGACGGTACTATTACGCTGGCAGGTTCCGGCACGAGCGTGGATGCGCAAACGGGAGATGCGATCGCATCTGGCACCATTGACGTTTCTTCCCCCTCCCCCCCTCTTCTGAAAGGAGGAACCGTCACCGTACTCGGCACCCGCGTCGGCTTGAGCGGTGCCAATATTGACGCCTCTGGAAGCAACGGCGGCGGTGTGGTGAGAATAGGCGGCGACTATCAGGGCAAGGGCACTATCCCCAACGCCTATCAAACTTTTGTCAGTCGCGATTCTATGATTAATGTCGATGCCATCAATAGCGGCAGCGGCGGGCGCGTCATTGTCTGGGCAGACAACACAACCGCTTTTTACGGCACCGTCACCGCCCGTGGCAGTTCTCAGCTTTCATCCGCGCATCCGTGTTTAAATCCGTGTCGGGCGGATGGCGGGTTTGTCGAAGTATCGGGCAAAGAGAATTTACAGTTTTCGGGAATAGTCGATACGTCGGCACCGTTCGGAAATGCAGGCACGCTGCTGCTCGATCCCAAAAATATTTTTATTGTAGATGGCGCAACCGATCCGGTTGTGGGAAATAGCCTATTTGGCGACAATCCCGCAGCAGACGCAACGATTAGCGGGGAAGCTTTGGGGGCAGCAATTGATAGCGGCAACGTGACGCTACAGGCGAATAATGATATCGGCATTTATGATGACGTTACGGTTAGTCCAGGGATAACAAATGGGCTGACTCTACAAGCAGGGCGCGGCATAGAAGTCAGCGCAAAGGTTACGCTCAATGGCGGCAGCTTTACAGCCAAAATCAATGACGAAAATGCGATCGCAGCCCAGCGCGACGTTGGAGCTGCGTACTTTCAAATGAATGGAGGAGCGGAGATTCGCACCAATGGCGGCAACGTAACAATCTCCCCTGGTAGTTTCGGAGGCGTTACAGAAGGAGAAGTGCGCCTGTATGGCGGGAGCATTTATTCCGGTACTGGCAATATTTCGCTAACAGGCGTGGGATCTGCAAGTGGCTTCTACACGGGCATTGCTATTGTCGGTAGTGCTGTCGTAGAAGCCACGGGAACGGGGACAATTACCCTAAATGGCACGGGGGCAAATGTTGCAAGTAATGATTATTTCGGCATACAAATTGCTGGAGTGGGCTCCCGAGCGAGTTCTGTAGATGGAGATATCAATCTGATTGGAGCAGGTGGCGGAACTGGAGCTGGCAACTACGGCATTACGCTACAGGGCGGCGGCGCGGTGCAAGCGACTGGAACGGGAAATATTACCTTCACGGGCACGGGAGGGAACGGAACAACTAGAAATAGCGGAATCGTAATTCTTGGCTCGAATACCCGCGTCAGTTCCGCAAATGGCACTATCAATTTAACTGGCATTGGTGGGGGAACTGGAGATGAAAACTACGGCATTTATTTTCAAGAGAGCGTCGTGGAAGCCACCGGAGCAGGAAATATCACCCTCGACGGCACCGGCGCTAGTGGGGTGAATTGGAATGCGGGAATCTATCTTAACTCGGGCTCTCGCGTGAGTGCGGTGAATAGCGATGTCAGCGTCACGGGCACAGGTGGCGGCAGTGGAACAGACAACTACGGCATTACGATTCAGCAGGGCAGTGTAGTAGAAGCCAGCGGCATCGGAAATGTTACCCTGGATGGTACGGGGGGTGCCGGTACGAGTTGGAATGGCGGCATATTTATTGTGGATTCACCCTCGCGAGTCAGTACGGTGAATGGAGATGTCAGCCTGACTGGAAGAAGTAACGGCACTGACAGTCAAAACTATGGCATCAGCATTCAAAAAGGCGGCGCAGTACAAGCCACCGGCACGGGAAATGTTGCGCTTGATGGCGCTGGAGGAATTGGCGCGACTAAAAATCACGGAGTATGGATTAAAGACACGGGAACTCAAGTCAGTTCGGCGACTGGAAATCTGGTTATCGCGGGCACCGGCGGGAGCGACGGAACGCAAAGCGTCAACTCGGGTATTTCGATCGCCGAGAGCGCCGTGATAGAAACAACGGCTGGCGGAAATCTCACCTTGAATGGTACAGGCGGTGCTGGGGTTTCGTTCAATACCGGAATCGACATTCAAAACGGCGCAGCAGTGCGCGTAGCTGACACGGGCAGCATCACTTTCAATGGCACGGGAGGTGCGGGAACGAGCGCGAACGACGGAATATTTTTGTCCGGTTCTCCAAGTTCTACAATTAGCGCTGTGGATGGAAATATTATTTTAAATGGCGCAGGTGCGCCGAGCGGCGCTACCAATAAGGGGATTAACGCCAGCAGTGGCATCGTGCAAACAACGGGAGCGGGAACTATTATCCTGAATGGCACGGGCACGGGCAATAATGGATTCGGAATTGACTTGTTGAATACGTCTGTCAATGCCGCTGGTACGGGAACGGTGAGACTGCAAGGAAATGCCATGCAGTTTTCGGGCACCACGGAAATCAAGGGGAATGGCATTCTATATTTAGAGCCGCTAGCCGCTAATTCAGACATTACTGTCGGCGGCGCTATTGTTTGGGGCACTCCCAGCTTTAATCTCGATACCGAGACAATATCAACTCTGCAAAGTGGGTTTTCCGAAGTTGTCATCGGGCGCAGCGACGGCAGCGGCAAAATCACCGTGCAAGGAGACACGACTTTCAAAGCTCCCGTCACCATTCAAGCCCCTGCGGCTGGCGGCTGGATTGATTACAAAACCGGCACTGTGACGGGAGAAAATAATATTCCCATTACTTTTGTGGCTGACGGCGATATTATCCTGGGCAATATTGTCAATCCAGGAGGAGCCATTACGGCAACGACTGCAAACGGCAATATTAACGCTGTGGCGGGAACGCTTCTCAACACGAGCTCTACAATGGGTAACGGCGGAGCGATCGCTCTGAATGCCCTCAACGGCACTATTACTGCAGCGAATATCAATACCAGTACCAGCTTCAATTCTCCTGCGGCTGCGGCAGGCACCGTGACGCTCAATAGCAGCGCTATTGCCCTCACAGGCGATATCAATACTTCGGCGGCTGTCGGCAGCGGTGGCAGTCTTGTTTTTAACGGCAGCACGACGCTCAATCAACCGAGTATTACCCTTACCACTTCGGGCGGTACTGCCAGCGGCAACATCACGTTTAATAATGTATTGAATGGGGCGGCGGCTGAAGCCAATGCCCTGACTTTGAATGCCGGTTCTGGCAATGTTACGTTGAATAGCGACATCGGCAGCGGTGGCAAACTGGGCAATCTGACGGTTAGTGCTGGCACCATACAAACCGCCAATATTGCAGCCACAGGCATCAATTTTACTGCCAGCAATACCATCAGCACGGGCAATCTAGATACTAGCTCTGCAACGAGTAATGGCGGCGCGATCGCGCTTTCGGCTCCCAACGGCATTACTCTCCCAGCTACTATCGATGCTTCGGCAACAACCGGTACGGGCGGCAGCGTCACTGTAACGGGCAATGCCTTTCTCGCTGCACCGACAACTAATATCATCACTTCTGGCAGTGCTGGCAGCGGCAATGTGACATTCAACGGAGCGCTCAACGGCACGACAGCCAATGCTCAAAATCTGATTGTAGATGCTGGTGTCGGCAATATTTCTTTTAATGGGGCTGTGGGCAGCACTCCCTTGGGAGCTTTAACCGTCAATAGCGCGGGATTAGCTCTATTTGGCAGTTCTGTCAGTGCTTCGAGTTTGGCGACAAATGCCGGCGGCACGATACAAATTAATGGCAATGTTACTGCAACCGGTGCAGGGGGGATAAATTTTGGGGATGCGGTTAACCTTGTCGGCGATATCACTTTGACGAGCGACGAAATTAATTTTGCCACTACGGTGTCGGGGAGCGGAAATGTCACCCTGCAATCCTTTACGCCTTCAATTGCGATCGCATTTGGGGGAGGTGCTGACGCGGGGGCGGGTTCGCTCGATTTGACGCTGGCAGAAATAGCAGCTTTTCAACCTGGATTTAGCCAGATTGCGATCGGGCAATTGGGCGGAACTGGCAGTATCAGTATCGGTACTGGCGGAACGGTGGATTTGAGCAGTATAAATGCCAATCTGACGCTCAATGGCGGAGCGGTATCTTTTGGCAGCGGCGGGGTTGTTTTAGGCAGCGATAAAACCCTGACGTTCAATACAGGCGCGATCGCGAGCGGTACGGGCGCGGTTGACGTGACAATTGGCGGCACGAATGGTACAATTTTATTCAATTCTTCGGGTTCAATTGGCGCAGCAGGCAATCCCCTTTCTACAGCGATTTCCGTTTTAAATAGTCCGTCGGTTGCGGGGGACGTATTCCTTTCCAATCAGGGAGCCCTCACTCTCAATTCTAGCACGATTAGCGGGCAGTTGAATGTGACGGCAGCGGGGGCAATTGCGCAAGCGGGGGCGCTGAATGTCGGCGGCGCGGCTGTTTTTAATGCGGGCGCGAATGACATCACTTTGACGAATCCTGCCAATCAGTTCGGCACGTTGCAACTGACGGGAAATAACGTTGCGATCGCAGAAAATGCGGCGGCTGATTTGGGGGCTTCTAATATTAGCGGGAATTTCAGCCTCACGGCGGCGGGCGGAATTACTCAGAGCGCCCCGCTCGCGGTGGGAGGCACGGCGATTTTCAATGCCGGAAATAATGACATAACCCTCGCCAATCCCTTCAACCAATTCGGCACGTTGCAACTGACGGGAAATAACGTCGCGATCGCAGAAAATAGCGCTCTCGATCTGGGTATTTCTACCATTAACGGCACTCTGAGCGTGACTTCTGCCGGAGCGATTACCCAAAGCGGTGCTCTGACTGTGGCGGGCGACGCTAATTTTACCACAACTTTGCCGCTAACGGGGGATGTTTTCATCACTAATAGCAGCGCCAACGGCACGCTTTTCGATACCTCTGTTGTTGGGGGAAATTTAACCGTCTCTTCGACAGGAGCGATTTCCCAAAATGGGGCGGTGAAAGTCGCCGGAGGAGCAACCTTTACCGCACCGGGGGTAAATTTATCAAATCCCGGCAACGTGCTGCCGAAGCAAACCCTGTCGAATGGGGATGTAGTTATCAATCAAGTCGGGTTGGTGACGCTGCCTGCCCAAACGGTGACGGGCAATCTCACCGTCAACAGTCTCGCCTCTGGGGAGCAATTCGCAAGCGTTTACAATGGCAATGCGATCGTTTTGAATTTGGGGAATTCTTTTGGCGGAGCGGTGCGCGTGAATACGAATGCCCCGGCTTTAACCGTTGTGACGGGCACTCCCGGCATTACGCAAAGCGGCATGCAAACGGTGGCGGGCACGGCGACGCTCAACGCGACTTCGGCGGGCAATATTACGCTAACTGATGCGGCGAATACATTTGGCACGCTGCAACTTATCGGACAAAATATTGCCATTTCAGAAAATGCTGATTCTCATCTCGGCACCTCCACTGTCAGCGGCGATTTGAACATTACCTCGAATGGGGCGATAACCAACAGCAGCCCTCTGAGTGTCAGCGGCTCTGCTAATTTTACCAGCACGCTTCCCGGGGCGTCAATTTCTCTGACGGGTGCCAACCAATTTGCAGGCAGCCTCGGATTTTCTACCGCTAGCGGCGGCAGCGTTGCCGCAGAGAATGCCCTGCCGACGCAATTGGGAACCTCGACAATTGGCGGCAATTTTACCCTCTCTTCCGGCGGCGCTATCTCCCAGACGGCACCCCTCACTGTTTCCGGCACTGCGACTCTGACGGCAGGGGCAAATGACATTACTTTAAATAGTGCTAACAATTTCAACAGCGTTGCCATCGTCAGCGGGCAAAATGTCTCGCTAGCCGATATCGATGGTATTGATTTGGCTGCCTCCTCGATTGCCGGGAATCTGGCAGTAACGGCAGGCGGCGCGATCGCAAATAGCGGCAATCTCGCAGTAGCAGGCACTGCCACTTTCTCCGCCACTGACATCGCACTCAGCAGCAGCAATAATTTCAGCACGGTTGTCGTTACCAGCGGCAATAATGTCACTGTAAACGATATCGACGGGCTCGATTTGGGGGCGGCTAATATCAGCGGAAACTTGAATGTTACGGCGGCGGGAGCTATTACGCAAAGCGGCACCCTTTCCGTCGGCGGCACCGCGACTTTGAATGCGGGAACTGCCGATATTACACTGCTCGATTCTGCCAATAAAATCAGCGCGATCGCTTTAATCGGACAAAATGCCGCTATTTCTCTCGGCTCGGCAGCGACTTTGAATAATCTCGCGATCGCGGGCAATTTTAATCTTACGGCAAGCGGCACTATCAGTCAAGTAGGAACCTTCAATATTGGGGGAAACGCGACTATTAATGCTGGCAGTAGCGACATAATTTTCAATACAGCTATCAATAGTGGCAGTCTTTCCCTGACGGGGAATAATGTCGATATAAAAGGAGCGATAGAAGCCAGCAGCGGCGGCGTTACGCTGAATAATAGCGGCTTGTTGAATATCGGGGCGGGAGGAGATATTACTGCTGCCGGAGCCTTCTTGCAAAACGGCGCGGGTGCGGTTTCTCTCGCTGGGAATATTAATGCCAGCAGCCTCGACTTTTTCGGAGCTATTACCCTCGCGGGAGCGGTTTCACTGAACAGCAATAACGGCAAACTTGAATTTTACAGTACGGCAGATGGAGCGGGAGATTTGACTCTCAATGTCGGCACTGGTAGCATTATTTTTAACGGAGCGATCGGCAATATTTCTCAACTTGGCAATCTGACGCTAAATTCCACGGGAACTACCCGTTTTAACAGTACCGTCAGTGCTGCCAGCCTGACGACAGATGCAGGCGGCACGACTGTGCTAAATGGCAATATTGCCACAGCGGGCGCGCAACAATTTAACGATGCAGTGCAGCTAGCTGGGGATGTTATCCTCTCTAGCAATAACAGCACTTTGACTTTTAACAATACTCTCGACGGCACCGCCCCCGGTGTGCAGATGCTTGAGGTTGCGTCTGGTAGCGGTAACATTACGTTTAATGGGGCGCTCGGCAATATTATTCAACTCGGTGCCGTGACTGTAAATAGCAGCGGCACTACCTCATTCAACAGTACCGTTAATGCTGCCAGCCTGACTACAGATGCAGGCGGAATAACTGAAATCGGCGGGGATATCTCTACCACAGGCACTCAAACTTATAACGATGCCCTCGTTTTAACAGGGGCGGTGACTTTCAACACCAGCAACAGCGATATCACCTTCAACAATACGCTCAGCGGCAGTGCGGGCAGCGAGAATCTTACTCTGAATTCGGGGAGCGGGAATATTACCGCCAACGGAGCCTTAACTTCTCTCGGCGCTGTCACGGCAAATAGCACGGGAATTGCGCGATTCAACAGTACCGTTAATGCTGCCAGCCTGACTACAGATGCAGGCGGAAGTACCCAAATCGGCGGGGATATCTCTACCACAGGCACTCAAACTTATAACGATGCCCTCCTCTTAACAGGTGCCGTCACTTTCAACACTGGCAATAGCGATATTACCTTCAACAACACTCTCAGCGGCTTGACGGGCAGCGAGAATCTTACTCTGAATTCGGGGAGCGGGAATATTACCGCCAACGGAGCCTTAGCTTCTCTCGGTACTGTCGCGGCAAATAGCGCGGGGATTGCGCGATTCAACAGTACCGTAACGGTTAACAGCCTGAGTACAGATGTCGGCGGAATTACCGAAATTAAGGATAATATTGCCGCCAGCGGAACTATCTCTCTTCTCGACGCTATAAACTTCGCAGGCGATATCTTGATTAATAGCAGCGCTGGCGACATCACCTTTGGCAGCACCCTCGACGGCAGCCACAACTTGACAGTGAATGCAGGCAGCGGCAACATTACTTTCAGCGGCGCGCTCGGCAGCACTTCTCCTCTAACCTCCCTGACGGCAACCAGCGCTGGCTCGATAAATCTGGGCGGCAATATTACCGCCAGCGGTGCGGCAGGTATCGCTTTCAAGGGAAATGTCAACTTAATCGGCAATTCCACACTTGATACCCGTGCGGGCAATGGCAGCATCAACTTCGGCGGGCAAGTTGACGGCGCTCGCCTGCTGACGCTCTCGGCTGGCACGGGGGATGTCACATTTGACGCGGCTGTCGGCAGTTTGACACCACTGAGCGGTTTAAATATTGACGCTCAAAATATCAGTGCAGCTTCGACAATCGCTGTGGGTGCGGCAGGTATTACTTTCAATGCTGGCGAGACAATTAACCTAAATGGGGCGCTGACGGCTGATAGTGGCGGCTCGGTGAATCTTACAGCAACCGGCAACTTGAATGCCAGCGATATTGCCGCCGTCGGCGGCATTACTTTAACGAGTACGGGCGGCGATGTACGGGCTGGCAATCTCGATGCCTCCAACACGGCGGGGGCGGGTGGAAAAATTACCCTAACTAGCAATACTGGCGAGATTGCAACCGGCAATCTGAATTCATCCGGCGCTACCGATGGCGGCGAGATATTCGTGAATGCCCGCACGCAAATTACGGCTGGAGAAATTAACTCGTCTGGGAGTGCTGGCGCGGGCGGCAATGTGACTTTAGATCCCATCGGAGACATTCAAGTCACCTGGATTAACAGCCAAGGCGCGACGACAGGCGGTTTTGTCGATATCACGGCAGGGCAATTTTTCCGAGCGACGGGTACTTTCACGGCGGCTGACGGCTCGATAGCGAGTATTTCGAGTATTGGAAATAGCGGCGGCGGTACGGTGACGATACGGCACGGCGGAAATGGAATTACGCCGTTTATTGTGGGGGATGGCACGCTCAATGGTACGGCGGGCGCGATTGTTTCGACAAATAATGCGATCGCATCTGGCGAGTATTTATATACCTTTACTCAGGGGAATATTTCTATTGTATCCGTTCCCGAACCCCCACCAGTTCCTACTACTCTCGCCCCTGATACCGAGCCACCCGCACCGCAACAACTTGTACAGCCACCCGCACCGCAACAACTTGTACAG
The DNA here is from genome assembly GCA_964405435.1 of uncultured bacterium. Taxonomy (GTDB): domain Bacteria; phylum Cyanobacteriota; class Cyanobacteriia; order Cyanobacteriales; family Oscillatoriaceae; genus DVEG01. The sequence continues at coordinate 51,265 of CAYOOD010000020.1, forward strand.
CCACCCGCACCGCAACAACTTGTGGAGGCACCCGCACCGCAACAATTTGTGGAGGCACCAGTACCCGCACCCGTGTCGCAACAACCTGCAGAGCAACAAACCGCACAACAGCCCGCCGTCTCGCTTCCTCTCGAAGAAATAATCGCGATCGCGCGCGAAGCCGAGATAGCAGTGCAGGCACCCTCAGCCGAACAGCCATCCCAACAGCAAACCCTCGACTACTCGGAGTTTGACAAAGAAATCTTGCCACCCTTAGAAAATCCCGGCTTTGCTTCCAGGGATTTGATAATGGCACTAGAACCGGGCGTCAGCAATTTCTGGACAATTGTTAAAACCTATGCCGCCAAGGCGGAAGATGGCGATATTGAAACCACTTCTTCCAAAATAGCGGCAAAAAATCAAGCTGACGGACAATCGGCAACCAACACGACTGCCGGCGCAGGTTCCTCAGCAGGAGACGCCTCCTCAGAAAACGGGAGCGCTTCTCCCTCTACCCGTTCTGCTGCCGCCATCGATCGCGTTTTTGAGGGGGCTGCTGACATTCAAGGCTCTGTATGGCAAATCGAGCAATATCGGAATCAAGAATTTGAACAGTACCTCGGCGTCAAAGCCAATTTGGCAGAACAAGGCATCGCCGTTTCCAGCTTCCAAAAAGTTCTGCAAACAATGGAAGAAGAGACGGGCAAGAAGTCTGCCATTCTCTATGTCATCGCTCGCGCCAGTCAATTAGATCTGATTTTGGTTCCTTCTGTCGGCAATCCCATTCACCACAGCGTGCCGTCAGCCCCCAAAGACGCGCTCATGGCAGTGGTGAAAGACTTTCGATCGCGCATCACCGATCCCCGCCACCGCTACGATCGCAGTTATCTCGCTTCAGCCCAGCAACTCTATCAGTGGATGATTGCGCCGCTGGAAAAAGACTTAGAAAAACTGGAAATTGACACGCTGCTGTTTTCGATGGATGCGGGATTGCGCAGCCTTCCTATAGCGGCTTTGCACGACGGGCAACAGTTTCTCGTCGAAAAGTACAGTTACAGCCTGATTCCCAGTTTCAGCCTGACTGATTGGCGCTATCAATCCCTCAAGCAGGAACAAGTTCTGGCGTTTGGCGCTTCGGAATTTGTCGAGCAAACGCCTCTGCCCGCCGTGCCGGTGGAATTAGCCGCGATCGCTTCTATCCGCTCCCAGAAAGCGATCGTCCCCGCTCTCGACTCTACCCTGGATGAAGAGAAATTTTTCCTCAACCAAGAGTTTACCCTGGAGAACCTCAAATCGCAACGCAGCGCCCATTCTTTTCGCATCATCCACCTCGCCACCCACGCCGAATTTCAACCGGGTGTTCCTGGAAACTCTTACATTGAGCTGTGGAACGATCGCCTGCACCTCGACGAACTGCGCCAGTTGAAATGGGATAGCCCGCAAGTGGGTTTGGTGGTACTTTCTGCGTGCCGCACGGCACTGGGAGACGAACAAGCCGAATTGGGTTTTGCCGGCTTAGCCGTTTACTCCGGTGCCAAATCTGCTTTAGCCAGTTTGTGGTACATCAGCGACGTCGGCACCCTGGCATTAATGCGGGAATTTTACGCCAATCTCGGCGCTGCATCCATTAAAGCCGAGGCGTTGCGGCAGGCGCAAATTGCCATGATACGCGGTCAAATTCACCTAGAAAATGGTCAATTAGTTGGCTCTGGCGGCACTGTGTCGCTGCCTCCTGAAATTCCTGGCGCAGACAACATTCCCTTATCCCATCCTTATTATTGGTCTGCTTTTACCGCGATTGGTTCTCCGTGGTAACGAGAGGGAACAAATATCAAGGATAAAGGAGAATAGCTCGTCAATAAACAGTCATCTTGGCAGTCGAGGATGCACGCCTCCGCTCTTAGCTTGCAGGAGAGCGCATCCTCGACTGCGAATGTTGGCCAAATCCAGACCCCTAGCAGGAAGTGGGCGGCCACATCTCGCGGTTGTAACAACCCGGACTACAGCCTAAAATGCCAAATATTCTATCTAGAAGCGAGATAAACTGATGAATGACAGCAATTTATGACGTTTTACAAAAACTTCATAAATAATCAAAAGAGTTGATATGAAATGAGTTGAGGGGGGAATACTAAGTCTAAGGCGCAAAAACTCATCAGACGGATGGGGCGATCGCAAGGGGTGCATCAACTGAGTGACAAGCAGTATGAAAAAGGTTCGTTTTCTGTTCGCAGCGCTGATTCTGGCAGCCGGGGCGTACTCTCAGGGGCAGTCTCTCGCTCAAACCATCGCACCCGCAGCAGACGGTACTGGCACTCACGTCATCCCCCAAGGGAATCGCTACGATATATCGGGAGGGCAAACTTCCAGGGATGGGGCGAATCTGTTCCACAGCTTTCAAAAATTTGGCCTTTCTCAGGGGCAAATCGCCAATTTTCTCTCTAACCCCAATATCCGCAACATTTTGGGAAGGGTAACGGGCGGCGACGCTTCTTATATTAATGGCTTGATTCAGGTGACAGGGGGCAATTCTAACTTATTTTTAATGAATCCCGCCGGGATCGTATTTGGTCCGAATGCGTCACTCAACGTCCCCGCTGATTTTACCGCAACAACCGCGACAGGGATAGGATTTGGCGGCAAGTGGTTCAACGGAATAGGCAATAATAACTGGGCGGAATTGGTGGGAGAGCCAAGTGCATTTGCGTTTGGTTCTCAGCCAGGAGCGATCGCAAATCTCGGCAATTTATCCCTGCAACCCGGGCGCAATCTCGCCTTAATCGGCGGCAGCGTTCTCAATGCGGGCACGCTGTCATCTCCGGGGGGAAATATTACCGTCGCAGCGGTTCCGGGTTCGAGTATGGTTCGCATTTCTCAGCCGGGGCATTTGTTGAGTTTGGAAGTGGGAGCCGGGATTGGGGGATTGGGGGAGGGTTTGGGTTTCAATCCCCCATCTTTGCCGGAGTTGCTGACAGGTAGTGGGTTGTCTCACGCGAGTCAGGTGCAGGTGAATGGCGACGGAAGCATTCAGCTCGTCGGTTCTCAAATAGCGGTGCCTGTTGAAACCGGGGTTGCGATCGCATCGGGCACTATCAGTATAACGCAGATTGAGGCAGGAAAACAACCCGGTGCGATCGCAGTTTTGGGCAATAAAGTCGGTGTAATTGGTGCGAATATCGACGCATCGGGCGTTAATGGTGGGGGCACTGTTTTAATTGGCGGCGATTATCAAGGCAAAGGCACTATTCCCACTGCGTTATTCACCTTTGTCAGCAGCGACTCGACGATTAAAGCTAATGGGTTTATCTCCCCTTTTTCTACTCAAAGCTCCGGGGCGGGCACGGGGGCACCGCCCCTACAATCCACTCAGCACTCAGCACTCAGCACTCAGCACTCTTCAGCCGGCGGGCGCGTTATCGTTTGGGCAGACAAAACCACCGTTTTTCACGGCACCGTCACTGCTCGTGGCAGCGATAGGGGCAATGGCGGATTTGTCGAAATATCGGGGAAAGAAAACTTGATTTTCAACGGGCGTGTCGATGTCAGTTCGACTGGGGGCAGGTGGGGAACTCTGCTGCTCGATCCGAGAAATATTACTATCTCGAATGAGGCAGATACTCAAGGCATAACTGCCGCGTTGCCTGAGATATTTTCAGATGAAATAACTGGCGACGTTACCCTGAATGCGGCTACTCTGGAAAATCAGGCGGGGAATATTGTTCTAGAAGCGACTGATAATATTACCATTGAGCCCGGAGTTTCGCTAAATTTTGTCCCCGGAGGCTCGATTACTCTCACAGCCGATGCCGGCACGCCGGATGGCGTGGGGGCTTTTTCGATGGATGCCTCGCAATCGATTACAGCGCCCGGAAGAAATCTCGCAATTTCGGGGGCGAGTGTTACCGTTGGCAGAATTAATACTGCTGCTGATGGCGATGGGGGAAATATTACCCTGAATGCCACGGGCGGCAATATTATTACGGGCAATCTGGATGCGCGATCGCTTGCGGCTGGGAAGGGAGGAAACATCACGCTCACTGTCAGCGGAGGAACGGGTTTTATCAACACAACGGCAGGAGATTTAAACGCGCGATCGCTCTCTGGCAATGGCGGAGAAATCGCCCTTTCTACTGCTAGCGGCGATATCCTCGCGGGCAACGTGCTTTCAAATGCTTTGGGGGCAGGAAATGGGGGCAAAATTTCCCTCTCCGTCAGCGGTGAAACCGGCAATATCGACACGAGCGCCGGCACTTTGGCTTCTAGTTCTCAAACGGGCAATGGCGGAGAAATCGCTCTGTCTGCGGGAGGCGGCAGTATTGTCACGGGCAACCTCCTTTCAGCGGTTATTTCTGGAGCGGGTACGGGCGGGCAAGTCGCTCTCAGCGTCACCGGAGGAACGGGCGGAATTGATACCCGTGCGGCAGATATCAATGCCAGCTCGAACGAAGGCAACGGCGGCGCAATTTCTCTCACCTCGACTGGCGGCAACCTTCTCGCGGGCGACTTAAATTCTGTCTCCAATCGGGGGGGGAATGGCGGAAATATTACCCTCCGCGTCACCCAGGGAACGGGAGCAATTGACACCGGTTCGGGAACGCTCACGGCTAGCTCTTTTTCTGGAAAAGCGGGAGAAATTCAATTAACAACAGCCGGCGGCAATATTACCACAGGCAACGTGAATGCTCGCTCCACGAATACGGGCACGGGAGGAAATATTGCCCTCGCCGTCACTGAAGGAACGGGTTTTATCGATACCAGCGCGGGAACTTTAGATGTTAGTTCTCTTTCAGGCAGTGGCGGAAATATCGCACTCTCTGTCACTGGCGGTAATATTATTACGGCTGACTTGAATGCTCGTTCCCTCGGCGAGGCTGCGGGGGGAAATATTACCCTCAGCGTCAGGGAAGGAACGGGTTTTATTGATACCCGTTTCGGGAGCTTAGATTCTAGTTCGGCGTCTGGAAATGCCGGAGATATCTCCTTGCAAGCGCCGGAAAGCATTGCCACATCCAGTATTAACGCGAAAGGGTTGCTGGGCACGGGAAATGTCAGCTTCACTGGCAATGAAATCGATTTTACCGCGTCGGTAGAAGGCAGCGGAACACTTCTCCTGCAGCCTTTTACCGCCAGCCAAGCGATCGCTCTGGGCGGCGCTGACAATACCCCTGCGTTAGATTTAACTGCTGCCGAATTCGCTCAGCTTCAGGGGTTTAGTTCGGTGACGATTGGGCAACAGGGGGGCACCGGCGCGATCGCAATTGGTTCGGCGGGTGCGCTTGATTTGAGACGGCAAAATTTCGATTTAATTTTGCGCGGTGGCGACACTAATTTTTATAATACCATTACCCTGCGCGATCGCGGAAATTTTAGTTTAAATACGGGTGCGATAACCAGCGCTCCCAGCGGCACAGATATCGCGATCGCGGGCGAGAGCACCCTGGCGCTGCAAGCATCCGGTTCCGTCGGTACGGCAGACAATCCCTTAGAAACCTCTATCCGTCGCGTCAGCGCTACTGCTACGAATTTATTTCTCAGAAACCGTACCGCCCTCGATTTAGGGGCTGTGAATATTGCCGGCAATTTAGAAGTGACTGCCCTCAGCGGCAATCTTACAGATACGGGGCCAATTTTCGCCGGCGGTTATGCAAATTTTACCACAGGGCAATCGGGAAATGAGATTGTATTAGATAATTTAACCATTCGCGGAGCCATCAGTATCAATACAGCAGGAGCGGGGGGCAATGCCGTGATTGTCAATAACGCGCCGCTGATTTTAAATCTCTCGAATGTGGGCGGCAACCTCACCGCCACTGCCAGGAGCGGCGGCATCGTTACTGCTGGAAATATCGCAGCAGGAGGCGATATTATCCTGACGGGCGATACCTTGGAAATTAACAGCCAGATCGAGGGCAGCGGCAATCTGGTGCTGCAGCCTTTTACGCCGAATAATACGATTAGCGTCGTGACAAATGCCGCGATCGCGCTCAATAGCAGTCAGGATGTGATTGCAGGAGATATCGAAACGCGCGGGCAAGATATTACCTTGAGCAGTACGAATGGCGCAGTCATTGCCGGAAATTTAACCTCAAATGGAGGCGCGATCGCTTTGAGCGCAACCAGCGGCATTCGCGCGGGTACTGTCAACGCGACTGCCGGGAGCAGAAACGGCAGCGTCAGCCTCTCCACCGCCGCTGGCGACATCGAAGTGCGATCGATAGCGGGCGGCAACGTCGAGATAACAACGCCGAAGTTTTTTAGAGCCACAGAAGCCCCCGAAGGAATCAGCCTATCAGGCAGCAGCATTGTGATTCGCCACGGCGGGGGAAATGGCGAAACCGTTACACCTTTTACAGTTGGAGATGCGGCAATTAATGGCACTGCAGGGGCGATTTCCGCCGGGAGCGATCGCCTAGCCACAGGCACTTTTTCCCGCTCCTACAGCATCGGGCAAATTCAAATCATCACCCCCGAACCGCAGGAAGAAAATACGCCGCCTGACAGCACGGCAGGTGAAACAACTGATGAAACAGCGGTTGAGAGCGCGCCCGCCAACAACACAGGTATTGAAACTCCCATTCCCAGCACCACAGTCGAGGCAACGCCCCCGGTTGAAGCGCTGCCCGCCAATCCCCAACCCGCCCCACTGACACCCGCACCCTCGCCATCGGCTGCACCGCCGCCCGTGGCAGTCGCAACCGCAGCAGCACCGCCTGCGAACAATCCGCCGACAACAAGCCAAGCGCCGGCAGCACCCCCGCCATCGGCTGCACCGCCGCCGGATTTTAGCGGCGCTGTCACAGACTTGCAAGCCACCGCCAGATCGTTGGCAGACGGCACTCGGGAACGCACGCTCCAAAGCATCAACCAGCCAGTTCTTGCAGATTTTTCCCGCGACAACATCCAGCGGCTGCTAGATAGCGGCAAAGTGGCGGAGGCAGTCTCGTCGATCGAAGGCTCCTACAGCCAAGAAATCGAAGCATATATCGGTCATGCTGGGCAGAGCAAGCCGCAATCGTTCCCCCAGATTCAGCAACAACTGCGCGATATAGAAACGCAAATCGGGATTAAATCGGGGATTATCTACGTCTTCAGCCGCCCGCAGCAATTGGACGTTATGTTAGTTTCCCCCAACGGCGAACCCATTTACAAAAAGTTGCCGGAAGCATCCAGAGCCAAGGTGTTGCAGGTGGCGGACGAGTTCCGCAGTCAAATCATCGACCCCCGAAAACTGGGCAGCACCAGCTATCAGGCGAGCGCCCGACAGCTCTATCAGTGGATCGTTGCGCCTTTGGAAAAAGATTTAGAAAGCCAGGGAATTACCACGCTGATGTTTTCTTTGGATTCGGGATTGCGGAGCATTCCCGCCGCCGCTTTGCATGACGGCGAGAAATTCCTGATTGAAAAATACAGTTTGAGCCTGATTGGCAGTTTCAGTTTGGTCGTCCCCGGCTATAAATCGATAAAGGACAGCCAAATTTTAGCGATGGGAGCTTCGGAATTTTCCGATAAGATTTCCTTGCCCGCCGTTCCCGTCGAGTTGAAAACTATCGTCCGGAATTTGTGGCCGGGTAAATCTTTTCTCAATAAAGAGTTTACCTTAGATAATTTCCAGAATCAAAGGCGATCGGATAATATTGAAATCATCCACATCGCCACCCATGCCGAATTTCAGCCCGGAAAATTGGAGAATTCTTATATTCAATTGTGGGATAGAAAATTGCGGCTCGACGAATTGCAGAAACTGGAATGGTACAATCCGCCAGTCGAGTTATTGGTGCTGAGTGCCTGCCGCACGGCACTGGGAGATAAACAGGCGGAATTGGGTTTTGCGGGATTGGCGGTGCAGGCTGGGGCGCGCACGGCGATCGCATCTCTGTGGTACGTCAGCGATATCGGCACCCTGGCATTGATGAGCGAATTTTACCACAATCTCCACACCGCACCCATCAAAGCCGAGGCGCTACGTCTTGCGCAGCTCGCGATGATACGCGGCACCGCGCGGATAGAAAATGACAAGTTAACAGGCTCTAGCGGCACGGTGGCGCTTCCCCCAGAAATGGAAGCTTCTTTAAAGAATTATCACCCGCTCCAGCACCCTTATTATTGGTCTGCTTTTACTGCGATCGGTTCCCCGTGGTAAGAGTTTGTGCTGTAATGATTTAGAAACCCGGATTCTTTAAGAAGCCGGGTTTCTGACTGAAACCTGCTATATAGACTCTCGGACGTTCCCGGAAGCATCCCGTTTTTGTAAAAGGGAAAAAATTTGTCTGTTCAATTCCCTCCCCCCCTCTCTCCCTCCCCCCCTCGGCTTTTATGCAAAAGTGGGATGCTCCCGAGGTTCCCTCCGTGCCATTCAATTTCTTTTGCCTACTTGCCGCCAACTGCTGCTAAAATCCCAAATCCGATTTGGCGGATTCTGCTGCTTTCAGTACCGCCTCAGTTGGCATCGTTTCCCAGTCGGTATCGCCGATATCCTGATAGAATTTTTCGTCATAGGGGCGAGTCTGCACGACAACGGGCATCGGTACGGCGTGCCCGAGAATCAGGGCTTGTTGCTTGGAATCCAGTTTTGCCAAAACCGATCGCAGACTTTGCCCGCCGGAAACGCCGGTGAAAATGGCGTCGATGTCTTTGTCGTCGTTGAGCAGGGCGGTGATGCGGGTGCCGATTTGTGACATCACTTCGTTATCAATGCCCGACGGGCGCTGATCGACAATTAACAGGGTGACGAAATACTTGCGCATTTCCCGCGCGATCGTGCCGAAAATGGTCGATCGCACCGTCGCCGGATCGAGAAAGCGGTGCGCTTCTTCGATGGTAATCACTAACTGCCTCGGACGATCGCTCGGATTTTTCGTCTGCAAAAACTTCTCGGCTTTCTGTACATAGCTGCCGTGAATCCGCCGGGAAATCATATTCGTTGCCAGCATGTAGGAGAGCATGTTCGCCTGAGAGCCGAACTCGATGACGATGTGCTTCCCGGCATCGAGGGAATCCAAAATCTGACCGATATAATTCTTCGGGCTGGTATTGCGCATGTACTTGAGATCGTCGAGGCGCATGAGCTTCCGCTGCAGCGCCATAATCGAGGCTTTATTCCCCCGCTTCTCGTCGCAAAAGTCTTGAATTTCTTGATTGTCCATGCTCAGGAGTTGGGTAATCCACGATTTCCCGTATTCGTTGCGCAGGATGATCGCATTTTCGATCGCCGCATCGGAAAGATTTAACTCCCGCTGCACGAGGGCGATATCTTCCACCTCAATTTGATCGTAGCTGAGATACAATTCCTGAGCGTCGCGCACGCCCCGGCGTCGGGTGGAAGCCGGATCGAGAGTATAAATCTCTACTTGTCCGGGAAATAGCTGGCGCAACCCTTTTACCATGTTCAGTTGCTTGCCTTCGGTGGTGGCTTCCCAGCCGTACTCCGAGTGCATGTCAAAAATCAAATTCACTGCTGCCCGCTTTTTGATGACACCAGACAGCAGCAACCGCGTCAGAAAAGATTTGCCGGTTCCCGACTTGCCGAAAACGCCGTTACTGCGTTCGACGAAGCGATCGAGATCGATGCACACCGGCACTTCCATATCGAGGGGTTTGCCGATCGCGAAATTGCGGCGGTGGGGATCGTCTTCCCAGCCAAATACAGAGCGAAAATCCCGTTCGCTGGCGTCAAAGACTTGCGAGAAGTGCCGGGGAATGGTTTTGACCGGCATCAAGTCCATTGGTTCGCTGCTTTGCGCCTGAAACGATGCCGCGCCATTGCCGTCTGCTTGCTGGGTTTTTGCCGATTTGGCGGCGGCAGGAAAAGCGGCGGCGGATTTTTCAGGCTCGGGGGTGAGCATCAGCATCGGCGTCAGGCTGATGGTGCCGTAAGTGCCGCTGCCGGCGAGCACTGCTTGCATGAACTCGTCCTCCGGCAGGGGCGGATTGGCGAGGATGCGCTGGCTGGAGGTTCCCAAGCAAACGTCAGTGAGCATACAAAAGAAGTGCGATCGCGCCCCGCGCACGACCATAAATTTACCGACGCGCATCTCTTCTACGGAGACGTCGGGATGCAATCGCACTTCGAGTCCTTGACTGAGGGAACCTTGTATGACGGAACCCAAGGGCTTATCTGATTTCATGCCAAAACTCGCTCAATCCTTCTTTTAGCTAGTCTCAGGCTGAAGTTTGGTTTCAGACTGGGAATGTGAACCGTTCTATCCGCGATCGATTCGCAGTGAGGGGTGCAGTCTTCTTTATTTTATTTATAGCGTTAAAGCGATCGCGGCGATCGGGCTTTTTGCCAGAGAAAAAGCCAAAGGAAAGGAGCGAACGGCGGCGCTCAGTCGATTTGTATCGAAGTCGGACTTCCGGCAGGCGCGGTATTGATGGCACTCAAGGGTTTGCGGTAGTCCGCGTAGAGGCGATCGCGCCAGCTAAAGAACGGCGCATAGATGTAATTGTCGGCAATCCCCGGCACGCCTTTGCCCCGCAGCGCTTCCGGCAAGTCCAAATAAGCGCCTTCTGGGAACTTCAGCAACATCGACAGCCCAGCAACGGCAAAATCCGCGAGGGTGGGTTTGTCTCCCACCAGATAGGGGCTGTCTTCCAAAATCAAGCAAAGGGCTTCCAAATTTTGCTTGATGGCGTCCATTGCGGCATTGACCTCCGTTGGCCCAGATCCCAAGCCCATGCCCAGGGTTTTCAGCAACTCGGACGGTACGGATTGGACGAGGGTTTTGAGAAAATCGGGCGTTTGTGCGGGCAACAAAGCGCCGCGCAGGTTGGCGTCTTGGCTGAGTCCGCTGTAGAGGACGGCTCGGCTTTTCATGCCGATGGATTCGTCCGCCCATTCTTCCATGAGCAAGCACAGCCCTCGCTGTTTGGGATCGGTGGGGATGAGGGGCGGATCGGGATATTGCTGGTCTAGATATTTGGCGATCGCTGTGGAATCGGCGACGACGATATTGCCGTCTTTGAGTACCGGCACTTGCCGCTGTCCGGATAGCCGGAAGACTTCTAGCTGTCCCACTCCCGGAATCACTTCGATTTTGCGATATTGCAGCCCTTTGTAATCCAGAATCAGCCGGACTTTTTCGCTGTATTGAGACAGTTCAAATTGATACAACTCCAGCATCTTGACTCTCCTTGCCATTGTTGAGGTTCTTAGAGATCGCTTGCCAAACGGCTGTAAAAATTGCCTCAATCGGTTTGTCCCGCTTTTCGGCCCATTCTTCAGCTTTGGCGATCGCGATCGGAATCGCCTTGCCCCGATCGTAGTCTCTCTCTTCCAGCAGTGCATTGGCAATCTCAATGGCTCGTCCCCGTACCTCTGGCGCGAGGTTTTTCATCGCCGCTGGATAATTTTTTTCGCTCCAAGGCAGGCATCGCGCTTCCCTCCTGCGCCTGCAAAGCGAGACTCCCCCAGCGCTAGCAGCCTAGGGGAGTTGCATCGATCGCCGCAGTTCTGGCAAGCCGCCCGGAGCGACAGCAAGCGATCGCCCTGTAGGGAATTCTTGACAATTTATCGGGTTAGCATTTCACCCCTGCCGATCGGGTTGAGGAACTGCTGTCAATCAGTTGCGATCGAGATCGAGTGAGAGCCCATCAGGCAGCGCGTCTAGTAAAGAAGCCCCACAGGAACAGCACGAGCATCGCACCCAGCACCGCTACGGCAATGCTTGGCAGCGACAGTGCCCCAGCGCTAGCGCCGGCAGAAGTCCCCAGCAAAACCCGTCCCAAATAGCCGCCTACGACGGCACCCAGAATCCCTAAAACTGTTGTGGCAAGGAAACCGCCGCCTTGTTCTCCCGGATAAATCGCTTTCGCGATCGCTCCGGCAATCAAACCTAAAACTATCCAAGCAATAGCGTCCCAAAACATGGCTTTTTCTCCTTATTTTGTCATTTCTGAGATTTAACTAGCTCAATCCCTTCTACTTACCCTTCTCTCCCCCATTTTCAGCCAATTTGGCTCGAATTCAGGCCCCACGATTTCGCCTGATTTTGAATGTCAGCCGTCCGCTCTGTTCTGGGCTTTCCGCCTTCTCGTCGGGCACGAGCAGGTCAGTAGTTGGCGTGTTTTTTTGGAGGGTTTCCCCTCTGAAAAAGCGAATGTCAGACCCGATAAAAGCAGATTTTACGGCTGGCGGCACTCTCCTGTAAGCCTTTGCAGAAAGCAGGTAAGTCGTCGGGTGCAACGCCTCAAGTCCCGCCTGCGCTGAAACCTCAAGCTTTTCAGCTTGCGTTCGCTTGGTTTTAGAGCGATAAACCAGGCGTCATTCCCTCCCGAACTGAACATTATTGGTTTCACTTGTTAGACTATCAATTTGAAGAAAGTGCCTGCATCTGTCGAAGGGAATAACCTATCGGAATAGTCGCTGTTGCTAGTATTTGAGGCTTTTTCCTGCCGCTAAGTGGAGAGGGGGGGAGGGGGAGAGGGGGAGAAGATTGACAGCGGTTTTAGCCCGTGCTGACAAGCGTACAGATTCAAGGCGATCGAGCGGATTCGATTCTAGATCCACTTCAGGGCGCGATCGCGAGTTGATTTCGCCGCAAATTCAGGCAGGCTTTTTGTCATAAATATCAACAGAACAAGCTTTCCGCCCGCTACACGCCCGTAACAGCGGCAGTGGGCTCTGCTGGCAGGGTATAAATTGATACGTTCGCCGACTACCCCCTGTACTGTAGTTTTTGTCAGCTTGCTCCGTTACGATAAGAAACGTCATAATACTTTACATTAGTTTACGTTTACCTCACGCCCACTGGAGTCTCTAAGCATGAATACTCAATTTCTCGCGGGTTGGCTCGGAAAAGTCGCTGGCATGGCAGCCGTTGTCGTTGTCAGTGCCGGGGTCGTCATGCCTGTAGAGGCGAAAAACTGCGATCGAGCCAAGGCATCCGACAGCAGCGATTCACGCGCCGAACTGCGGACAGAATCCATGCCCATGCAAAACATGGAAATGGAAGGCGAAAGCGCGGCGATGAAGCCCAGCATCGTCGAAATCGCCAGCAAGAACGACTCCTTCAAGACGCTCACCGCTGCCTTGGAAGCCGCCGGTTTGGTCGAAACCCTAGCCGTAAAAGGCCCCTTCACGGTTTTTGCGCCGACGGATGAAGCCTTTGCCGCACTGCCAGAGGGCACAGTGGAAATGCTGCTCAAACCAGAAAACAAAGACAAACTGGTCAAAGTTTTGACCTATCACGTCGTTGCCGGTTCCGTTATGTCCGGGGATCTCGCGGATGGAGACGTGGAAACCGTGGAAGGCAGCCCGGTGATGGTCAAACTCGATAGCGGCAAAGTCATGGTGAATGAAGCGAAAGTCACCACAGCGGACATCGAAGCCAGCAACGGCGTGATTCACGTCATTGATAAAGTCATCTTGCCCCCTGACATGTAAATTCGGGCATGGGGAATAGGGCACTGGGCATGGGGAATTGGGTATGGGCAAGGATAATGCAACCAATTACCCATTACCGATTGCCAATTAGCTATTAGCAATGCCCAATGCCCCATTCCCCATAAAAAATTTTAGGGCCTAACCAAGGTGGCTAGGCCCGATCGAAAATTAGTGATTGACAAATTAAAAGCTAATCGAAAGAAATCGAACTGAAAAGAAATCGAACTGAAACGAGTGTCAACAATCTACAACTAGGGTGGACAAATTACAACAGGCTTCTAGACAGGAGACACCGAATCTAGGCCCATTACTAGCTCAACTGTTTTTTCACTCCCTCCTGTTTAACTCTACCGTTTGGAGATGTTTTACGCTCTTTTTGGTGTCCAGTATTAACGTAGCACGGCTGCGATCGGGTGACAAGCAGATTTTACGAAACTTAATAATTTAGTGCGGAGTCAGGAGTCAGAAGTCAGGATCGGAGTAGGGAGTCAGGAGTCAGGAGTCAGGATCGGAGTAGGGAGTCAGGAGTCAGGAGTCAGGAGTCAGGAGTCAGGAGTCAGGAGTCAGGATCGGAGTAGGGAGTCAGGAGTCAGGAGTCAGGAGTCAGGAGTCAGGAGTCAGAAGTCAGAAGTCAGGAGTCAGAAGTCAGGATCGGAGTAGGGAGTCAGGAGTCAGGAGTCAGGAGTCAGGAGTCAGGATCGGAGTAGGGAATCAGGCGTTAAATTCTTCAACACTCAGCCGAAGCCGAAGAGCACTCTTTACTCAGCACTCAGCACTCTTTACTCAGCACTCTTTACTCAGCACTGACGCACTCAGCACTCTTTACTCAGCACTGACGCACTCAGCACTCTTTACTCAGCACTGACGCACTCCACACTCGACACCCCCCGAAAATGCGTAGGGTCTAGCCAGACGAGACTAGACCCATTTAACGATAAGGATGTGATTAATCAATGAATTGAGCTTCTTTCAGTCCTTGAAAAGAGTTGGCGCGATCGTGTATGCAGCCTGCCTTCCATTCTAGCAGGTGCTGGCGCTTATGTTGGAATTCATAAGGGCCGAAAAGCGCTCTAATGAAGGATGGACAATCTACAACTAGGGTGGACATCTCGCAGCTCGGCCTTATTGGTTCTACCGCGATCTTTTTCTTCCGACTTGCGGTTTGGCTTTGCCCAGGGAGCTGAACGTTTTGCCACTTCTGATTTGCGGTAGCGGGTTCGCTGCATCTGGACTTTCGACAGGAGACACCGGGTCTGAGTCCTTTGACTGATTGACTGCTGACTATTTATTTTTTTGGTGTCTGGTATCAAATTAGCACGGCATCCCCTGGCCGGCAAGCACCTTTTACATATTTTTTCGTTTTTTTACAATTGGTAGCATTCAGAAACGTTACTTAACATTGTAGTGAGTAGCGACTCAAAGAATGCGCAAAAATTCTAGTGTTTTCTTCAGATTGCTGTGGCGGGTGGGTGGGAGCTTTGCCGGGATTGGGGGATTGGGGGATTAGGGGGACAAGTTTTCTGTGAGGAGGCGAGCCTTCTGGTTAAAGCTGACAGAACGCTAGGCATTTGACAGCGCTTCTGCTGGGAAGTAGCAGGGCTTGGCAGCAGTAAAGGCAGGGAGGCGCTCCCGATTTCGCAGCTACAGCCGTATCTAACCGATGAGAGAGGAAAAACAGAGTTTCTTGTGATATGCTAGCTGAGGGCGGGGGTGAAAAAAGAATTGAATCTCTAGAAAAGACTGAAAAATCGGCTCACTCGGACTCCCGCAAAACTGAAGTGAGGAAAGAGTCAGATGGCTGTAATAGAAGTTTTGGAGCGAATTTCCGATACGGTTTGGGAAATTCCGGTTTCCTACAAAGAAGGAATGCGCGTACCCGCCCGAATTTACGGCACGGAAAAATTGATCCGGGAAATGGACGATGCCGTTTACGATCAAGTCACGAACGTTGCGACGCTTCCGGGCATCACTAAATACGCTTTGTGTATGCCAGACGGACACTTCGGCTATGGATTTCCCATCGGCGGAGTGGCGGCAATGGATGTGGAGCATGGGGGCGTTATCTCTCCGGGCGGCATCGGATTTGATATCAATTGCGGGATGCGCTTGGTGGTGACAAATTTAACCTACGATGATGTCAAGCCCCACATCAAAGAACTGGTAGATCGACTGTATCAAAGAGTGCCGGCGGGAGTGGGCAGCAAGGGGTTTGTGAAATTGTCGCGATCGGAGTTTCGCAAAGTCGTGGAAGAAGGGGCTCGCTGGTGCGTGGAAAATGATTACGGCTGGGAGGAAGATTTAGAACTGACTGAGGAAAACGGCTGCATTCAGGGAGCCGATGCCTCGAAGATTAGCGACAAAGCGATCGATCGCGGCTTCAATCAAATCGGGACTCTAGGCTCTGGCAACCACTATTTAGAAATTCAAGTAGCGAAACCGGAAAATATTTTCGATCGCAAGCTTGCCGAGCAAATG
The DNA here is from genome assembly GCA_964405435.1 of uncultured bacterium. GTDB lineage: Bacteria > Cyanobacteriota > Cyanobacteriia > Cyanobacteriales > Oscillatoriaceae > DVEG01. The sequence continues at coordinate 67,100 of CAYOOD010000020.1, forward strand.
GGCATTACCATCCCCAATCAAGTCGTGGTGATGTTCCACTGCGGCAGCCGGGGATTTGGCCATCAGGTGGCCACCGATTACCTGCAAGTTTTCCTGAAAGTGATGGAAAGCAAGTATGGAATCAAAATATTAGATAGAGAACTCGCCTGCGCCCCGTTCGACTCTCCAGAAGGGCAAGCGTATTTTACAGCCATGAAGTGCGGGCTGAATATGTCGTTTGCGAACCGGCAGGTAATATTGCACCGCATCCGGGAAGTGTTTTCGGAAATATTCGGGCGATCGCCAGAAGATATGGACATGCGGATGGTTTACGACGTCGCGCACAATACCGCCAAATTAGAGCGTCACGTCGTTGACGGCGTAGAGCGATCACTCCTCGTACACCGCAAGGGAGCGACGCGGGCATTTGCGCCGGGAATGGCAGGCGTGCCCGAAAAGTACGCAGCGATCGGACAGCCGATTATTATTGGCGGCAGCATGGAAACCGGCTCTTATTTACTAGCAGGCGTGCCGGGAGGGGCAGAAACATTCTTCAGCACCGCTCACGGCAGCGGGAGAACCATGAGCCGCACGAAAGCGCGAAAAACTTGGCGCGGCGAAAAACTGCAACAAGATTTGGAGAAGCAAGGGATTTACGTTCGCGCCACCTCTTGGAGCGGATTGGCGGAAGAAGCCGGCGGAGCCTACAAAGACATCGACGACGTAATCGAAGCCGCCGAATTAGCGGGGATTAGCAAAAAAATTGTGCGGTTTACGCCGATTGGAAATATCAAAGGATAAATTATGCAGGGACGCACGCCGCTGACTGTAATAACGGGACCGCTGGGAAGCGGAAAAACAACGCTACTGCGCCATATTTTGGACAGTTTCCCCAAAAAAATCGCCATTTTGATGAATGAATTTGGCGAGATTGCGATCGACAGCAAAATTATCGCTGGGAAAAACGTGCAAATGGCTGACCTCGGTGGCGGCTGCGTCTGCTGCTCCCTGCTGGGGGAGTTTGAAGCCGCCGTGACGGAAATCCTCGATACCGTCGCTCCGGATAATCTCGTCGTGGAAACAACAGGCGTCGCCGAGCCAGACGCGCTGGTGTTTGACATTCAGGAGAGTTTGCCGAGAGTGCGCTTGGATGGCGTGGTGACGGTTATCGACGCCGACGCGATGGTGAAGTATCCCAGCACCGGGCACACGACGCGGCTGCAAATCGAAGCCGCCGACGCGATTCTCCTAAATAAGGTAGATTTGGTGTCGGAGAGCGAACTAGAAGCGATCGCGCAAAAATTGCAACGCTTCAACGAAACTGCCGAGATATTTCGCGCCGTCAGGTGTCGCGTCGATCCCGACTTGCTATTTGGCATCGGCAGGGAACGGGTAGAACAGCCGCCCCATCACGTTCACCAGCCGGAATTTGATTCGTTTGTTTATACGTCGCCTGCAACATTCGATCGGGCGCGGTTCGAGGAATTTGCCGATCGCATTTCACCCGATATCTACCGAGCGAAAGGATTTATCCGATTTCCCGAAGGCATCTACCTATTTAATTTTGTCGCGGGGCGCTGGGATTTAGAGCCCTTCGAGCAAGAAGCAACAGAACTCGTATTTATCGGCAAACAGGCGAAGCAACGCCAAGCCGAAATAATCGAACAGTTACAGGAGTGCGAACAGTAGCCCATGCCTTACGAGTTTCTGGAAGATATCGCCACCGCTGATATTGCCTTTCGCGCTTGGGGAAAAGATTTGGAAGAACTCTTCATCGCAGCGGGCGACGCCACCACCAACACGATGATAGACAATCTGGATGCGATCGCGCCCAACGAAACCCGCCCCTTCAGCTTGGAAAATGACGAGCTGGATATGTTGCTCTTCAACTTCCTGCAAGAACTTATCTATTATAAAGATAGCGAACAACTTCTACTCAGGGCACAGCAAGTGCAAATTTCGCAGGAAAATAACATGCACCAGCTCAAAGCAGTCACTGCTGGAGAACCCCTCGATCCCGACAAACACGAACAGCGCGTCGATGTCAAAGCCGTTACCTTGCACCGCTTCCAATTGCAAAAAACCGCCAACGGTTGGGAGACATTCGTCATTCTGGATATTTAAAAACGGTGAGGTACTCTCCCCAATCCCCCAATCCCGGCAACCCTCCACAACAATCTTAACAAAATTGACGAGATCGTCGAGCTTGTAGTATAATGTAACATACAGGCGATCGCCTGCACATCTCTCAAACCTGCTGCACCCACCGCCACAGGAGGATTCTACTTGCAAAGAACTACCGTCGAATCGCGATTAATCTTGCTCGCCCTTACAGGCAGTCACGCCTACGGCACGGCAACCCCTGCCTCTGACTTCGACTATAAAGGCGTCTTTATCGCCCCGAAAGACTATTACTTGGGCTTTAAATTGTTCGAGCAGAAAGATAGCGGCTGGGATGAACCCGGAAGCGGGCTTTTTCCGATGTTAGATGGCATCAAAGACTGTACCGTTTATGAATTGAGAAAATTTTTATCCCTCGTCGGCAACAACAATCCCAATATTTTAGAAACGCTCTGGATGGAAAGAGATTTCTACGCCTGCGTTTCTCCCGTGGGCGAGAAACTGCTATCCTACCGCGAAGCCTTTTTGTCTCAAAAAGTCCGGGGTTCTTTCGCCGGCTATGCCTACGCGCAAATCAAGCGCGTAGAAACTCACAGAAAATGGCTCCTACACCCGCCCGAAAAAAAGCCTGTTCCGCAGGATTTCGGGCTCAATGAAGACCATTATAAGCCCTTAACAAAAACAGAAGTCAACGCTTTTATCGAATTTCTTTACATGCTCGTGCGCGACTGTATCGAATTTTTGGAGCCGGCGGAACAGTTCAGAACTCTGCTGCTCGAAAAGATTGACTATAAGGGCATTCTCAAGCAGCATCCCTTGTCAGAGGAGGTGTTGCCGAAGGTGCAGGAATATACGAGAGCAACGAATGATTTTATTCACCTGCTGCACGTCTCGCAATCGTACCGACAAGCCCTAAATGAATGGGAGTCTTACTGCAAGTGGAAGTCGGAAAGGAACCCGCAAAGAAAGGCTTTAGAAGCCAAATGCGGCTTTGATTCAAAGCACATGTCGCACTGCATTCGGCTCTTGCGGATGGGGATAGAGGTGCTGCGAGATGGCGTGCTGAATGTCAACCGGAAAACTGCGGGCGATGCCGGAGAGTTGCTGTCGATTAGAAGCGGAGATGTTTCTTATGAAGAGGTGAAAGAGCTGGCGGATTCCCTATTTGAGGAACTCAAAAGCGTGAAAACCAATCTGCCGGAGCATGTGGATAAAGAATTTCTCAACCAGGTTTGTGTAGAGTTGGTAGAAATGATGGGTTGGGATTGAACTTAGGAGGGGCGCGTAGCAGAATCGCCCCTCTTCTATTTTGCAAGTAGATAGGCATAAAAAAAAGAAAGGCTAGAAACCCGGCTTCTCGAAGAAGCCGGGTTTCTGAAGGAAACTAGATTTTGGTAAATGTTAAAATCTAGATTTCCCAGTTGCTTTGAATGTCGGGAGCGGCGGGTGTGGGAGGGTTGATTTCCTCAGAGCGATCGCGACTTGTTAAGCTGAGAATTAGCGCGATCGCGATCGCAACTCCGAGCAGGGTTCCCAAGGGGAAACTTTCTTCTCGTTCCGGATATTGTTCGCAGGTGGTACAGAAGCAAATATCCGAATTCTCTTTGTGGATGATGAGGTGGCAGGGAAGTCGCGATCTGATGCCGCTGTTTCTGTACGGACATTTTATCACAATTGCCTCCTTGTTATAGTGCTGAGTGAAAAAGTGCTGAGTGCTGAGTGCTGAGTGCTGAGTAGAAGAGGTGCGAGAAAGTGAGATTTAACCGTGCCAGGTAGAAGGGGCATATTCTGCCGCTGGCAAAGGCGGAATGTGGCGCGCCATCCATTCCAAATTTTTGTGAAAAACGTGCTGGATGGCTTGACAAATTAAGGCTTCCATGCCAGCTTTTTCCCAGGTGGAACGGTAGAGGGCATCAAAGGTAATGGAAATTTTCTGCCCCTCTTCTAAGGTGATGTAGGTATTTTTCGTGCGGGTGAGGATGTAGGCGATCGCTTCTTGTCGGATGTCGGGGTGGGCGAACATCTGCCGATAGGGATGGTGAGGAAATGTCGCTAAGACGGTTTCGAGGCGCGCGATCGCAACTTGTTCGGTGAGGTTGACGATTATTTTAGACATGGCGGTAAATCCGGTTAATGGTTGAGGGTGTAGAGAAACCGAGTTTCTCGAAGAAACCCGGTTTCTGAGTTCATCAGTTCGGGCGGGCGGGAGCGTAAACGTGGAGGCTAACCACTTTAGCGGGAGAATTATTTGCGAGTTGGTGATACTGGTAGCGTTCCGTTGTGGCAAAGCCGCCTTTGCTGAGTTCTGTGGCGCGGCAGAGGAGGATATCTTCCCCGGAAATTTCGTAGAGTTCCTCAGTGATAGTTCCGCGCAGCACGCGGGTGACATTGAGCGCGCTTGCGGTGTGGGCGTGGATGCCCGATGCTTGCCCCGGGAGCCAGCAGCAGGTGATGATTTCTACCGCGTCATTGCGGGCGACAGACTTGTAAAAGTAGCGATCGCCGCTCTTAAACAAAATGAATTTGTCGAGGAAGGCGTCGCTCAACTGCAGGCGGGCGACGAGATTATGCAACTGCTCGATTTTCAGTTCGTGCGGCGGGATGTCTGCCATCTCGGCGAGGAACGCTTCCAGAGATAGGGGGCGGGTGGGCAACACCTTCGTTGAGGGTTGCGGGGACTGCTGAAAATGGGCCATGATTTTTTGCCTCCTCGTCAGGTGAATTTGTGTCACTAAATCCATCAAACTCCCCTGCTATATGCGTTTGAGGCTGAGAACTAACTGCGTTTATATAACTTGTGGCGGACTTTTGAATGACTTTCAATTGGGTATAATTTAGGAAATTTTCTAGTGACTGGGATATGTCCCGCTCGATAAGGCTTGCCGCCCAACACCGTTCTAAAGCCCTTATGGCTCTGAAGCGTCAGCGCTTTCCCAGCCAAAAAGCGCTGCAAAGAAATTTAGGGTTCTCCTACACTACTGTCAACAGATTCTTTAAGAGCAAACCTATTGATTTGGGGTATTTTGTCGAAATTAGTGAAAAATTGGGGCTAGACTGGCAAGAGATAGGCGATTTGTCCGAAGATGCCGAATTGTTAGCAGACGAGCAGGAAGCAGCAGCCCCTCCAGCAGAGACGCAACAACAGGTTGCGCCCCTACCCGCAGCCCCGCAAGCTCCCGCGCCCGCGCCAACGACTCCTTCCCACAACCTTCACAGAGGGTTTGGCGTCAAGCGCGAACGGTTCATCGGGCGCGACACACAACTGGCAGAACTCCACGAGCGGTTGCAGCAACATGACTCGGTGGCAATTGTGGGGATGGGCGGCGCGGGCAAAACAGAGTTGTCGATTCAGTATGCCTGGAGGCACTTGCACGCTTATTCGGGAGGCGCGTGCTGGTTGCGGGCTTTCGACTGGAAAATCAAGCTCGTGGACTTTGCCCTCTCGCGTTTCCCGAATTTCCGCATCCCCGACGGGCTCGCACTCGACGCTCGAGTCGATTACTGCTGGCGGCACTGGCCGCCGGGGAACGTTCTGCTAGTATTGGATGATGTGACCGACTATCACGAGCAGGTGAGAGACAGCCTGCCGGCAGACTCGCGGTTTAAGGTGCTGATGACGACGCGACAAGCCTTTACAGATTATGTACATCCGTTTCCCTTGGGGGTGCTGGAGCCTGACGACGCCCTGGAGCTTTTAAACACTCTGGTGCAGCAACAACCAGAACGGTTTAAACGGCAGCCGGATGATGCGCGGCGCTTGTGCAAGTGGCTGGGCTATTTGCCGTTGGGGTTGGAGTTGGTGGGGCGATATTTAAATGCGGAACCGGATGTATCGCTGCAAGAGATGCTACTCTGGCTGCAGCACAAAGCACTCCAGCACGCCGCTCTCCAGCGAGAAGAGGTCGATCCGCAAAAGGTGATGACGGCGGAGCGCGGGGTAGAGGCGGCGTTTGCGTTGAGTTGGGAGCGGTTGAAGCCACAGAGCCAGCGCTTGGGCAAGATGCTGAGCTTATTTGGCTTGGCTCCGATTCCTTGGGAGTATGCGGAACGGGCGGAACAGTATCGCAGCCAACTGGCGCAGTCGGGCGAGGGCTTCAATCGCGATAGTTTGCGGGGAGCGAGAAGGGAATTGGTGTATTTCCATTTGCTCAAACAAAGCGCCGAAAAAACCTACGAGTTGCATTCCCTGATTCGCAAATTTTTTCAGAGCAAGCTGGAGGATTCCGATGTTGCAGCAAACTGAAGTCAAACCCCTCACCGAAGCGGAGCAACTCAAACGCGCCGTCGCCGCCGCAATGGCAGACGCAGCCAAGGAAATCCCCGAAACTATTACCCGCGAGTTAATCCCGGAAATTAAACTGGCGATTCCCCACCTGCAAGAAGTTGCGGAAGCGCTGACAGACTATCTCAGCGATGAGGATTTATTATGGCCTTTTTGGGGTTTAGGTAGATTTTATAAAGAACAAGGGCTGTACGCACAGGCAGAACCTTGTTACAAACAGTGCCTCTCTGTCGCGAAAACACGCTTGGGTGAGGAACATCCCCATGTCGCCCTAAGTTTGAACAATCTGGCAGCACTTTACTATTTCACGGGGCGCTACGAGCAAGCCGAACCTCTGTTGAGGCAAGCGTTGGAAATGAAGCAGCGTCTGCTGGGTGAGGAGCATCCCTCCGTCGCCACCAGTTTGAACAATCTGGCTAATCTCTACCGTACAACGGGGCGCTACGAGCAAGCCAAACCCTTATATCTGCAAGCCTTGGAAATGCGGCAGCGTCTGCTGGGTGAGGAACATCCCGATGTCGCCCTAAGTTTGAACAATCTGGCAGGACTCTACTATTCAACGGGGTGCTACGAGCAAGCCGAACCCTTATATCTGCAAGCCTTGGAAATGCGGCAGCGCCTGCTGGGTGAGGAGCATCCTGATGTCGCCCTAAGTTTGAACAATCTGGCAGCACTCTACTATTCAACGGGGCACTACGAGCAAGCCGAACCCCTGTATCGGCAAGCCTTGGAAATGCGGCAGCGCCTGCTGGTAGAGGAGCATCCCCATATCGCCCAAAGTTTGAACAATCTGGCAGGGCTCTACTCTTTAACGGGGCACTACGAGCAAGCCGAACCTCTGTATCGGCAAGCATTGGATATTTGTGAACAGTGGTTAGGAACAGAGCATCCGCGTACTATTACAGTGCGTGAAAATCTGGAAATTTGCCGCGCTGCAGCCAATCAGCGCTCTGTTTGATTTATTCTAGAAATAGCCCGTCACTGAGTTAGGTGTTTTGTAAGAAATCCTGGAACTTCAAGACATTATTCTCTACCACCTGTAGGGGCGTTGCATTCGGGGGACTATCTCTCGCAATAACCGACAATCTCCTTATCCGAATGCAACGCCTAAGCCCCACTGACAATCCCCTACAAATGGCAGAAAAATCGCTAGGATAGGGAAAGCGCGATCGCCCGGGTTCATTCCCTCCGTCAAAACCCGCCGCTGTTATCACAAACCCTTCAATCTGTCAATAGATAATCTAGAAAAAATATGTGAGGTGCGATCGCCTGCTATCACTTGTGAGAGGCGATCGCCCCTTCTCTATCTTATAACTAACTCGCTCCGGGTTTCTTTTGGGTTTTTGGTAGCTCAATAACAAACTCCGTTCCTATCCCAACCTGAGAATTGCAGTGGATGGCACCTTGGTGCCTTTCTACGACAATTTGATGGCTGACTGACAGCCCTAAACCCGTTCCCTTGCCTGCGGTTTTGGTTGTAAAGAAGGGCTCGAATAAACGAGCTTGCAGGTGTGCAGGAATGCCAGAACCATTGTCAGCAATGCGAATTAGCACTTTTTCCGATTTCGGCGCTCCTGTTTCTGGTAAAATTTCACTCTGGCATAATTCCGTGGTAATCTTAATACTTGGTTTAAAATTTATATCCTGCTGCAGCTTTTCTTCCAAGGCGTCTATGGCATTATTTAAGAGATTCAGAAAAACTTGATTGATTTGGCTGGGTTCGCATTCTACCTCTGGCAAATCGCCAAAGTCTTTAATGACGTGAATGGCAGAGCGACTAGACTGAGCTTGCAATCGGTGTTCGAGAATCATCAGGGTACTGTTAATTCCGGCGTGCAAGTCAACTTCTTTTATAGGGGCTTCGTCCAGTCTGGAGAAATTCCGCAGGGATAAAACAATATCTTTGATGCGCTTGGCTCCTTGTTTAATAGAACCCAGCAAGCGAGGAAAATCTTCTTTCAGAAAGTCAAGGTCGATCGCTTCGGCGAATTCTTGGATTTCCGCTGAAGGATTGGGATAAGTTATTTGATAGAGAGACAGCAGGTTGAGAAAGTCGCTGGCAGAGTCGATCGCGGGGGCAATGTTGCTGTAGATAAAGCCGACGGGATTGTTGATTTCGTGGGCAATCCCCGCCACCAGTTGCCCCAGAGAAGACATTTTTTCGCTGTGAATTAACTGAGCTTGGGCGCGTTTGACTTCTTCGAGAGAGTGTTCTAACTGTTGGTTTTTTTCTTTTAGCTGCGCTTCACTGCGCCGCAATGCAGCCTCTGCCTGCTTGACAGGGGTAATATCCAAACCCATTTCCACCACCATCCGTTCCCCACCCGCGCCGATAAAGGGGTAGTCGTAAATTTGATACGTCTGCCCGGTGCGGTTGTCAAACCACTCCCATATCTGGGGGGTGTTGCTGTCAAAGACGCGAAAGGTGGGACACGTCGGACACGGTTGTTTTATACCGGCAATGGTTTCGTAGCAGCGCCTTCCTTGCGGTTCGCCGAATACTTCTCGAAAGCGCTGATTGTAAAAGCCTACGGAATAATCTTTCGGCTGCAAGTACAGGAAAGCCGGCAGTTGGTCGAGCAGGCTGTACAGTCCTTGTCGTTCGATTTTCAGATCGTCTTCTTGCTGGCGGCGATCGCTGATATCTCTGCCCACGGCGTAAATCAATCCCGCCTGCGATCGCGCCCAGCTCCACGATATCCACCGATACCCCCCCTCTCGGTGGCGAATGCGCGCTTCCACGGAGCCAACACCCTCCTCCCCATCTGCGCCTGCCAGTGCCTCCTGGAGCTGCGCCGCATCTTCTGAATGCACCCATTCTATCAACGGGTGCAATATCAATTCTGAGGGATTCCACCCCAGCATATTTACCCACGCCGGGTTCGCCCGCGCGATCGCCCCGCCTGTATTGATAATGCAGAATAGATCGGGTGACAGGTGAAAAAACGCTGTCAGATCCGCTTCGCCGATCGCTTCTTTTTCTACCGACCTTTTGACATTCGACTTCAGAACGCTCATAGACTGCTCTTCTCCGGCTACTGGTTAGGACGCGATCGCCTGCCTCGCAAGTTCCAAATATTATATTATTTTTTCTAGGGGGTTTGCCGAGCCTAGACTTGGCAAAAAAAAGTGACGGGATTCTCTCTAAAACCCGACGAGATCCCTTCAAAACACGCGATCGAAACACGCCTTCTCTCTGGCTTGACGCAGAGCCGAGCGATCGCGCCGATGTCTCTAAAGTCTGGCAGACCGATCGATTGCCTCCTTAAAAAAATATAAAATTTTTTCGCCAATTTGCACGGACATTAGACCATTTTACCCGATTGTTTATTTTTCAACGGGGGATTTAAAACCGATATCGCTCCCAAATTCTCTCAATCGCAAATAGCGAGAAATTTTCAATGGCCAACTTTCTCATACCTCTCGATAAGCCTTGGGGGTAATTCCCGCCTGTTTGCGAAAGTGTTTGGTGAAGTGACTTTGATTGGCAAAGCCGCATTGAAGGGCAATATCAGCAAGGCTATTCGTCTGGTTTTTTAGCAAAATTTTTGCCCGTTCTACCCGCTGCTGGAGGACGTACTGATAGGGTGAAATTCCCATTGACTGGCTGAACAGGCGGCAGAAATAATATTGGCTCATGTCGGCAATTTCTGCCAAATCTGACAGCCCGACTTCTTGCTCTAGATGGGCGTGGATGTAGTCCAAGACTTGTTGCAGCTTGTGCTTCGGCAATCCGTCCCGATAGTGGCGAATCGTTGGCTCAACAGTCGCGTAATGTTTGAGCAAGCGAACAAACAGCGCTGTCGAGAGAGATTCGCCGTAAAGGGAACCGAGGGGACAGCCTTCTTCCAAATCTTTTTTTAACAAGCTGGCAATTTGTGCGATGAAGGGATCGTCGCTATTCATCAGGCTGCGAGGCATTAACTCAATTCGGTCAGTATTGACGGATTCGCGGGCAATTTGGCTGATTCTATCGGGAGCGATCGCCAGGAGGAGGATTTCCGCTTCCTGCTGCCAATTGCAACCGTGCGGCAGGTTGGAAGGAATTAGGCAGAAGTTTCCTTTTTGGGTGATTTCTTTTTCCAGGTGCCCGTCAAGCCACCGTTCCACGCGATTTCGATCGAGGGAGACGACTATTAGATGCTCGGCATGGGAGTGTTCGGGAATTTCCCCTGGCGGCTGACAGTGGTGTTCGAGATAGATGCCTTGCCACTGTCCGCGACTGGAAAGCAAAGCCGGTCGCGGAAGAATATCGGCCAAAAAATTTTCCTGCCTGCAATCGGCTCTCGGCGCTAGCGTTTTTGTCATGGTCAGTTTTACTCTCGACAGACTGCTGGTGAAATCCCCCCGCTAGGAAAAGCGATCGCTTGCGAGGAAAGCCCCCGGCTGCTCCACCGATTGCGATCGTGCGGAGCACTGCTTGCCGATTTCTGTGGCTCGCCGGTCGGCTTTATTAAAAAAACCTAAAATCCCAGACTATCCTACCAAAATTCGCGGCAATATTTGTCAAGCGATCGCCCTCGGCTAGCACGTCTGACAAAATCGGGATATTTTTGGCAAAAACAGACAAGACAGCCACCGCTGGCGTTGCCTAAAATAGAGCGAGTCTCGCCGGACAAAAGCGATCGCCCATGAAAAACCCCGCTCTCCTGCCAACCAAAGCCACCCTGCTGCTGGCTAGCACCCTAACCGTCATGTCAGCGGCAACTATTGCACCCTCCCTCCCCGCCATGCAGGAACACTTTGCACAAGTCAGCAATGCGGCACTGTGGGTGCGATTAGTCTTGACGCTGCCCGCCCTGTTCATCGTCATCGGTTCCCCCATTGCCGGCGCGATCGCAGACCGATTCGGACGCAAACCGCTGCTGGTTGCCTGCGCTGCCCTCTACGGGCTCGCCGGCAGTTCCGGGTTTGTCTTCGATTCCCTGCCTGCCATCCTCTGCGGGCGGGCGCTGCTGGGACTCTCTGTAGGGGGCATCATGGTGAGCGCTACCGCCTTAATTGCAGATTATTTTACCGGCTCCGATCGCGCTTCATTTATGGGCTTGCAAGCCGCATTTATGGGACTCGGCGGCGTATTTTTCCTCACCGGCGGGGGCGCTCTCGCCGATCTGAACTGGCGGCTGCCTTTCTTAATTTACCTGTTTGCTTGGTTGCTGCTGCCAATGATGGTGCTGTTTCTCTACGAACCGCACCGAGCTAAACCCAACCCTTTGATTCAGGATGCGCAAAAAAGCGCCTCAGCCGATGCCGCCGCCCCCGTCAATCTGCTCATCCTGCTTTACGTCATGTCATCGCTATCGCAGATTGTTTTCTATTTAATTCCGGTGCAGTTGCCATTTTACCTAAAATCCCTCAGCAATGCCGGAGCTTCTGAAAGCGGGATGGCGATCGCCTTTTCAAATTTTTTCGCTGGCATGGCGTCCGTCGCTTATGGCAAAATCAAGCAGCGACTGGATTTTATCAGCATCCTCAACCTGTCTTTCGCTCTGATTGGGATTGGCTACAGCATTATTGGCGCTGCCAGCAGCTATGCCCTGGTTTTAGTTGGTTTATCCACCGGCGGGATAGGATTCGGATTGCTCACGCCTAACCTCACCGTTTGGTTATCTGCCCGCGTGCCGGATTCCCTGCGGGGACGTGCTTTAGGCGGGCTGACAACCTTTATATTTTTAGGTCAGTTTCTCTCCCCCATTTTCAGCCAGCCTGCGAGTCAAATCTTCGGACTTCCAATCACCTACAGCGGCACAGGCGGACTGATGCTGCTGTTCGCGCTCTTACTTTTGGGAATGCGGCGGCAGGTAATGACGTGGGCTGAGGCAAGCGCAGGGCATAGGGCATAGGGCATTGGTTTTAGAAAAAAATGCCAGTAGATAAGTTATTATAGATTGTCAAATTAGGAGGATTCTCATGTCATCTGTTGCCGTTCAAAGCGAGACGAAACCCAATCTATTCTCCCCGGTGCAATGGGGAGCCTTGACGCTGCCCAATCGAATCGTGATGGCTCCCATGACGCGCCTGCGCGCGATCGCCAGCGTGCCGCAACCCATCATGGCAACCTACTACTCCCAGCGAGCCTCGGCAGGGTTGATAGTCAGCGAGTGTACGATGGTTTCTCCCCTGAGCAATGGCTACATGAATTGTCCGGGAATTTATTCCCCGGAGCAGGTAGAAGCCTGGAAGCAAATCACTCAGGCAGTGCATGAAAAAGGCGGGCGAATTTTCTTGCAACTGTGGCACAGCGGGCGCGTCGCTCACCCGTCCCTGCTGAATGGAGAAATGCCGATTGCCCCCAGCGCGATCGCGGGGGTGGGAGACTTGCACACACCCGTCGGTAAAGTCTTTCTGGAAACCCCCCGCGCCCTAGAAACTGAAGAAATTCCCGAAATTGTCGAGCAATTCCGCCGGGGCGCAGAAAATGCCAAAGCGGCAGGATTTGACGGCATAGAACTGCACGGCGCTTTTGGCTACCTGATCGACCAATTCTTGCAAGACGGCTCCAATCAGCGAACGGATAAATACGGCGGCTCGGTAGAAAATCGCGCCCGGTTCCTGCTGGAAGTCGTCGAAGCCGCTACCGGAGTTTGGGGAGGCGATCGCGTCGGAATCAAACTCTCTCCCAGCAATACCTTCTACGGCATGAAAGACTCGAATCCTAAAGAGACTTTCGGCTATGTCATCCGAGAGCTGAATCGATTCCATCTCGCCTACCTGCACCTGATGGAACCCCAAGAGATGGATTTAGCAAATCCCGACATTCTCAATCCCGTTTTGCCGATATTTCGCCCCCTCTACAAAGGCACGATAATCACCAACGGCGGCTACGACAAAGACAAGGGAAATGCTGTTTTGGCAAGCGAAGAGGCTGACTTAGTTTCATTCGGACGTCCTTTCATTGCCAATCCAGACTTGCCGAAACGATTAGAGCTGAATGCGCCTTTAAACGCACCCGATCCGAGAAGTTTTTACGGTGCCGGCGAGGCGGGATACACCGATTACCCGTTCTTGGAATCCCAGACAGCTTGAGATTATCTTTCATGTAAAAACATGCGTTCGTAGTGGGGACTTCAGTCCCCCTCCAGTCCCCCTTCCCTTCAAGAAAAGGGACTGAAGTCCCCTTCCCCGTTCGTAGTGGGGACTTCAGTCCCCCTCCCCCTCAACAAAAGGGACTGACATCCCTACTACAAACCGGAAAACTTCAGTCCCCCTCCCCGTTCGTAGTGGGACTTCAGTCCCCCTCCCCTTCAAGAAAAGGGACTGAAGTCCCTACTACAAACCGGAGAACTTCCCTTCAAGAAAAGGGACTGAAGTCCCTACTACAAACCAGACAATCTGTTGGAAAATAGGTGCTGTGGTTTTCAGCCGTGCCAGCTTGCCCATTAGAAAAACCTATGACATTTATTCTCACCAACGATGACGGAATCGACGCCCCCGGCTTGCAGGCGCTCCTGAAAGCCGTCAACGGCAAAGGCATTCTGGTGGCTCCGAAACAGGAATGGTCGGGTTGCGGTCATCGCGTCACGACGACTGAAGCGATTCACGTCGAAAAACGCTCCGAAACCGCCTATGCTGTCGGCGGCACGCCCGCAGATTGCACGCGCCTCGCTCTATCACATTTGTGCCCTGACGTAAAGTGGGTGCTGTCTGGCATCAATCCGGGGGGGAATATGGGAGCGGACGCTTATATTTCGGGAACGGTTGCCGCCGTGCGCGAAGCAGCTTTTCACGGCATCCCGGCGATCGCAGTGTCTCACTATCGCAAGGGCAAGCTAAATGTTGATTGGGAGGTTGCCGCCCGCTGGACGGCTAACGTCCTAGTGGAGTTATTCAACCGCCCCCCGGAACCGGGATGCTTCTGGAATGTGAATCTGCCGCACCTGCTACCGGGAGAGCCCGATCCCGAGGTGGTGTTTTGCTCGCCCAGCACGCAACCGCTGCCGGTGAAATATCGGGTGGAAGGGGAACATTTTTATTATGTCGGGGATTATGCCAGCCGCGATCGCGCCCCGGGCACCGATGTCGATGTCTGCTTTTCTGGCAATATTGCCGTCACCCAGTTGCGGCTCTAGGGCGATCGCTTCTTGCTGTAAAATAACTCCTGACAATAACAAGGATTGAGCCAAATGCGAATCTTAATGATGGGCGGCACCCGGTTTATCGGGGTTTATCTAACTAAAATTCTAGTCGCGCAAGGGCACGAGGTCGTTCTCTTCAATCGCGGCAAAAAACCAGCGCCCGTCGCAGGAATTCAGCAAATTCACGGCGATCGCACGGATGCCGCCGCCCTCAAAGAAAAACTCGCTACTGAAGAATTTGACGCGATTTTTGACAACAACGGGCGGGAACTGAGCGACACGCAGCCCCTCGCCGAAATTTTCAAAGGGCGGGTGAAGCACTTTGTTTATATGAGTTCGGCTGGCGTTTATCTGAAAACAGACCAACTGCCGCATGTAGAAGGGGATGCCGTCGATCCGAAAAGCCGTCACAAGGGCAAGCACGAGACGGAATCTTATCTCGCAGAGCAGGGATTGCCCTGGACTTCGATTCGCCCCACTTATATTTACGGCCCTCAAAATTATAACGATATTGAAGCCTGGTTTTTCGATCGCGTCGTTCGCGATCGCCCCATCCCCGTACCCGGTAACGGGCTGCACGTCACCCAACTCGGACACTGCCAAGATTTAGCAACCGCAATGGCAGCAGTATTGGGCAAGGAACGCGCGATCGGACAGGTTTACAATGTATCGGGCGATCGCTACGTTACTTTTGACGGGTTAGCGCGCGCCTGTGCCGAAGCTGCCGGCAAATCCCTCGATTCCGTCAAGCTCGTACATTACGATCCGAAAAAATTCGATTTCGGCAGTCGCAAAGGCTTCCCCCTGCGCGTGCAGCACTTTTTTGCCTCCGTCGAGAAAGCCAAGCGCGAGCTGAATTGGCAGCCGGAATTTGACCTGATTTCTGGGTTAAAAGACTCCTTCCAGAACGATTATTTGGCGTCAGGGCGCGACAAAGCCGAGGTGGATTTCTCGGTAGATGACGAGATTCTCAAAGCTGTTTAATGGTTGAATAGTGCAAGCATCCGGCGATCGCTGAATGCTTGCCTGTAGGCTATTGTGCCGATCGCGCGCTGGGATGGCTCGGCTCGGTGCCGCCAACAACGTACTGAGCCGCCGGAACGCTGCTAGCAATTGGCTTGATTCTCCCTTGTCTCGCTAAAGCCTGATAAATTATCGCCGCAGCAGTACCCCGCTTGAGAGCGGTATTGGGATTGAGAAATCTCACGTCGGGATGGTTGACGACGAGATTGGCTTGAGTGGCGGCGGCGACTTCATCAACCGCTTCTTGTGGAATGCGATCGGCATCTGCATAGTAAGCTTCGAGAAATTCTGACGCCGGTAGCTCGGACGGCGCATTCTGAGCGGTGGTTGCTGCTGGGGACTGGCTGATAGGATTCCGAGGCGGTTGCACCAATGTCGGCGGAATCATCGCCGTCATTGCCAGGGGAAATGCGAAGCGATTCTTGCTGATGCGCCGGCGCTCGGGGCGGCGGGCGATCGCGGGCGTTGCAGGGGTTCGCCCAGTCGCGGCAGCCGAAGGATCGTAAGCTAAATTGAGTCCTTCGGATAGAGAAACTAACGCCCGAACTCTGGGCATTTCCTCTTGCGGGCGAAACAAGTTCCCCGAAAAAGCGTTCATAAATCCGCTTTCATACGCTTCTTTGATAGGCCGGCTTGCCCAATAGCCATCGGGAACGTCTTTAAAAACGCTGCCGCTCTCAATTTCCCGCACCTTGCCTCGCTCGAAAGCTTGCCGGAGCATCGCGGCAAACTCGTCGCGATCGACGGGTTGTTCGGGTTTGAATGTTCCGTCTAGATACCCGACAATAATTCCCTCTTCGGCTAAGGTTTGAATAAACGGACTCGCCCAATAATCCGGCGGAACGTCAGGAAACGCCTGCTGGGCAGGCACTTGCTGGGACATTGCCAGCAATCCACCGGCACAGAAGCTCGTGCCTGTAGCCGCTAAGACGGCGATCGCTGAGAGCCAACGAAATCGATAAGCCATCGTCACTGCCCTCCTTTTACTTGACAGTTTCGCTTCAATCACTGAGGGAGTTTAGCAGCGGCAAGGGCTGCTAAACTCAAAACTCCAAGCTCCAAGCCCTACGAACGCCGATCGCGGGGACGATCGGAGCGTTCTACAATAGGCTCTCCTTCAGTCTTCACGTCGAGTTCTTCGCGGCGCACCTTATCGGTTGCCTTCACCGTATCCCGCTCGACTTCTTTCTTGACTTGCACTTCTTCGCGAACAAAGGCTTGCTTTTTGATATCCGCCTTTTCTTCGTAAACTTCAATGCGAGCGACTTCGCCTTCTTGGAAGTCAGCGCGATCGGACGTCACTGGCGTTCCTGCGCCGGTCGGTGTCGTTCGCTCGACGACGACGCGCTCTTTTTCCACCGGAACTGCCACTGCTGCGGGTGTCGTTTCGACTCGCTTGCCGACGGTGACTTCCCCAGTCTGCTGGCGGGTTTTATCGGCAACCAGCCTTTCTTCGTACAGTCTCAGTTTTGGATGATTCCGATCGCTCATCTGGTACAGATCGGGTTCGCGATCGTAGGTGTAGCGATCGCGATCGCCCGCTACAGTTCGATCCGCAATCGGTGCCGGTTCGCGGTCGTATTTATACTCCCGCTCTTCAGAACGAGCCGTGGTTTCCCGATAAGAAGCGGTTCCCGGCACATCCACCGGCGCTGACGCCTCAACCGGGAGCGAGGCTTCTACGCTGGGAGTCCGATAAACGCCCCGCACGCGCTCCTCGTAATCGTAATCAATCGTCATGCGCTCGTCGTACTCGGGCAAATTTTCTGCTTGTTCTTTGCTCGTCAGCCCTAGGGCATAAACGCGGTGCCGGGGAGCGTCCAAACGGCAGCGCCCGATTGGAATCAAGACTTTTTTGCCAAAAATCCAGAAGCCCGTATCAATGACGAGATATCGGAAACGCCCTGACTCATCCACGAGCAAGTGGCGAACTGAGCCAATCTTATCGTCGGTTTCCCCGGCGAAGACATCCATTCCCTTGACTTCTTCGCCATCAAAGATTTCATCGCGATAGTTGGGTTTGAAATCTTCCAGTTTGTACAGCGCCATGCTATCGTCTCCTGAGTTATCTGCATTCACATATGAACTACTTTAGATAGCTTTCAACCTTCAGTCTTCCTTCTTGCGACTCATTCAGCCCGGTAGAAGACCGTACAGCCTTTTTTGTGGTATAATCAAGGCCTCGTTTTAAAAAAAATCGTTAAATTTGTCAAATCCAGCCTCTCTCGCGTTCATTCTCGAACCGCAACTAGCCGGACACAGCCACAAACGCAATTATTTTTCGATGATTTTATTAAGTTTTATTAACCAATTGGCAATAGTTCTCCCTCCACTATCAACCAGCCAGAACCTCGCTTCTAACCAGGGATAGATACAGCCGAGCAGACATCCTCCGTAAAATAAGTTTTCAGCGCTCGAAGTCTCGTCAAGAGCCTTATTGAGAATAGGACTTAGGCGCGATCGTCAAAGAAACCGGGTTTCTGGTTTTATCCCTTTGCCTGCAAGCCAAGACGCGGGCAGGAAAGTCGGTTTGAAGCGTAAGTCCTAGAGGAAAAAACCCTACAGTAACGTAAGGACTGAACCGTTTATGTCGTATGTAGAGAGAACAAGCAACCCCGTCATTCAATCTCCTGTCGTCAATTCGGGAATTGTTGACTATCACGATCGCGTCCGCTGGGGGCCGATCTTTGCAGGAATTGTCATTGCCCTGAGCGCGCAACTGGTTTTGAGCGCTCTCGGAGCAGCGATCGGATTGGGCGTTGGTGCGGCGGGTTCCGATCCCCGTTCCGTCAGTACGGGTGTGGGAATCTGGTCGATAATCAGCTTGCTGATTGCCCTGTTTCTCGGCAGTTGGGTCATGGCCCGCACCTGTGGCCCGATGAACAGCAAAACCGCCATGCTGAATGGGGCAATTCTCTGGGCAACCACTTTGGCGATTAGCGCGTGGTTGCTGGCGAGTGGAGTTTCGGGAGCTTTTGGCGTGGTTGCCGCCAATTCTGGGGAAGTGTTCAACCAAATACAAGAGCCCGGTGGTGTTGCCGTGCCCAACAACGTCCCGAATGTCGATGCCGCCCGATCGCGCGACTGGGCGGGCGATGCGGCGAGGGCTGCTTGGTCATTTATCTTCGGCTCTTTGCTGGGTTTAGTCGCCTCTCTGATTGGTGCTTCTGTTGGAGCCCGCAAACCGAGTGCGACTACTTAAAGGGGCGATCGGGAAGCTCTCTTATCAATCGAGGTAGGAAGGCAACAGCGAATGAGCGATCGCCTATTAGCCATCAAGTCTGCCCCTTGGCTGCACCTGATGGCTAATCGCTTTTTTGGGCTTGTTTTTACCAAAGACTTGTAGCGCTTTCAGCTCGGTTATGACGATTTGCCGTTATCTTTGTCTAAACTCTCTATCCATTTTCTAATCCCCCAAACCGCCAATCCCAATAAAAACCCGATCGCGATGCTAATCCCCAGGACTTTAGTAAACGGGTGAATGGGTTGATGGGGGTTGGGAATCCACTGAATTGTCATCTCGCCATTTTTACTTCCGGCGGTGAGATAGCTGGCACTGGAGGCGACGACTCCCGCGCCCCCTAACCCGGCGCTGACAATGTAAATTAGGTTTTCGATTTTGCGATCGCTCTCTTTTTCGTGTTCCAGAGTCTCGCGATCGATCTGCGCTTGGTCGATTTCTACGATGCCTCGAATCGAAGCGATCGCTCGATCTGCTAATTCCGTCCCCTGTTCAAAATACCCCAAGTCTGCTTGGATTTGGGCGCGGAAAAGCGGCGCGATTTCTTGCCCGAAGCGTTGGAAAAACGATAGTTCTTCCTTATCGATTCCTAGTGTAGCACAAATTTGCTCGATTTCCCCCTTATAATTGTAAAAATTTATTTCAATCGTATTGCCAAAAGCTTCCAGTTTTCGCAGCAGGCGCGTGTATTGCAGGGAGTCTCCCGCCAATTGCTTTAACTGGCTTTTCAAATTGTCTAAGTTCGGGTTGGCGGTATCGAGGGTTTTTTGCAGGTTGTCCAGAAAGGGGTCAAATTGGCGATAGTATTGCGTTAGTTGGCTGTAAGTCGTGCGGCTATCTTGAAATAGTTTAATCAGTTTGTGACGATAGAATAATAAATCAAAAATAGATTTAAAGCACTTTTGCAGGCTTTCATCGGTTTGTTTATCGCGAAATAGCCAGATGAGAACGTGGGGAGAGTTGTCTGGTTGGCGGGGGTTTCCATATTCAAAAATTGGGCTGCCCAATAACTCGCCGCTGCGGTATAATGGGGGTGCATTGTTGCCGATTAAATGGCTGTAGCAGGTATGGGCGAGGGATTCTAGAGATTGCCGATAGCGTTGTTTGAGTTCTGGGGTTAAATAGGCAGTCAGTAGCAGAGTTTGTCCGATAAATTTATCGGGTTTTGGCAGCAGTAAGGTATTTTGGACGTTAAATTTTTCGAGGGCGTTTACCGCCACTTCTGGGGTGGATTCGTTTTCATCGTCATAACCGACATTGAAAAATAAGGCATAGCTATCTTGGATTTGCAGGGGTTGAGCAAATCCTTCGATTTCTGGGGAATCGGTGAGGGTGAAGGGGATAGAGAACTTATTATCTGGGAGTAAGATAGAGCGATCGCTTTTTCCGGTTTGGCTAAAATCCAGATGCGGCGCGAGTCTTTCTGTGGTAAAGTGGCTTAAGATGCGATCGCAGTCTTGCCAGAAGAAATAATTGTTCCCCTGGGTATTTTCATCGTGCAGGGAGTAGGCACATAAATAGACATTGGGGGCAAAAATCTTTTCTGCGGTTTGGGGTGGTTGTTGATTCATTGGGGGGATTGCGATCGCGGCTTGTGGGAGATTATCTAATTCTAGCGTAGGTTTGGCAATGCCACCCCACGGATTGGGTGGGGGTGGTTATTCATTCATTGGGGAGTGTTGCCCTCGCCGATTTTGGGCAAGCGATCGCGCAAAGTTTGGGAAACTTGAGGATATTGGTTGTGCAGGCTTTTGCTGTTGTTTTGGGGCGAGATGTTATTCTCAGGTTTAACTTTTCTGGTATAACTGCGTACCGCATCTCTGATGGCGTGATGTGTTTTGCACCAGTCTTGAATCTGTTTGGCAATATCTGCGTTAGGTGCATCGGGCGAGGAGGTAAGTGCTTGGTTAAGTCCGTCTAAATCTTTCTTTACATCCTCTGCCAGGAATAACTCTGGGTTGTTCTCCCAGACTTCTAAAAAAGCCGCAATTGTTTGTTCTGGCGTCATCATAGTTTTAGGTTCCTTGACAGGCGAATCCGAAGGGACGAAGCTCGAAGCCGGGAGCATCCCATTTTTGTAGGGGCGAAGCATTCGGGCGAATAATTGTTCGGTAAAAACCGAGAATTTCCAATCCGAAAGCTTCGCCCTCACACAGGGACATACAAAATCGGGATGCTCCCACGAAGCCACACCCACATTTTAGCCAAAAAAATGCTCAGAATCCATCGCAGTTGCTTTTCCCGCCGCCCGTTCCCGTTTAGCCTGTCGCGCTGCCGCCACCAAAGCTGACTGGGTTCGACTAAATGACGCATCCCACAGCTTTTCATCGTGTAAATCGGCAATATACTCGCGCAAATGCTCTACCACTTGCTCCTGTACTTCAATCGGCAAAGCCTCTACCATCTCCACCAAATCTTTGAGTGCTGCTGATGACATAATGTTCTACTCCCGATGTTCTACTCCCTTTAATAAAGTTCATTGTTGGGCTTTCGCCCTTTTTACTGTCCAACCGCGCAGAACCCCGCCCAAAAATACGGCGATTGAAAGGGGATTTCTGTGAGTTCGTACCATCCCTCTAAATCATAGCACATCTGCTGCCGCCGTTCCTCACTCATCAACCGACAGCCGTTAATCCACGCTAACAACTTCGCCACCGTCGCTTGCCGCATCCACTCCTGGGTTTGCTTCAACGCCAACGCCACGGGGGGGCGAGTTTTCTCGTCGAGGAGGGTTTCATAAAAGCGAACGATCAAAATTGCCGTCGAGACATCATTTACCGCCCATAGTGTACCCAAGACGTTGCGCGAACCGGCAAAGAAAAACCCCGCCACAATGCTGATATATTCGTCGCTGCTGGTGCTGATATCGGTGATACCGGTTTCACAGGCAGACAGGGCAACCAGACGACATTGCCGCAACCGCAGGTTAAAGATTTCCGGCAAAGTCAGACATTCATCGGCGTTAAACTCACCCCGGCGAGAGCGAATCCGGGGGATGCCTTTCTCGGTGGCGGCGGTTGCGGAGAGTTTGGCACCGGCGAGAATCAGCCCCGAAAGGCGGGGATTGGCGAAGTTGAAATAGCCGTGACAGGAGAAATGGGCGAAACCGGTTTCTTTTAACTGTGTGGCTTTTTGGTTCAATAAGGTTTTACTAGCCTCTTCTCCTTTTAATACCGTAGCGGGGGTGAAGCCAGTTTGAATCGCTTCGACTTCGATATCGGTATAGGCTAAATCGGCGGTGGGGTTTTGGATGGCGAACAGGTGGGTAGAACCTCCTTGGAGTGCGGGCATCTTGCCCGCTATGTTCTCCTGTGCTCTGTTGCCCGCCATTTTCTCCTCTGCTTTTGTCTCCCCGGCTGTGCTATCCTCCGATAAGGATAACTGCAAAATCTGACTGCTGGGGGCATAGCGAATCCCTTGGGGGAAGCAGTCGCTGAGATATGCCGTCTCGGAAACGGGTAAGGCGTGGAGGGGGAATAAATGCAATGCCCGATAGGGAATCAAAACTAACTGCTGACACTGGGAGGGAATGTGGGATCTGAGGCGATTCAGCTCTAGAATCTCTGCCAACCGTCGCAGGTAGGAGGGTAACGCTAGCCGCCAGTAGTTGTCATCGTTGAGATAATCGGTTAAATACTCATCTTTCAACTGTTCCAACGCAGCGAGGGCACTGTTATCAGTAGAGACGGGGATGGGTTGTTGCCCCTGGTGGGTGGCGATAAAGGCGTGGATGCCCTTATTGGTAAAGTACCACTCCACAATTGCCGTCTGTTCATCCACCAATGCCTGAATTTCCCGGTAGCGGATGGGTTGCACTTGTTGCCCGAAGCGGAATCTATCGTCGTGGGGGGTGATTTCGGTTGCGATGAAATCGTCGATTTGTTGGCGCAACTCGGTGAGGCGTTGGGAGCGGTTGGCGGTAGCGGTGGCGGCGGAGGAAACCCCGATGCTGCGGGTGTCGCCATTGGGGGAACGGTTGTCACCGGAGGAGGGGCTACCGTCGCGCTGCTGCTGGAGGTTCCACCACTGTTGATATAAACTGTTGTAGCGTTCCCAGGCTTCCGGGGAAACTCCTGGGGGTTTGAGGCGGGTAGCAGCCAGTAGTTCGACTAAGTTTCTCGCCTTGCTGCGTTCGGCATATTCCAAGGCAGCGGCGCAATCCTCCAACTCCAGGCAGACTTCGACCATGTTGAGATAGATTCTATTGTATTCTTCCGCTAATTTCTGCTTGTCTGCCTCGCCGCCTTCGATGATGCCACTGCGGATAAATTCTACCGTGTCAATGGCGCGGGCAAAGGTATCGCAGGCATTCTGCAACTGGGAAGCGTCGCGATAGGCAAGTCCTAAATTAAATAAGGTTTCGACGTGGTTTTGCGGGAACGCCTCGCGGGTTCTGACTTGTAAAGCCGCTTGGTAACAGGCGATCGCCTTTTCCAGATTCTCCCCCCGTTCCCCTCGGATGCGATCGCTGTAGGCAGCCCCCAGATTATTTTGAGTCATTGCCCAATCTTGGGGAAAGGCTTCCGGGGTGTAGACTTGTAAAGCGGCTTCGTAACAGGCGATCGCCTTTTCCAGATTCTCCCCCCGTTCCCCTCGGATGCGATCGCTGTAGGCATTCCCCAGATTATTTTGAGTCATTGCCCAAGCTTGGGGAAAGGCTTCCGGGGTTCTGACTTGTAAAGCGGCTTCGTAACAGGCGATCGCCTTTTCCAGATTCTCCCCCCGTTCCCCTCGGATGCGATCGCTGTAGGCAGCCCCCAGATTATTTTGAGTCATTGCCCAATCTTGGGGAAAGGCTTCCGGGGTGTAGACTTGTAAAGCGGCTTCGTA
>CAYOOD010000021.1:0-90252 GCA_964405435.1 uncultured bacterium
CTCCGGGATATATAAAAAAATGTAACAATACTAAGTTAGCCAACTTGGTATAAGAAGTGTTTAGTAAGGACTGCTGAGTAAATCTTTCTCCCACTCACCACTCACCACTCAACACTCCCCCCCCCTCTCCCACTCAGCACTCAGCACTGAGCACTCAACACTCCCCCCATCACCCGCCGAAGAGTATTTCGTTGCGGTTAGCAGCACCCAAGCTGCTGAACTGGGGGTCATTCAGGGGTTTGGCGGTAATGGCGACAGGCGTTTTCGGTGCGGCTCCCCACTGCTTTTGCAGGCGCTGCAACAGGATGTCCTGCTGGGTGCGGAAGCCGTCTACATCGTTGCCCCGGTTGATGATGGCAAAGTAAATCAAACCGCGATCGCGCGTGGGTAGAGCGCCGGCTAGCGCGCTCACATCCGAAAGCGTGCCGGTTTTGATCGTGGTGTCTTTGGGAATTTGCCGATAGTCTAGGGTGCCGCCATCCCGCCCCGATACCGGGAATAAGTCGGCGATCGTCAGGTGGTAGGGCATCAGGTAGCGCTGAATGGCGACGTACATGGCGCACGCCGCTCTGGGAGAAATGCGATTTTCCTGCCCCAGTCCGGAACCGTTAATCAGTTGGATTTCTTCTGGAGGGACGCCTGCTGCCGCCGCTGCTAACTCTCTGACGGCTTGCGCTCCGCCCGCTTCGTCAGCGAGCATTTGGGAGATTTCGTTGTTGCTGTAGATGTTCATCTGCCGCAAAATCTCGGCTAGAGGAAGCGATCGCCTGCGCAGTAATAAGGTTTGATTGGCAACCGAGCCGCTCGTCAGGATTTTGACGCCGCCGGCGATCGGCAGTTGCGGTTTGGGTGTGCCATCGGGCAAGGTAGAGTAAACAAATTGTGCCTCTCCTCCCCAGCTAGTCGCATCGAGGGCTTCCTTGAGGAGATCGCCGCTGACACCAGGATCGGGCTCGAAATTCATCGAGAATTTGCCCGATATGATTAAATTGCCGCTGACGCGCTTGATGCCCATTTTGTTGAGGGCATTGCCGACGGCGATCGCTTCTTCCCAGACGAACATCGGATCGCCGCCGCCTGAAATTACCAAGTCTCCTTGCAAAACCCCGTCTTTAATTGGCCCAGTTGCGCTGACTAGGGTTTCAAATTGATGCGATGGCCCCCAAGTTTTCAGCGCCGCCAGAGATGTAGCAATTTTGGTTAAAGAGGCAGCGGGGAGGGGAACCGTCCCCTGATTGCTGGCCAGCACCATCGGGCCAGATTGAATCCACACGCCTTGGCCTTTTTCGGCGTTGCCTTTGGCGGTCAAACCTTTTAGATATTGCTGTAGGGTTGTTTCTGCACTCCGATCGGCTTCTGCGACGATCGCCAGACCTGGGATGCCCGGGCCGGCTAGCAGCGTGAAGGCATCCCGTGCCGAGGGGTGTATGCCCGCCATATCCAGCCATACCGAAAGCAAGCCCGAACTCAGTAACTCCAGCATTCTTTACGTCTCCTCAAGTCTCAGCCGTCCTGATAATTGTTTGATGCCGCAGAGAAAGCGACACCCTTTGTGCCATTTACTTCTGTGTTTTCATCTATCACCCGTGCGATTCCTGTCCTTCTTGGCGAGACAGGGCCGGGTTTCTCAACCAGACCTCTTGACTTTCAGCCTGCGATCTGAAAGCAGAAACCCGGTTGCTTTCGCGATCGCGGGTAAGTGCTAGATACTATCCCCCATTGGCCCCCAGCCGCGTTTTTAGATTTTATATTTTATATTTAAATTGAACAATACCTTTGCCATTCCATCAATACAGCACTTCTTAGCCATGCAAATTTATAACAAAATAGAGATGAAGTCGTTCTTGGGGAACGGATGTCAAAAGGTTTATTGTTGAGGAGAGGCGTTCTGCTAAAATTTGTAAGGTTTCTATGACTTTGATCAATGAGATCGACGCGCGCGCGAATTGCAATTGATGCTATGGGCGGCGACCACGCCCCCGCCGAGGTAGTTGCTGGAGCCCTCAGGGCACAGGAGGAATTGGGCGTAGAAGTTTTGCTCGTGGGCGAACCACAGCAAATAGAAGCCGCCCTCAAGCAACAGGCCATTTCCTCACCGCCAGAAATCGTTCCGTCTGAAGGCACGATCGAAATGCACGAGGAGCCGTTGAGTGCCCTCAAGCGCAAGCCCAAGTCTTCCATCAATGTTGCGATGGATTTGGTAAAACAGGGCAAAGCCGATGCTGTCGTTTCGGCAGGGCACTCGGGAGCGGCAATGGCGTCTGCTCTGCTGAGATTGGGCCGCTTGCCCGGGATTGACCGACCGGCGATCGGGGCGGTTTTGCCGACGATTAGGCCAGACAAAGCGGTGTTAGTTCTGGATGTGGGAGCCAATGTGGACTGCCGCCCCAAGTTTCTAGAGCAGTTTGCGGTAATGGGCTCCGTGTACAGTCAATACGTCCTCGGCGTCGCCAACCCGACTATCGGATTGCTCAATATTGGCGAGGAAGCGGTTAAAGGCAATGACCTAGCCGTCCGCACCTACCAAATGCTGCAAGAAAATTCGCAAATCAATTTCATCGGCAATGCCGAGGGGCGCGACGTGCTATCGGCGCGCTTTGACGTGATTGTTTGCGATGGCTTTGTGGGCAATGTCTTGCTAAAGTTTGCCGAAGCCGTGGGCGAAGTGGTGCTGCAAGTGCTGCGGGATGAGTTGGTGCAGGGAATATCGGGCAAGATCGGCACGGCGCTGCTGAAACCGAACCTGAGACGGATCAAGCAGCGGATCGACCATGTGGAGCATGGGGGCGGTTTATTATTGGGAGTGGCGGGAATTTGCATTATCAGCCACGGAGCCTCGCAAGCGCCGACGATTTGCAATGCGATTCGCTTGGCGAAAGAAGCGATCGACAACGAGGTGCTGGAGCGTATTCAGTCCAAATATCAGAAAAACGACCAGCAATCGGCTGTCTCCGGGCAGTAAATCAAAGGAGAAGGAAACAGGGAGGAGTGAGGGTAGGGGCGGTGCCCCGGTGCCTGCCTTCCCCTGCGGAAAGGGTGCCTCCGTCTCCGCCCTCTGTAGGGGTTCCCCGTGCCCGCCCCTACTAAAAATAGTTTTCTATCTGGTCTCACATTAAAAGTTTTTCACATTTTCACTTTTTCGCTCTCACTTATGAAGCGTAAAAAGCTCGCAGCCACCAACGGAGAGGAACATTGAAGCAAATAGGTGCAGGCATTTCCATTACAGGCAGCGGCTCGGCAACTCCGGCGGCGGCTCTTGACAACGACGCGCTCAGTCGCATTGTCGAGACATCGGATGAGTGGATTACCGCTCGCACCGGGATTCGGTGTCGGCGTCTGGCGGGTGCCGGAGAATCTCTGACGGGCATGGCGACGGCAGCGGCTCAAAAGGCGATCGCAATGGCGGGGATTGCCGCAACCGATCTCGATTTGATTATTTTAGCGACATCTACGGCTGACGACTTGTTCGGCAGCGCCTGCCAAGTACAAGCGCAGTTGGGTGCATCGCGAGCCGTGGCATTTGATTTGACTGCCGCGTGTTCTGGGTTCGTGTTTGGATTGGTGACGGCGGCGCAGTTCATCCGCACGGGGGCGTATCAAAATATCTTGCTGATTGGGGCTGACATCCTCTCTCGCTGGGTAGATTGGTCAGATCGTCGCACTTGTGTATTATTTGGAGATGGAGCCGGGGCAGTGGTGCTGCAGGCGTCGGAACGCGATCGCCTGTTGGGATTTGAACTGCGATCGGACGGCACGCAAAATAGCTGCCTGCAAGTGCCCTACCAGTCGCAACTGCAAGAATTGGTGGATGGGGTGGCGATCGCGAAAGGGTGCTATCAGCCCATCAACATGAACGGGCAAGAAGTGTACAAATTTGCCGTCAGAAAAGTGCCGGAAGTCATCGAAAAAGCGCTGTATCGAGCGAACCTGAGCGTGGAAGATGTAGACTGGCTGCTGCTGCACCAAGCCAATCAGCGCATTTTGGATGCGGTAGGCGATCGCTTGAAGATACCCCCTGAAAAAATTATCAGCAATTTGGCAAATTACGGCAACACCTCCGCCGCATCCATCCCTATCGCCCTCGACGAAGCAGTGCGGGAAGGCAAAATTAAACCGGGAGATGCGATCGCTACCTCCGGTTTTGGCGCGGGGCTGACGTGGGGTGCCGCAATTTTTGAATGGGGGAAATAAACTATAGCGTTTTTCAAGCTACTGAGGTACTTCAGAAACCCGGCTTCTTGAAGAAGCCGGGTTTCTAGCCGTCACAGCCGTTCGCTTTTCAAATAGAACCGCTATATCTACAAAGCCTGCGCCGGAGAACTTCGTTTCTGTAGGGGCGGTGCCCCCGTGCCCGCCCCTCTTCTAGGGTGCGGGGCTTTCCGGTAAAAATCTTGACAAAATCCTTACCGCACCCCTTGACAAATAAAAGCCGCCCAATAGAAGGAATTGCTAAAGGGAAAATCCTGTTTGCAAGCCCGCTCTAAACATCTCTCGGATACTTCCAATCTATCTCTTTTTTTCTCGAAAAATAGATACTCTTTTTGCCAGAATTTCACCGTATCGAGAGATTGTTTTCTCGCCTGCTTCAAAGCCGCGTATGCCTGCTTCAATTCTTCAGTAGTTTGCTTCCCCTGCTCCTTCAACAAACCAGAAATAGCCTGCTTGTATTCAGCCTCCAACTTCTTGCCCGATAGGGTTCTCAAATCCTCTTGCGCCTTTCGCAAGGCAAGGGGGCGAGAAACCATTTGCTTGTGCTGGTGGTAAAAGAGAGAAAACAGCGCCGTGGCTAAATCGTCAACCGCCCAGAGGGTACTCACCACACTCCTCGCCCCGGCACACAAAAAGCCAAATGCGATCGTCAGGATATCATCGGTTAGAGTAGTGTCTCCCATTGCGGTTTCGCAGCAGGAGAGAAAAACATCGACAAGCTGCTGCAGTCGCCAACCGGGTGTCAGCAAGTCTCCCAAAGTAATAAAACCATCTCCCAATATTAGAACAGATTCGAGGGGATTATCCAGGCGAGATTGGGCGTGGTGGCTGGAGAGAATCCCTTGCACTTGTTTGACGAGGCGGCGATATTCTGCTACAGTAGCTTTGCGGCGTCCCTGCAAGCGGCGTTCCGGGGAAACCTGATAGAGTTCTGCCACTTGCTGGCATTCAAAACTGGAGAAGTGCAAATCTTCCCGCGTATTTTCCGCGATACCGTAGTCGAGCTGACTGTCGAGACGCGGGCGCTTTTGGCAAAACTCCCACACTTGGCAGCTCGGAACGTAACGGATGAGGAATTTATCCCCTAGAAATTGCTCTGACTTCTCCTTGTCGGAAATCGGCATCGCAGCAAAAGGAATTAGGTGCAGGTAGAGGTGAGGCACTAAAATGAGTTCGTCTATCCCTTGCAGGTGGTTGGCAATCAAATCATTTAGGTTTAGCCGATTTGCCAGTTCTCCCAGAAAACCGCTCATTTGCTTTATCCATTCCGCGCGATCGCTCAGGTAGGGGATTAACCAGTTGTAGGCAATCCACTCTTGCAGCACCTCTCTCCCTTGCCCCGAACAAATGTGACAGTCAATTTGGTTTTTCCGCAGGATAAAGATGTAAGTGTCGCTGTAAGTCGCGTAGAAACTGAGGATAGCCGTTCGCTCATCGTCAAGGATCTGCTGTAGCGCTGCAATGTCTGGAGGCGCGACTTTTATCTGTCTCGCCAGCACCGGATCGAGGCGGCGGAGTTGCTGCCAAAGTTGCTGTTTTTCTGCCTCTAAAGCTAATATTTTCGCGTTGGTTTCCTCGAATTTAGCGCGACTGCGCGCAGCACCCCCCATTGCTCGTTCGGAACTGGGATTATTATAGTCGCGCAGTTGGTCGATTTGCTGTTGCTTCTGTTGAAATGCCTGCAACAATACCTCTACTTCAGGGGGAATTTCCCCGCCAGAATAGAGGTCTTTACTCGCCATCAAATCCACGAGACGCTTGGAACGAGAGCGCTCTGCATATTCAAAAGCTTTATCGAATTGCCTGGTATTGATGCAAGCTTGCACCATCTTTTCATAGATGTCAATAGATTCGCTGACGATTTCCTGCCGCCGCTCGTCCGTCATTGCTTGTGAGCGACTTTCTTCCACCGCGTCGATTGCGGCTGCGTACCCCTGAATCGCTTCTCGCCACCGCCCCACCGTGAAAGCCAAATTGCCCAAATTGCGCCCGGTTGTGAGGCAATCTAGCAGGAAGGTTGCAGGAGTGAAGATTTCTAGGGCGGATTGGTAACACTGAATCGCTTCTTCACTTTGCCCTCGCTCTTCGTAAGCAGTTCCCAGATTGTTTTGAGTCATCGCCCAATCTTGGGGGAATGCCTCGTGGGTGAGTACCAGCAAAGCTTGCTCAAAGCAGGCGATCGCCTCTTCCAGATTCTCGGCTTTATCTCCTTTGATGCGATCGCTGTAAGCATTGCCAAGATTGTTTTGAGTCATCGCCCATTCTTGGGGGAATGTCTCGCGGATTCGTACCAGCAAAGCTTGCTGGCAACACTCGATTGCCTGTTCCAGATTCTCGGCTTTATCTCCCTGGATGCGATCTCTGTAAGCACCCCCCAGATTGGTTTGAGTCGCCGCCCATTCTTGGGGGAATGCCCAGCGGGTTAGTACCAGCAAAGCTTGCTCACAGCAGGCGAGCGCTTTTTCCAAATTTTCAGCTTTATCTCCCTGGATGCGATCTCTGTAAGCAGACCCCAGATTGTTTTGAGTTGTTGCCCATTCTTGGGGGAATGCCTCGCGGGTATATTCCAGCAAAGCTTGCTCATAGCAGGCGAGCGCTTTTTCCAGATTCTCGGCTTTATCTCCCTGGATGCGATCGCTGTAAGTATTACCAAGATTGTTTTGAGTCATCGCCCAATCTTGGGGAAATGCCTCGCGGGTATATACCAGCAAAGCTTGCTCATAGTAGGCGATGGCTTTTTCCAGATTCTCGGCTTTATCTCCCTTGATGCGATCTCTGTAAACAGCCCCCAGATTGTTTTGAATGAGCGCCCAACCTCCTTGGGGGAATGCCTCGCAGGTATATTCGAGCAGGGCGTGTTCATAGCAGGCGAGCGCTTTTTCCAGATTCTCGGCTTTATCTCCCTTGATGCGGTTCCAGTAAGCATTCCCCAGATTGGTTTGAGTCCCCGCCCAATCTTGGGGGAATGCCTCGCGGGTGTATTCCAGCAAAGCTTGCTCAGAGCAGGCGATCGCATTTTCCAGATTCTCGGCTTTATCTCCTTTGATGCGATTCCTGTAAGCAGCCCCCAGATTGTTGTGAGCCGTCGCCCATTGTTGGGGAAATGCCTCGCGGGAGAAGACTTGCAGAGCCAGATGGTAGCCGATAATCGCAATCTCTAAATTGCTGCTTCTGTTCCCCAAGGAAAACTGCTGAATTAGGCTGCTAAAAGTACCAAAATCTGCTGCGATGTCTGCTGCGTGTTCAGGCTCCACTTGCGAAAAAATCTTAGCTCCCCAACTTGCGAACAGTTCAGCCAATGTGTCATTCAGTTTGTGCTGATTGGCAGAGAGGATGGGGTATACCACCTCCGGGTTGCCATTGCTTTCTATGATAGCTTGGAGTACCTTACGCAAGAACGCAAGATATTCTTCGGCAGGTAATGCGTTTGCGGAATTGCTGATATAGGCGGCTAACTGGCGAGCAACATCCTTTAAAAATTCAGCCCTGTTCCCATCGCCCTGTTGTGCTAGCCAAGCTACCACCTGTTCCATTACTTGCAGTAAGCCCTCATCAATTAGGTTTTGATGGGCATTTAGGATGTTATTAATTTCTTCCCAACTGCGACAGTTGAGTAAAGCTTGAATGAGATTGAGATAGTCTTGTCGGCGCTGTTCGTCCATTGTTGCGTTTCCTCTCGGTGAATTGGGTTGCTATACTGCTATCGATCGCCCTCATCAATTTATGCCGATTCTCCCCAAATTTCAGCCAACTTCTCCAGCAGGCTTTCCGCTAAATTCTGAGCGGCTATTTTCTCTTCTTCATCCACATCGATAGATTTTTCCATTGATTCCCGTACACTCGCCCCCGCTGTCGCGCCCTCTGACAGCACCACTTTTCCGCCTTTCCCCCGCCATTCATATTCGGGCTCGATGCGGTAGATGCGCTCCAGTTGGGAAAGAATCGCTGATATCGGCGTCGTTTCTAGTAACTGCTGGACTTTTTCATTCACCTCGGCTTCTTCCCGCAATACTTCTATCCCCGACTCGAATCTAAACAGATAGTCAATCAAATTTTCAATCTCTTCTAACTGTTCGATTTCGATTCTTCCCGACTCCGGCACGTCAGCCGCGCGAACAAATCCCAATAGTTGCGCTTTCTCTGCTGGCTCCTCCAACGCCACTGCTATATAAGCTATTCGCTCTTCCGTGACTTCTACGGGTAGAGCAATCGCTGTATCTTGAAGAGAACAGGGGCGACACTCTAGTTTACCCAAATCAGGGAGAACCAAATCGCCTACATTGTGCAAGCCTCTGATAACGGGATTCCAGCTATCCCCGGCTGTCAAGTCGGTTTCAAAGTGAATTTCCCGCACGAAGCTGTTAACTGCCCACACGGCGAGGGTGTTGCGTTCAACCTGCCTCTGTTTTTCTTCTGTCGCTTGTTCGGCAGCGAATTTTCGCGCTTTTTCGCGGGCTTCTGGAGGCAGCAAAATGGTATAATAAGCGTGTTTTTCAGTCATGGCTATTCCTCCGTTTCACATCCAAATCTTTGAGCGATTTCTCTAATCAGCGGCTTGCCTCTCCGATGCCAATGGGCTGTCACTGTTCCACGTTTAACGCCCAAGACATCTGCAATCTCCTGCCAGGTTTTCGGCGGCTCTTGTCTCCGCATTCGATAGATGGCGCGACAGTTGCAGGCGGGATATTCGTCAGACGCGCAGCTTAACAATTCTTCATTCGGATCGCTATCCAGGTAAGCGATCGCCTTTTGCAAGTTGCGCTGTCGCTCCTCTTGAATTGTCGCTTCTAGGGGTTCGGGTTTGCTTGTATCGGGCGTGACGTCTCCCCTAGTTGTCTCTCCATCTTCCCCAAATGGGCTATCTAGCTCAACTGTTCGCCTCTTTTTACTAGCCCGCCACAAATCTATGCAATCGCGTTTGAGAATCAGATTGTACCAATTCACAAACTTTTTTCTCACCATTTCAGCATTGGCACTGTGGATGTCTAGCTGATATTTTTCGGGAAAATTCTCGATTGTTTTGTGGATGCTTGCTTGAGTTTTTAAAAGGGCGTCATCGTAATAAGCACGCAATCCAGCATCGAGGCGCTCTTGCGTGAGAACGTTGGGTAGCTGTTCGGCGAGATAGAATAGTGAATCAGCGGCTTTGGTTCGCTCCTCACTATCGGCATCGGGCGCGATCGCTTGTTGAAGGTACTGCACCAGCAGTTTGTCCAGTTGCTCCTGACGGGACATGGGAACAATTCTCAGAAAAAAAGAATGCTCGTAATCTAACATAGAAAGTGGCTCTTCATTCACATTTTATTCGTTTCCGGTTGAATTGATAAATCAAATTTGGGAGAGTTTTACTTCGCTCTTCCCACCCTACAAATCGCGATCGCCTTACTAAAGTTCCTTGTTAGGTTGGATGGGAGTATCCCGTTTTTGCAACTCCCGGGCGTAGTGAGAGCTTTCGGATTATCAATGGCTGGTTTTGTCCGAGAGATTCTTCGCCCGAATGCTTCGCCCCTACATAATCGGGATGCTTTCTGTCGTATCTGCTCATAAAGACGATTCCTCTCTCTCGCTAAGGAGGTGTCGCTGCCGATGCCCGGTTTATGCAGGATTTTTTGATTATTTTTGCTGATAAATGAGGCCGTTTTGAAAACCAAGGCTTATCAATCAGCCAACCCCAGCTTTTATAGGGCGATCGCGCCTGGAGCATCCCGTGCTTTGTAAAACGTCTCTGATGCCCAGTCGAGGGCGAAGCATTCCGGCTGATCATCTATCGGTTAGAAGCAAGTATTTCCTGCCGGAATGCTATCGCCCCTACATACACCGGGATGCTCCCGATCGCCCATCTCCGGCTACATGGCCGTTTTTTGGCCATTTTCCCGCCCGCGCGTGCCCTTACTCCCCGCACCCCGCCCTTATGCGTTTTGTTACAAAACTTAATTTTTAGGAAAATTGCATAATGCGATCGCTGGAGGGATGAGTAATAAGTGAAAGGATGCACGAGAAGTGAATCCCGATCGCGGCAATTGATAAGATGGAGAGTTCAGCAATTCGCAACTCGCACCTGACAACGAACGATGACTAAAACTGCATGGGTATTTCCGGGACAAGGTTCGCAAGCGATCGGCATGGGTGCCGATTTACTAGAGCATCCCATTGCCAAAGCGAAATATGCAGCCGCCGAGCAAATTCTCGGCTGGTCGGTTCCCCAGATATGCCAAAGTGAAGAAGACAAATTATCTCGCACGCTCTATACTCAACCGTGCCTTTATGTGGTAGAGAGCATTCTCGCAGATATCCTGCGCGAATCGGAGCAACCCGCTCTTACTGCCGGTCACAGTCTCGGCGAATACGTCGCCCTCTATGCCGCCGGCGTCTTTGACTTTGAAACGGGTTTAAAACTCGTCAAGCGCCGCGCTGAATTGATGGAGAATGCCTCTGGCGGAGAAATGGCGGCGCTGCTGGGGTTCGATCGCGCGAAGTTAGAAGCGCAAATCGAGCAAACCCCCGATGTCGTTCTCGCTAATGACAATAGTGAGGGGCAAGTCGTCATCTCCGGCACCCCGGAAGCGGTGGAAAAAATTCTGTCGCAAGTGAAGGTAAAACGAGCCGTTAAATTAAACGTATCGGGAGCTTTTCACTCCCCCTTCATGGCATCAGCCGCAGCAGAATTTAAGCAAATTTTAGATAGCGCCACCTTTACCGATGCGAAGGTGCCTGTGCTCTCTAACGTCGAACCCGTACCCGCCACTGATGCAGCGGTTCTCAAAGATCGCCTCAACCGTCAGATGACGGGTTCGGTACGCTGGCGCGAAATTATGGCGAATTTGCCGGCAGAAGGAATTGAGCGCGTTGTAGAAATTGGCCCGGGTAAGGTTTTGACGGGTTTGATTAAGCGGGCTTGCCCTAATCTCGTTTTGGAAAATGTCGGCAGCGCTGCCGAGTTGTCGGCTAAATTGGTTGTTCTGAATTAGGGGCAATTTATTTCTAGAAAAACGCGATCGCCCCCGATCTATTCGGGGCGATTGTGGGGCAGGTTGGGTTAAACCGCAAAGACGCAAAGGGCGCGGAGAGAAGAGGAGCGTATGAGAAGTTGGGAAGTTTGGGCGCGACATGTTTTGTCATAAATTGAATGGCAACGGAAGTGGGTTAAAGTTTGACTGAAAAGTAGCAATTTTTGAGGGAAGTTATGAAAAAGGTGATTTACTGGTTGTTGGGAGAAACGGCAGGACGAACTTTAGTAGGGGTTTGGAAGTGGCTCTGGGGAATGCCTGTGGAGTCAGGTGGAAAAATTACGGTGAAAGTTGCTGAGGAATCGCTGCGATCGATGCAGGAATCGGTGCAAAAACTGGCGCAAGCGGTTGCGGCTCAAGTGGCGGCGTGCGATCGCGCTAAGCAGAAGTATGAGGCGAAAGTTAAGGAGATGCGGGGATTCGAGCAGCAAGCACTGGTGGCTCAGCGCAGCGGCAATGAAGAAGCGGCGCGGTTGGCTATGTCAAAAGTGCTTCAGATCGAGCAAGTGCTGCCGCAGTTAGAGGCGCAAGTGCAACAAGCACAGCAGTTTGTAAATGCTTCTAAAGACAAGCTGAATCGGGAACGCATGAAGTTGGAAGCTTATAAGCTCGACATGCAGAATATGAAAGATATGGCGGAGATTAACGAAGCTCTCGGCGCGATCGCTAAAGTGAACAGTGATTTGAGTCTCGATTCTGCTCGCTCTCAATTTGAAGAGGCTAAAAATGCCGTACAAGGTCGAAATTTAAAAGTTCAAGCTTTTGCAGAGCTTTCGGAAAATCCCACGGAAAAGCTGCAAGCCGATCTGGAAAAAATGACCGCTGAGGATGAAGTATCGCGCCGCCTCCTGATGTTGCAGCAGCAGAATGACAGTCAATATAGGGAACCCAAATAATTTGTACAATTGCTGTAGGGGCGCGTAGTGGATAGTGCCCGCCCCATGCCCGCCCCGTGCCCGCCCCGATCCGACAGATACGAATCATTTAGACGCGCTATAAATCCCTGAATGGAGAGAAAATATCATGTCAAAAAATAGCAGTCCTCCTCCCATTGTTTTTATTTTGATGTTTCTCGCGATCGCTGCAGGCGGCTACTGGTTTTTCTTTATGAAACAACCCGCTTCTCAGGGCAACCTCGCCAGCACGCCTCAAAGCTTGCCGCAGCAAGCACCATACCCCGCACCCGTAGCCGGAGGCACGTCAGCTTCTATACCTGCAGGAACGACGGTGAGAATTGACGGTGCAACGAGCATGGTGACAATTAATCAAAACCTGAAAAATGGGTTTCAAGCACAATTTCCCGGCGCGACTGTTGCCACGAGCGCGAACGGTTCCGATCGCGGCATCAAAGCGCTGATAGCGGGGAGTATTGACATTGCGGCGATATCGCGCCCTCTAACGCCGCAAGAAGAAAGTCAGGGATTAACTGCCGTGCCGGTGGCGCTGGATGCGATCGCCATCGTGGTAGGCTCTAATAATCCTTTCCAAGGAGCATTAAGCAGCGGTCAAATAGAAGATATCTTTGAGGGAGATATCGCCGACTGGTCGCAAATCGGCGGGCAGCCAGGACAAATCCGAGTCATCAATCGCCCTGCCTTCAGCGGAACGCATCAAACATTTAAAGAATTGGTACTCGGAGGCGGGAATTTTGGCAGCACTGGCAATATCACAACCCTGCAACAAGATGCCACCACTCCCCTGCTGCGAGCCTTGGGCAGCGACGGAATAGGCTATGCTACTTACGCTCAAGTTGCCAGACAGCAAACCGTTAGGGTGGTGCCCGTGAATGGCTTGATGCCGGATAGCGCCACCTATCCCTACAAGCGAACACTCTACTATGCCTATAGAAACCCTGCTAGCCCCGCAGTTCGAGCCTTTTTGGGATACACCACATCGCCCCAAGGGCAGCAAGCTATGTTAGCAGGAGGCTAACACGGCATTCACAAGGTGAATCTGAAATAGGGCACCTGAGACTTGATAAGCTAAGAATTGCCTTTATTTTTTTTATGGATTCACCGACAGCACCGTCCTCGGGTAAAAGTCGCGAACCTGTTGAGAGCTTAATTCTCTACTACGCCTTTAAGTAATCAGTCGTCGCCCCCAGGTTTCACACTTATTTTCGGGGGCGCATCTACGGGGCTGGGAGAGAAACTGGAAAGCTAGAATCTGGTAAGGGTAGGGGAAACAGCCCCATTCTGTGTTGAAATAGAACCAGGTTTTACATCTGGAAAAGTATTTCTTATCTCAGTCTCTTTGAGTTCTACAATACTCTTCAGCTTCCGAGCCGGAATACCTGCCCATACTTCATTCGGCGGTACGCTTTTAGTAACCACGCTGCCCGCTCCGATGACTGAGTTTTTGCCGATGACACAACCCGGAAGAACCGTTACTCCCGCTCCAATCCATACATTTTCCTCTATCACTATCCCTATTTTGGATTCATTCCAGGGTAAATCTCGGTAAGGTTTTTCGTTAGAAATGGTATGGTCAGATGCAATTAGAGATACGTTTTGAGCGAGGATTGTGTCGCGTCCGATTGCGATTTCACCGCCTGCCGCCCGAATGTTTGCAAACGCACCAATAACTACCCGATCTCTAATTATCAACCGTCCCGAAATTTTAGTAAAAGGTGAGTTCTTAACAACAAAAATTTCGCAACACTGTCCGATATATACTTGATTTCCTATTTCAATTGAGTCCAAACTATCGTAAAACCAAAACACGGGAAAATTTTGGGATACATCGGGGTATTTGTATAGTATTTCTAAATTTTTTCGCCACCGCTTCACATAAGCTTTTGGTTCGCGACCCAAAATTTTTATAGCTTGCCACCAATTCATACACTTATCTCGCTTTTAAAAGAAGTTGTTACTGTCTCAGGGATTAAATAATAGCTCTGCTTCGCTCTACAAGAGGGTTAGTCAATGTTTGTGATAGAGTGTTTATTGTCATGCCTTTTACAGCTATTAGAGGCTTTTATTGCAGAGCTTGGTAAGCTAGTTCATACCCAGTTGAATTAGTGAGAATCTATTTTTAGACTAGCCTGTAGCAAAACTGCCAACCTCTTCCCTCAGACATAAAATTTTACTGGATCGCTTATCTTCTTTTAAGGAGCGACTGCGAGCCTTATGGTGCCCTTGCCTGAATTTTAACTTACATGCGAACTACACAGACGTACCATTTTTGCGCTCTTCAGAGCGATAGAGGAGTGCAAAAAATAAATTATTCCAGTAGGAATACAGCAATGCCATACCCCTGAGTTCGTATGTGGAAAAATGATTTTTCTGCAATTCTTTTAATTGCCCTGCCGTCAGCGGAACGCATCAAACATTTAAAGAACTGGTACTCAAAGGCGGGACTTTTGGCAGCACTGGCAACATCACAACCCTGCAACAAGAGACGACTGCTCCCCTGCTGCGAACCTTGGACAGCGACGGAATAGGCTATGCGACCTACGTCGGGTTGTCAGACAGCAAACCGTTAGGGTAGTGCCCGTGAATGGCTTGATGCCGGATAGCGCCACCTATCCCTACAAGCGGACGCTCTACTATGCCTATAGAAACCCAGCTAGCCCCGCAGTTCGAGCCTTTTTGGGATACGCCACATCGCCGCAAGGGCAGCAAGCCATGTTGGCGGGAGGGTAAAGGGAAGTCGCCTTGTGAATCTAAAATAGGGCACCGGATACTTGATAAGCTAAGAATTGCCCCTATTTTTTTTTATGGATTCACCGATCGAACCTTCCTCGGGTAAAAGTCGCGAACCTGTTGAGAGCTTAATTCTCTACTACGCCTTTAAGTGGTCAGTCGTCGCCCCCATGTTCCACACTTATTTTCGGGGGCGCATCTACGGGGCTGAAAAGGTGCCTCAAGAAGGGCCAGTTGTCGTAGTCAGCAATCATGCCAGTTATTTTGACCCGCCGATTCTGAGCAATTGCATGAGGCGACCGGTGGCCTTCATGGCCAAAGAAGAGTTATTTCGCGTTCCGGTTTTGAAGCAAGCGATCGCCCTGTACGGCGCATATCCCGTCAATCGCAAATCTGCCGATCGCAGTGCCCTGCGCGCCGCCCTCAAGAGTCTCGAAGATGGCTGGGCGACGGGCGTGTTTTTGCAAGGCACTCGCACCCCTGACGGGCGGATTACCGAACCCAAACTGGGAGCGGCCACGATCGCGGCCAAGGCCAAGGCCCCGCTGCTGCCGGTGAGTTTGTGGGGAACTGACAAAATTTTCCAAAAAGGCTCTTCCGTTCCCCGCCCCGTGCCGCTAACCGTGCGGATTGGCGATTTGATACCCGCACCGAGTTCCTCAAAACGAGAGGAATTGGAGGCAGTGACGCGACAATGCGCTGACGTTATCAATGCCCTGCACGATTTGGGGCGGTGAAGCGCGCGTGCCCTCGTGCGGTACTCTCGCTGCCGCGATCGGGGAGCGAGGGCACCGCACGCCTGTATCAGCAGTGCGGTACAGCCTCTAGAAACATTTCAAGATTGCAAGCGTTCAATTTTTACGGGCGATTTAACCAGCCGCACACACACCACTCTATTCAAACCCTACAATAAAATCACCAATTAGCCGATCCTGCTTACGAGCCTCCCTCGGCTCAGTTCGCGCTATTGTTTGACCGCCTGGAAGCTAGGGCAGCCGTGATTTCTAAGTTATTTCGCCTTATTAGCTCCTTAAAACTGGACTTGTCAGGTCCTGCCAGCGTCGCGATCGCCTCGGTTGCTTGTACTTTAGTGCTGCTAGCCGTGAGGCTATCGGGCGCTATACAGCCGATCGAGTTGATGGTTTACGACCGGATGGTGCTGCGCAGGGCAGATGAAGGCCCCGATCCTCGCTTGCTCGTCGTCGCCATCAGCGACGACGACATCCAGAAGTTCGAGCAATCGACGCTCTCCGATCGCGTCGTTGCCCAGATATTAGAGAAGTTATCCGCCTTCGAGCCCAAAGCGATCGGCTTGGACATTTATCGCGACCTGCCCCAAGGCGAGGGCATTGCGGAACTCAACGCCCAGTTACAAAAGCCGAATGTCTTTGCCATTACCAAAATGGGCGAAGCGGGAACCGGCAAGCTGGAAGTTCCGCCGCCGCCCGCCATATCTCCAGAACGCATCGGCTTTAACGACTTGGTGAATGACTCCGATGGAGCAATCCGTCGCGGCTTGCTCTTTGGCGAACTCACCCCCGAAACGACCCTGTTTTCTTTTCCGCTACAGCTTGCGCTCGCTTATCTGACGGCGCGGGGGATCGAGCCGCAAAACAGCGAGAGCAATCCGAAAGAGATTCGCTGGGGCTCGGCAGTGTTTTTGCCCTTAGAGCCGAATTCTGGGGGATATCAAAAGATTGATGCCAACGGCTATCAAATCCTGCTCAATTACCGATCGCGCCGCAATGTGGCGCGGCAAGTTTCTCTAACGCAGGTCTTGCTCGGACAAGTCGAGCCGGAGTGGGTGAA
This sequence comes from uncultured bacterium, assembly GCA_964405435.1. Lineage (GTDB taxonomy): Bacteria > Cyanobacteriota > Cyanobacteriia > Cyanobacteriales > Oscillatoriaceae > DVEG01. Next base: position 16,670 of record CAYOOD010000021.1, read on the forward strand.
AGACAAGATAGTTCTCATCGGCTACACGGCACCGAGTAAAAAAGACCTTTTCTTAACCCCCTACACGCCAGCCGATCCGAACAATCCTCGGATGCCCGGGGTGCTGATTCACGCCCACCTCACCAGCCAAATCCTCAGTGCTGTTTTGGGCGATCGCCCCTTATTCTGGTTTTGGCCAGAATGGGCAGAAGTGCTCTGGATCGCCGCCTGGTGCTTGGTGGGGGGCACCCTGGCTTGGCGCAGCCGCCATCCCCTGGTTTTGGCGATCGGATCGGGGGCGATGCTCGCCGTTCTGTTCGGCAGTGGCTTTTACCTGCTGTCGCGCTCTGGATGGGTGCCGGTGGCAGCACCGGCGATTGGCTTGCTATTGACCGGCGCTTCTGTGGTGACGTACCGGGCGCACCAAGCCCAACAACAGCAGCAAATGGTGATGAAGCTCTTGGGGCAAAATACCTCGCCAGAGATTGCTGATGCCCTCTGGAAAAGTCGCGATCGCTTGCTCAAGCACGGCAAACTGCCAGGAGAAAAGCTCATCGCCACGATGTTGTTTACCGATCTCAAAGATTTCAGCACCATCTCGGAGCAAATGCAGCCAGAGGTGTTGATGGAGTGGCTCAACGAATATCTCACCGTCCTGACTCAGGAAGTGCAGGCGCATCACGGCATTATCAACAAGTTTACCGGCGACGGCATCATGGCCGCTTTTGGGGTGCCGATGCCCAGCTCTGACGACCGCGCGATCGCCTCTGACGCCTGCAATGCGGTCTGCTGCGGTTTGGCTTTCGGCGATCGCCTCAAGGAACTCAACCAAGACTGGAAGCGGCGCGGCTTGCCCGTCGTGCAGATGCGGGTCGGGATTTTCACAGGTCCCGTCGTCGTCGGCAGTTTGGGAGGCAAAGATCGCATGGAATACGGCATTATTGGCGATAGCGTCAACATTGCCTCGCGGCTGGAAAGTGCCGAAAAAGACCGTCAAGCCAGTATTTGTCGGGTTCTGATCGCCAAAGAAACGCTCGATTACCTGCAGGATGGTTTTATAGTCGAACCTTGGGGGCCGCTGGCCCTCAAGGGGAAACATCAAACCGTCGATGTCTATCGCGTTATCGGGCGCAAGCCAGAAATCGTAGAGAGCGAAGCGTGAAGGGGGTATAGAGAGTGCGGAGCGTGCTGAGCGGGAGAGAGGGGGAATAGGGGAGAGTGCGGGGATGTTTTGATTTTTCTCCGACGGATGAAACTCCTGGATGGGTTGCGAGTTCGATAGATAGCCCGGACAAGCGGAAACTTTTGCCCTCGATTTGGGTACATTGATAAGTAGAGCCTCCCGTGAGATCGCGGCGGAATATCCAGAATTGCTGGCAAGTTGTTTCCGGCGCGATCGCGATCGGATGAAGGAGGCAAGAAATACCGCGCTTTTCTGCTTGTTTTTTTTAAGCAGATTATTTCATGTTGTTTAAATATTTTACAGGGATTAAGTGATAGATTTCACTTAAAATAGAAATAACTCGGCAGCGCCTCGAGAAACTAGCGAGTTGCAGCCAGTCGGCAGTAGATTGCTATTAACCTCTATAGAAAATCAGGATTAATTTAAGATGCGTCCGAGGAAATTTCATACCAATCTGTTCTCTGCAACCCTTGCTGTTGGCTTGATTGTGTTCTGTGGATGGGCGAAACAAACGCTAGCAGAGGATTTAACCCCGCCCGATCGGGGGCTGCCAGAGGGGCGGGAAGGAGGAGGGACTCGCGCGGTTGATTCGCCCGCGCCCGGGATGCCGGATGCGATACAAGAAGCCGGAAACCTCAAGTTTGAGGCTCCGGATCGGGGACGCCCGGAGGGACGCCGCGAAGGAGCGGGCACTCGCGGCTCGTGCGCGGTCGGGCAAACGCCGCTCACCGCTTTGATACCGGCAACGAATTCCGGGCAAACTCTATCGGCGCATCCCGCTTTTTTCTTTTACGTTCCGCAAACGCGATCGCGCTCGGCAGAGTTCGCGGTACTCGACGAGAACAATCAGCCGATATACCAGACGAATTTGAATATCACGGGGATAGAAGGGGTGGTGAGCGTCAGCCTGCCCGATACGCCTGAAAAACCGCTGCTTGAAGTTGGCAAAGATTACAAGTGGCAATTTGTTATCCTTTGCAACCCCGACACCAAGGAGGACGACTTGATCGTCGATGGCTGGATCGAGCGCGTTCAAGCAGACGAGAGGTTCGCGCAGCAGATAGAAAAGGCGTCCGGGCGCGATCGCGTCGTTCTCTTAGCCCGATCGGGTTTTTGGTTCGATACCCTGGGCTCTCTAGCCGAGTTGCGATCTGCCGAGCCGAATAATACCGCGATCGCCGATGACTGGAGCAATCTCCTGCAATCGGTCGGCTTGGATAAAATAGCCTCAGAGCCCTTGGTGAAAGAACCCGAAAAAGAATAAAAGGGAGAAGAGGGAGAAGAGAAAGAAGAGAAAAGGGAGAAGGGAGAAAAAAGCTGCCTTTTATTGTTTATTCTCGATTCTCCCTATCTCTGAGCGGAAAAGTAGGAGCGAAGAAGAAAGCGGCTGAGAGTCCGACCCGAATCTCGCGTCCCTACTTCAGTTCGCGCAGAGCATTTTCAGCTTTTTGTACCCCCTCAGAATTGCCCTGCTGTTGAAAAAGCTTGCGAGCTGTCTCAAAAGCCGCGATCGCCTCAGCGGTGCGATCGCGCCCTCGGAAAGCAACCCCCAGATTGTATTGAACTTGTGCATTCTGGGGCTCCATCTCGACAACTTGAGAATAAGCCACGATCGCCCGCAAGAAATCTTCTTGTTGCAGGCGAATGTCGCCAATCGCCACCTGAGCTGCGGTTAACTTGGGATTGAGAGATATCGCCTGTTGATAAGCATCGACCGCCCGTTCGTAATCCTTCTGAGTGTGGTAAATTTGGCCAATTTGGAAGGGGATGTCGGCGTTGTTGGGTTCTACCTGGGCAGCGCGTTCAAACTCGACTCTCGCGCCGTTGAGGTTGCCTTGTGCCAGAAAAGCGCTGCCCAAATTCAGCAGAATGCTGCCTTGCCGGGGAGCTAGCTGAGCCGCCGCCTGCAGGTAGGCGATCGCGTTGGTGGGATCGCCCTGCATCAGGAGCAGCGATCCCACCGACTCGTAAGCCTTCCAGTTCGATCGGTCCAAGGCGATCGCCTCTTGGAAGGCATTCATCGCCCCGGTGTAGTCTTTTTGACGCAACAGCACCACCCCCAGCCCGACGCGGGCATTGACATTTTTCGGATCGAGCGCCGCCGCCTGACGGTAGGCTGCCGCCGCTCCCGCATTGTCTCCGGCATGGGCGAGGCTGTATCCGAGGGCATATTGAAAATCGCCATTCTTGGGATCGAGGGCAACCGCTTGTTGGTAGGCAGCGATCGCAGCAGTGAAGTTGTCCTGACGCGCCTGCAGGTAGCCGATGCCAGAATAAATCCGGGCATTCCTGGCGTCCAAGCTGGCGGCTTGTTGGTAAATGGCCAGGGCGCTAGAAAAGTCGCCAGCGTCCACCAGCTCCCGCGCCTGACGCAAAAGCTGCCTGAGCTGCTGGTTGTTATTGGTTTGAGAAACGGGCTCTTGAGCGCGGACGAGCGGGGGCTGCGCGATCGCGATCGCTCCTAAAAACAAGAGACTGAGCGTGAATAGAGTCGATTTTTGCACGGCCAAAGAAATTCCTGATACTGCTATGTGTTACTGTTGGATCGCTGTTGATTCAAGAAGAATTCAGGTTAAAACCCGCATGGGTAAGAAGTATTTCGCATCATCGAGGACAGTGTATGATTTTAACAACAACAGACACCATTCAAGGAGCGATCGTTCAAACCTACTTGGGGGTTGTCACGGCTGAAGTCGTCTACGGCAGCAATGCCCTGCGGGATTTCTTCGCCGGCATTCGCGACATTATCGGCGGGCGCACGGGCGGTTACGAAGAGATTTTTCAGCTCGGACAGCGGGAAGCCCTCGCCGAACTGGAACAACGCGCCAGACAGCTAGGCGCTGATGCCGTTCTCGGCATCGAAATCGATACCGGCAGCATCAATGTTGACAACCGAGGAGCCCTGCTGCTGATCACTGCCTGCGGCACGGCGGTTAAATTGCAGCGCTAATACAAATTAGCTTGAACAATCTGGAGATTTAAGGTCAGAAAACCTACCCACTGAACACTTTAACCTTGAATCTCTAGTAATAATTGCACTAACGCTGACGGGCATAGCGTCCGACGAGTTCAGCCGATGCCAGGACGTGCCCTTCCATCGCTTTCTGCAGTTGGGCTTTGGCGGCTCCGGGCTCTAGCCCGACTTTTTTGTCCAGCGCATAGAGCTTGAAAAAATAGCGGTGGGTGCCGCTGGGCGGACAAGGGCCACCATATCCCGACTTGCGGAAGTCATTCTTTCCCTGAACGCCTCCGGCAGGCAGTTTGGCGACAGCAGGAACCGCTTCCGGGAGTTGGCGCATTTCAGGGGGCAAGTCGTAGAGTACCCAGTGAACAAATGTCCCCATCGGCGCGTCGGGATCGTCGCAAATCAGGGCGAAGCTTTGGGTGCCGGCAGGGGGTTCGTCCCAGCGCAGGGGCGGGGAAATATTGTCGCGATCGCAGGTATATTTCGGCGGAATAGCGCCGCTGGCTTCAAAAGCACTACTTTCGAGTTTCATCGTTTTAACCGCGAGTTGAGATTGCTCGATCGGGCTGAGTTCGGCAGATTTGCAACCGCCCAGCAACAGCCCTACTAACGATAAGAAATAAATATGCTTCAGCAGAAAAATTCGACGTTTCATAAAGCGCGATTAGCCTCAGTGCAGGCTTGCTAATATACTATCGAGAAAATGCGGCGCTTGTCTCGATATAGGGGGAGTTGGAGCGATCGCCCCTCTTAGATGGGGCAGGCTGTTTATTGAGCAGCCCGTCTCCAAATATAAACGCATTTTCGCAATTCTTCCCTCCCGTGTTCCCCCATCTGCTGACTGCTATTTCCCTTGCTCGCCGGCAACACCCAGATCGCTTCAACTTCAAACCCGGCTTGTCGGGCAATATCCGATAAAATTAAATCCACAGGAATCGTCGCTCCCTGATAGCGCACGTTGTCATTAACGAGAATGAAGGGAGCCCCAGGCTTGAGAAGGCGGGCACACTCAAAAATCAGCAGCGACATCTCGAAAAAATAGTAGCGAACCATTCGCACTATCCCCGAATTATTCAGAGCTTTCTCTGCCTTTTGGTGTTCCAGATATTTGAGAATCGCTTGTAAAGCCTCTTGAGAGTCGAAAGCTGCCGCCGCCCGGGAGTAAACCCCAGCAAAGTTTGACTTTAACTCCGGCTTCTCTCGATTTTCAACAGTACACGAGAGAAGCTCCTGCCGCAAGTGCCGAACCTCTCCTTCATTCAAACCCAAGAGTGCCAATTCAAGCGCGTAAGTTCGCGTATAATCGTAGCGATTGCAGTAGGGGGGAGAAGTGAGGATACAATCCACTGTTTGCGCCGCAAATTTTGGCAGGAGAGTCAGGCAAGAGCCTTGATAAATGTCAATGTTTGTAGAGTCAACTTGCCGGGGTGAGTTCTGACAGGTAATATCCGTCCAAATCTCCTCTAATTTTTGCGCGATCGCCCTTTTAAAGCTCTCGATCGTCCCTTTATTAAATTGCTTTTTAGCTTGTCTGCGCCCAGCCCGATAGTCCCAGCGCAGATATTGCCCGTCTTTGCGAGTATAGCTGATATCTTCCAGCACGCAAAGAGCTGCAAACCGCAACAAACGCTTTATCAATGGCGAAGTTTCTTTTTCTAAAGCAGCTAAATACTGACTGAGGAATCTTTCGGTTTCTTCGGGAAACGCACCGCTTGTAATTTTGAGATGAGGGAAGGGTTTTGGTTGTGGCTCGTCAGCCCAATTTTCTTGATTTTGCCACCGCTGAATCACCTCTCGAACCCCCGACAAATCTTGATTGAGTAAGTCTCGGCGAACCTGGATTATTTCACAGGCGAGCGGCAGCAGTTCTATGCCCACTGCATGACACCCGAATTCGCCAGCCGCGAACAAAGTTGTCCCGCTCCCGGCAAAGGGATCGAGAACAGTTCCCGATGAGATTTTCACTTGCTCGAAAATATAACGAATCAGCGGGTATGAAAATCCTTCTTTGTACTTAAACCACCGATATCCCGGCAATTTTTTATTCGCTTGGAAGCTGACAAGCATCCGATTCAGATCGGGGTTAATCTTCAGTTTTTCGCGAAACTGTTCTTGCAGCTTCGCATTGGTTTGGCGGATGATGTCGAGATGGTTCATCTAAATTGTGAATTTTAGGGGAGAAAGTTGAGTGAAGAGAGGGGGAGACTGGCAGAAGAAGCGATCGCATCCTTCTTTTCTCCTATCTGGCAAAAAGGAAAAAGCGCTCCCCCCCCTAAAAATCCTACTAAATCACCGTCGCCGTTAGGGCGAGATTGTAATTGGTATCCCCTTCAAATTGAATCACCCGAACAAAGTAAGTCCCCGCCGCTAAGCTGTTGAGGGTAATTGCTTCATTGCTAGTGCCTTCATTCTCAGAAAAGCCGAGAATTTCATTGGCATCAATGACATTATCGCCGTTGAAATCTCGAATAACCTCTATATCAGGATCGGCAGTCAATCCGCTCAAGCTTACGTTCAAATTGCTGGCGCTAGGGAGGATAAATCGGTAAATATCAATGGAATCGGCATTGCCTACAAATTCACTCACGTTTCGGGTGCCGCTGAGGTTGCCCAAATCCACTGCTGTACTCAGTTCGGCTGTGGCTGGAGCAATAGTGCTGCCCCCGGCAGGATTCCCACCAGTGCTGCCTTGACGTCCCTCTTTTACGCCATTGACGACAAAATGTTCGAGAGCCTGAAAGTTGTTGAAGCCAGCCGCGCGCAAATCGGCGTTATTATTCAGGTAAAAGTTGACGTCGAAACTCCGAGAAGCGACTCGCCCTTCTCGAATGCCGTTGTTGAGGAAGTGTTCAAATAATTCCTCGTTATCCAGGCTAGCTGCCTGCAAGTCGGCATAGAGCGATCGATAGTAATTGGCATCAAACACGAGAGAATAAATGCGCCCTTCTTCGACGCCAAATGTCTCCAAATGGTCGAGTAATTGGCGGTTTGTCGTCAAACCCGCTGCGGCTAAGTCGGGGTTGCTAGCCCGGTAGACGTTGAGATCCACCAGGGGCGAGAATAGCCGTCCCTCGTCTATGCCATTGAACTCGAAGTGATCGAATAATTCTTCGTCGGTTGTCAGCCCTGCATCTCCCAAGTCTGGGTAGATGTTAAAATAAAAATCTGGATCGAATACGTCGATGGTCATCTGTTAGTTCTCCGCTTGACTGTTTACTATAATAGTTTAAATTGATTTGAGGAGTCGCTCTGGCGAGCGAGGGATGCCATTTGGCAGCGGGTGAGGAGGCGATCGCACCCTTTCTGGCTTATTCCGGATTGCGACTGATTATTGCATCCAGTTGATTCACCACCGCCGTGCTGTACTGAATGGCGTCTTCAAAATCCCTGAAATTGGCTGCTAGTGCCATCGCGATCGCCAAGTTACCTGCCGCCTTCATTTGTCCCTTGACTTGGTACGTCGCATGGCATTCTCCTGTGAGTTCGTTTTTATTTTCTAGTATCCGAGCAAAACCTACAATAATCTTCTAGCTACCATCCTATTCTAACAATCTCTCGATCTCCTTCAACACGTCTGCCAACATCGGAGCATTTGAGGGGACGATATTATCTTCGCTCCCCTCATGCTTGTGATGGGGATAATTCGGGAAATCAAGTCTCGGCTGATGCGGTGAGTTATCATAGCGAAAAATCAGACGCTTCGCGCTATCCATGTACTGATAAGAGTACATATCGCGCTTGGCGAACGTTCTGACATCCACGAACTCGCGCAGGTAGAAAACGGAACCGTCAGCCATGTTGATTTGGCTGCGAATGAAACCCCTATAACTACTTCGCTTGTCACATATAAGATCGATAGACTGGACGACTTTACAGGCTTCAATTGCCTCCCGAACTTCCTGAAAATACTCGTCAATTAACAAATTCAACACCTCTTAATTGCGCGGCATCTTCTTGCAAACCTTTCAGCATCCGAGATTCTCCGATCCACTCGTCAAACTCCATATCCAGTCTGTGGGTAATCTCGCCATTTTCAAAGCGACGCAGAAACTCTTCAGTGGACATCTCATATTTAGCTTCAAATTCCCGGAGCCGTTCTTCTCCGATGCGGATGCCATTTTCGATATCTCGCAATCGCTCTGCCAGCGCTTCTTCCAGTAGCTGTTTTACCGAGTCCGGGCGATCGCATATAATCTTCAATTCAGCCATGTTTTCCTCTCTTGCAAGCGATTCAAATTATTCCCCGCCTTTTCAGTCTAGCAAAAGTAGGGTGGCAGCGCCACCCTACCTGTACCCTAAGCGCTGAAGTATTTCGCAACCGGGTGATAAGTCACGATCGCAGTCGTTGATTGTTCGGGATACAATTGCTCGCTCTCATCCATGTACAGGTTGATGCGATCGCATCCCAACAGCTCCAACTGCTTGTACTGATCCTGAATATTCGGGCACGCCGGATAGCCAAAACTGTAACGAGAACCGCGATATCGCTGCGCGAGCACGTCGCGAATATTATCCGGTTCCTCGCTGGCAAATCCCAGCTCTCGGCGAATGCGCGCGTGAGTCCATTCCGCCAGCGCTTCCGCTGTCTGCACCGCCAACCCGTGGAAATACAAATAATCCGTATATTGGTTGTCGGCAAACAGCTTTTGCGCGAACTCTGTCGCCACATGCCCCACCGTCACCGCTTGCATCGGGAAAACATCAACGTGCCCCGATTCCTTCGGCGCGAAAAAGTCCGCAATGCACAGGCGGCGCAGCGATTTTTGCCGGGGAAATTCAAACGTCGCTACAGGCGTCGCGTTGCTGACATCTTGCCCGTTCTTCAAGAGTTCCGGAGCGTAGATTAACAGGGAATTCCCCTCGGCTTGAGTAGGGAAATAGCCGTAAACTACCTGCGGGTGCAGCAGCTTCTCTTCTAAAATCCGATGCTTCCACTGCTCTAAAATCGGATAAACTTTCTCTGCCAGAAAGCGATCGTATTCTTCCCGCGATTGTTCCTTGGGCTTGCGGAATTGCCACTGACCGGCTATCAGCGCTTGCAAGTCCAAATACGAGAATACTTCCTCTAGGGAAATATCCTCTGGCTGCAATACTTTCGTGCCCCAGAATGGCGGCGTCGGGCGATCGATATCGGCGGCTACGGCTTCAGAACGGCGCGTATCTATTACAGCCGGTTCCGCAGATGACTCGGCAACAGGAGCTTCACTCGCGGGCTGTTTGTGCCCGTTCCCGGATGCCTGCGCGTTCTCCTCTGCTTCATCCAAAAAGCCCTTGATATCGTCCCATTTTCCGGCTGCCTTCGCTGGCATTAATTTATCCATGAAGTTCAGATCGGAAAAGGCATCTTTGCCGTAGATTACCTTGCCCTTGTAGGTGTTTTGGCAATCGTCGTGTACAAATTTTGGCGTCAGCGCTGCACCGCCTAGAATCACCGGCACGGTAATTCCTCGCTCGTTGAAAGTTTCCAGGTTCTCTTTCATAAAGGCGGTGGATTTCACCAGCAGCCCGCTCATAGCGATGCAATCAGCATTGTGCTTGTGGTAAGCCTCGATGATATTTTCTACCGGCTGCTTGATGCCCAGGTTGATGACTCGGTAGCCGTTATTGGATAAAATGATATCGACGAGGTTTTTGCCGATGTCGTGTACGTCGCCTTTGACGGTGGCAATGATGAATGTACCTTTGGCATTATTGCCGGCTTCTGCCTTTTCCATGAAAGGCTCTAGATAGGCTACGGCGGCTTTCATGGTTTCGGCTGACTGCAATACAAAGGGCAGTTGCATTTGCCCGGAGGCAAACAGTTCCCCAACCACTTTCATGCCGTCGAGCAGGAAGGTGTTGATAATATCCAAGGGGGGATATTTTTCGATCGCTTTGGCGAGTTGTTCCTCTAAACCGATGCGTTCGCCGTCGATGATGTGGCGCTTGAGCCGTTCTTCGAGGGGGAGGTTTTCGTCAACGGCGCGATCGCGCTTCGTCGTTACGCCCTCAAACAGGTTCGTCAGTTCTGCTAGGGGATCGTAAACGCAAACCTCTCCCTCAAATTGGCGCTCGTCGTAAATCAACTTGCGGCAGACTTCCTGATGTTGCGGGTCGATTTTTGCCAGGGGCAGAATCTTGCTGGCGCTGACGATCGCAGCATCCATCCCCGCTTGCATCGCTTCGTGGAGGAAGACAGAATTCAGAACTTGCCGCGCTGCCGGGTTCAAGCCGAAGGAAATATTGGAAACGCCCAAGAGAATGTGACATCCCGGCAGTTCTTGCCGCATCCGCCGAATCGATTCGATCGTGGCTTTGCCGTTGGCGCGATCTTCTTCAATCCCGGTAGAAATCGGCAAGGCGAGGGGATCGAAAAAGAGTTCGTGGGCGGGGATGCCGAATGCGATCGCAGCGTGATAAGCGCGAGAAGCGATCGCAAATTTCTTGTCAGCCGTTCGCCCCATCCCTTCTTCATCAATAGTCCCCACCACCACGCCGGCACCGTACTGCTTTGCCAACTCCAGCACTTTATAAAAACGGGGTTCCCCATCTTCAAAGTTCGTAGAATTCAGCAGGCATTTGCCACCAGCAACCTTTAAACCCGCCTCCATTTTTTCCCATTCCGTGGAGTCGAGCATCAGCGGCAGCGTTGCATTTGTCACCAGCCGAGACACTAATTCGCGCATGTCGCGCGCGCCGTCGCGCCCGACATAATCCACGTTCACGTCGAGAACGTGCGCGCCCTCGCGCACCTGTTCGCGCGCGATCGACACCAACCCATCCCAATCCTCCGCATTCAACAAATCGCGGCATTTCTTAGAACCGCTGGCATTCAGACGCTCGCCGACAATCAGGAACGAATTATCTTGCTCGTAGGGTTGGGCGCTGTAAATCGATGCCGCCGACGGAAGATATTGCAGCGATTCTCGCACGGGGCTGGGATGTCCGTTCCAAACCCTCACGGGGCGCTGTTTCGGATGCAAAATTTTGGCAATATCTGCCAACTGCTCGATGTGAGCCGGTCGCGTGCCGCAGCAACCCCCAATCACCTGCACGCCCAAATCTTCCACGAAGTGCATCAGCGACATCCGCAGTTCCATCGGCGTCAGGCGGTAGTGAGCTTGCCCGCCGACATTTTCCGGCAAACCGGCGTTGGGAATGCAGGAAACCACAAACGGACAATTCTGCGACAGGTAGCGGACGTGCTCTTTCATCAAATCGGGGCCGGTGGCGCAGTTGAGCCCTAAAATATCGATGGGGTACGGCTCCAAAATCGCCACCACTGCACTAATATCAGTGCCCACAAGCATCGTGCCCGTGGTTTCCATCGTCACAGATACCATGATCGGGATGCGATCGCCCTTTTGCTGGAAAACTTCCTCGATCGCGTTGAGCGCTGCCTTGATTTGCAGCACGTCTTGGCAAGTTTCCACGATGAACAAATCAGCGCCGCCGTCGTAGAGCCCCGACGCCTGCTCGGCAAAAGCGTTTTTCAGGGTGTCGAAATCAATGTGTCCCAGCGTCGGCAGCTTCGTCCCGGGTCCCATCGAACCCGCGACAAAACGGGGTTTTTCCGGGGTGGAATATTCAGCAGCAACGCGCTTGGCGAGTGCGGCAGCGGTTTTATTCAGGTCATAGGCTTTATCTGCGAGGTCGTATTCTGCCAGCACGATCGAGGTGCCGCCAAATGTATCGGTTTCGATGACATCGGCTCCGACTTCCAGAAAGCCCCGGTGGACTTTTTCCACCGCTTCCGGCTTGGTGTGGACGAGGTACTCGTTGCACCCTTCGTATTCTTTACCACCAAAGTCTTCTGCTGTCAAGTTTTGCACTTGCAGGTTGGTGCCCATCGCGCCGTCGAAGACGATGACGGGGCGTTCCGGGCTGTGCAGGCGATCGAGGAAGGCGCTTTTCATAGGCGAGTAAAATTTATATATCGCTACAATTGTATCTATTCTGCAATATTGGCAAGAAAAAAGAGCGCTGACTGGCTGTAATAAGACGTCGATAACTGGATCGATCGAGTTCCTAACCTACCCTAGCGTCACCTGCTGGTGTTCTAGCTGGGCAGTTGACATTTTTAGCTCGGTTTTGTCAGCGGCGGCTCGCTGCTCGGCTTGCACCCTCAGTGCAGCTAGTTTGGGAATCGCCGCGCGACTCATTTCGTAATAGTCTCTATAGCGTTCAATACCAATACAGCTAACGCCCACTGCTTCTGCTGCTGCTACTGTAGAACCCGATCCCATAAAAGGATCGAGAATAATCCCTTCACCTAGAGGAAGAGAAGCATAAACAATTTGACGCAGAAAAGACTGAGGCTTGAGACTTGGGTGATTCGCGATTTTGCGTTCTTGCTGAGGCGTTCTTTCGCTAACAATTACATCATTAAACGGGTTGCCATCAGGGAGTCTTCTTAACCCGCCGGTTTGGAATTCTCGCAAGCAATCGCTGAGCTTCATTTTGGATGGCAGGGGTTTTCGCAAAATTCCCCACGGCTCGTAACAGCCTCTGGGCATTGACGAGACATGCGGAAATTCTGCTTCCGCATTTTTGGGGCGATCGCCTCCGCGCAGCGTTCGCACCAGCCTAATTAATTCGCCGCGAAACTCCAAACCCCCTTCAACGAGAGCCGCAAAGACTAACTGAGAGAGAAAGGCGTTACTGGCGATGAAGACGTGCCCCCCAGGGCGCAGCGCCCGCACGACTAATTTAGACCATTCGACGAAAAAAGATTGTAAAACGGTTCGTTCTTTTGGCGTGAGGGCGGTAAATCGCGGCAGGGGCGATCGTTGATGCCCGTCAAATGACGGGGGAATCCTCCAAATCCCGCCTTTCCCGTTTTCCCGCTTGTTAATTTGCTCTAGGTCGTACTCTTTCACCCCATAGGGCGGATCGGTGACGACTGCGTGCAGGCTGCATTCGGGCACGCGGCTGAGCCACTCAAAACAGTCTGCCTGCACGATCGCACAACCGCCTATTTGTTCCGATCGGTAGTCGAAAGCCCACGGAGTCATAAATTTAAATCTCTTAATTCTGTATTGAGACTATAACATTAGGCCGAGACTGGTCAATCAATCTCATTGAGAAAATTTAAATTATTTGCAGAACCATTTTATAGGTATTTTATAGGAATCACGCCCCGACAATCATCCTTTAATAAGTTTATCTTTAAGTAGGTTGAGGTAAAAAAATAGAAACCCAACCTACCAAATTTACTTAAATAAATATAGCCCCTATTTTCCCGCTAGTTGCTGACCTTTTGAAAACCTGGGGGGCATTGGGGTTGATTGTCTACTAGCATAGGCGGAGGAGGGGGAGATTTTGAAGGCTGTTCGCTTTCGCAAACGATCGCAACAGGCAGCATTTCGCCGGTTTCTGGACTTTTAACGGCAAAAGCTCCCCCAGTATAACTTTTCAAGATAATTAATTTAGGCGTAGCCATTGTTTGAACTCCATTTGAGCCGAGCAGTTTCACGCTGTAAGCGTAACTTTCTGTTTCTGGTTTGATGCCAATTTGCAATTCTTCCAAGCTAGAGGCAAAGCGCTCGTATTCTATAAAATAAGCTTGTGAAGCTCGGTTCATCGAGCCCACATAACTTTTGCCTTCAGCTTGACGCGCTCGGTTGACTTGCCCTCGCAAATCCAGCACGGTTCCCGCTGTCTGTTGCGCGACAATTGTATAATCCTCTGCGAGTTGTTCAGCCATATCGTTTGACAGGGAGGTTTTATCCACTTGACTCGCCCTCATTACTAAAGTCAACTGATTTTTATCTTCCGTAAGTTCTACAGTGGTGGGAATCTGAATCGCTTTTTCTCCGACTCCAAAAATCCAAGCCTTCCCTTCCAGCTTGCCCTTGCCCGCTGGCGCGAGTTCTACAAATAATGCCGGAAATAAAAAGCCAATAATTCGCCCATTACTGGGTTCTAACTGCATCCCTGGAAAAGTAGACGAATCGAGCATTTGTATAGCACCGCGCTGAACCGAAACCGTCTTCCAATTTCCGACAAAATCTTGGACTAAGGCTTCTGGATTTTGCGCGAGAACCAACGTGCAAGTCGGCAGGATACTGATTAACGCCGCCGTTACTCCAATCCCCGCGTGAAGCGCCGCTCTCCCAAAGGGAATCACCCAATTTCTCTGAGGTATCATAAAACAACTCAAATTCTTCAAAATATTATATATCTTCTCGCAACCCCCTTGAGGAGCGATCGCTCGGTTTGCTGTCTGCATCAGCTAGCGGTAAAAATCGCGCCGATTGCCAACGTTCAGAACAGTTACGATTTGTTGCTTCTCGTAAATTTCATATTTGCTAACTCTTTCTGAGCGCGTCACCGGATAAAGATTTCGTAACTCATCCGCGCTCCTGCTCAATCTCAGCTAATGCTAGCTCCAAGGGAATTGCCTCATCATCAGCCGCTTTAGCAACGTCATACGCCCGAATCGCTTCTAACTCTTCCAATTCCTCTAAGATTTTTTGGTAATCTGCTAGGTCCAAAAAAACTCCGATGCGATTTCCGTTCTCATCCACTAGATAGCGTTCTTTAAATTGGCTCATAGAAGTTGTTTTTAATGGCGATTTTTATTCATAGCTGCCTGCAATTATACCACTTTGAAGCGAATAATGGCTTGGGTGCCCGCAGTAAGACGTGTTTGTCCAATACTAGCACCCCTTGGCCTTTCTCAGCCAGTCGCGTGGCTTTCCCCTTCTTCTCCCCCTTCCCTTGAAGGGAAGGGGGCTGGGGGGTTAGGTTTCTTCTCCCTTTTAAAAATAAAGGTCGTCAACCCCAAAATCATCCTCATTGGTTTCTCGGGCGATCGCTTGTTTTTCTTCTTTCGGCACTTCCACCACGCCTGCGATTAATTTCCAGCACGGATCGCCCCCTTCCCAATCGGGAGGTCGCCAAGGCATACTCAAACTCACGGTGACTAAACAGGGTGTCTGGGCTCGCTGCCCTAATTCCAATCGCCTCGTAAAGACTGGATCGGTAATCGGTGCTGTCAATGTTTGCCCGCTAGGCGTGACGATTGTTCCTTCCCATTTTTCCACTCCCTCAAAGCGTTTTCCCGTCGCCCGCGCTGAAAACCCTACCGCTTTCACCAGTTGCAGGGTGTGGCGCATTGGCTGGGGCAGTGATTGCAAAAAGTCTACTGTCACATAGCGCTTGTCGTTGTGTAAAATATAGGTCGAGTTGCTGCAATATTTCAGCAAATCCCCAGGCGCAATCCATCCGGCTCTCCGCCACATTCCCGGCAAAATTGAGAGATTTTCACTTTCAAAGTCATAATCTGGCCCTGTGGTAGCCAGAGGAATTTCTAAAATGTCTAATAAACTCGGTTCTAGGCGATCGATCGACCGCATCTCTTTCGGAACGCGCCCGTCGGACAAGTCGGAAACTGGACGAATCCACTTTCCGGTTGTTGGGTTAATTCCTGCGATGCACCGATCGCCTCGCTTCCACGAATTTGCGAGGCAAATGATTCGCGTCAGAGATGGCATATTTTTAGATTTCCCCATTTTTCTTGCAAGTATTCTGCGACCAAGCGGCGGTGACAGTGATGGGGTGTCGGTTCGCTGCACAGCAAGCATCCCCCCTGTAAGATTTCTGGCGAAATTTTTTCCTCTATTTTGCGCTGTTTTATCAAATCGAGAAATTTAGTTTCGTAAGTTTGCCAATCCCCTTTCTTTTTTTTATAAGCATCTAGCAGGTCTTGCGTGGGCGCTAGGTCGAGGAGGTGAACGTATTCGATATTGCCGATTTTCCGCAAGAAATACTCTAAATCCGATCGCTTGGCAAATCCCGCTAGCTGCGATACGTTATTCAGGCGGACATCGACAACGCGCTTGACGCCTGCCTCGACGAGGGAGTCGAAAAATTTTTGGGCGCTTTTTTGGGTAAAGCCGATGGTAAATAAATCAATCGGGGGATTCTTCATTGTTGCTTTTTCCTTTGACGTAGGCTATTTTATCTGCCTGTCGGGTATAGGCTTCGAGGATGCGTTCTTCGAGCGATCGCTGGTCGAATAAGCTGAGTTGGTGCAAGCCGTAAGTTTCCAGAAGCCTGTCTTCTAAGTGTTCGTGGGATTCCAGCTTGCCGTCTGGCAAAATGTGTGTTATCTTAACTTCTCGCTGTTGCAGGTGCCGGCAAACTAATATAGTCCGGTGGCAGGTCATCGGGTCTTTTTCGGCACACATTAGGGCAATTTTGTAAGTCTCTGCCCCTTTGAGCAATCGCTCAATTCCTTGCGAAAAGAGGGGAGTGGCTGCGATTCTTTCATAAAGGGCTTTTCCGCCTACATAACAGCTCGGATCTTCCGGTCTTGCGCCCAATTCTTTACCGAGAAAAACGTAACGGATTCCGGCATTTAGCAGCGCGTCTTTCAGGGTTCCTTGGTTGAAATGAGGCAAATAGCGACTGTGGGGGTGGGATCGCACGTCGGCAACCGCTGTGATTCCGTGCTGCTCGATCAAGGCAATAAATGCCTCGATACTGTGATTGGAGTGACCGATCGTATATATTTCCATCCTGCAACCCTCGCCAGCGAAGCGCAATTATACCATTTTTTCTGCATTTTACTGCACCCGAAAAGGCAGTGCGTTCCGCCTTTCTATATCACGATTGAACGTTACAATATAAAAGTTTATGTAAAAATATAAAAAGTTATGTAAAAAATAATCCGATGACTGGCGAGTCAAATTGACACTTATCGTAAAAAAAAGTTAAGTTAGTTACACTCGGTAACAATCCCGTCTGGCAGTGGCCTTACGTTTGAGCAAAAAATTAAGGCCATCAGACGAGCGTGCATCTGCTGCGTTACTTGACTTGACCGACTTCGAGGGTGCATCGCCTAGCTCCAACGCGGCTCAGCACTGGGTAGTGGGCAGTAGACAGCGGGCACTAGGCACGCCCCACTCTCAGCCCCATGCTATCAATCCCATGCCCGATTTACAGGAGCTTTTCACCCTTTGCATCGTTGAATACAGTCACTTTCATCCGCGCAGGAGGTTCTAAACCGTGCAGAATACGCCCGTCCAGCCGACTATTCACCGACAAGTACCTGACTTAGAAACTTGTAAAAAAACATCTGACGAAAGCAAAACTTTACCCGATCGCCAGAGGACACCCGTGGCACTGCACGAAACTGAAGAACAATTTCGGCGGTTTGTAGAGCGCGTCCCCGCTGCCGCCGCGATGCTCGATCGCCAGATGCGCTATCTCGCCGTTTCTCGGCGGTGGCAAGCCGCATTCGGACTCGATGCCAAGGAACTCATCGGGCGATCGCACGGCGATATCTTTCCAGACTGCAGCGATCGCTGGCTGCAACTGCGCGATCGGGCGCTGGGTACTGGACAAGCAGAAAGCCTTGAAAATTATACCACCCGACCCGATGGCCGCGTAGAATGGGTGAAGTGGGACATCCTCCCCTGGCACTTTTCAGACGGTGCCGTCGGCGGCTTCATTTTATTTGCCGAGACTGCCCCAGAGCGCAAACACCTGGCAGAAGCGCTACAGCTCACTCAGCTAGCGATGGACAAAGCCGCTGATGCCGTCTTCTGGATGACGCCCGATGCCAAACTCAGCTACGTCAACGAGGCAGCCTGCCAGTTGCTCGGCTACACCAAAGAAGAACTGCTCGCGCTTTCCTTCCACAACATCAATCCGGCATTTTCCCCTGAAATTTGGGCGACACACTGGCGCGCTATCAAACAATTTCAATCCTTCACCTTTGAATCCACTTATTGCAGCAAAGATGGCCGCAGTTTTCCTGTTGAAATGACCGTCAATTATTTGAAATTCAACGGGTGCGAATACCACTGCGCTTTTGTCCGGGATATCACCGAGCGCAAGCAGGCAGAAGCCGCCCTGCAAAATGCCAACGAGCAACTGCAAGCCGTGTTGGATGCCGTGCCCGGATTGGTATCTTGGATTGATTCCGATTTGCGCTATCTGGGAGTGAACCGGCATTTATCCGCCGCCTTCGACATGCCGCCCGAAAATTTTGTCGGTCGAGAAGTTGGATTTTTAGAAACCAGCCCCAAATTTTCCGACTTGGTACGGGAGTTTTTTGCTAGCCCAGAGCAGACAGCCGCTCGCGAAGTCAATATCGACATTGAGGGAGGGCGGCAGAGTTATTTAATTGTCGCTCAGAAATACCATCAAGGCACGAGGGCGGTGTTTGTCGGAGTAGACATTACCGCCCGCAAGCAAGCAACTGACGAGCTGCAAAATGCCAAAGATCGGCTGCAAGCTGTCTTGGATGCCGTGCCGGGATTGGTGTCTTCGGTTGATTCCGATTTGCGCTATCTGGGAGTGAACCGACAGTTGGCGGCGACTTTCAATTTGCTCCCAGATAGCTTTGTCGGGCGAGAAGTGGGATTTATCGAGTCGCGCCCCGGATTTGCCGAATTTGTCCGCCAGTTTTTTGCCACGTCCGAACAGACTATTTCAAAGGAAATTTGTTTGGGAATGGGAGGAGAAAGCCGCAGTTACTTGCTGGTGGCGCAGAAGTACCATCAGGGCTCAAAAGCGGTGATTGTCGGGCTGGATATCAGCGATCGCAAGCAGATGGAAATCGAACTGCGCCGCAGCAAAAATCTCTACCGCACCCTCGCCCGCAACTTTCCCAACGGTGCAGTGTGTTTGTTTGACGCCGAGCTGCGCTTCACCCTCGCCGAAGGCACGGAATTGCCGAAAATCGGGCTTTCCAAATATTTGATGCAAGGCAAAACTCTCTGGGAAGTTTTTCCGCCAGAAACCTGCACTTTCAGCGAACCCCTATTTCGCGCCGCGATCGCAGGCGAAGAATCGTTTGCCGAGGTGCCTTACGGCGATCGCATTTACCTCATGCACGCCATCCCAGTACGCAACGAACACGGCGAAGTTTTGGCTGGACTCATAATGATTCAAAATATCACCGAGCGCAAGCAAGCTGAAGAAGCACTGCGGCGATCGGAAGAACGATTTCGGCAGCAAGCCCAACAGTTAGAACTGACTTTGCAAGAACTCAAACAGACGCAAACCCAATTAATTCAAACTGAAAAAATGTCTTCCCTGGGACAGTTAGTTGCCGGGGTTGCCCACGAAATCAACAATCCCGTCAGCTTCATCTACGGCAATCTCACTTACGCCCGCCAATATACCCAAGACTTGCTGCAATTGGTGCAACTTTACCTCCAGCAATATCCCCATCCCACCCCCGACATTCAAGCACACATTCAGCGCATTAACCTCAGTTTCCTCATCAAAGACTTCCCCAAACTCGTCTCTTCCATGCAAGTCGGAGCCGATCGCATTCGCGATGTTGTTTTGTCGCTGCGGAACTTTTCTCGCATCGACGAGCCCCAGAAAAAACCGGTTGACATTCACTCCGGTATTGACAGCACTTTATTAATTTTGCAAAATCGCCTCAAAGCCAAGGCGGGACGTCCTGACATCGAGGTGATTAAAGAATACGGCGAATTACCTTTGGTGCCGTGCTATGCCGGACAGCTCAACCAGGTATTTATGAACCTGATCGGCAATGCCATTGACGCCTTAGAGGAATACCACCGCCCCCATTCAAAACAGGGCAAAACGAGCGATCGCAGCACTATCTGGATTCGCACCGCCGTCGCGGACGAGCGCCGAGTGGAAATCCGCATTTCTGACAATGGCCCTGGCATGACTGAGGAGGTAAAACAGCGCATTTTTGAACCTTTTTTTACAACCAAACCTGCTGGCAAAGGCACCGGACTCGGGCTGTCTATCAGCCATCACATTGTCGCTGAAAAACACGGCGGACAATTGCAGTGCCATTCCGCACCCGGTCAGGGAACTGAATTTGCCATTTTGATTCCTCTTTTTCCGCCATCTTAGCTAATTTCAGTACCTAGCGCCTTATCTTATCACTCATGTTTTTTGCTGAATTTATAGCCCTCGATTAAATATTTTTAGAGGCGCTTTTCTGCCTGAGATATTTCGGCGATTATAGCCAGTTTAAATGACGGGGATAGTTGGGTAGGGGTGCGATGCCTTCCGGTAACGCGCCTCCTCCTCAAAAATCAGATAGTTTACTTCCTGCAGGGCAGGTTATAGCGGTTTTATTTGAGTCGCAAAACCTCAGAAACCCGGTTTTTTGAAAACCCCGGGTTTCTCACTCACTACAGCCGTTTAGGAATTCAATAAACCTGCTATATTGATACAAGTTTTAATGATTATTAGAAAATCTGGATGGCCTACCATTTTTCAATGAGAAAGCCCATGCAGCCAGGTAATTATTCAGGGCAATTCGCTCAGCGTCCAATATTTATTGAGGGTGCCGATCGCTTCGACAAAACTGGAAAATGTCACCGGTTTGAGAATATATCCAGCTACATTCAGATTGTAGGCTTCTACCTTATCTCTTTCCTCATTCGAGGTGGTCAGGACGATCGCCGGGATCTGCTTGAGTTCCGGATCGGCACGCAATTCCCGCAGAAATTCTATCCCATTCATTTTGGGCATGTTCAGGTCGAGCAATATCAGCCGCCGAGAAGGAGGCACCTCTGGAGCTTCGCCATTGCCCCGCAACATTGCCAGTGCCTCCAGTCCATTAGTGGCGACATAAAGCGGGTTGGTAATGTGGTTTTTCTTGAAGGCTCGGCGGACATTCATCACGTCTACCTCATCGTCTTCTACGAGTAAAATATGTATCATTGTATTTTCCATATTTGGTGACATGCTACCCATTCACCACGGGAAAGCCTTAAAACCCTTACTGATATGATTTTATCTAATAACGGTCAAAAGTTGTAGAAATCGTTAATTTTTTTTCGCCCTCCTCCACAGGCTGAGCGGGGCGCGATCGAAAGCAAAGAGTTCCGGTTCGCCCATACAGGAGAAGGAAGGGGAGCCGGGAACCGGAAAAGAACAAGAGAGAAGGTTGGTTTTGTCGTTGGCTATTTTGATAAAAGTGCCCTGCTACCCGGGGGATTGGTTGAGTGCAGCAGGCGCTTTAGGAGCGTCCGGAACAAAACCGAGAAAAGTTCCCGCTCTCTTCTGGGTGTCACCTGCCAAAAGGATGATTTTGAGTTGGGAACTTCAGCGAGAGGGGGGTGCAGATCCGCGTTTTGCGTCAAGCGACACCCTCTCGGCGCGGCGCGAATTGCCCCAAACCACTCGAAAACAAGCCGCGCCAGAAATTGCGATTAGGGAGCGGGGGGCTTGGGCCAAGTAAAGCGAAAAGTCGCTCCTTCACCGTCGCGGGATTCTACTTGAATCGTTCCCCCCTGATTTTCGACAATTTTCTTGACCAGGGACAGACCGATGCCGGTATTTTCGACCTTATCGCGAGCTTCCAAAGTCGAAAAAATCACAAAAATTTTTTCGTGATACTGCGGGGCAATACCGGGGCCATTATCAGCGACGGCAAATTCGTAGAAGTCCCCCAGGTCTTGCACGGAGATGTGAACGCGCCCGTCGGTGCGGCGGTTGTGTTTGATAGCATTGCCGATCAGGTTGGAAAACACCTGTCCGAGTAACAAGCGCTCCGTGAAGAGGAGGGGCATTCCCGGAGAGACTTCGACAGTAAAAGTCGGCGGCGGTGCCAGCGAGTCAATAATTTCGCCGAGCAATTTAGAGACATTCACGGATTCTTTGGTATTGTTGATGCGTCCGACGCGGGAATACTGGAGCAAGCCCTCGATCAGGGCTTCCATGCGGTGGACGCGCCCGCGCAGCAGGTTCATTTGGTGCTGCGTTTCGTCAGTGAGCTTGTCGCTGAGGTCTTCTTCAATCCAGGTGCTGAGGTTGGCGATCGCCCGCAGGGGTGCCTTGAGATCGTGGGAGACGACATAAGCGAACTGATCGAGTTCCTGATTGCGCTTCTTGAGAACCGCCGTGGTTTGCGCCAAAATCGCCGTGGTGCGGGAGAGCTCGGCGGCACGCGATCGCAGGGCTTCCTCCGCCGCCTTGCGATCGCTGATATCCTCCACCACCGACAGCAGAGAGCGATCGCCCTCCGCATCGCGCAGCAGCGAAACCGTTAAATTCGTCCATACCGGCGAACCGTCTTTGCGAATGTAGCGCTTTTCCATCGAGTAGGTGGGAATCTCTTCCGCCAGCAGTCGCTGCAGGAACTCCTGGTTCAGCTTGAAATCATCGGCATGAGTAATCTGCCAACACTGCATTTCCAGAAGTTCTTCCCGAGAGTAACCCAAAATATCGCACAACTTCTGATTCACCATCAACCAGCGACCGTCGAGGGCATTTTGAGCCATGCCCACCGCCGCTTGCTCGAACACGGCGCGGAATAGCTGCTCGCTTTCAGCCAAAGCCGCTTCTGCCCGCTTGCGCTCCGTAATATCCTCAAAACTGCACAAGACACCCATCACCGTCCCCGTGGCGTCCGTCAGGGGAATTTTATTCACGTCCACCCACATCGGTTTGCGGTTGGGAAGCTGCACCGAGAGCCGTTCGATGACGTGATAAAGGGGCTGGTTCCGTTCTATCACTTGCCGGTCTTGCGATCGATACAATTGCGCTTGCTCCCGGCTGAAGGGCAAGTTGGCATCCGTCAGCCCGACGATCGCATCGGGAGAGTCCAAACCCAGCAGCCGCGCTACATTGTCATTGCATCCCAAGTAAATCGCATTGCGATCTTTCCAGAAAATATACTGCGGAATGCTCGCCATCACCAACTGCAACATCTGCTGGGACTCGCGCAGCGCCTTTGCCGCCTCCTGGCGCTGGGTGATGTCGTTGTTGATTTCTAAAATTGCCACCGGGGAGTTATTCTCGTCCCGCTGCAGCGTCCAACTGCTGGCTACAGACACTTTCGTGCCATCTTGCTTGACTTGTACCAGTACCCCTTCCCAGTAGCCTTGCTGGAGCAAAACTGCTTTGAGTTCCTGTAGAGGCTGGGGAAATTCAGTTCGCAGTAAGGCGTGAACGTTCTGAGCGATCGCCTGTTTTTTCTTCCAACCGTACAGCCGTCTCGCCCCCTGATTCCAATAGCGAATGTTGCCGTCGAGGTCGAATACGATAATGCTGTCATTGGCTAAATCTAGCATCTGAGCTTGGTTGCGAACGATTTCGTCTGCTTGTCGCCGCTCCGTAATGTCCCGGCAAATGGCGATGAACAGGCGCTCGGCAGCCAACTGTACGGAGCTGATGGCCAACTCCATCGGGAAAGTAGAGCCGTCCCAGCGCCGCCCGACGGTTTCCCGCTGACAGCTTGACAATTTAGCCGTCGGTATTGCTAAAAAATAGCTGAGCGGGTCCCCCGTCGTATCCTCGCGAACCGACTCGGCGATTAGTTCTCGGAGGTTCGCGCCGGTGACGCGGGCGCTTTGGTCGTGAAAAATCCGCGCGGCGGCGGGATTGAAAGACTGAATGTTGCCGAGTTCGTCGAGGGTGATAATCCCGTCAGCGGCGCTGTCTACGACGGCTTGGATGCGAGCTTTGCTTTCCTTGAGGCTAATGGAGCGGGCTTGCAGTTGCTTGTCTAGGGATTGAAACAGCCGCCACGCTGCCCAACCCCCGCCCAACCCGACGCACAAAGCGAACCACTGAAAGCCGGTGGTGAGAGACTGCCACTGCACCACTTGTCGGTGGAGGGCGTTGAGCTTGCGTTCTTCAATTGCGGAGAACTCGGCAATTAACTGTTCGCTAGTATCTCGGTTTGATTTGCTTTCGATCGCCCGGGCGTTGAGGACGAGGGAGCGATCGCTGGCGGCTCCTAAAGTGTCGGTTGCCTGCCGCATTTTTTCTAAGGCAGTGAGGTGCGCTTCGATATTGCTTTGAATGGCTTGCAAGCGCTGGCGCTGCGACGCATCGGCGATCGAATTGTTGAGTTTCTTTAGCGTTTTCGGCAGCGCATCCTTCGCGTTGGAGAAGGAGGTGAGAAATTCGGAGCTGCGGGTAATGCCGTAAAGTGCCATGCTGCTCTGGGCACGCACCATTGTTGTCAGCAGGCGATTCGCTTCTAGAAGTACCTGCCTGCTTCTATTTTCCTGGTTTCTCGTTTCGATAGTCACGCCGCGCAGCCACGCGATCGCCAGCAGCGAGGCAATCAGACAGGTGACTGGTATGGCAACGATCAGGGCTCCTTGTCGGCTCACCTGAAGGCTCGACAGTCGGGAGCGCAGTTGGGAGCGAGCGAATAAATCCATTATTAATTCAGCCGTGCCGAATGTGCTATTATCTTTTGCGCAAGCGGGAGTTCCCGAGTGGGTTTTTTTAAAAGGATAGAGTCCCGATAAAGGACTGAACAACTCAAAATTAGGGGCTGAAAGAAAGAACCGATCGCCCCACCAGTTGCGCGATCGCCCCCACTAAATCGGAGGGTTCCACCGGCTTTGGCAAGTGCAAGTGGAAGCCCGCCTCGATCGCCTGCGTCCGGTCAGAATCCCGAGCGTAAGCCGTCAGCGCCACCGCCGGAAGGCATCCGCCCCGCAGGCGTTCCTGCGCCCTGACGCGGCGGATGAGCTCGTGACCGTCGCATCTGGGCATGGCAATATCGCTCACCAATACGTCCGGTTTGGCGCTGGAGAGGGCTTCGAGCGCTTCCGGTGCCGAAGCCACCGCCGTCACCTCAGCCCCGTATTGCTTGAGCATTATCGCCAGCAGTTCGCGGGTGTCCTCTTCGTCTTCCACCACCAGTACCCGCAAGCCAGAGAGAGTGGCAAACGCCGAATCCTGAGTGCTGAGCGGGCATTTCGGCTCGGCATTCGGGACTCGTTCCCCATCGCGATCGTTGGCGCTCGGCAGCAGCACAGTAAAGGTTGCCCCCTGCCCCTCCCCCGGGCTCTCCGCGCGGACGGTGCCCCCGTGCAATTCCACCAGGTGGCGGACGATCGCCAAGCCCAGCCCCAGTCCGCCGTAGACGCGAGTGGTGGAGCTGTCTGCTTGCCGGAAGCGCTCGAAAATATAGGGCAGGAGTTCGGATTTGACCCCGATTCCCGTATCGCTCACTTGGATTTGCACCCGCTGGTTGCAGCGCGACAGGGAACACACCACCCGCCCCCCGGCATCGGTGAATTTCACCGCATTGGACAGGAGATTCCAAACGACTTGCTGCAACCGCTGGGCGTCACCCCAGACTGGCTCGACTTTGGGCTCGAAGGCCACATCGACTTCGATGCCTTTGGCGGCAGCGGCAGGGCGCGCCGTTTCGACAGCGAGGGAAATCACGGCGCTGAGGTCCACTGGGGCAAGATTTAAATTCAGCTTGCCGGTAATGATGCGAGAAACGTCCAACAGGTCTTCGATCATCTGCGTCTGGTAGCGGGCGTTGCGTTCGATGGTTTCCAGTCCGCGAAGCATTTTTTCGTCGTCCAACCTGCGGCTTTTGAGCAATTGTGCCCAGCCGAGCATGGCGTTGAGGGGGGTGCGCAGTTCGTGGGAGAGGGTTGCGAGGAATTCGTCTTTGAGGCGGTTGGCTTCTTGGGCTTCTCGATACAGGCGGGCATTGTCAATGGCTAGGGCAGCGCGGTGGGCGAGGTCTTCGGCGAGGGAGAGGCTGGCGCGATCGTAGCGCCGCGTTTGCGCCGCACAGACTAAGGTGAGGATGCCGAGGGTTTGTCGGTTGTATCGGATGGGGACGCACAAGGCTGAGACTTCCCCCAACTCCCGCAGCACCGCCAGGTATTCTCCCCCGCAAGCGATCGCCGCTCGCAGGGAGCTGGGCAATAGAGGATACAATTCCGGCTGGCCGCTGAGCAGCACTTTCGGCGGGCCAGCGGGCCAGTTGGGATCGGGGGGGTAGCTGGGCGGTTCCGGATCGGCTTGCACGACTTTTGGCGTGCCGCAATACGCGACGGCTACCCTGCGCCAGGACCGCTTCCCCTCCACCAGATCGATCGCGCACCAGTCCGCCAGTTGCGGAACGACCAAATCGGCTAGGTTTTTCAGGGTTGCCTGGTACTCGAGGGAGGCTGAGAGGATGGAACTGGCTTCGGCAAGAAACCTCAGCGCGTCTTCGGCTCGCTTGCGATCGGTGGCGTCTGCCACTGTCCCCGACATCCGAAATGCCAAGCCTGCGCTGTCTCGCTGCGCTTTCGCCCGCACGACGCAATAGCGATATCCCCCTCCCGCGTGGCGCAGGCGCAGCTCGGCGTTAAACTCGACGTTGCGTTCTAAATGGGCAACGACGGCGTCTGTCAGTTTTTGCCTGTCCTCCGGATGCACCAGGGAGCAAAATGCTTCGTAGGTGCCTTCAAATTTGTCTGGAGACAGTCCTGTAATTTCAAAAAATCGGTCGTTCCAGTAAATTTTGTTTTTCGAGATGTGCCAGTCCCAGATCGCGTCGTTCGAGCCTTCTAATACCAATCGATACCGCTCTTCGCTTTCGGCGAGTCTCTCGTTGGCTGCCGCCGCTTCCATTTCTGCCCTGTGGACGCGCATGGCGCTGTAGAGGATTTTCGCGAGGGTGTCTGGCGAAACTTTCCCTTTTGAGAGGTAGTCTGATGCCCCTGCTTTCATCAGCTCGACTGCAATTTGCTCGTCGCCCTGTCCGGTTAAGACGACCAGGGGTGTTCCGACTCCGATGTCGCGCGCTTTTCTGACCAAGGTCAACCCGTCTCCATCCGGCAGGCGATAGTCGAGGAAGATGCAGTCAAAGGACTGCTTGGCCATTATGCCGAGCGCTTCCGTACAGTCGCACGCCTCGATCGCTTGCAGCTTCACGCCAGCAGCACGGAGCGCTCGCAGCACCGCCATCCGGTCTACCTCGTCGTCGTCAACTACCAGGATTTTAACTATTTCTTCCATACCTTAGCTGGCCCTTTAGCATTTCGCTCAGTATCCAGTATTTAGCAAGAACGTGCAGTCAGCCTATCACTCCATTCCGACAGCGCTTGACAGGTTGCGATCGCCCCCCGCCCATCGCCCCCCGCCAATGCCTATCTACCTCTCAAGGAGGATGCTCGACAATTCAGCGATCGGATAGTGTCCAAAATGACTCTCTGAGGCAAGCAGACAGCTTCTGTTTGCCGTGAGGGGTGCGAATTTTTCATTCTTCTTCTTTACCCTTGTCCTGCAACTCTCTTATTTTCTGGTTTACTTCTCGCTTACCTTCAAGAAACGTTACTTTTTCATAATATCAGTTAACCGTCCGTAGGCCACTTATCTAAGTTTACTAGATTTCACTGCACAGCCGCATCCCCGATAGCGGCTGCCGTCACCCTCAAACACTTCCTTTAGTCAAACTCTGCATTGAGAGTGAGTTGCCTGCCTCTCCCGCACTCGCTCTCTTCTTCTGAACGGACTTTCGATTGCTTTTCGCCAGCAGCCAGCCCAGTTCAGGCTTAATAGCGGCTTTGTCAATGCCAGAGTGCTGTAACACTGTACAGACTGCACCCGCCTCTGCAATTGGATATCCGGGCTGTAGCGCTCTCGCGTCAGGTGAACAGGAAGAATCTCTTTTTGCTAGACGCCTTACCCGCAAAACTTTACAGCCTGGCTGACAAGGTTCCTACACACTTATCTCTACCTTCCGGTAGAGGAACGATCTAAATTATTTTGTATATTATAGATTGCTGGTAGTCTATAGACGAAACCGTTTGGATTCATTTCAGGTAAGTCGATTAAAACGCGCTAACTTAGATAGGTTTTCGTTCTGTCTGTGGAACTGTCCGGCTATTTAAAAATTGCTTACAATTGGACAGCAGCCTCTCTGGGTGATTGAGTAGATATTTCCAAAAATAATCTAAAAAATAAAATAATATTTATGATTCTTGCAAGCGTAAAAAAGCGGTGCTAGAAAATTTATGATGCTAGTCTAAAAGAATAGCTTAAACCTAAAAAAGTAGCCGTGAAATACAGCAATTATGTCGAAATATAAAAAGATGATTTACGAGGGCGATTGTTTCCAGAAGTGGGGCGGCAAGAGTGGCTTGATTTTGACATTTTGAAAAGACCCATACTGAAGATATTTTTTAAGAGGTGACAAATGGCTTGCTTAAAATTTAATTGCATCTATAAAATTCAAACTTTAGCAAAAGCCAGCCGATTTTTTTGTTTTTAATTTTACCAAAAGTTGCTAAATTTTTTAAGATTTAATTTCTATCAAAGATTCAATAACAATTTAGCAGCAATTTCCTCGAAGCAATCTTGAGCAAGTTTAGAATTCAGTAAAAGCGGGTATTGATCTATGAAAAAACGTCCTCATTCCCTAAAAAATGGCCTCCTAAAAAACCTCAAGCAACTGAGACAAAGTAAAATATCTTTTTTATATTTTATTTTTTTCAAAATATTTAGATATAAAAGTCGGCTAGAAAAAAGTTTTGTGGAGTATTCAGCTCAAAAAATAAATTATTTATTTCTTGCAATTTTCAACAAAAAAATAAAGGACAAATTAGAAAATTTAAGGATCGTAATTTTGGGGAATAATAGGACGGCAGAGTTAAGCGTAAAATCGGGAGAAATATCAGGAGATGAAATAGACTGCCTGTTGCGAAAGACACGGCTGAATGATTTAAATAATGCAGAGAGAAGAGGATCGGAGTGCGATCGCTACCTGTCAGCACTGGTGGAAGTTCAGCGCAGATTGCTGACTTTTGACGGCAGCCTTCAGTGCTATACAGAACTATTGAAATTGATCGGGCAAGCTTCTAGAGCCAGTCGTACTTACCTATTCGAGAACCATCGAGATACAGCCGGCAACCTGCTAGCGAGTCAGCGGGCTGAGTGGCTTGCCGAAGGCATCCACGTCGATATTGACAATGATACGCTGCAAAATTTCTCCTATGAAAAGTTCTTTCCTCGCTGGAAAGATTTACTGCTGGCTGGCGGTGTCTGTGCTGGCATTGTGGCAGATTTTCCCGAGTCAGAGCGTCTTTTATGGGAAAGTCGGGGCATTGTTTCGATTTTATTCGTGCCGATTATTGTTAAGGGTAATTTTTTGGGTGTTATCGGTTTTGAAAACTGCATTGAAGGGCGGACATGGGAATCAGCGGAAGTATATTTTTCAAGCGCAGCCGCAGCCTACCTCTCCCTAACCCTAGAGCGTTTTCAAGCAGAAAATGAAATGAAAACTTTTAATAATAATCTGGAAAATAGGGTGCAAGAACGCACGAGTGAATTGAAAAAAGCTAACGAAAAATTGCAGGAGAAGATAGCAGATCGCCAGCAGAAAGAGGCAGAACTCGAAAAATTGCTTTCTCTGCAGCAAGCCGCGATCGAGTCCACTGGTGATGGCATCCTCGTGGTCGAGAATACCGGAAAAATTGCGATTTTCAATCAAAAACTTATAGAAATGTGGAACATTTCCGAAGGAAGCATTGCGTCAGTATACGACGAGAGATCGCTGGCATTTGTTTTAGAACGATTGGAAACACCTAAAAATTTTACTGCCAAAGTTCGAGATTTGTCTGCTCAACCAGAAGCCGAAATGGTTGACGTGATAGAATTTAAAGATGGGAGAACTTTCGAGGGCTATTCGCGACCTCATAAAATAGGAGGAAAGACAGTTGGGAGAGTATGGGCGTTTCGAGATATCAGCGATCGCAAGCAGGTAGAAAAGGCACGGCTCGAAAACGAAGAACGCTGTCGGCAGATAGCAGAGAATATCGATGGCGTCTTCTGGATGTCCGAGCCTTGTAAACCAGAAAAAATTGATATCAGTCCCGCCTGCGAACAGATAGGGAGTCGCACCTGCGAGAGTGCCGTCGAGCAGCCTAGCTCCTATCTGGATACTATCCATCCAGACGATCGCGATCGCGTAGTCGCCGCGTTTAAAAAAGAGTTACAAGGACAGCCCGTACAAATAGAATACCGGATAGTCAGACCCGATGGCTTAATCCGCTGGATTTGCGATCGGGGTTTTTCCATCTTTCACCAGTCAGGACAAGTTTACCGCTTTGGCGGCATTGCGCAGGACATCACCAATGCGCTCTTGCACGAGCTAGCTTCGCGCAAACAAATCGAAGAAGCGCTACAGCTCTCAGAGGAGCGATTCCGTATCGCAGCCAGTTGCGCCACCGATTTAATTTACGAATGGGATATTTTTAACGGCAGGTTAGAATGGTTTGGCAATATTGACGAACAGCTAGGCTACCTGCCAGGGGAATTCCCGCGAACACTGGCAGCGTGGGAAAAAATCGTTCATCCAGATGACTTAGAGCGCGTCATGGCTGCAGTCGAACAACATTTGCAGGCTGGAAAACCCTATTCTGAAGAATACCGCGTGCAGCGAAAAGATGGAATCTACATCTACTGGGCGGAGCGCGGCACGGCGTTGCGAGATGAGAAAGGCAATTCCTATAAATGGATTGGAGCGGTGAGCAATATTACCGATCGCAAGCTGTCAGAAGCCGTGTTGCGATCGAGCGAAGAACGCTTTCGCCAGTTGGCAGAGAACATTCAAGAATTCTTCTGGATTAGCAACCCAGAATTCTCGCAAATCATCTATGTCAGCCCTGCCTACGAGCGGATTTGGGGGCATCCTCCCGAAGAACTCTACCTGAATCCCCGCGCCTGTTTGGATGCGGTTCATCCAGACGATCGCGATCGCGTTTTCACCGCTTTTTTGAGCCCAGAGGAACTCAACGAGCAATATCGGATTTTGCGCCCTGACGGTTCGGTTCGCTGGATTTATACACGCGGATTTCCCATTAAAAACGGGCAGGGAAAGATTTATCGCATTGCTGGGATTTCAGAAGATATCACCTACCGCGTCGGCTTAGAAGCAGAGCTGCGCCGGGGAGCGAAAGAAAGAGAACTCAGTCAACTGAAAACTCGTTTTGTTTCGATGGTATCTCACGAGTTCCGCACCCCCCTAACTGCGATTCTTTCTTCGGCAGATTTGCTGGAATATTACCTTGAAGAATGCCCGGACGAAAAAAACAACAAAAAACTCGAACATCTCAAACGCATTCAAACGGCTGCTGTTAATATGACGCACCTGTTAGAGGACGTGCTGTTGCTCGGCAAAGCTGAAGCTGGGCGGCTTGCATTCAATCCGAATAACCTCGATCTCGTGGAATTCTGCCGCGCTCTCGTTGAAGAGGTAGAAGTCACTGCCGATAACGCGATCGCGCTCTATTTCGCCCGCACGCCAGAAAATGCCTCAGAACCCGACTCCTGCCCCCCTGCTTGCATGGATGAAAAGCTGCTTCGACAACTCTTTACTAATTTGCTCTCAAACGCTGTCAAGTATTCCCCTGGCGGCGGAGAGGTGAATTTTTCCTTGACTTGCACCGATACTGAGGCGATATTCCAAATTCAAGACAGGGGCATCGGCATCCCGCCTGAAGAATTGCCGCACCTGTTTGAGTCGTTTCACCGCTGCCGCAATGTCGGCACGATTCCGGGAACCGGTTTGGGGCTGACGATTGTCAAGCGATGCGTGGATTTGCACGGCGGGCAAATTGATGTAGAGAGTCAACTGGGCGCGGGCACTACTTTTACAGTCAAGTTGCCGCTGACGCGCGAACTTTGCGATCGCGATTCTCTGCCTTCTCCGTGAGGGCTCTTCTTGAGAGCAAACCTCTCACAATGCCGGCGCTTTTGTTACAAAATGTTAAGATTTTCTCCTGCGCCTGGGGAAAAGTGCATAAGTTCCAACGCCCCAGAAATAGGGAATTGCGGCGGGGAGGGAGGCGATTGACCTACCCCACCCTCGGCAAGACAGCGATTGAACCGCAAGGGGCGAAAAAATGGAAAACATTGGGAAATTGGCAGCAGACAGCCTTGTGACAGCGATTGGAGACGGCAGCATCAGCATTATGGATGGAGCGCCAGCCACCGACACCCCTAGAGAATCCCAAAACAAAAACACCATTATCGGCTTAGAAACTAATGACTTATTATGGGGTGACTCCGACAGCGCTGACGGATCGCTCAACGACGACAGCGCGATCGGCTGTGAAGGAGACGATACCGTCATTGCTTTAAACGGCAAAGATTTGCTGTATGGCAACGCTGGCAATGACCTTCTTTACGGCAATTCAGGCGACGATACCCTTTTTGGCGGACAGGGGAACGATTCCGCTTATGGCGGGCAAAATAACGACCTCGTTTATGGCGATAAAGGTGACGATACCGTCTGTGGCGACAAAGGTAATGATACCGCAGCCGGAGGAGAAGGCAACGACAAAATAATCGGAGGAGAAGGCGACGACGAACTCTTTGGAAATAGCGGGGATGATGAATTATTCGGCAACGCGGGCAGCGATACCCTCTACGGAGGGCAAGATAGTGATACTCTGCATGGAGGGCAAAATAACGACGAGTTATTTGGAGATTTAGGCGATGACATTTTAGCGGGAGATAGAGGGGCAGATACCTTAACCGGAGGCATCGGTAACGACACCTTTGTTATCGGGTTAATCGCGCCTTACGAGCTGCCTGTAAACGAGCCGGATTATCTAACAGATTTCCAAAAGGGTGAAGACGCGATCGAATTAATAGGCGGGTTAAGCTTTGAGGATATCGAGATTTTTAACGGCAGCGATACCAATGCAGGAAATACAATAATTCAGGACAAAATAACCGGGGAATATATAGCGATATTGCTGGGAGTTGACAGCAGCAATCTAGACCGGAATGATTTTGTTTGGGAGACGCGAACGGGCGAAATGCTGCCGACAGAAGCGATCGGAGAAATTCCATCCACGCCGGAAACACCGCCCACGCCGGAAACACCGCCCACGCCGGAAACACCGCCCACGCCGGAAACACCGCCCACGCCGGAAATTCCGCCCACGCCGGAAACACCGCCCACGCCGGAAACACCGCCCACGCCGGAAACACCGCAAACGCCGGAAACACCGCCCACGCCGGAAACACCGCCCACGCCGGAAATTCCGCCCACGCCGGAAATTCCACCCACGCCGGAAATTCCGCCCACGCCGGAAACACCGCCCACGCCGGAAACACCGCCCACGCCGGAAACACCGCCCACGCCGGAAATTCCACCCACGCCGGAAATTCCACCCACGCCGGAAATTCCACCCACGCCGGAAACTTTCCCAGAGCCAGAAATTCCACCCACGTTTGACTTCAGCGCGGCTACCTATCAAGTTGTCGAAGGGAATGCTCAGGGGTTCAGTACCTTTGCGACGGTGCAAATCAACCGCACGGGCAACACCACGGGCACTGATACAGTACAAGTTAACTTGCGCAATGGTTGGTATCCAAGGGCAAAAGGCGGTGCGATCGCGGATGCGGGAATCGACTACAACAACACCCCGATTTCAGTGACGTTCAATCCAGGGGAAACTTTCGCTGACGTGACGATTCCCATTGCTGGGGATACACTGGGAGAAGCCGAGGAAAATATTGCGCTGAGTTTGGCGAATCCAACGTCAGGGGCGATCGGCAGCACGCAATCAAAAGCGGTGTTAAAGATTGTGAATGACGATAAGGATCTGAGCAACCTTTTCATTGTTACGGCAAATAGCGGTTCCAACACCGTCAGCGTACTGCGCAGTAAGGGGGATGGCACTTTTGGTGCGGCAGAAAACTATGCCGTGGGCACTAATCCCAATTCAGTCGCGATCGCGGACTTCAATGGCGATGGCACTGCTGATATAGTTACGGCAAATGAGGGTTCCAATACCGTTTCCGTGCTGCTGGGCGTGGGGGATGGCAGCTTTGCAGCTGCGGCGAACTATGCGGTGGGTAGTGAATCTCGCTCAGTCGCAGTAGCAGACGTCAATGGCGATGGCGCTGCCGATTTAGTCACGGCAAATGAGGGTTCCAACAGCGTTTCCGTGCTGCTGGGTATGGGGGATGGCAGCTTTGCGGCAGCAGCGAACTATTCCGCCGGCTCCAGCCCCAGCTCAGTAACGGTGGCAGACGTCAATGGCGATGGCATTGCCGATTTAGTCACGTCACATGCCTTTTCCGACAGCGTCAGCGTGCTGCAGGGTGCTGCAGATGGCACCTTTGCGGTGGCGGCAAACTATTCGACGGGTGATTTCCCCGCTTCAGTAGTGGCGGCAGACGTCAATGGCGATGGAGCTGCCGATTTAGTCACGTCAAATATCGCTTCTATGAACGTCAGCGTGCTGCAGAATAATGGGGATGGCACCTTTGCAGCGGCGACGAACTATTCGACGGGCGGGTTCTCCTGTTCAGTATTGGTAGAAGACGTAAATGGTGATCCTAATGCCGATATAGTGACAGCAAACAACATTTCGGTGGGCGTCAGCGTCCTGCTGGGTGCAGGAGACGGCACCTTTGCTGCGGCGGCGAGATATTCGACGAACGTTTTCAACTGCTCCTCAGTAGCGGTGGCAGATGTGAATGGCGATGGTACTGCCGATCTAGTCACGGCAAATCAAGAACCTGGTGATGCGAATGACAGCGTCCGCGTGCTGCTGGGTGCAGGAGATGGCACTTTTCCGGTGCTGGCGAGAGGTCTGGCAGGCAGTTATGAGGAATCAAGTGTGAGCGCGGACGTGAATGGTGATGGCACTGCCGATATCGTGATGGCCAATCGTGACTTTAACAGCGTCAGCGTATTGCTGGATGTAGGAGATGGCACTTTTGGGGCGGCAGCAAATTATCAGACGGGCTATGCTCCGTGTGCAGTAGCAGTAGGGGACGTGAATGGCGATGGCACTGCTGATATTGTGACGGCCAATTCTGGCTCCAACAGCATCAGCGTATTGCTGGGTGTAAGAGATGGCACTTTTGGGGCGGCAGCAGATTATTGGACGGGCTATGCTCCGGGTGCAGTAGGAATAGCAGATGTGAATGGCGATGGCGTTGTCGATATTGTGACGGCAAGTCGTTGGAATAACCAGGGCATCGGCGTGCTGCTGGGTGCGGGCGATGGCACTTTCGTCAATAATAGTTATTTCCAGGTGGTCGATCGCCCCGTCGATGTTGCTGTCGGTTTCTTCTAATCCCTTGGTGGCATGTCGCTTGTAGTTCTCTGCTGAAGTTTAAAAACTGGGTTTTTCCGTAAGAAGGAAACCCGGTTTTGTCATGATCTCATTTATTTCTGGCGAGATTGGGACGTTTTTCTCTCGCCAAAAAACCGAAGCGATTTAAAATTAGAGAACTCCATAACTCTGCCTCTCTCATCAAAAATACGCCATGCTCCGGAAAGTAGCAATAATCGCGATCGCCTGTCTGTTGAGCGCTCTGTCCCCTGTCTCTCCCGCGCGCCCCCAAACCCCCGACAGCCAACTGCGGCAAGTCTACCAGCGAACTCTCGAAACTTATCCAGAAGCACTAGCCAACGCTCGCCAGCAGGGCGATCGCTTGCAGGAAATGCAGATTTTGCAGGGCGCTGGGTTGGCGCATCAATATTTTGGAAACTTTCAAAAAGCGATAGAATTATATCAGCAAGCTTTTGCGATCGCCCGCGATTTGCAAAACTGGCAGGTTGCCGAATCTATCCTCTCGAATCTCGCCAAGGCTTACAGCCAAGCAGGCGACGACCAGGGTATTAATTTCCTCGATCAACAGTTGCAAGCTGCTCGACTTCCCGGCGGTTCCCGCCAAGCTCAAAAAATCCTTCTCTCGCAATTAAGCTCAGCTTACGGCGCGATCGGCGACTATAAAAAAAAGATCGAACTCGCTGAGGAATCCCTGCAAATCATCCGGGAATTCCAGAATCGCGAGGAGGAAATGACGGCGATACAAACGATCGCAGTTAGTTATCAACTGATGGGAGAATACGAACGAGCTGCTGAACTGTACGAGCAACAGTTAACTCTGGCGCGAGACTTAAAAAACGCCCAGCGAGAAAGTAATGCTCTCATCTCATTGGGCAATCTTTACCGTCAAATGGGCGATTTGTCAAAGGCGATCGCGACTTATCAGCAGGAAATTCAGCTAGCTCAGCAAGCTGGAGAACCCCCGCGAGAAATCCTGGCGCTGCAACAGTTGGCTCTGGTATATGCGGAAGGGAGCGATCGGGAAAAAACCCTGCAAGTCTTAGAAAAAAGCTTGGCGATCGCTCAGAAAACCAGCGATCGCTTTCAAGAAGCCTTCTCCCTCGATTCTCTCAGTCGCGCTCATTTCTTACTGGGCAATTATTCTCAAGCCATCAACCTGCAACAAAAAAGTTTAGTCCTCTATCGTGCCGCCAAACAGGAGCAGGGACGCGCCGCTGATTGGTCGGAAATGCGGGCGATGGTGAATTTGGGTGTCGCGCAATTTCGAGCAGGGCAGTTGAACGATGCCGAAAAAAACTTGCGAGAAGCGATCGCAGCTTGCGATTTGCTTTGGCAAGAATTATTAACCTATCGCAATGTTTTTGGCGAACGGCGCGACGATTTATATCTCGTTCACAATGCCGCGCTCTCCGATATCTACCCAACGCTGCAGCAGATTTTAGTCGCGCAAAACCTCACGGATGCTGCCCTAGAAGCGTCTGAAGCTGGACGAGCCCGGGCGTTTGCCACTTTAATCGCGGCGAATTTAAGGGATGAATCTCAGGAGCAACTGCCTCGAGAGCCACTGACGATCGCGCAGATAAAGCAAATCGCTGCCGCTCAGAATTCGACTTTGGTACAATACGCGATCGCCTATGACGATATTTTGCTCAGCGGCTTGAGATTCGGCAAAAAACAGCGGCAAGGCACCCACTTATTGATTTGGGTAATCAAGCCCACGGGTGAAATTGCCTTTCGACAGGTGGCGCTGACTCGCCCAAAACAACCGAATACCGATCTCAAGCAATTGGTGGCTAGCAGTCGCGAAGCCCTGGGAATCAGAAGTCGGGGGCTGGGTGTAGTCTCGCGTTCCCAATCGGACGAGCCGAAAAAGCAAGAATTGCAGGAACTTTACCAGCAATTAATTGCCCCGATTGCTGACTTGCTGCCATCCGATCCGCAAGAGCGGGTGACGTTTATTCCCCAAGACGAGTTATTTTTTGCTCCCTTTGCAGCGCTTGCCGATCCCAGCGGCAAATATTTAATTGAAAAACATGCAATTCTGACGGCTCCTTCGATTCGGGTGTTGGATTTAACCAAAAAACTGAAACAGCGCCAGCAGGGTTTGGCAAAGGATGTTTTAATTGTGGGAAATCCTACCATGCCGAAGGTGAGTTTTCAAGTGGGAAAACCAGCGGAACAGTTGCCCAGTTTGCCGGGGGCGGAACGGGAAGCGATCGCGATCTCATCTCTTTTCAATACGCGCCCTCTGACTGGCAGCCAAGCCACTAAACTCGCCGTCGTGCAGCGTTTGCCCCAGGCGCGGATCGTCCACTTGGCGACTCACGGGTTGCTGGATAATTTGGTCGGGCTGCTCAGACAAACCGTACAAAGCGCGATCGCCTTGGCTCCTACAGAACGAGATAGCGGTTTGCTGACAGCCCGGGAAATTGCCAGCATGAAACTCGCTGCTGAATTAGCCGTTTTGAGTGCTTGCGATACCGGAGATGGGCAACTCAGCAGCGATGGTATTATCGGGCTTGCCCGTGCTTTTATTGGTGCAGGAGTTCCCAGCGTCATTGTTTCTTTGTGGGCGGTTCCCGACACCCCAACTGCGGATTTAATGGTGGAGTTTTATCGCAACTTGCAGCAAAATCCTGACAAAGCCCGCGCTCTACGTCTGGCAATGCTGGCAACCATGAAACAATATCCCAATCCCAGAGATTGGGGGGCTTTTGTTCTGATTGGCGAAAGCTAAAGTTTCAGAACGCGACTTTTTAGTTGACTGATACTTTCTCTTGCAGGCGATCGGGATCTACTCCACTGGCCAGCAAATTTAACAAATTTGGCAGTATAATCCTAAACTGCCTCTCATTGAATGCTGCTCCAGTTGCCCAGCCCTCACCGCCGAGAGCAGACGGCGGCGATCGCATCCAGTCTGCGAAAAACTTTCCTTTGTCAGAGAAAAAACAGTCAACCAGTCGCCTGCCGTCTGGGTGACAATCCCGACCGAGGGGATTTGCGATTTTAGATATCGGCTCTAGAATAGATGAAAATCTAAACTCTACACTCGCTTTCCTCAACCCGGAGAGGAACCAAATCTCAGAGGATGGCGATCCGTATAGTTAGACAAACAACACCTCGACGGCTGAGTATAAGGCAAACTAATGAATCACCTTCACCGAATCACAGCTATTGTGGGGATCGCCACCCTACTGAGTGCCGGAGCCGTAGCCGTGCAGGCACAGCCCCCGCAAGCCCAGATCGTCCAAAAGAATGATGCTGAAGAGGTCTTCCGCGAAGGCTTGAATAAAATCGAGCAGGGGGACTTTCAGGGAGCCATTGACGACTTTACGGCGGTTTTGAAGATCGATCCTAATATTCCTGACGCTTACTACTTCCGGGGGCTGGCTCGCGATTTGTTAGAAGAGAACGAGGAAGCGATTAAGGATTATAGCGAGGCGATTCGTCTCGATCCAAAG
This sequence comes from uncultured bacterium, assembly GCA_964405435.1. Classification (GTDB taxonomy): domain Bacteria; phylum Cyanobacteriota; class Cyanobacteriia; order Cyanobacteriales; family Oscillatoriaceae; genus DVEG01. The sequence goes on from CAYOOD010000021.1 coordinate 55,049, forward strand.
AATACTTATGCTTACAATAACCGAGGCACGGTCTACGCGGAACTGCAAGAGTATGAAAAAGCGATCGAGGATTACGATCGCGCCCTCGACAAAGATGCCGAGAATGCTAACGCTTACTATAATCGAGCCTTGGCTCATACGGCAATAGGAAAATCGGAAAATGCTTTGGCAGATTTTCAGAAAGCCGCTGACTTGTACAAGCAACAAGGACAAACAGCGGACTATGAAGACGCCATGAACCGCATTAAAGAGCTGAACCCCGAACAGTAAAACAGCTTTGAGAACGGTATAATGAGCTGAATCGGGTGGCGGCCCTCGGGGCCGATCGCCTGAGAAAAATTGCTGACACCCGGTGAATTGACTTTTTGCGTGCAGGAGTGAGCCCTAGATATGAAAGCAAGAACCCTAGCGACTACGATCGCGATCGCCGTCTGGGGCGTTGCCAGTGCAGCCGTCGCTGAAAATCTGGAACACGTCAGGCAGCTACTGGCGACTAAACAGTGTCCCAAGTGCGAGCTGAGCAATGCAGGGCTGGTTCTCGCCAATCTCGAGGGTGCCAATCTCAGCGGCGCAAATTTGAATCGGGCGAATTTAAGCCGCGCTCAGCTCGCGGGTGCCGACTTGAAGCAAGCGGATTTGACGAGTGCAAGTCTGTTTGGTGCCAATTTGGGGGGGGCTGACTTGAGCGGTGCGAATTTAGCGGGTGCGGATTTGAGAGAAGCAAACCTCGCGGGGGTGAAATTGGAGGGGGCTAATTTGGCGGGTGCCAACCTCAAGGGAGCTCTAGGAAAAATTTCTTATCCGGGGCAATTTGACGATTTGTATCAATGGGCACTTGACGAAGGGCAGCGAGGCAATTATCCAGGGGCGATCGCCTATTTCAATCAAGCGCTAGCGCTACAGCCCCAATTTGCCCCCGCTTATTTGGGGCGGGGAGCGGCGCGTGCAGAATTGAACGATTACCGAGGGGCGATCGAAGATGGTAAAGTAGCCGCAGAACTCTTTACTGCACAAAACAATCCCAGTGGCGTCCAAGCCTCAGAAACTTTGGTGAAAGCTGTGGAAATTCAGGAGAAGCGGGCTAGAGAAGGAGGGCGAGGCGGCGGCAGCAATTTGGTGCAAGTTTTGGGAGGATTGTTGCTACAGTTTCTCTTTTAAAATCGAGCGATTTTTCGCCGACAGTAATTAATAATTGGCGATGACTGTCGCCAAGCGACTGGCCGAAATAAACAGAACAGAATGTGCAAGGAGCAAGAAACCCGGTTTCTCGAAAAATCGGGTTTCTTTACCGGGTTATTCAAATCAATTCCTGATAGGAATTCGCAGTTATTAGGACAGGTTTAAACGGCGCACCATTCCCATCCCCATAGGGGTTTTACGACCGACGCCACTGTAGAGCGCAAAATCTGCTAAAACATTAATTTGCTTGACGGCATCAGCAGGCGCTTCTCCCAAAATACGGTAATTAATTTCTCCAACACAGCCAATTAGTTTGCTGCGATTGTCTGAAATAACCTCCGTGCGGATGTCGAAAAAACTCGGAAAAATAAACTCGACAACTTCTTCGGAAATGGGAAGAGCGCTGTACTTGTTCCAGCGGTGAATTAAACTGGAAAAAACGCACTCTCGGGTGGGGAGAGAAGCATCGTACCGTCCCTGACGGAAGGTCGTAGGCGTGCAGAAACTAAACGCGATATGGCGATCGCTGTGCGAGGCGAGTTCGTAGAGCTGCGCGTAGCCGCAGCAATTCGCCCAAGGTTGGCTATCTTGCGGCGCGTCTGCCAGCCCGGTAATGTACAAATCAGCCGGCCCGAGATGCCAAGGATGAGCAGGATTGATATTCTGCCAAAGCTGGGTCAAGTGGCCAAATAAAGTATCGTCTAACAGGGAAATTCGCCACCAACAGCGAGTATTGGGCGGGATGGCGTGGCGGTGTTCCCACTGTAGGGTATTCTCGCGGCTTTGAGGGCGCTTCGAGAAATTTTCGATTTGCAGGGGACTGAGAGTGAAAGCTTTTTCAGTTTTTTGGTCGTGCAGGTAGGTGCCTAGTTGCGGATCGGCGGATCTGACCAAATTTAAAAACAAGGCGTGCAGGTGACGTCCGCTGAGGAATTGCGGCGGCACTGCAGACTGAGGTAGAATGGAAAGAACTAAACTGTGAGGCATCTAAGTCATCCAGACAGGCTGAAATCTATGGCGTGAATTGGTTGTCAAACTGTTTAGAAATATACTAATTGAAAGATTCGGGCGTCTGTTTGGGGAAAATGAGGAAAAATATAGGTAGCGCTTTCCCCTGCACGCAGGCGGCGAATTATTAACCGTCAGCGGGAATTTTCCTCCCTCAATACTCGATTAGCAGCGCGATCGCGACGGCTGCGAAAAAGCACCCCCACCCACGGCAGCGCGTGACAGTCGGGCAACTGTCTGCTGTTGTTCTGTGCCAGAGAGCGCAACTGTTGCGATCGCGCCGCCAGCCTGCTGAGACAATCGAGAAACTGCGCTGCTCCGACACTGCCCGCCGATAATTTCCCAACTAGATTGGAGATACAAGCAGGCAGCACCTCCACCAATTTCCTCCATTTTCAGCCTTTATGAACTCGCCACCACAGAAACGCAATGCCCAAACCCTCATCCTGCCGCCACTGACACCCGCCACCATCCAGCGGGCGCGGGAGGGACTTTCTGCGGCACTCCACCCCCAAGCCCGCCAGCTCGTTTGCGAAGCCCTTGCTGCCGCCGATACCCTATCGCGGGGGGGCGACGACGGCAGACTCAGCGGAGAAGTGCGGCGAAAAGCCCTGCACGTTCTCATCCGCAGCCTTTTCCGCGTTCGCGTCGAAAACCCGGAACGGATACCCGCGAGCCCCGCACTGCTCGCGCCCAACCACCTCAACCACATCGATCCGTTTCTCATCCTCTCCGAAATCCCGGCGTCCCCGTACTACTACATCATGGGCGATGCCCGCACGCTCTACAACAAGTGCTGGAAGCGCCTTCTCTTGCGACTCGCCAAAGGGGTTATCCCGCTCGATCGCTTGTGGAAAGAAGAGATTGCCGTGATGGAGGGTGCCGAAACCGGCGCGAACGAACTGTCAGATTTAGCTTTTGCGATCGCGCAGCACGTTCCTACCGGCAGCTCTGTCGAAACCCTGCGCCGCCTCGATCGCGCCGTTCAAGCCATTTTCGCCCGGGGAGACGGCATTCTCATCTTTCCAGAAGGAAGATTGGGCACCGTCGAGGGCGAATTGTGCATGCCGCTCAAAAAAGGTGCGGTCATCTATGCCCTCCGCTCTGGGGTGCCAATCGTGCCGGTGGCGCTCACCGGCACGCAAAATTTGTACTTCAGGAAGGAATTAACCATCCGGTTTGGCGAACCGTTAATTTTCCCGCGATCGCCCCGCCCCAAACCGCGAGAAGTCTTCTCGGCGCTGGATGCCTGGGAGTCTGCGCTCAGAGCGCTTTTGCCTGTCGATTATCGCGAACCCAACGAGCCGAAGCTCTTTCGCGACTTCCTCAACCGCATGTTCTGGTAAACCAGCTTAAAATCATCCAAATTCCCTCCACCCGCCCAGCCACTCCCGTCTGGATTTCTTCAATCTCAACCTCTGCTTTTTGACGTATTTTCTCTCTAAACTTGTTCGGCTTTCTGCACCTAAGCCGCGAGAACTTCTTTCTGGAGGGGGAACACTATAGAGAAGACAAATTATACAAAGGAGATACCCCCCTCGAAGTTGGCCATCAGCAGTTACCAAAGCACCTGCCACACTTGACCGCCTCGCGGGATGCTCTATCATGCCACGCTAAGAGGTGAAAACAATGTTTCTATCTGAATTCATCGTGCTGACCATCGCTTTCAGCGCTGCCTGCATTTACCTGAAAACCTCCGAAGAACTTCACTGCTTGCTGTGTGCTATCATCGGCAGTATTTGCTCGATTGTGGGGTTGGTGATGGCTCCTTGGCCGGTTCAACTAGGCTTAGTGATGCTTTTGCTGTGCTTCGACAAGCTCAATATTACCAAGGGCTACCAATAAGCGAAAAGGCTGCCCAGTAATAAGGATGCGATAAATTTTCGTTCTGAATTTCTCTCAGTTCCGGCGGTAGGGAGACGTTGCCTGCACTCCCTTGCACTTCGCCGTTTTGCAAGCGCACTTTGCCGCGAATCATCGCTATCTGTGCCTGCCTGAGCGCTTCTGCTTTGATGGGCGCTGTTCGCAAATACTGGTAAAATTCTGTCATCAGCGCTAAGGTTCCTTCATCGCTAACGTACCACAGACTCGCTACAGCCGACTTGACGCCTGCCTGTACTGCTAGCCCAGCAAATCCCAATTCTGCTTGCTCGTCGCCGATCGCTGTTCTGCAAGCACTCAACACCAACAATTCTACTGGCGGGTTATTCCAGCCCAGGTTTCTCATGGCATCCAGTGTCAGTTTAGAATCCCAGAACTGAATGAAAGAGTTGCTCGCTTCTCCAGTCTTAAACTCTGCATGGGTAGATAAGTGAATGATTTGATAGGATTGTTTCTGGCGTTGCTCCTGCAAATTATCCAGAGTAAATGCTTCGTTCAAGAAAGCATCGCCCTGCCAGATTTTTTTCGCGATCGCATTCAGTTCTGCTGGCACGGCTGGCAAGGGAGACAGTTCGGTGAATTTCGACGCCCCCATTGCCAAAACTCGCGCCGAACGCAAGTCAGCGTAGATCGTATCGGTGAGGGTAAAGGCAGGAATGCGCGACATGCTGTATTTTTCTACCAGAAACTGTTTCCCGTCGTGCAAGGCGGCTAGGGGCAGCGATCGCAATCCCGCTCCTACGCAGAAAAGTATTGTCTCGATATTCTGGGCTTGCAAGTCGGCTTCGACCGGCGCGATCGCCCACTCGTAGAGTTCTCGAGCAGGCTGCAAATATTCATTCGTGTTTCTTTTGGCCGGATTTTTGATAGTATTTCCAAAATTTTTCGCGACTTTTAGCAACGTTTCGCGCGGAGCCTCTGCGATGCTCTTGTGAATCGGCTTGTTCCCTGGCGTAATTAATACCAGTTCTAATCCCTCTGGACGCGGCACCATGTACAGCAGGGCAGGTTTTTTGCCGGTTTGACGCCCGATCTTCTCGAGTGTAACAGCTATTTCTTCGGCTGTCATTGACACGCCAGCTATTTTTATTCCTAAATACTCTTCATATTCCTGCTTCCAATTATTTTCTATTTCGGGAACTATCTCATTTAAGTCTTCTCCCTGGAGAGAGATGTTTAAGTTAGAAGTTTTCTCGGATATGTTGGTTGGCAATTTTTCTGTCTCGGCTATTGCACGGCGGTCAGTTGCGACGAAATCGTTAAAAAATAAACAGGAAAGCCCTAAAAACAACAAAAAAATTTTTTTTCCTTTTGCTTTTATCGAGCAACTGATGTAGCTGGCTACTTTTTTCATATTTTTCACTGATAAGTAGATGAGCAGAAATAATTGCCATCATTGTAAGTGGAGAAGTCCCCTATCTCTACAGAGCAGCGGGCGGGGACGCCCGCACTCCCAATTCTAGCTGTGCAATTGATTCTGCACGAGTGCTTAAGTAGATGAGCAGAAATAATTGCCATCATTGTCAGTCGAGAAGTCCCCTATCTCTATAGAGCAGCGCCTTCAGCGCCCGCACTCCCAATTCTAGCTGTGCAATTGATTCTGCACGAGTGATTACTAGATCTGATGAGTGCCTGTAGTTTAGCAAAGCCGCGAAGCAAACAGCCACAGGATGCCTCTACAGCCTCAAATCAGTTTACTGTCGCGCTTGGTTGCTTTTTGCGAGAAATCGGTTGTGCGGATCGAGTCGCACTACAAAACTGCAAGGTTCCCTTCATACCAGAAGTACAAGCAGGCAAAGTGAGATATATCGTCAAACTTGTATACATAAGTGAGCCAGACAGTAAAGGCCATCGTAAACGTAAAAAATTTACATAATTCTCGAGATTTCGGTCGCTATTCGCGCGCGACAAAACGAAACACAGCAACTGTCAGCGGAACTACAGGCTGCAACGCGGCAGGGAATCTGTCGCCCGAATCAAAAAAATCAGCAGTGTGGCGGATCTAAGTTTTACACAGCGGGGGCGTCCTATCAAAAAAGTGTGGCGGCTGCTCTATTCTGTGACAGAGGAAGATGAGTAGAGCGATCGCCAACAGCAATGCCTATCTATTGCGGGCCACCGATCGCCCCCGAGTCTGGATCTGCCCTCCACCTCGGGCGCGAATCGAGAGGGAGGCGATCGGGCGATCGCAGATAACGCGAAACCTATGAGGTAGCACCGTGAAATTTGAAATTAATTTTTACCGAGAAAAATCGCACCTAGCCGTTCACACGACCGTTAAGCTCGACTGGATGTTGACGCTGCCGCTTCCTGTTTGGCAAGGCGGCATCAGCCACGTCAACTGGGTTCGCGCGGCTTACGGACTGCCGCCCCTGCCCGAATCTGAAGACTATTTTTTTTAAATCGCGCCACTGAACGACGGCAAAGCCCCTCCAAAAAGCCGGGGCTTTGCTGCTTTCGGCTCGATCTGCTGGTGAACTCCCGGCAAGAGCTTGGCGGAAATTGTTACAAAAATTTATCAACTAGGGGATTGACAGCCGGCGACTTTCGCCCTTTCTGGCGATCGCCTGGACTAGAATTTTTAAAACTTTAATTATAGCATTCTTTGTAACGTTTTACAAAAAACTAATATTTTTTTACATTTTTTAATCTTTTGCCGCTTCTCAATTCCCCGGTTGTGCCGGGATGGCTTCCGAGCTTTCAAGCCTCGGCTATCTTAGGTCACAGCTATCTTCGCTAGAGCAGACAGTCGCAGCCGTGGAGTCAAGCCGAGTACAGAAATGTAAATTTTTGTTAAGTCACTCTCTCGATTTCGCAATATGTCTTATAAAAAATTCATAATGAACGGCGGGAGCGTTAAAGTTCCACCCTCACCCCCGGGCTCTAGACCGCCTGTAGCGGTGCGGGCACTGGGCTGTCGGATCGCGTTCGTTTCCCTCATCGTTTAGGAGTTATTGGCATGTTCGGTTTTCTCAAGAACTTGTTCGGCGGCATTTTTAGCTTCCTCGGCGGTCTTCTGGGCTTCAAAAAGTCCGAATACGTCTTGGAATTCGAGTCGGCTCCTGCCGCCGCATCGGCTGCAACCACTCAGCTCGCCAAACCAGCCGCAACCGAGCCGGCTCAACCGGCTAAAGCCACAGCACCCGCGCCGGCTCCAGCCAAACCGTCTCAACCAGCGGTTGCGGCTCCATCTCCCAAACCCGAGCCTGCCAAAGCTCCGGCTCTAGCGGGTGGTTTTGCCAGCAACTACTCCCTGCCCACCGTTACCTCCTCTCGTCGCCGACCGGGCGCGAATATGAATTCTTTCTTGGACATGGCGCGGCAAGTGAATCCGTCTCGATAGGACATCGAGTAAAGTGATGAGTAATGAGTGCTCTTCAGCTTCGGCTGAGTGCTGAGTAGGGGCTTTTCGCGAAAAGGCCGTTATTGAGTGCTGAGTGCTGAATACTCACCACCCTCACTCACCCCACTCAACGCTCAGCACTCGGCACTTTCCACTCGCCCATCTCTACCCCCTGTTTTTGAGAAAGACGAGCGCGCTGTAAAGTTGAAAAGCCGGGTCCCAGTCGGTGGGGTCGCGGCGAAACAAGTCAATGTGAGGCTTGACACGTCCGAGCAAGTCCGGGTAATCCTGCGCTGTTTCTCCAAACAGAGAAAAATTCGACCAGACAGGTGCTTTCGGCAGCTTTTGTTTGAGCAAATCGAGCAAGTTATTCCAGTAGAGGCGATTGGTGAGGTGGCCTGTAGGCCCCACTTTACTGGCAGCAGGAGTCAGATCGAGCCCTTGCTGAAATTCATAGGTAAAATTGTTCAGGCGCAGGATACTGCTCCGACCGGGTAAATGCAGGTCGCAAAAGTGCGCGTAATCTTGGGTGGATTCTTTGCGCTGTACGTCGTTGCGGCTGAGGTTGTACTCGACAACTTGTTCAAAAACTGGCAAGAGTCCTTCGACTCGCTGGGTGACTTCCGACCAGTTAAAGGTCAAAGCCCCCATTTGCTCGGCTTCATTTTTGCAAATGACGGTGGCTTGGGGAGACGCGGCCTGGAAGTAGCAGACCCGGAAAACGTTTATTTTCTGAATGTCAGCGAGGGATGCCCAAAAGTTGGGGATGCCGGCTTCTCGGAGTTGTTGGCTGTAAACTTGCAACTCTCCGATGGTGCCCGTGCGGTAGGCGCGCCAACCTTGGCTGGGCAGCAGCAGCCGCGCGGTGTAGGGGTCGGTGTTCATTATGCGGGCAAAGTTTTTGGCGGCTTGGGGTTTGGCTTCAGCACTGAGGGGTTCTAGGACTAAGATGCCCGGTTCGGCATTGCGGGGATCGGCTTTGGCGATCGCGATCGCTTCCTGACGCTGTTCTTTTTCCTTTTCTTCGAGGCGCTGCAATCCTTGACGCGCTTGGGCTAGCACTTTTGGCACGGTTGTCCCTCGCAGCAATTGCCGGTAAATTTTTTCTGCCGCCTCCACTTTGCCGCTCACTTCCTGCAAGCGTCCGACGTACAATTGCACCCAGGGATTTTGCGGCGAAGTTTTGTAGAGTTGTTTGAGCAGTTCGGATGCCGTTCGGTAGTCTTTTTGCTCAAAGGCTGCGGCCACTCGTTCGATGTCGCTCATGGGGGTGGGCCTGATTTGGCTAAAAAATTAAAAAGTCAAAATGAAACTTTACAAAGAGCTTTTTTTATTTTGACTGCTCAATTCTCTGTTGACCAAGCTCGGGCTGCTACCCTGTTTGAGTTGAGGTGGCTGCGAATTTCTCAAAGCGGTATTTTTATAAGTATAAAATCTAAAATCTCGTCGCTTAAATATAAAAGTCTTATTTTTTAAATCTAAAATCTAGAATCTAGAATTTCAGATGGTTTGATTCCCAGGCGGCTGCGATGAAGGACATGGCCACTACGGGAGCGGTGACGGCTCTGAGAATGCGACGCCCCAGAGAAACGGGTTGGAACCCTGCGGCGATCGCCTGTTCGACTTCTGCAGGCGTCCACCCTCCTTCCGGCCCGGTGGCGGTGACAATTTTAATGTTTTTGCTTTCACGGGTTGCGAGTTTTTTCTCTTGCAAACAGGTGAGTAAGTGCTTTGAGTCGCCACGAGCAACGCAGATAAATTTCATATCGGGTTCGGGCGACGCCGCCAAAGAGACAGGGGACAAAATGGCGGGAAAGGCAACCGGCTCTAAAATGGCCGGGACGAGCTGGCGCTCGGATTGCTCGGCAGCTTCAGCGGCGATGCGCCGCCAGCGATCGAGTTTTTGAGGGCTGGGGTTGAGGAGGGTGCGCGCGGCGATCGCGGGCACGATCGTCGCCGCTCCCAGCTCAGTCGTTTGGCGCACCACCTCATCGAATCCAGAGCCCTTGGGCAGGGCCACTATCAGGGTCACTTCTACAGGCAACTCAGTTTTAGCGTCAATCGGCTCTGTAATTTGAGCCGAAGACGTCCCGGCTTCTAGCTGAGCGAGCCACCACTGCCCCCGTGCGTCCATCGCAATGAAGCGATCGCCCGCCCGCAACCGCAGTACCCGAAACAAGTAGTGCTGTTGTTCGTCGGTCAGGATAATTTGCCGCTCTCGGAGTTGGGAGGGGGCGATCGCCAGTCGTTGCAGTTGAGCCAAGGTAGTGGGTTGCAGCTAGTCACGAGCAGTTGAGGAAGCACTTTCAAGGGTGAGGTTAAACGGGAAAGCCCAAAAGAAAGCTTTTGGATGTCGTGTTTTCCCGCTGCCCCGTTCCCGTATCCCTTGACTGTTAGGCTTCTTCCTTCGTCAGCGTTTTCAAGTAAGCCTCGATTACCTCTGTGGCCAGTTGGACGAGCGGTTTGCCTTGACGCTCAGCCTCGGCTTTCAGTTGGATGTACACTTCATGGCGAAGGCTGACCCGGTGCCGGATTTTGTTGGCATTAAGGGCCGCTTCCTCCGCCGATTCGGGGGCTTGGCCGTTTTCGGCTGCCGCCTCAGCAGGAGCTGCAGGAGCCTCTGCCTCAGTCGCAACCGCTGCGGGAGCTTCTGGCTCGGTTGCGGTTGTAGCAGTAGCAGCGGAAGTCACTTCGGTTTCGTTAGTTTCGGTCGTCATCGTGGAATCAGCTAAATAAGTAGTGGTAAACTGTCGCATCGCTTCAAAGCCGACGCGATCGCAAAAATCTCCAAAACTCTCATCGGGAAGCCGATGCATCTTGAAGTCAACAAAAATCGGCTCGAGAAAAGCTTCCAAATTGTGAATGGATAGCTTTTCCAAATAGAGTTTTGCCAGCCGCGTCTGGTTGGGGGACCCTCCCAGCCACACCTCGTAAGTGTCAGGGCCACTGCCGACAAACCCTAATTCTGCCATATATGGACGAGCGCAACCATTGGGGCAGCCGGTCATGCGGATTACAAAATACTCATCCTTCAGACTCAGCTTGTCCAACAATGCTCTAACCCGATCCAGTATACCAGGGATGGCCCTTTCTGATTCAGTTGTGGCCAAACCGCAGGTGGGCAGAGCCGGACAAGCCATCGAATACCGTTCTAAGGGATCGATGTCTTTTTCGCTTTTGATGCCCGACTGGGCGAGGATTTGCTGAATTTCCGCCTTGGCGGCTGGCTCAATCTCGCAGAGAATGACGTTTTGATGCGGCGAAACCCGCATGGGGAGGTTAAATTTCTCCACGATTTGCCGCAGCGCCGTTTTCAAGCGGAAGCTGCCTTCATCCTTAATGCGGCCATTGTGGATGGAGATTCCCAGGAACAGCTTGCCGTTGCCCATCTCGTGCCATCCCAGGAAATCTTCGTATTTCCAATCCGGCAGCGCTTTGAGGGGTTGAATCGGCTTGCCGAAGTAGGACTCGACCTTTTCGCGGAATTTTTCGACCCCCCATTCTTCGAGGAGGTACTTCATGCGGGCGTGCCGCCGATCGCCGCGATCGCCGAAATCTCGCTGCGTGGCTAGAATCGCCTTCATCAAGTCGTAAACGTCTTCTTTGGCCACATAGCCGATCGGGTCTGCCAGACGGGCGAATGTTTCTTCTTTGCCGCGCGTGCGCCCCAATCCACCCCCGGCGTAGACGTTAAATCCTTCCAGGTTGCCGCTGCCGTCGGTGATGACGACTAAGCTGACATCCTGCGAGAACAAGTCAATGGAATTGTCCCCCGGTACGGTGACGGCGATTTTGAATTTCCGGGGCATGTAGTGCTTGCCGTAGAGCGGCTCTTCGAGATCGGAAAAATTCGTGCCGTGGCCATTGCGCGATCGCGCTGCCACGACTTCGGGATTTTCTTCGCCAGTGATCGCCTTTTCCCCGTCGAGCCAAATCTCGTAATAAGCACCCGTTTGGGGCGTGAGCAAGTCGGCGATATTGTTGGCGTACTCCCAGGCATAGCCGTACTCTGGGCGATTCGTATACGGAGCGGGCGGGGCCATCACGTTGCGGTTGAGGTCGCCGCAGGCTCCTAGGGTCGAGCCCATATTTTTAATGATGGAGGCGATCGCCTGTTTCAGATTTTTCTTGAGGATGCCGTGCAGTTGAAACCCTTGGCGCGTCGTCGCCCGGATGGTGTGATTGCCCATCTCGTCAGAGAGGCGGTCGATCGTCAGATAGAGCTGCGGCGGAATCACCCCCCCAGGGCTGCGAGTGCGCAGCATGAACTGGTAATCTTTTTCCTGCCCCTTCACCCGATTGTCGCGGTTGTCTTGCTGGTAAGAGCCGTGAAATTTCAGAATCTGAATGCCATCTTCCGTGAAGTGCGTCGTGTCTTGCTGCAACTCAGTTGCCACCGGTTCGCGCAGATAATTGCTTTTTTCCTTGAGAGCTTCTACTTTAGAAAGCTTGCGTTCGGTGGGAGTGGAATTTGTAACGTTAACCATTTTAACTGCTGTACGAATTGAAAAAAGACTGCCCGGTTAAACTCGGCGTCCTGTTCGCTGCGCGTGAAGCGCAGCGATCGCCGTAAGGCGAATCGCTCGACCGAGACGAAAGCAGCTTGGCGCAAGGCTGCCGGGGGGAAGGCTGCCCCGGCGAAAAGTGCTTCGCGCCCGAATTGAACCGATTCAAGCAAAACGAGGGCGATACTCAAGCATTTCTCACCATTAAGCGGGCGTATTATTCCCGATAATCCAGTCGGAATTAAGTTCTATCCTTCGATCTTATCATGGCCTTCTCCCTCCCCAATAAACTTGCCCAGCCACTCTGCTTCCCTGTGAATCCCTCAACCCTAACCGCGCGCGAGTGCTTACTACCTTATTTTTAATAATTCGTAAAATTTAATTAAATTTAAAGATAGTGCGGTAAAGCTGAGACAGGTTGTACCTCCCGGCTGTTGCAAGTCAGGTGGGCATTTTCTACTGTACAGGAGATATCAGGTCAATGTCCACCCCGTACAAAGAGAAATTTCACTATAGGATTGCGAACTCTGCGGAGGGGGAGAGTGGAGGGGGTTCAGGGGAGAAAATTGGCGGTGCCGAGAGCCTATTCTGACCGGAGTGAAGATTCAATGCTATTTCGCTTCAACAAAAGCAGAGAAACCCGCTTTCCTATAGAAAACGGGTTCCCCGCAACTGCGGTGCTCTAGCGGCTCAGCTCTTTTAGAGCATCAGTCAAATAATGTCAAGATTACTGCCACCCCGCTTTAGTCGCGATTCGCAGCCCCGGGCAAGCTCTCTAGAAGCGATAGCCGGCACCCATCTGGAAGCTGAGAGCCGAGGCGGGACTGTCTTGGTAAGCATTAATGCCCCATTTCGCATCCGTATAAACCACGATCTTTTTGGTGAGGTTGGTTTCTACGCCAGCGGTTAGCACGACGGCATCTTTATTGCCGAGGGGAGTGGGTTTGCCGTCGCGTTCTACGAAGGAGTAGCCCGCGCCTAAGTAGAGGTTGGCGTTGTTGGTGACTGGCAAGTCATAGGAAATCATCGGCATGATAGCGCTGGTTTCATTGCTGAAAAGTACGGCACCTCGCAGAGAAACCGGTGCATTAGAAATTTGATAGCGACCTTGGATATTTCCGCCCAAAGTAGCAGCATCGCCATCTTGTCCGCCATTGGTGACGCCTGCTGAAACGCCCGCTCCGATATAGTGTCCAGTCATGCCAGTTGGTTCGACAGCAGCGGCAGAATTCGGCATGAAAATTGGGGCGATCGCGAGTGCAGATAAAGCAGAAATAGTAACAGCCGATTTCAGATAAGCTTTCATATTGCTCTCCTTCAACGTAGGGATTGTTCGCTTCCTATTTCTTACTTACAGAGTCGCTTTGCTAATTCGGAAAGTTCCGAATATTTTTTATAAATTACTGCCCTGTAAAACCGCTAGAATGACTTGTCGTGACTTTATGGAGTTCCCATCTCAACTAAAAATTTTCCGGATTTCGGACGATATAGAGCGAATGCTCGATAGAGCGAATGCCACTCGTACAGTCACTTCCAGAGCCGTTAGCGTATCGCAGTGCGATCGCCCTTTGAGAGTAGACTGTTTGTAAACTGTCACAGTTATTATTTAATTCAAGAGTCGGCTCGGATTGATGGAAAAGTTCTCCATAGCGAACCCAAATACAGCTATTACTCTTTTTCGAGTCAGTAAATTAAATATTTTTATATTTAAAATAGGCTTAACTGAAAAGGCGATAGACAGAGCTGCGGAGGGTTTGATTGTTATTAAACCGCAGAGGACGCAAAGTACACAGAGGACAGAGGAGAAAGGGCAAATGATCTGCGCGGGTTGTAGAAACGCCTTCTCTGAATGGGGGCTGCCCTCACCAGGGTAGGCGATCGCGCAAGCGGTGGCGTCTGTCTGCTGTGAAAGGAGCCTGTTATTTTTGTTAATTCATGCGATCGCGATCGGGAATCTTTCGCAGCATCCGATCGCGATCTCTGGTCTGGGCAACCCCGATTCGATGGCCATGCAAGGGCCAAATCGGGCGGGCGAGGAGGCGATTCGCGTGAAGCGCTAGCTATCGCGATAGCGAATCGCCTTATCAGAGCGCTCCACGGGCTCTAGCTGTCTGCCGCCTTCAAGGTAGAATCACCCGACTCATCCGTTAATCAACTGTTCTAGGTGGAATATTTCCAGGCTGTTTTTAATTGGATGAAGAAACCCGGTTTCTGAGTCATCTGCTTTGCGATTGTCCAGCCCAGCTATAATTTCATCAAGAGCAGAGAAGGAAAACGGTATATGTCAAACCTAGAACAAATTGAAGAAGCCATTCTCTCACTTCCACACCATGAGTTTGAGCAGCTCAAACGCTGGTTTTTCGACCTGGATTACGAACGCTGGGACGAACAGCTAGAGCAAGACATTGCCGATGGTAAATTAGAGGCATTCGCGCAAGAGGCGAGGGACTATACTTCGGACACAAATAATTTATAATGAGGAGGCAATCCAGTGGAAACCAACACATCTTTAGAAGAACGGATGGCGGCAGTAGAGGCAGCGATCGCAGACTTGCAGAAACAACTTGCCCATCCTAACCCGAAAAACTGGCTGGAACAAATTACAGGGTCTTTCAAAGATGAACCTGCCTTTGAGGATGTCCTGGCTTACGGACGAGCGCTTCGGCAAGGGGATGAGTCTGTATTAGAAGCGCCAGACGAGCTGTGAAATATTTATTAGATACAGACCATCTGAGCATTCTCCAGCGTCAGACGGGGAACGATTACAGCAACCTTTCGACACGGATGGCTCACTACTCGCCATCAGATTTTGCTGTATCAATTATCAGCTTTCACGAACAAATGCTTGGCTGTCATGCCTATATTAATCGCGCTCGTAATCTGAATGATGTAGTGAAAGGATATGAGATGATGGCACGACTCGTTAATGACTTTAAGGTGTTGCCTCTCGTCTCATTCGATGCAGGTGCAGCTACAACATTTGAGCGACTACAGTCACAACAGCTTCAACTGGCAAAGATGGATGCAAGGATCGCGGCAATTGCACTGTCCCGTGGATTGATTCTGTTAACCCGCAATCAGCGAGATTTCGGGAAAGTGGCAGGGTTGGCAATCGAAGACTGGACAGTTTGAAGCCTGGGGTAAAGCGGACGGGCAAACGATACAGGTGGAGTTATAAAGAGCAAAACCAAATCGAGAAACCGGGTTCTTCAGACAATTCCAAGCGCGAGTTTCAAGCCAGCGATCGAAAAAGGGGGACGGCAGCGCCGTCCCCCCAGGGCAAACGCATCTAATTTTAAAATTTCTACATATAGTGCCTTGCACGAGTGAAAAACACTATATATAGACTTGCGATTCTCAATAAGGAACAATAAAGCCGAGTTATTGTGCTAAAACCCCCGCTTATTGACAAGATGCGTTTGCCCTGGCCGTCCCCCTTCTAACCTAAAGCGTTGTACCGCAGAGTTTTAGTTACTCAACTTCTTCAAAAGCTTCTTCTTCGTCTTCAGAGTCGATCTGCGTCACCGAGGTGGCAGACACGACAGCTCCTCCATCCAGTTTTTGACGGACTTGCTTCTCTATCTCCTCAGCGACTTTGGGATTTTCTTCCAAATACCGGACGGCGTTGTCGCGCCCCTGCCCGATATTGTCGCCCTTGTAGTTGAACCAGGTGCCCTTGCGACCGATCACGTCGGTTTCTAGGGCGATGTCCATCAGACAGCCGAGGCGGGAGATGCCTTTGCCAAACATGATGTCAAATTCGGCAACCCGGAAGGGAGGGGCGACTTTATTCTTGGCGACTTTGACTTTGGCGCGGATGCCGACTTCTTCGGTGCCTTTCTTCAAGGTTTCTTTGCGGCGAATGTCCAAGCGCACGGAGGCGTAGAACTTCAGGGCATTCCCGCCAGTGGTGGTTTCTGGGTTGCCGTAGGTGACGCCGATTTTTTGCCGCAACTGGTTGAGGAAAATGACGGTACACCCGGATTTGCCGATATTGCCGGTAATTTTCCGCAGGGCTTGGCTCATCAAGCGAGCTTGCAAGCCGACGTGGGCATCGCCCATATCGCCTTCGATTTCAGCGCGAGGCACGAGAGCAGCCACTGAGTCAATGACGACGATATCGACGGCGACGGAGCGGACGAGCTGATCGACGATTTCCAGGGCCATTTCCCCGGTGTCGGGTTGGGAAACCAGCAGGTTCTCGATATCGACGCCCAGCACGGCGGCATAGGTGGGATCGAGGGCGTGTTCGGCATCGACGAAGGCGGCGACTCCACCGGCTCTTTGCACTTCGGCGATCGCGTGCAGCGCCAAGGTCGTTTTACCGGAACTTTCGGGGCCGTATATTTCTATCACCCGTCCCTTGGGCATTCCGCCGCCCAAGGCTAAATCTAGTGTCAGCGCTCCGCTGGGGATTGTTTCTACCTTCATGCGGGCGGCATCGCCGAGCCGCATGATGGCCCCTTTGCCAAAACTGCGCTCGATCTGATCTAATACGCGCTTCAGGGCTTCTTGCTTTGGATCTTTTTCTGTAACAGCCATGCCTCGCCTCAAGGTGAGAATTTTGGATCGTCAGGAGTTGGGGGGAGAGATTTCATTGTAGCGTTTGCGCTATCGGGTCGGGGGCGGGCTGCCGCCTGCCTGAAAGCCTTTCGCGCCGTTTCGCCCGCAGGGCAATTGATAATTTTTGTTAAGTTTTGTAGAAAAGGCGGGCCAAACCCGGGCCGCGCGATTTCCCCCTCCTGCTACTTCTGCGATCGCACTTGAGTGTTTATTGCTGCAGTGCTCACCGCTGCCAAAACCGCTGTTCCGGTTTTGATACAAAGTGAGAGCGATCGCCCCCCAAGCGACAATTTCTGCCTCACTTTCCCGAAGTCTCGCAAGCGGAGAGGTTGGAACAAAGTATATTTTGTAAGATTTTTCCAGCGCTTTTCTTACTTTCGTGAGAAATACAGGCGATCGCGCCCGTCTGGCTCACTCGCGTCAAAGCGCTGGAAAATCGAGAGCCGCCAGCTAGAAATAATCCTCTGGATAGTTCAGATCCCAAATCGTCCGATAGTTATTCGTGAGAATCCAATCGCTGCAAGTGATTTCATTCTCGTACCACGCCTCGGGATCTTTGGGGCAGTAGAGAACGAATTTGGTGTGCTTGACGATCACCGCCCTTTCCAGACGCTTTTGGATGGTAATCACCTTTTCATACAGCCGCTTGTATATCACCATCGTCGGGCAGCAAACAACCAGTTCCGTCATCGCGTTTTCGTGGCGGGTGACGCGCCACTCGCAATGGCTGAAAAGGGCTTTCAGAGAACCGTTGAGTTGCTCGTACATGCGCTGGCGGAGTTCGCGCCCTTCTTGAATTTCTCGTGCTAGGTCACTGTCCTCGTCACTGAAAGGATGAGGCCGATCGAGGTTTTCTTGGCTCATAAATGCGTTCCCATGCCTTCCTTCATGCAATGCTACCGCGTTTGCGGGCTTCTTTGTAGGAGGTGCCGACGTTCTGCAGCCCTGCTTTGATCATCTCGCGCTCCAGCATAGAAAAGAAGCGGGCGCGATCGCCCCCTTTCACCACCGCCTGATTGTGCGCCTCAGCCAGCGCCACCGGATAGCCGTAACCCTTCTGTACCTGAGCCACCGTCATGCTGAGAACATTTTCCAGCAGGGCTTTGTCTTCAGCCACCCACCCGGGCACCTCAATGCGAGCGATTTCCGTGCCGACGTGGACGTAGCAAAAATAGATGGCGTGGGGGCCGTAGAGTTCCAGAATCGGGGCCGAACTGCGCCAGAGGGGGCTGCGCTGTCCCGGTTGCAAGAGCGATCCCCAGAGGGTGACGTCCCGCAGGGGATCGAAAACCTGACAGGGTGCTTTTTTGGGCTTGCCGGAGGCGTCCAGTTGCATCGTCGGCGGGCAGTGGGCAAAGCAGTCAGGGGTTTCGTGGGGACAGGCGGCGAAGCGCAGGAAGTTGATCGATTCGCTGCTGCGGGAGGCGCTGAGATAGCCGACGATCGGGATGCCGGCGTTTTGGAGTTTGTCCCAGGCTTCGAGAATCGGGCAGAGAATGCGATCGCGCGCTTCCGAGGGCAGCGGTTCGAGAAACCAGTAAATCAGCGAACCGTCCACCAGGGCGATCGTCGGTACGGGCGGGGCGCTCTCCCCAGCCCACACCGCGCGCGCCAGATCTGCCAACACCGTTGCCTCCGACACGGTGCGCCTGAGCCCCATCCACTCGTCCGTGCGAATCCCCCACTGCAGCGATTCGTAGAGTTCTTCCGGGCGATAGAACACTTCTGGCAGGCTGTCTAAGAGGGGGTGGCGGCTCTGGTTGTAGTGCAGCACCACTCGCCCGACATTAATCAGATAGCAGTAGGCGATTTCGTGCTGGTTGGGGGCTATTTGAGAGCCATCGGTGGCGATGACGGTGTGCGGGCGGGGCGGAGGGGAAATAGAGGCGCGATCGCTCAATCCTTCTACCGGTTCAGCCGCCGTAAACGTCAAGCGATGCCGCCAAGTTTGCTGCAGCGCCAGCAAATCCGCCTCGCGCGCTTGAGCTTGCTGCATCAGTTTCAGCGCCACTTCCAAGCGCCCTCTAGACGCTGCCGCCTCCTGCGTCAGGTGCTTGCTGATGCCGGGGATTTTCGCGGCGAGTTTTGTCAGGTCGAGCATGGGATTTTCACAGTTGAGATTGTTCTAGGGCCATGTTGAAAAATCCCCGGCAAATTGGGAAAGCGATAGCAGCTCAATGCGCGGATCTTGTTGGGCTGATTCCCGCTCTGCTGAGGTATTGTATCCCCAGTCTGCCAGAAAAAGCCTGACATTGGTAAGGTCGGGTTGCTGTTGCACGACTTGCAAGGTTTTCAGGCGGTCTTCTACAAACCAGATTGTCGGCGTTTCAGCAGGTGTCTCCAACAATTCCCGCAGGATAAAGTGCTTGGGACGCTGCAATTCTTTGCCAAAAATATACCCGTCCGGCAGCTCGATTCCCGCCTGCTGCAACAACTGGCGGACGAAGCGCCCTTCTTTGGTGGTGACAATCACCGGTTTGACGGCGAGTGCGATCGCTTGCTGCAATCGCGCTGTGACGCCCGGGTAAAAGCGGTGGTAACTCAGCCAGTCAGCGAGATCCGTGGCGATCCACTCATCCCGCAAGCCGTCTAGTTTCGCTCCGATATCTTTGGCTTGCAGGTTTTCTTCAACTAATAGCTGCGGCGCAATACTCAGCCAGCTTTGGAAAATTTTTTCTTCGGAAATGCCGAGCAGTAGCGCGCGGATCAGCACGGGCATTTCCCAGCCGGTTTCGATGACGGGGCGCAGGCGGTAAAAAATTGGTTCTAAACCGGGTGGCGGTGTTTTGTCGCTCGGCTGCCAGATTTGACAGTAGGCGCGCCATGCGGATTGGAAATATTCCAGCAGTCCGTCGCAGAGGACGCCATCGAAATCAAGCGCTAGAATTGTCGGTGTTTTCGGTTGCATGGGAAAGCCAATTTCAGGGGGCACTGTTGCAGGCGATTTTTGTAGTAAGGGCTGAAGCCCCTACTACGAACGGGGGAAATATTTTCAGTTTAATGGGGCGTTTCTACTAAACTGATTGAGGGGCGATCGCGCGATCGCCCGCTTGTTTCCAGGCTGAGCCTAAAACATCTGGATCGGGAGGATCTGTCTCCCAAACCTCAACCTCAAAAAAACCGAAAAACTCTATCGCGGACAGAGAATCAGCTTATTAGCAGGAATATAACCATTCACCGGCTCGGAAATCGGCACCCAGCCATTCGCACCGCGATTGACGATGCTTACCTGCTGCTGATTGACGAGAGTTCCTACAGACTCGCTGGTGGAAGAAGGTTCTTTTTGAACGCTAACCGCCTCCGAAGATAAGATACGGCGACAATTTTCACCAGAAGTCGCAGTCGCAGTCGTGCCTGTTGGATTCGTTGCAGTTC
This sequence comes from uncultured bacterium, assembly GCA_964405435.1. GTDB lineage: Bacteria > Cyanobacteriota > Cyanobacteriia > Cyanobacteriales > Oscillatoriaceae > DVEG01. The sequence goes on from CAYOOD010000021.1 coordinate 74,903, forward strand.
CTTCCGAACACGGGACGAGATAGGCTGTAAATACCATGCCTTTCTGAGGGGATGAAATCATCACCCAGGCATTATTAACATTGCCTTCCACCGTTACCTCGGCTCCATTGGCGACCGTGCCGGTAATGGGGCCATTGGGGCTCGATCGCACGTTGAGAGGGGTGCCAGCCGTCTTCACCCGGCGGCAATTTGCCCGGGCGGTTGTCGCCGGCTGTGTCTGAGTCGGAGTTGTCTGAGAGGTCGTCGTTTCCGAACACGAGCCCAGATATCGGGTAAATACCATGCCTTTTTGAGGCGCTGAAATCATCACCCAGTTATTGTTCACCGCTCCTTCCACCGTCACTTCAGCGCCAGCGGCGAGGGTGCCGACAATCGGGCCATTCGGACTCGATCGCACGTTGAGCCCATTCGTCGAGATCACCCGGCGGCAATTTGCCCGGGCGGTAGTCGCAGGCTGTGTCTGAGTCGGGGTTGCCTGAGTGGTGGTGGTGGTTGCGTCACAGGAGGTGAGATACTGTTCAAACACCATCCCTTTTTGGGGGGATGAAATCATCACCCAGCCATTGCTGGCTGTTCCTTCAATGGTGACAATCGTTCCCTGGGCTAAGGTGCCAGTAATCGGGCCATTCGGACTCGATCGCACGTTGAGAGGGGTGCCGCTCGTCTTCACCCGGCGGCAATTTGCCTGGGCGACTACCCTTTGATTGTCATCCTGGTTCGGGGATGAGGCTGCGCTGGCTGCACGAGAAGCCGCTGTCAAATTCGTTGCCCCAAGCGTTAGCGAAGCTGCAAACGCTATAGATAGTTTCCAAGCACTGATTTTTTTCATCGAACAGCTCCCGAAAGCACCTAAACGGTATGGCTTGTATTTTATAGCTCTAAAAAAGCTTTCTTGCTAGCACTGAAATACGACAAACCAAAATTATAGCCCTTCCGCCGCCACTCACAAGCAATAGAGTGGCTTCCGAGCTTACAGGGGTGAATGCCCGCACGAGAGCGCCTCCAAAGCCTCTCACTTCAAAAAAATGGTATAATTGTAAGTAGCTCTCCCCGATAACAGTCAAGAATTTTGCAAACAATGTTCGATAAATCTTTCGAGGGATAGAGAGAGGAAAGGAAAAGCAGCGATCGGCACAACCTCTCAGCCTGCATCAATAAAACCTTATGAACCTTCAACCTGCCCTTTTTGTTTTTAAATTGCGGCAAAATATAGCGCTGGAAGGCGATTTATTGCTCGCCCGGATGGAGCTTGAATCATTTTTACCCGATGCCGTCCGAGATTTGAATGACATAACAGCCGTCCTCCAAATCATGCCGCAGCTTTCTAATTTACCGGGATTTGGTGCGTTAGAGTCGCGCGCGCGCCTGAATGGCAAGCAGGGATATGCTGCCGACGGAGTGCTGGGGCTATTACCTCACTTGATTCGCCGCGTTTCTTTTATTCAGCGCATCTATTGCGTCACCCAATTCTCGGAGAGTGTTGAATCTTTTTTAAGTGAGAGTACAATTCCGCTGGCTTCTGTTATTACTTACCATGTCGATGAAAATCACTTCGTCATTCAAGCTGTTCCGCATTACGCGCTGATTGAACTCGCAAAGGTCGTCACGAATCGCTCGAAAGGGATTTCTAAAACAAAGCAAAATTTGCAGCTTCTGCTCAACGCACTGCTAGACAGAACCGCCGAGCCAAAGGCAAAAAAGTTAGCCGATGCCGCCTTAGCAGCGCAGTGTACAACTTCTCACTTGTCCCACGATATTCACTATTACAAAGCCAAGTTTTTTCCCCGCATGGCTCGTTCTCTCTTAAATATTTGTTCGCAACGAGTGGGAGAAGGAACGCACAGAGTTATTGATAATTTTGCTGGGAGCGGCACGACGCTTTTAGAAGCGTCGATTTTAGGGATTCCCAGCGTCGGGATAGATATCGATCCCCTGTCAGTGGCGATCGCAACTGCCAAGCTAGAAGCCGCCAGCCTAGACAGTGAGTTGCTGGCAAAAGAATCCGCCCGAATAAGGGAAGCGATCGCCCTTCAATTGAGCGGAAAGTCTGAGCAGAAGGAAGCCAAGATTTCTTTTCCAGATTGGCTGATGAAAAATCGCAAAATGTCTGAGGCGATCGCCTCGGAATTGAGCCGAGAAATCAGCCTGATTCAAACGGGCATTCGCGCATCCGAGTCGAAAATCCAGAAATTACTTTGCGTGCTGCTGTCGGATGCCATCTCCCGCAAAATCCGAATGCGGTTTATGGGCACGGGTGTAGGACGGTTTTCCTTGACGTTTGCCAAAGATAGTTTGTTGAATATTTTTTCTAAATCTCTAGAGCAATACGTCAAAGTCGCGGCTATGAGCGAATGGCTGCAACAAACGATACACCTGCAGTTTGCTGAAGTGCAAGTCATCGCTGCCGACACCAGACACCTGCCGAATCATATCGGTGAATTCGATATTTTGATAACATCGCCGCCCTACCTGCCGGCATCGAGCGGGCGAGAAAGCTACGCCAAAGCGCGGGCGCTCTCCTTAATTGCATTGGGATTGCACGATACTAACGGCGTAGATGCCTTAGTTGACGATTCTATCGGTTCTATGAACGGAAGCGATATTGACTTAGCGACGCTAAGCGATGAGGAGCGCCACCTAGTTGAGTGGCTACAGAAAGATGAATTGCGGCAAATTAAAGCTGAACCGACGGCGCGATATTTTCTGGACATGCGCGCCAGCTTTGCGCAAATGTATCGCGTGTTGAGAGCGGGCGGGATGGCGGTAGTCGTCAGCGGCAAGAACAGCACCTTTTACCAATTTTCTACCCGCGAGGCGCTATATGTGGTGAATGTTGCTGAAATTCTCGCTAGGGAAGCTCAACAGGTTGGGTTTGAAGTCGAAGCGCTTCACGACATTCAGCTCGTCAAGTCTAATAGGAATGCCCGCCCGCGATCGCTCGATGATTATTACGAGACGCTCATCGTCCTGCGAAAGCCGCCTAGAGGAACACGGTAATCGAGAAGGGGATTGTCGGGGCGCGAACTCTCCTGCCGCAATCTTCCCTCTCGCTGCCACAGCCCTTTTTCCCGTGCCGCCGGAAGCACTCGACCTCGCGCCTTCGTGGTTTTTGTCGAGATCGTTACAATTCTTAACCTCTCAATCGAGCGAGAAACCGCCCAACCGCCTGACTCTTGCGCGCGCAGACTGCCAGATTATCCGGTGGAAAGGCTGGGCGCAGTTCCCGCCCGCCAGAGTTTGACCGGAATGTGTCTGCAGACATACTATAATTTTATTAAGTTCAAAATTTAGTGTTGATAGAGGATTCGTTCGTGCCAGAAGCACCCAAAGCAAACCCAGTGAACCTCATGGGGCTGATCCGCGAAGTTTACAGCGCTAAGGTAGTTGTCCCGGAATTTCAGCGCTCATTTGTATGGGCAAGACAGGACATTGAAGATTTCCTGACCTCCCTCCTCTATGGATATTTCACGGGTACATTTCTCATGTTGGAGACGTCTGCCAACGAGCCGATGTTTCCCTTTCGGAGCGTTGAGGGTGTGGAGAAAGTCAATCCCGAAGTGCGATCGAAAGGTCACGGAACCGTGCAGCTAGTGTTAGACGGGCAGCAGAGAATCACTTCACTATTTTATGCTTTGTACGAGCCCGATATATCTCTAAATAAAGGCAAGAAGCCCTATCGATTCTATTTAAATTTCGAGGAAGCTTTGAGAGGCAACCTCGACGAAGCCGTCGTCGGCATATCCAGCCGAGATGGCAAGCGATCGGAAGAGTACGAGCAACTTTGTGAAGAACGCATTGCTATGCGCTTTTCCCTCCTGCACAATTCCAGCAATTTTTATGAATGGCTGTATGTAAAACCTTCAGTCTGGCAGGACGAGGAACGCAATAAAATTCGAGAAATTTATGAAAATCTCGACCGATTTATGGTTCCGGTCGTCTCGCTTGCACCCGAAACGAGTAAAAGCGATATTGTTAACATCTTCGAGCGTATAAATCGAACTGGTGTCAGCCTTTCTATTTTCGATCTAGCCGTAGCGCAGCTATACCGCAAAGATATAAAATTGCGCGAATTATGGAAAAAAGTTAGCCAGTATAGCGATATAGGCTCGGTCGTCAAGCCCGAGTTCTTGCTGCGCGCGATCGCTCTTTTGCAAGACAAGGAAATTCGCAAGAGTTCTCTGCTCGACGCGATCGACCTAGAACCTGATGTTTTCCACGAACGCTGGAATCAAGCGGTTGAGTCGATAACCGAGGCGAATCATCGCATGACGCAGCTATACGGTGCATTCGCTCCTAAATGGATTCCCTACACGACTTTGGCGATCCCCCTCGCCGTTCTGCTGCACAAGCTCAAAGCCAATTCAGCCGCAGCCGAGGATTATCAAAAATTAGATCGCTGGTACTGGGGATGCGTTTTCAGCAGCCGCTACGACAACGCAGTGGACACCAAAACCTATCAAGACGTGCGCGAGGCAGCGGCTTGGTTGGCTGGCGGTTCTGAACCTCAATGGCTGCAACAGTTGGCTATCCAAGACTTGAATCTCGATTTCGACGAAGCCCAGCAGTCGGCTTTATACCGGGGGCTGATGGGCTTGATCGTGTGTAAAGGTGCCAAAGACTTGCTGAGCGGGCAACCTGTCAAGCCTAGCGAACTTCAAGACGAACCTCTTTTCCCCAAATCGGTTGTTAAAAAATCCGGTGAAGATTATGGAAAGACTATATTGAGTCGGACGCTGATTTCAAAAGAAACCAATAAAATTAAAGCAGCCAAAATGCCATCGGAGTTTTTACAGGAGTGTCTGGACAAACACGGGGGCGATGAGCTTCAATTGCTCGAAACGTTAGACAGTCACTTCATTTCACTGGATGCTTACGCTGCCCTAAAAGAGGACAATCTCGACGGTTTTATTGCCGAGAGGCGCAAAACCTTGCAAGAAGCCGTGCAATCGGTTCTGAGAGGCTGATCGGTGAGAGGTTAGGGCGGGTGGTTGCCTGTCCTATTTTTTTGTGCTTGTGCTAAATTAAACTGCTGTCGATGACAATAAAAAAATGGGCGATCGCCCATTGGCAAGCGCCCATTCAATTACCTATTACCTACTCCCCATTTTACAATTGCTTCACTTCAGACACCAGCTTGGCAACCGCATCCTTAGCGCTGCCAAACAGCATCATCGTTTTATCTTTGTAAAACAGCTCGTTCTCAATCCCCGCAAAACCAGCATTCATCCCGCGCTTGATCACGATCGCGTGCTTCGCCTTATCCACCTCTAAAATCGGCATCCCGTAAATCGGAGAGCCCTTATCGTGACGCGCTGCTGGATTTACTACGTCATTTGCGCCAATCACCAGCGCCACATCCGTCTCGTCAAACTGCGGATTGATATCCTCCATATCGTACAACTGCGGATAGGGAACATTCGCTTCCGCCAGCAATACGTTCATGTGTCCCGGCATCCGACCGGCAACCGGGTGAATCGCGTATTTGACCTCAACTCCCAAGCGATCGAGCTGATCCGCCAATTCCCGCACGGTATGCTGCGCTTGCGCGACTGCCATGCCGTACCCGGGCACGATCACGACAGAGCGGGCATAGCCCAGCATCATCGCGGCTTCTTCGGGATCGACGGTGCGAACCGTCTTGTCAATCTTCGCAGCGCTACCGCCACCCGCAACCGCACCGCCGCCGGAACCAAAGGCACCGAATAGCACGTTTGTCAGGGAGCGATTCATCGCCTTGCACATGATCTGGGTGAGGATAATCCCAGATGCGCCCACCAGAGCCCCGGCGATGATCAGCATGTTGTTCATCAAGATGAACCCCGTCACGCTCGCCGCCAAACCGGAATAGGAGTTCAACAGCGAGATCACGACCGGCATGTCGCCGCCGCCAATCGGCAGCACGAACATCACGCCGAGTACGTTGGAAATCGCCACGAGCCCCAGGAATACGGGCACGTTTTCGGGATCGGTTACTAAATAGGCGCTGCCGCCGAGAAGGGCGATCGCCAGGAAAGCGTTAAACGGTTGCTGCAGGGGAAACGTAATCGGAGCGCCGGGGAGGAGTTCCTGCAGTTTGGCGAACGCTAGGACGCTGCCGGTAAAGGTAATTCCGCCAATCAACACCCCCAGGACGATGACGATCGTGGCATCGGGCGCGGGAGATTCCGAGAGGCTGAGGTAGCGCCAGAATTCGCCCACGGCAACCAGGGCAGAGGCAGCGCCGCCAAAGCCGTTGAGCAAACCGACCATCTGCGGCATGGCGGTCATGGCCACTTTTTTGGCCATGATGGTTCCCAAAATGGAACCGACGATAATTCCAACCAGAATTAGCTGGTAACTCACCACCTGCCGTTCGAGCAGGGTGGCAACAATGGCAATCAGCATTCCCGCAGCGGCGATGACGTTGCCTTGGCGAGCTGTTGCTGGCGAACTGAGCTGCTTTAAACCGAGTATGAATAAGGATGCAGCTAATAAATAACTTAGCTGAATGCCTGATGGGAGAAAATCGCTCATATCAGGGGTGACTGGTTAGTAGTTGGTTGTTGGTTGTTAAAGTGGTTGGAGGCTGGCTGTCCCGAAAGAAAGCGGATGCAGCCTCGGATTGGCTGTTCGCTCAGTGCTGCAAACTATCAGGTTTTTGCTTCCTTTTTTTTAAACATTTGCAACATGCGATCGGTGACGAGAAAGCCGCCTATAACGTTGACGGTGGCCAGCACGATCGCGATGACGCCCAAAATGGCGGTGACGCTCAAATTGCCTTGTCCGGAAATCAATATCGCTCCCAGGACGGCAATCCCGGAAATGGCGTTCGACCCGGACATTAAGGGGGTGTGGAGTGTCGGCGGGACTTTGTTGATGACTTCAAATCCCACAAATGAGGCGAGAACAAATACCACCAAACCGGCAATTAATCCTTCTGCCATAGATATGAAAGTTCCTCTTGATTAACAGACTCGAACGCGGGCATCGCTTGCCTTCAAGCTCAGGCGTGAATGGCGCTTTGATTCACTTGCCCCAGCGCTTCCCGCACGCGCTGATTGCGAATTTCGCCTGCGTGCGCGATGCAGGTTTCGGCGATGATGTCGTCGTCAAAATTCATTTGTACTTGCCCGTCTTTGACCAGGTATTGCACTAAGGTCAAAATGTTTTTGGCATACATCTGAGAGGCGTGTACCGGCATGGAGGAGGGCAAGTTAATGGGGCCAATAATGGTTACGCCATTGCGCACGACGTCTTTGCCCGGTTCGGTGCCGGCGCAGTTGCCGCCTTGTTCGGCTGCCAAGTCCACAATGACGGAACCGGGCTGCATTTGGGCCACCATTTCTTCGGTGACGATCAGCGGCGCTTTCTTGCCGGGAACCTGAGCCGTGGTTATCACGACGTCGGCGGTGCGGACGTGTTCGGCGATCGCTTCTTGGGTGCGGCGTTTCGACTCGTCAGAGATTTCTTTGGCGTAGCCGTTTGCCCCGACTGTGTTTTCTTGCAGGTTGACTTCGACGAATTTGGCTCCCAGGCTCTGTACTTCTTCTTTAACTGCCGGTCGGATGTCGAAGGCTTCCACGACTGCACCGAGGCGTCGGGCGGTGGCGATCGCCTGCAACCCAGCCACCCCAGCCCCGATGACGAACACCTTGGCGGGACGAATCGTGCCCGCCGCTGTTGTCAGCATCGGGAAGAACTTCGGCAGCGCCGACGCAGCAATCAGCACCGCCTTGTAGCCAGCCACCCCAGCCTGAGAGGAAAGCGCATCCATGCTCTGCGCCCGAGACGTGCGCGGGATCAGCTCCATTGCGAATGCCGTTACCCGCCGGTTCGCCAGTTGTTGCACTATTTCCGGGCTGCCCAAGGGATTCAAAAACCCGATCAGCACGGAGCCTTCTCGCATCATCTCTATTTCTCGTTCCTTCGGCGGCGCGACTTTCGCGATCGCGTCGGCTTCCCGCCACAGGGCTGCCGTGTCGTGGATAATTTTGGCCCCTACCGCTTCGTAAGCTTCATTAGAGAAGAACGAGCCCTCTCCGGCTCCGCTCTCGACCCACACTTCCAATCCCTGCTTTACCAGACGGCTTGCGACCTCTGGAATCACAGCGACGCGGCGTTCGCCGACTTCCACTTCTTTTACAACTGCAATTCTCATAAACTTTCCTACTCTTCTCTGGATTGGTCTGTCATCGCTATAGAACCTGGCAAAGCTACTGCATCCTCTTCTCTCTTCAAGCGTGACGAGCCAGCGCGCGGGTACGCCCAAAATTTCTCGCCACCGGGCGCGAGACTGTCTGCTGCTCTTATGCTTCCCCAACCGGAGCCGGGGTGACACAGCAGCCAGTCTGCACAATATGGGTGCCCGTAAAATTTCTGCTACAGCACCGACAATTTAAAAGAATTGAATGGGTAGGCAATTCTGACTAGCTTCTAGGACGCGAGTGACATTCCGCATCTTATTTTGTTTTGATCCCCAGAGAGTCAGGGAGATTTTAAACTTTTCTTAATAGAACTGTCGGTTTAAAAATACGGGTTTTTCCGTGTTTCTACTTACTCCCTACTCTCGACAGCAGCCTCCCTTACGGCAGTTGCTCAACTGTTAAAATGCTTGTTAGCTATGGACTTTAGCAGAATCTTCTCTATGTTTCACTCGTTTTTTTAAACGCCTTATTGGCCATTTACTGCTGAAGTTTTTCTAATAGTTAAAATAAAATAAAAAATTTAAAGGGAGTAAAATAGTAAGGTATAATTGCTGGCGGTGATAGGGAAAATTGCCGAGCAGTTAAGAGCGTCTTTTAGGAACGGAGCGTTTCACCAAAGTAAGGGGAAAAGAGGGGATCGCCATTCCCGTTGGGGTAGCGAAAGCCCTGTCGGTTCAGACAGCAACGCTGTGCTTAACGGCAACGGCGGCGAAGGATGGAAGGGCAAGCAACAGGAAGCGGCGCGGGACAGGCCGGAACCAAAGGCGGCGGCAGTGCGTCTCGGGAGAGCGATCTCAGCCACCTATCCTCACAGGGAAGGTGAAGTTTAGTAAACTATCGATGGAATCCTTTACTATTTGGTGTTGAGGTATCGAGTCCATGTTGCCTAAAGTAGCCTCTACGCGCCGTCTCGCGTCTGCTCTGGCCATCAGCACTTGCCTGATCGCCGGACTGCCTGCTCTCAGCTTAGCCCAAGGGCTGCCCGGGTTGACCCTGTTTGGAGGGCCTAAGCGGGAAAACATGCTTAACTTTCGGTTGGACTACGGCGCGGCGGGCGTGTGGGATCGCTATCGGCTGAGAATTCCAGCCAAAAAAGTGCAACTGGCGATCGCGCAGTTTTCGATTGACTATCCAGAACACTTTGAGGGCAAGTTTGACAAGGACGAAATAAAAGTCCGCGTCAAAGGCAAGAAAATTGCCCTGCAAGAAGTCGTCTGGGACAAAGAAAACCGCCTGATTGAAATTTATCCAGAAGAGCCTATTTCCGCTAACAACGACATCGAGCTAGTCTTCTCCAACGTCTTCAACCCAACCAATCGCGGCATGTACCAGTTCAACTGTCGCATCCTGACGCCGGGAGATGTCCCGCTCCTGCGCTATCTCGGCAGTTGGGTTTTGACGATCAGTTAATTTTGTCGAGACTCTTGATTGTTCAGCGTTTTTGTGATAGAGGGGCTGTGAGTTGAGCGATCGCGGCACAACCGGATCGGGCGCGATCGCTTGTTTTGGCCTCAAGCCGCCTTCTCTAACCGAAGCTGGGCCACTGTCATTCAGCATCTAAACGCGCGCCCCTCAAATCGGTTGAGCCGATACGCAGCGCGGAAGGTTGCAGGCACCGCAACACTCCCCCTATGGGAAGATTTCTTCCGTCATTTGGGTGATAAGATAAGAGTTTGCGACTTTTTTTTATCGAGTCTAAACAGCAAAGTTTGGAGTAATTTCTATGACCCAGCGCACCTTACGCGGCACCAACCGCAAAAGAAAAAGAGTATCGGGGTTCCGAGTCCGCATGCGCACCAAAAATGGCCGCCGAGTCATCAAAGCACGCAGAGCCAAAGGGCGGGCTCGCTTGGCAGTAGCTTGACGGAGAAGAGCCGAGAAGCTGCACAGTGTTGCCAAACCAGAATCGACTCAGGCACCGGCAGGATTTCAACGCCGTATACCGCAGTGGAATCCGCCGCCGGGGTGCCCACATAACCCTCAGAGGCTTGCGGGCTGCACCCGCAGAGCCACAAGCCAGCACCTCCGGAGGTGAGGTGGCGCAGGTGGCAGGCGATTCGCCGAAAGGGGAGAGCTTGGCTTCACGCCCCTTCCCCACTCGTTTCGGGCTGTCAGTCAGCCAGAAAGTGAGCAAGCGTGCAGTGGTTCGGAATCGGGTAAAACGCCTGATTCGAGCAGCCATACGCAAGCTGCTGCCCCGGGTGTCACCCGGTTGGGACTTCATTGTCGTCGTCCAACCAGGAGCGCAAGAGTGCAATTACGGTCAAATTCTGCAAGAATTAGAGCAGTTGTTGGCACAGGCAGAGGTACTGAATGGGCATTAAAGAGGAAGTCTACTATGAGGGCGGCCCTCACATCGGCGATCTGATCGTAAACATCCTGCTGGGCTTCACTGTCATCTGCTTGCCCCTGACTATAGGAGCCATCGTGCGGGCGCTTTGGCTGCGCTACCGGATCACCAATCGCCGCATTTCGGTGACGGGTGGTTGGATGGGACGCGATCGCAGCGATATCATCTACTCGGAGATTGCCAAAATCGTCACCGTTCCCCGAGGGCTCGGCACTTGGGGAGATATGGTCATTACTTTAAGAGATGGCAGCCGTCTCGAACTCAGAGCCCTTCCCAAGTTTCGGGACGTCTACACCTATATGAATGACAAGTTGTCTCCAAACGCCAGGAAACTGAGCGGTGCCCTCGGCAGCACGGGTAATTGAGGCGGATAAAAAACGCAGGCAGCATGAAACCCTTGCAGGAGCCAGTCGTCTTCTGGCTCCATGCGTCAAACATGCTGGCAAAGAATAGCCCCTTTCCACGAGCTGCGCTGAAGCGCGGCAAATGGCCTTCAGGCTGGCTAATATTTAAGCTACGTCATATTTCAAAAACTTCAGAGCGCACAGGTTGACATAGAACGAATGGACTTTGGTGTCGGGTTTCTCTCCAATAACGTCATGCTGCCGATCCTGGATTTCTTCTACGGGATCGTGCCCAGCTATGGTCTAGCCATCGTGGCTCTGACATTAGTCATTCGCTTTGCTCTCTATCCGCTCAATGCCGGATCGATTCGCAACATGCGACGAATGCGAGTGGCTCAGCCGGTTATGCAAAAGCGGGTTAAAGAGCTGCAAGAGCGATACAAAGACAATCCGGCCAAGATGAACGAGGAGATGCAAAAGGTCTATCAAGAATTTGGCAACCCGCTTTCGGGCTGCCTGCCTTTGCTCATCCAAATGCCGGTATTGTTTGCGCTGTTCGCAACTTTGCGGGGTTCGCCGTTTTCAGATGTCAATTACACGGTTAACCTGCAAATCTTTCCCCAAGAACAAATCGAGCGGATTCAGCCGCAAGCTTTCTCGACCCCGCCGCAAAACATTTTTGTGGCGGATGGCATACACGCGCCAGTCGCAGCTCTGCTGCCTGGAGGAAATCAGCTAACAGTCGGGGAAAAAACCAAAATTGAATTTCAAACCACTGAGGGGAAACCGCTAACCTCCCTCCTCTCCGAATATCCCGAAACCAAAATCATTCCGCACTGGAAAATCACCAAAGGTGAAGAGCGCGCGATCGTCAGTGAAGACGGCAGCCTACAAGCTTTACAGCCCGGAGAAGTAACCATTCAAGGAACTATCCCCGGTTTGGCGGCAGATAAAGGATTCCTCTTTATTGAAGCCCTCGGAAGGGTTGGTGCAGTTGATGAAGACGGAACCATCCACTGGGATATTGTGGGTATGGTGCTGGTATTTGGCATCAGCTTGTACGTCAACCAGTTGCTATCGGGACAAGGACAATCAGCATCCAGTGCCAATCCCCAGCAAGACACCGTGAATAAACTCACGCCGGTGATTTTTTCCGGGATGTTTTTATTCTTCCCCCTGCCCGCTGGGGTACTGATGTACATGGTGATTGCCAACATCTTTCAGACTGCTCAAGCTTTTATATTGTCCAGGGAACCCCTTCCGGAAAACCTCCAGAAGCTCGTGGACGCTGAAGAAAAAGCACAGACTTTAAAAGAAAGACAGTCACTTCCTTTTGAGCCCGGGCGTTCTAAGAAAAAAGCCTGATGGTATTTTATGAATCACGAGAGTAAAATGCAGCGAGGTCAGCAGTGGTTGGAAAAACTGCTGCTCCTCGCTTCGCTCCCCTCAACTGTCACGGCGGAACTCTCTCCGATTGGAGAGGAGGAGCAGGATAGCTACTGGCTGACAATTGACGAAAATCAACTGACGCCAGAACAAATTCAAATATTAATCGGTACTGATGGGAGCGTTATCGATTCCCTCCAGTACCTCACCAATACGATTCTGAACATCGGGAGAGAAGCAGACGAGCAGTGTTCGTATACAATTGAGTTGCAGGGGTATCGGGCTCGTCGCTCTGAAGAACTCCGCAAAATGGCAGAGTATGCTGCACAGCAGGTGATTGCCACCGGTGAAGAATTTGAAATGAAACACCTGTCGGCGGCAGAAAGGCGTCAGCTACACACCATTTTGAAGGAGTGGACTGAATTAAAAACGGAAAGTCGAGGAGAAGAGCCCGACCGACGTCTGGTAGTGCGCCTGCGATCGCGCTGAGCGATTCGATCGCCCGGACAAAGCCCTAAAAATCGAGCTATCAGCCATCAGCGGTGCAAGTTACGATGCCAACTATTTGCGTATTGTCAACTCAAGTCACGACCAAGTAGCGGACGGCTGACGGCTGACGGCTGAAAGCTTCCTTGGCAGGAGGGCGGAGAATTATGGAAGCGATTTACATTCCGCAGCTAACTAAAGCACGCGAACGGACAGAAGTCATTAAATTTGAAGAATTTTTGCCCGATCTGGAAACCCTCACTCCCGTGAGAGGCTGGATCTCCGTAAGACATAACGGCAATTATTTAGAAATATCGGCACAAGCCGAAACCATTGTTACTCTCACTTGTCACCGCTGCTTGCAGCAGTACAATTATCGAGTTAAAATCACGCCATCTGAACTGATCTGGCTAGACGAAGCCGCCAGTCAGCCAGATTTAGGCCCCTTAGAGCGGGAAACCTCGCTGGAAGAGTTAGTAGAAACGCTCTCTCCGCAAGGCTATTTTCAGCCGGGAGAATGGCTGTACGAGCAAATGTGTCTGGCAATTCCCTATCGGCAGTTGTGCGATTCCAATTGTCAGGGAATTCAGCCGGAAGGAGAAGCGTCTGAGCCAGAAATAGCAGGCGATCGTCGCTGGGCGGCTCTGGAAGCCCTCAAAGGAAGGCTGCCGATCTAATTGGCGACTTTTCGAGAAGGTAGCAGAATCAAGGGAAAAGCGATATTAAGTTATGGTAAACTTAATGTCGATTTTCCCTTTTGACTTTGAAAGCCTCACTGAAACGGGCGGCTGACTGCTGACACCTGACAAACTCTATGAGCTTCCGCGAAGAATTTGAACTGCTCCTGAGAGCTCGCTATCCCCTGATATACATTCCGACTCGCGAAGAAGAACGAGTCGAAAGGGCGATGCAAGAGTGCGCCAACCGACAGGGCAATCGAGCAGTCTATATCTGGGATTTCGTCGATGGCTACCAGGGCAACCCCAACGACGTTGGTTTTGGGCGGCGCAATCCCCTGCAAGCCTTGGAATATTTGGAGAAATTGCCAGCTTCGGCACCCGGTATTTTTATCCTGCGAGATTTCCACCGCTTTCTCGATGATGTCTCGGTTTCTCGCAAGCTCCGCAATTTGGCTAGACTTCTCAAATCTCAGCCGAAAAATGTCGCTATCATCTCGCCCGTGCTGGCGATTCCCGAAGATTTGAGCGAAGTGCTCACGGTTGTCGAGTTTCCCCTGCCCGTCAAGGCAGAAATCAAAGCCGAGGTGGAAAGGCTGCTAGCGGCGACCGGTCAAACGGTAGAAGGGCGACTTCTGGATGAATTGGTGCAATCGTGTCAGGGACTTTCCACAGAGCGGATTCGGCGGGTTTTGGCGAAAGCGATCGCCACCCACAGCCAGCTCGAACCCGACGACGTAGAGCTGATTCTGGAAGAAAAGCGCCAAACCATCCGCCAAACCCAAATTTTAGATTTTTATCCCACCAGCGAGAAAATTTCTGATATTGGCGGGTTGGACAATCTCAAAGATTGGCTGCTGCGGCGCGGCGGAGCTTTTTCCGAACGGGCGCGGCAGTACGGGCTGCCCCATCCCAGAGGCTTGCTGCTGGTGGGAATTCAAGGCACCGGCAAGTCTTTAACCGCTAAGGCGATCGCCCACCACTGGCACCTGCCCCTGTTGCGCTTGGATGTGGGGCGCTTGTTCGGCGGCTTGGTGGGCGAATCCGAATCCCGCACCCGACAAATGATTCAGGTGGCAGAAGCATTAGCTCCCTGCGTGCTGTGGATTGACGAAATCGACAAAGCTTTTGCCGGCTTTGACAGCAAAGGCGACGCCGGCACGAGCAGCCGCGTTTTCGGCACTTTTATTACTTGGCTGGCAGAAAAAACTTCGCCGGTCTTTGTGGTTGCCACGGCGAATAACATCCAGTCCCTACCCGCCGAAATGCTGCGCAAAGGGCGGTTTGACGAAATCTTTTTCGTCGGGTTGCCCAACCAGGAAGAACGCCGCGCCATTTTCGCCGTGCATTTATCCCGATTGCGGCCCCACAATTTGAAGAATTACGATCTAGACCGGTTGGCTTACGAAACGCCTGATTTTTCAGGGGCGGAAATCGAACAGGCTCTCATTGAAGCGATGCACATCGGCTTCAGTCAGAACCGAGACTTTACCACTGATGATATTTTAGAGGCAGCCAGCCAGATCGTGCCTCTCGCCCGCACTGCCCAAGAGCAAATCAAGTTTTTACAAGACTGGGCAGCAGCAGGGAAAGCGCGTCTAGCATCCAGACAGAGCAGTTTAGCTCGGCGCACTGGCCTGACTTCTGGCCCTGACTGAAGCCAAGCACAATCAGAGTGGGACGAGCAATAGCAAGTCAAGTTTATAGTGAGACTGAGTAGCCTTGAGAACGATATTTGCGATACTGCAATTTATACTCGGCGTGCTAATGGCGATCGCGCTCCTCGCCGCCGGAGGAGTCGCCGCCGCCCTCTACTTAGCCGCCAAACACTCCTCACATCCCGATCGCCCTGTTTTTGCGGAGGAACAGGCGATCGCGAAACCAGCGCAGCCAGCCAAAAATGCTCCGGCTGCGCCGAAAGCTG